>JAZOBF010000029.1:0-37681 GCA_045595845.1 Acutalibacteraceae bacterium
TGGGGTATAGCCCATGCGGTACTTGCAAACCATAAAAAAGAGCACCGACAAGAAGTCGGCGCTCTTTTTTAGTTTTCTGCGAGTGCGCGTTCCAGCCAGATACTGCCGATATCCATGGCATTATACAAGCCGTTTTTCTCGCTTTTCTTTAGAATGCGATCTTTTAAGCGGACTTCCGGATCCGTTAGCAGCAACTGAACTTGGATCTTATCTGCCACCGTCATATCGCCGACGGTTTTGGTGGTCAGAACTTGCAGTACAACGACGCATTTTTCTGCCATATCTCCATAATACAGGACATTTCCGCTGCGCACAAGCGGTTTACCTTTGTAAGTGAGCAGTTGTTCTTGCTTTTCAGGCATGATTGGTTTTTCCTCGTTTCTTAATCGTTGAGATAAGAGCGTACCATGGCACGCAACAATTCGTCGCGGTCAATCTTGCGAATCAGACTGCGCGCATTGTTGTGTGTGGTGATATAGGTGGGATCCTCAGACAGAATATAGCCGACAATCTGATTGATCGGATTGTATCCTTTCTCACGCAAGGCGTCATAAACAGCTGTGAGTACCTGCTTCATCTGTTGGTCTTTATCCTCGTTCACCGAGAAAGTCATGGTTTTATCTAACATTCGGATTCCTCCCATCCAAGTAACTTAATTATTAGTATACGCTATCCTTTTAAAAATTGCAAGTATTATGAACGAAGTGTGCAACCTTTTTCCTCTAAACGCGCAAAAATCTTGTTGAGCAGAGGATCAATATCGGAATCCGACAAGGTTCCGTCAGCCGAACGGAAGTACAAACTGAACGCCACACTTTTCTTGCCATCGGCAATCTGTGCACCTTGATACACATCAAAGAGTGTAACCGTTTCCAGCAGTTTTCCGCCCGCTTTAGCAATGGTTTTTTGAATTTCTGCGACCGGCAACGCCTCGTCGCATAAAAGCGCCAGATCGCGTTCCACCGCCGGGAAGCGGGGCAGAGGCTTGTATAGTACACGCACGCGCTCGATAGCAGTAAACAACGGTTGCAACCGTATTTCGGCGACATAGACACGAGCATCCAAATCATAATTAGCGGTGGTGTCGGGGTGAACTTCACCAAAGGTGCCGATTATTTCTCCCTCTACATTCACAGCGGCTTGACGGCCGGGGTGCAGATAGGGTTCAGTACTGCGTGTATAGTCTGCGTCAATACCAAAGTTTGCAAGCAAGCTTTCGATAATCCCTTTGAGTGTGAAGAAGCTTTCTTCTTTGCCATACAAACCGAGTGACAAAGCCGGTATTTCTTCCGGTTGTTCAGTCAGCGGCAATGCGAAAGGACGGAACAGCTTGCTGACCTCAAAGAAACGAACAGACTCGTTTTTGCGGTTCAGGTTGGTGGCAAGTACCGTCAACATACTGGTAATTAGTTGGGAACGCATAACCGAGTATTCTTCACCAAGCGGGTTGAGCAAGGTGACGACCTGACGGCGAGCATCGTTTTCGGGTAGAGAAAGCGAATCCAATGCCTTGCCGCTGATAAACGAATAGGTGGAAATTTCCTGCATGCCGTGTGCCATCAAGACTTCTTTAATACGGTTGGTGTGGCGGCGTTCCGGTAGGATTTTACCACGCACGATGGAACCGGTCATGGGGGTGGATACGATATGGTCATAACCGTATACACGCATGACTTCTTCCGCCAAATCGGCACGCCCCTCAATATCGTCGCGGAAAGACGGTACCGTACAGGTCAGCATACCGTTGTCGAGCGTCGTGACGATTTCCAAGCGGTTGAGAATATCCACGATTGTTTCGTCGGGCACATTCACACCGAGTAAAGCGTTGATGCCGGCGGTGGTGACATTCAAGACGCGGGGAGCGGGCAGTTCCTCATGGCGGTCCAACACACCGTCCACAATATCACCTGCATCCAATTCTTCAATGAGTTGAAGCGCACGATTCATGGCGTATTCCACGCCGCCGATATCCACACCTTTTTCAAACCGAGCCGAAGACTCGGTACGCATACCGAGCGTTCGTGCCGTACGGCGGACGCTGTCACGGCGGAATTTTGCACACTCAAACAGAAGGTCGGTGGTATCGTCTTTGATCTCACTGTTCAGGCCGCCCATGATACCGGCAACACAGGAGGGGTTTTCGCCGTCTGCAATAACCAGCATATCCGATGTCAAGGTGTGTGCCTTGCCATCTAATGTGGTGATGGTTTCACCGTCGCCCGCCGTGCGCACGATAATTTGTTTGCCGCGAATATCTCGCAGATCAAACGCATGCATCGGTTGTCCCGTTTCCAGCATGACGAAGTTGGTGATATCCACAATATTGTTAATAGGCCGCATACCGGCGGTGCGCAGGCAATCCTTTATCCAATCGGGCGAGGACTTAATGCGGAGATTGCGAACGATACGCCCCATGTAACGCGGGCATAGGTCATAGTCTTTTACGGTGATGTTGATGTAGTCCTTAATGTCGCCGCCTACCGTTGTATAGGTGGGGGCGGGAGCGTGAAATTCTTGCTTGAGTGCCACGGCAATCTCACGGGCAACCCCGAGCACACTCTGGCAATCGGGACGGTTGGCGGTGATCTTGAAATCAATGACCACATCGTTGAGATGCAGAATGTCGCGCATATCCGTACCGGCGGGGACATCTTCTTTCAGAATGAGAATCCCGTACACCTCAGCACCGGGGTAATCGGTTTCTTTCAAACAGAGTTCTTCGCCGGAGCACAGCATACCGTCGGACGGCAGACCGCGCAGTTTGCCGCGTTTAATGTGCATGCCGTTGGGCAATTTGGAATCGTGTAGTGCTGCGGGCACTAACGCGCCCTCAAAGACATTTTGAGCACCGGTGATGATCTGAATCGGTTCAGTACCGCCTACATCCATCTGACAAATCTGCAATTTATCGGCATCAGGATGTTTCTCCAGTTTCAAAATACGCGCCGCCACAACATTCGACATGGTGGCGGATAAGTCTTCAATGCTTTCGACTTCAAAGCCGCTTAGAATCATTTTGTCGCACAGTTCCTCGACGGGAACCGTAATATCAACATAGCGTTTAAGCCAGTTTAATGAAATTTTCATCTGTCGGTCCCTCCTTAAAACTGTTCCAAGAATCGCTGGTCGTTTTCAAACAGCAGACGGATATCGCTGATTTTATAACGAGTGGTGGTCAGGCGATCCAAACCGATGCCGAATGCGAAACCGGTATATTCTTCGGGGTCAATGCCACAGCCCGCAAGCACGCGCGGATGTACCATACCTGCGCCGAGAATTTCAATCCAGCCGGTTCCTTTACACACACGGCATCCTTTGCCGCCACATTCGGAGCAGGTCACATCAACCTCAACGCTCGGTTCCGTGAACGGGAAGAAAGACGGACGGAATTTCACTTCGGTTTCAGGTCCGTATATCTCATGGGCGAACTGTTCCAAAACGCCCTTTAAATCGCACAAGGTGATCCCCTTATCCACAACCAAGCCCTCCACTTGATGGAAGACGGGGGAGTGAGTGGCGTCTACTTCGTCGGCGCGGAACACGCGGCCCGGGCAAATGATACGGATGGGAGGTTTGCGCTGTTCCATGGTGCGAGCTTGTGCTGCCGAAGTCTGTGTGCGAAGCAGCAGATTTTCCGCCAAATAAAAGGTGTCTTGCATATCGCGCGCCGGATGGTCTTTTGGCACATTCAGCGCTTCAAAGCAGTAGTGCTCTGTCTCTACCTCAGGACCGTCTACCACATCAAACCCCATTGACTGAAAAATGTCAATCAGATCATTCAAAACAATATTCAGCGGATGAAGGCCACCTTCTTTTGCTTTAACACCCGGTAAGGTAACATCCAATGTTTCGTCTTTCAGGCGTTTTTCTTTGAGAAGAGCCGTCATGGTTTCCTCACGCTCTTTGAGTGCGGTTTCCAGTTCACCGCGCAACTGATTGATTAGTTGGCCCATTTTCGGGCGTTCCTCAGCAGGCAACGCACCCATCCCGCGCAAAAGTTCAGTTACTTCACCTTTTTTACCTAACAAACGCACACGGAACTCTTCGAGTTCTTTGGGCGTTTCCAGCATTTCCAATTCGCCAAGTGCCTTTTGGCGCAAGGCTCCCAATTTTTCTTTCATACAAACCTCCTGAAAATAAAAAAACTTCGTCCCTCAAAACAGGGACGAAGATAACTCCGCGGTACCACCCACATTTCCGTTTGATAAAAAACGGACACTCACACGACCGATAACGGAGGACTCCGTCAACACCTACCGCCCGTTGCGGGAATCAGCGTTGCCGCTCGGGAGTGAACTTCCGCAAAGGCCGAGCCAAGTCGTTTTCAGCCAGTGACGACTCTCTCTGTTGTGCCGGATAGTCTGCGTACTCTCTCCGTCAATGCGTTTAACAAGGATATTATACCAGTTTTTTTAAAAAAAGCAAGGACAAATTGTTTACATGAAAGCAGTTTTGTGATATACTAACTCAAAATGGGGGTGAAAGTATGATTTCAGTTGTCACATCCGGCAAAGGCGGTGCGGGTAAATCAACCGTTTCAGCGGGTTTGGGCTGTGCATTGGCACGCCGCGGCCGCCGCGTTCTGCTTGTGGACGGGGATGCCGGTTTGCGCAGTCTGGATGTCATGCTGGGGATTGCTGGTACGGCGGTATACGATATCGCTGATGTTCTTGCAGGCGCCTGTCAGCCTGCCGGCGCGATTTATCCCTCACCGATCTGCCCGGATGTATTTGTGCTTCCGGCTCCTGTGGATCTGGAAAAGCTGGCTTCACCTGAGGATATGGCACGGCTTTGCCGCGGTTTTTCGCGTTATTATGACGAGGTGATCGTGGACTGCCCCGCCGGTATCGGTCGTGGATTTGAAACCGCGGTTGCCGGTGCTGACCGTGCTTTTGTTGTTACCACACCCGATATGGTGTGTGCCAGAGATGCACAGATTATCGCGCGACTGTTGCGAAAACGGGAGATACCGGCGCGTTTGATTATTAACCGCCTGCGTTCAGAACCTATTTTGCGCGGTAAAATGCCTGATATCGACGAATTGATTGATACGGCGGCATTGCAACTGATTGGTGTTTTACCTGAGGATGAAGAGGTTGCGGTCGCGAATGCGTACGGAAAACCGTTGCCGGTTGATTCCAATGCCGGCACATGTTTTGCCAATATCGCGGCTCGTTATCTCGGAGAGGATATTCTGCTGGCTGATCTGCGGCGTATGCAGGCATAGCGTGCAAAGGAGAGGAATACATGAACATTGCGTTGATCGCACACGATGCTAAAAAAGAACTCATGGTACAGTTTTGTATCGCATATTGCGGTATTCTCAGCCGCCACAATCTATGTGCTACGGGTACGACGGGCAAAATGGTGTCCGAGGCAACAGGCTTACAGATAACCCGCTATTTAAGTGGCGTTCAAGGGGGATCGCAACAAATTGCCGCGCGCATTTCCTGCGATGAAATTGATTTACTTTTGTTTTTCCGCGACCCCATGACGGTTAAAGAACACGAAGCCAATGAAAACGATATGTTCAGGCTTTGTGATATGCGTAATATCCCCGTCGCTACCAATATTGCTTCTGCCGAGGTGTTGATACACGGCTTGGAGCGCGGCGACTTAGATTGGCGAAACATTGTCAACCCGTCTAACAGTACGAAATAAAGGAACGATAAACAGTATGGGACTGATCACCAAAGCGATTCGCGGCACACAAGATGTGTTGCCCGCAGACAGTCATGAATGGCAATATGTAGAGCGCACCGTATTGCAAGTGGCGCGCGACCATGGTTACCGTGAAATCCGCACACCCGTATTTGAACACACCGAGTTGTTTCAGCGCTCGGTGGGGGAAACCACGGATGTTGTGCAAAAAGAAATGTATACATTTGAGGATAAAGGCGGCCGCTCTATTACTCTGCGACCGGAAGGCACGGCGGGTGCTATGCGGCTGCTTTTGGAGCACGGTCTTCACAACGAAGCGTTGCCCATCAAGGCATCGTATCTGACCTCTTGTTATCGGTATGAAAAGCCGCAGGCGGGCCGTTTGCGCGAGTTTCATCAGTTTGGTATTGAGTGTTTCGGTACCGCGTCACCGATGGCGGACGCGGAGGTGATAGCCGTCGCGCATAATGTGTTCAAAGCATTGGGTGTTCAAGGCGTTTCCTTGCACATTAACTCTATCGGTTGTCCGGAATGCCGCAAAGCATACCACGAAGCGCTGACTGCTTATTTTGCCAACCGTCAGGAGGAGCTTTGCGAAACCTGCCGTGACCGTTTAGGGCGTAATCCCATGCGTATTTTGGATTGCAAATCCCCCGTTTGTTCCAAAATTGCGGCGGATGCTCCCGTGATTGTGGACTATTTATGTGACGATTGCCGCGATCATTTCGAAAAAGTGAAAGAGTTTTTAACTGCGGCTGACATTGATTTTTCCTTGGATCCGCACATTGTGCGCGGTCTTGACTATTATACGCGTACCGTGTTTGAATTTGTATCAGATGCGTTGGGCGCGCAAGCTGTGGTGTGCGGCGGCGGTCGATACGACGGTTTGTGTGAGGAACTTGGTGGTCCGCATTTGCCGTCACTCGGGTTTGGTATGGGGCTTGAGCGATTATTGATGGTCTTACACGCACAGAATGCTCCCATCCCGAAAGCACCCTCTTGTGACCTGTATCTCGCCTCTATGGGCGAAGAGGCGGCAAAGCGTTGTTTTGCACTTGCCAATCAGTTGCGTGAAGGCGGCGTAGCGGTAGAATGTGATACCGTTGGCAGAGGTCTTAAAGCGCAGCTGAAGTACGCTGACAAACTGCACGCACTTTATACGATCGTGGTCGGGGATACCGAACTCGAGTCGGGAAAAGCTAAACTTAAAGATATGACAACGGGTGAAATTACGGATGTCGAATTGGATGATGGGTTGTACACCGTCCTGTATAACAAATCGCTGGATCGGCAGTTTGCCGATGTTGCTCAGCTGTTAGGAGATATGTAAATGGAAACCATAAAAGGCATGAAACGCACCCGTTACTGCGGCGAATTCCGCAAAGAACACGCGGGTGAAACCGCTACCGTATTCGGTTGGGTGCAGCGTCAGCGCGATCTTGGTCAATTGATTTTTATTGATTTGCGCGACCGTACGGGTATCGTACAACTGGCGTTTGACGATAACACCGCACGCGAGGTCTTTGATAAAGCGTTTACGGTACGCGGTGAGTATGTACTCGCCGCCACCGGTACGGTTCGTGTGCGTTCATCCATCAATAACGAAATCCCCACGGGTGAGGTGGAAATTGCGGTTCGAGAACTTCGTGTTCTCAATAAAGCGGAAACCACACCGTTTGAGATTGTGGAAAATTCCAATACGGCGGAAGCGATGCGCCTAAAATATCGGTATTTGGATTTGCGCCGTCCTGATTTGCAACGAAATTTGTTGTTGCGGCACAAAATTGCGAAGGCAACGCGTGATTATTTTGATTCGCAAGGCTTTGTGGAGTTGGAAACGCCGATTTTGGTGCGTTCTACGCCGGAGGGCGCGCGTGACTTTTTGGTACCGTCCCGTGTGCATAAGGGCGAGTTTTATGCATTGCCGCAGTCGCCCCAGCTTTATAAGCAATTATCAATGGTGGCCGGGTTTGATCGGTATTTCCAATTAGCTCGTTGTTTCCGCGACGAAGATCTTCGCGCTGACCGTCAACCGGAATTCACCCAAATTGATTTGGAAATGTCCTTTGTTGATGTGGAAGATGTTTTGGAAATCGGCGAAGGATTTATGAAACATGTTTTCAAAGAGATTTTGGATGTGGATATCCCGTTACCGTTGCCGCGCATGACCTATACGGAGGCGATGGAACGCTTTGGTTCGGATAAGCCGGATACGCGTTTCGACATGGAGTTGTGTGATGTCAGTGATGTCGTAAAAGATTGCGGTTTTGGTGTTTTCACCTCAGCAATCGAAGGCGGCGGCTCCGTTCGCGGAATCGTGGCTAAGGATGCCGCTGGGAGCATTTCTCGTAAAGATATCGACAAACTGACCGAGCACGCCAAAGGAATCGGCGCTAAAGGTCTTGCGTGGGTGCGTTGGACGGAGGATGGTATCTCGTCCTCGTTTGGAAAATTCCTTACCGAGGAAACGATGCAAGCATTGCTTCAAAAATTGGGCGCTGAACAGGGCGATGTGGTACTGTTGATTGCTGATACCGTGTCAAAACTGGTGCTTACCGTACTCGGCGCGTTGCGTTTGGAGTTAGCTGATAGACTGAATGTGAAACGCGAAGGATTTGATCTGTTGTGGATCATCAATTTCCCGTTTTTCGAATGGGATCCCGAGCAGAATATGTGGGTTGCAATGCATCATCCGTTCACATCGCCGCTTGACGAATGTATTCCGTATTTGGATAGCGATCCGTCTCGTGTTTTTGCAAAAGCGTACGATTTAGTGCTTAACGGTATTGAGATGGCGAGCGGGTCTATTCGCATCACCGATCCGGAACTGCAAAAGCGGATGTTCCGCGCGTTGGGGCTCTCAGATGAGGTTTCGTATGCCAAATTCGGCTATTTGACCGATGCCTTTAAATATGGCGCACCGCCGCACGGCGGCATGGCGTTGGGACTTGATCGTTTGGTTATGCAGATGCTTGGTGCTCCCACATTGCGCGATGTAGTTGCATATCCCAAGGTACAAAACATGACGGAACTGATGACACAATGCCCGTCTTCGGTGGATGACGCACAACTTGGTGAATTGGGCCTTTCCCTGTTACCGAAAGAAGAATAAATATAAAGTGGCTGCAACCCAAAAGGTTGCAGCCACTTTGTTTTGCAAGTGAACTTATCCGTGATTTCTTCTGAAACGGTCATACAGGAAAACACCTGCAAGTAACGCAACGGCGACACCGCAAGCACACAGCACTTCCCAAAGTGCCGGATCGGAAAAACCGGGAGTGTTGTCGACGGTTTCATCGGCGTCGGTAACGGCGTAGAATTTCCATTCTATCAGGTCGTCGGAGGACAATCCGGTGCCCGTATAGGTGTAGTCACACCGCAGCTCAATGGAATAGGCAACCTGTGAATTGGCGGCAAGCATGGTGTTCATGGTAAAGTCGCGATCGTCATTTATACGACTGTACGCACCTTCGTATAATATGCCATTATCGTCACGCACGGTTATATACACATGATTCAAATATCGAAGTGCATCCTCATTATCATAGGGGAGGGCAACGGTATTTAACCCGATTTTTTGTTCCACAGCCGTGCTGTTTCGCACAATCAACACACCGGTAACCAGACTGCTTTCCCCAGATGCTAAAGTCGGCTTTTCCCAAAATGTCGGTGCGTTTTTCGCGGTGAATACCAAGGTGCTGTCGCTAAGCAAGGTGAGCTCAAAGCATTGCGCCGTATTGCTTGCTGCAGCGGGCGAGGCCATTAGGAACAGGAGTATCACACACAATATTAAAGCAGAAACCTTTTTCACAGGTAATCCTCCTCCGGCCATTTTGAAGTCTTTTTGCGGTACAGGCTTAGCAACAGAGACAGAGCAACAACCAACAAAACGCAACCGCCCAGTATGGCAAATACCAGCGGGGAGAGCCCTAAAATGCGAATGGGCTGTTCTTCAGCAGAAGTGTCATCGTAGGTGTGTGGCCGTGTTGCCAACACTTCGGCGTTTTCAGGCAGCTTTACACCGGCGACAGGCTTTTTATTTTGTGCTACCAATCGGATTTGATCCGCATCCAACGCAGTTGGAAACAAAAAGGCACTGTCGACTAACCCTTTAAATTGAGCGTCACCTTCAAATTCGCTACCGATTACCAACCGATACAGATCCATCGACTCAACGTAAAACATCTCAAGTGTTTGAGATGCATACAGCGTGCCGTCGATGTACAAAGAGACGGTTTCATCAGAAAGTGCCACCGCAACATGATGCCATTGGTTGGCCTCCAGCGCCGATGTCACGGTCTGGTCAACTGCGTGGTGCAATGAGATCGGGTTAGATAATTGGGGATCTTCCATCGTCAGCTGAATACCGTTTAATTGTTGAGACGAGTCGGTGTTGTGCGGTGAAAGAATTAAGCTATGATTATCATTCTTGTACGCACACAGGAGGCGTTGTTCTTTTTCGCCGTCATTTCCTGCCCAATTAACCCAAGCGGTAAAAGTGAATTCAGACAGCTTTTTGACGCTGGCAGTAGCGAGCCGTATATGCTGGGTGACGCCGTCTAATTGTACCGCTTTTCCGAATCGACCGTCTACCCATGTGAAAGATGCGGGATCGCTTTTAACGCCATTCATCACATAATATACATCTTCCGAAATGGTATCCGGCTCGCTGACCAGGCGAATATATTCGATTTCATTTTCGGTGCTCGTATCGGGTTCCGGTTCCGGTTCGATAGCGAGCACCGAGCACAAGGGGATAAGTGCTACTGTCATAGCCAGCGCGAATGCGCCTATACTTTTCAAAATCATCTGAAAGCGCATAGTTGTCATAAACCTTTCTAACGATAATATTTATAATAGGCCACCACGGTTGCTCGCTTGCCTGTGACGGTATCATCACCCGTGATGATGACACCGTTATGACTCATTAATTCGCCGCATGTCGCGGTTTCCATGGGACAGGCGAACGGAATGGAGCCATCTGAAAAGCGCAGTTCCAATTGCTCGGTAGCGGCGCAGATGCGGCCATCCTTGCCGATGACAATTTCACCGGAGGGATCGCGTCGCACGGCATAGGTGATCAGTCGCCCATCAAGGGCAGAACAGGTGTACGATGGTTTCTTTTCGCGTTTTTGGAATGGCCAACCCATGGCGTTTCTCTCCTTGCGGAAGTGAATTGTCACACAAAATATCTTACTATTTCTGTTCCAACCTGTCAATAAAAAAGAAAAATTCTTGATTTTCTTCTTGTGGAGCGAAGAAAGGATTGTTATAATAAAAAAAGAGAATGTAAGGAGGATTAGGATGCCATGCAGACGGAACGGAAAGTGTTGTTGATTATCAATCCCGTAGCGGGAAAAACAAAAGGTCGAACGGCCTTATTTCCGCTTGCAAACGGGTTGTGTCGCGCGGGGTATCTTCCGACGGTTCATATTACCGATTCGCGCGGTGATGCACGGCGCATCACGGAACGACTGGCGCCGCACCATGATCTGATTGTCTGTTGCGGTGGCGACGGGACACTCAATGAGGTGATCGACGGTCTGCTTGCTTGTGGAAAATCGGTTCCGCTTGGTTATGTGCCGGCCGGCAGTACCAATGATTTTGCCAACACACTCAATTTGAAATCACAGCCTGTTGCCGCGTTGCGGGACATCGTGGATGGCCATGATGATGCGATGGATGTAGGTTTTTTCAACGGCGTTCGTCATTTTTCGTATATTGCTTCCTTCGGCATCTTTACGGCGGCTTCCTATAACGCATCACAAACAGCCAAGAATGCACTCGGCCATTTTGCATATTTGCTGGAGGGGAGCAAGGAACTGCTTTCCGTACAAAGCTATCAGATCACTGTGCAAACGGCTGATAATCGGTACGAGGGCGACTATTTGTTTGGCGCCGTGTGCAATTCCACCTCGGTTGCCGGCATGGTCAAACTCAATGCGGGCATTGTGGATATGAGTGATGGCCAATTTGAAGTTATTTTAGTGCGGCGTCCCAAAAACGCCGCAGAGTTGGCGCGTATTCTCAACTCCATCAACACCGCGGAGTTCGATCCGGATTTATTTGACTTTTTCAAGGCATCTGAAGTTACTTTTACCATGAGCACGCCGTTGCCGTGGTCGCTGGACGGAGAATATGCCGAGGGCGCCACAACGGTTACCATTCGCAATATTCCAAAAGCAATTTTACTTCGGCATTAAAAAAATACCCTACAAAAAACATTGCCCGATAACGGGCAATGTTTTTTTATCCGTAAATATATTGGTGTAAATCCGTAACTGTTTTCTTAGGGTTTGTGAGTAAAATGCCGCTGCCCTTGCCGGGAATTGATGTGTATTTATACATACCGTTCTCGGGGATGTGATATCCGTTTTCGATGGTATACGAGGCGTAGGTCAACGCATTCGCTGCAATATCCAAAAACTCATCTGTCGACATGTTGGTATCGACATGGGAAACCGCTTTGTACACGATGCTGATAAGCTGGGTGTAACTCATGGTTTTGGCTTTTTCCATCAAAAGGGTGATTACTTTGCGTTGCCGTTCGGTTCGCTTGAAATCGCTGTCAATTTTACGGATACGCGCATATTCCATTGCCTGAAAACCGTCAAGATGATGAACGCCTGGCTCACCGGACATGGGAATAAAGCCCGCGTTTCTCACGGAGATCTTGCAACCCTTTTCGGGAATTTCCGCTATTTCTTTGGCGGTTAATTTAATATCCAAGCCACCCATGGCATCGATCAAAATGGGCAACACTTTGAAGTTCACACCAATATAATCGTCAATATCCAAACGGAAGTTTTGCGCGATGGTTTTGTGTTGCAAAGTGTGGCGACCATATGCGTAGGCGGTGTTGAATTTGCAGATATCGTCCTGTCCGTCGCCGTCTTTATCGCGGCCGGGTATCGACACCCAGGTGTCACGCAGAATGGAAATCAGTTTTATGGTTTTTTCTTTATCGTTGATGGATAAAATGATGTTGGTATCGGATAAGCCGGAGAAATTGTTCTGACGGCTGTCCACACCGACCAACAAGATGTTGTGAATCCCGTTTCCGTCACCACGCAGCGGAATATCTGCGACAGAGGCGGCGTTGTCATATTCGGAGGGGGATACTTCAACGCCGTTATATTCGTCCTCCTCGAGCTCAAAGTTCACATCGGCATTGGGGTCAATCGGACCGTCGCCCGAAAAACTGATCTGTCCCAATACGGAGGTTATCAGAATAAAAGCTGTTATACAAAGAACGCCCAAAACGCCCATCACCGAAGAACCGACGATGGTCCATATACGCACTTTCTTTGAATAACGGTATTGCTTTGTTTTTGGTTGTTTATCTAACATAGACAACGCTCCTGTTTATACCTGTGTTAAAATTATTGACGCAGAGAAATCGCTTCTTTTACTTTTTCGACAATATGTTCTGCGGTCAGACCGAATAGTTTCAACAGTTCTGCCGCAGGGCCGGACTTGCCGAAAGTATCCATCACGCCGACGCGCAATACGGGCACCGGTGCTTCTTCCGATACGACTTCGGCAACCGCGCTGCCCAGACCGCCGATGATGGAATGTTCCTCTGCGGTGACGATCGCACCGGTTTCTTTAGCGGCGCGAATAATCGCTTCGCGGTCGATTGGTTTGATTGTCGCCATGTTGATAACACGAGCAGCGATGCCTTCCTCTTTGAGTGTTTCGGCGGCAATCAAGGCTTCGTTTACCATCAAACCGGTGGCAATGATGGTGACATCGTTACCGCTAGTTAACTGAACGCTTTTGCCAATCTCAAACTCATAATTATTTTCGTCAAAGATAACCGGCACCGCCAGGCGTCCGAAACGGAGATAGACGGGGCCATCATATTTAGCGGCGGCAAACACCGCCTTGTGTGCTTCCACGGCGTCGGCGGGATTGATAATGGTCATACCGGGGATGGAACGCATCAGGGCAATATCCTCGCAACATTGATGTGTAGCACCGTCCTCGCCGACGGATATACCCGCGTGTGTGGCACCGATTTTGACATTCAAATGAGGGTAGCCGATGGAATTGCGCACCTGTTCAAAGGCGCGACCGGCAGCGAACATGGCAAAAGATGAGGCAAACACCGTTTTCCCGCAGGCGGCAAGACCGGCGGCAATTCCCATCATATTACATTCGGCAATCCCACAGTCAAAGAATTTCTCGGGATACGCTTTTTTAAATCCACCGGTTTTGGTCGCTGCTGCCAAATCAGCATCCAGCACAATCAAATCGGGACAAGAGTCAGCCAAGTCAACAAGTGCAGCACCGTAGCCGTCACGGGTTGCTTTTTTGATAATTTCAGCCATGATTAACCCTCCTGTTCCAAAGCGGCAAGTGTCGCTTTTAATTCATTCATTGCTTGTTCGTACTGCTCAGCGTTCGGAGCAGATCCGTGCCAGCTTACTTGATTTTCCATGAAAGAAACGCCTTTACCCTTGGTGGATTTTTGAATGATGGCGGTAGGCTTGTCCGTACAGGCGCGAGCCGCTGCAAACGCGGCTTCGATTTGATCGAAATCATGGGCATCGATCACCACAACATTCCAACCGAACGCCGCAAATTTCTCCGGAATGGGGTAGGGCGAAGTTACTTCATCCAAACTACCGTCAATCTGTAGATTGTTGTTATCCACTACAATGCACAGATTATCTAATTTTTTATGCGCGGCAAACATCGCCGCCTCCCAAACCTGACCTTCTTCAATCTCGCCGTCGCCGAGCACGGCATAGACACGGTAGGATTTGTTATCCAGTTTTGCGGCAAGAGCCATACCCACGGCTGTAGAAACACCTTGTCCGAGCGAACCGGTGGACATATCCACACCGGGGGTTTCGGTCATGCTGGGGTGTCCTTGTAACATCGCGCCGACATGACGCAGAGTTTTAATTTCCTCTACAGAGAAGAAACCCTTGTGGGCGAGTGCACCGTACAGGGCGGGTGCACAGTGCCCTTTCGATAAGACGAAGCGATCACGGTTCTCCCATTTGGGACGAGACGGATCTACATTCAGCTCCTTAAAATACAAAAAGGCCAGCAGATCCGCGATGGATAGTGATCCTCCGGGGTGTCCGCTTTTGGCGTTGTAGGTGCCTTCGATGATTGCCATGCGGATTTGTGTGGCAATTTTTTTGAGGGCAATGCATTGGGTTTTCTCCATCTATACTTCCTCCTTCTGTTGACGGAAATTGCAGAATCGTTGATATTATACCACGATATAACAAAAAATGCTATACTTCTTTGCAAATTTTTGATAGTAAAAAAGGTTGACTTTTTATGACTTTCTTATTAGTATAGATACATACTTGCATAAAGTGGAGGTCTGTAACATGAATAATGAAGCAAAAACTATGGAAAAGGTCGTTTCCTTGTGTAAAGGACGCGGATTTGTGTATCCGGGTTCCGATATATATGGTGGCTTGGCAAACGCGTGGGATTATGGTCCGCTCGGCGTTGAACTCAAAAACAATGTCAAACGCGCATGGTGGAAAAAGTTTGTACAGGAAAGCCCGTATAATGTGGGGCTTGACAGCGCTATTTTGATGAATCCGCAGGTGTGGGTGGCATCCGGTCATGTCGGTAATTTCTCCGATCCGCTGATGGATTGCAAGAGCTGTAAAACGCGTCACCGTGCCGATAAGCTTATCGAAGATACCGGTGTCAACCCCGCGGGTTGGTCGTTTGAACAGATGAAGCAATACATTGATGACAATAACATCTGCTGTCCGGAATGCGAGGAACACAATTTTACCGATATTCGTACATTCAATCTGATGTTCAAGACCTTCCAGGGCGTAACGGAAGATGTTAAAAGCGAACTCTACCTGCGTCCCGAAACGGCACAGGGAATTTTCGTCAATTTCAGCAATATTCAGCGCTCTGCCCGTAAAAAGCTGCCGTTTGGTGTTGCACAGGTCGGTAAGAGCTTTCGAAATGAGATTACGCCCGGCAACTTTACCTTCCGCACCCGCGAGTTTGAGCAGATGGAGCTGGAGTTTTTCTGCAAACCCGGTACGGATTTAGACTGGTTTGCTTACTGGAAAGAGTTTTGCCATCAATGGTTACTGTCGCTTGGCATGCGCGACGAGAACCTCAAGTTGCGTGACCATGAGCAGGAGGAACTGTCGCACTATTCAAAAGCCACAACTGACTTTGAATTTCTGTTCCCGTTTGGTTGGGGTGAGCTGTGGGGCATTGCCGACCGTACCGATTTTGACTTAACCCAGCATACTCAACATTCGGGACAGCGTTTGGAATATTTTGATCCCGAAACCAACGAGCATTATATTCCGTATGTTATTGAACCGTCGTTGGGTGCCGACCGTGTGGTGCTTGCTTTCCTTTGTGATGCTTACGACGAAGAGGTCGTTGATGCAGAGAAAAACGATACCCGCGTAGTGTTGCGCTTACATCCTGCACTGGCACCTTTCAAGGCGGCCGTTTTACCGCTTTCCAAGAAATTGTCGGATGAGGCGGTAAAGATCCGCGACGAATTATCCAAATACTTCATGGTGGACTTTGATGACGCCGGTTCTATCGGCAAGCGTTACCGCCGTGAAGACGAAATCGGCACACCGTTCTGCATTACTTATGATTTTGATTCTGCAGAGGATGGTTGCGTTACCGTTCGCGATCGCGACACCATGCAACAAGAGCGCGTTCCGATTTCCGAGCTGAAACAATATTTAGAAAAAAAAATCATGTTTTAATCATATGACCTACTGTATCTTGTACGGTAGGTCATATTTTTTATGCTTTATATGTTGACATTTTTCGATAATCGCGGTATGATGACATTGTGTTTATAGTTATGGGGAGGCACCGAAATGAAACTGTTGGAAGATCGCATACTGCGTGACGGTGAATGTCGTCCGGGTGATGTGTTAAAAGTTGACAGTTTTTTGAATCACCAAATCGATGTAAACCTTTTGTGTGAGATCGGTCAAGAGTTTGAAAAACTGTATCACACAGCGGGTGTCACGAAGATTCTCACGGTGGAAGCTTCCGGTATTGGTGTTGCCTGTATTACGGCGCAGTATTTCGGTGTTCCCGTTCTGTTTGCGAAAAAATCCAAGACAAGTAATATTGCAAACGATGTTTATTCTGCCAAGGTAGATTCCTACACACACGGGGTTACGAACACGGTCATGGTGTCCAAACAGTATCTTCATCCCGAAGATCGCGTACTTATTATTGATGATTTTTTAGCGAAGGGGCAGGCCTTGCTCGGATTGTCAGAAATCGTTAGACAGGCGGGGGCGGAACTTGTCGGCGCGGGAATTGTGATTGAAAAAGTTTATCAGGGCGGCGGCGACCTGTTGCGCGAGCAGGGCGTGCGAGTGGAATCGCTCGCACGGATTGTTTCGTTGGATCCCGAAAAAGGGATCGCCTTTATGTAGTTACATTACCGTGCGCGAACACGGATGTAAAAAGAAAAAATGGAGGGAAAACACATGAAAAAAATCCTGGCACTTCTCTTGGCGATCGTCATGGTGCTCGGCTTAGCTGCTTGCGGCGAAGGCGGAGACAAAGAGACAGTCTTCAAAGAAATTCTCGAGCCCATTGCGGCAAAAGATTTGAAGGTTGGCTTTATCTTCTTACATGATGAACAATCGACCTACGACAAGAACTTCATTGATGCGGCGAAAGCGGCTTGTGAAGAAATGGGCGTAACGATGGTTCAAAAAACGCAGATTCCGGAGTCTGAGGCTTGCTATGATGCGGCCGTTGAATTGGTTGAAGTCGAAGGCTGCGGTCTCGTCTTCGCGGATAGTTTTGGTCATGAAGAGCATATGATCAAAGCCGCAAAAGAGTACCCCGAAGTACAGTTCTGCCACGCGACGGGTACGCAAGCCCATACCGCCAATGTTGAAAACTTCAACAACGCATTTGCTTCGATCTACGAAGGTCGTTATATGGCGGGTGTTGTTGCCGGCTTGAAACTCAAAGAGATGATGGAAAAAGACAGCACCATCGTTCCGAAAATGGGCTATGTCGGTGCGTTCACCTTTGCTGAAGTTATGTCCGGTTATACCTCCTTCTATCTGGGCGCCAAATCCATTGTTCCGGATGTAACGATGGAAGTGAAGTTCACCGGTTCTTGGTATCATGAAGAGAATGAGAAACAGGCTGCTCAGGCTTTGATTGACAACGGTTGTGTTCTCATTAGTCAGCACGCTGACTCCATGGGCTCTCCGACCGCTTGCGAAAACGCGAAAGTCCCGAATGTTTCTTATAATGGTTCCACCGCTGCTGCTTGCCCGAACACCTTCTTGGTTTCGTCCCGTATTGACTGGACTCCGTACTTTAAGTACATTATCGGCCAGCGCATCAAGGGCGAAGCGATTGATGCCGACTGGACCGGAACGATTGCAACCGGTTCCGTTGTGCTGACCGATCTCGGCAAAAATGTGGCTGCCGGTACCGCCGAAAAACTTGCTGAAGTTAAGCAGGCGTTGTTGGACGGCACACTGAATGTGTTTGACACCAATAACTTTACCGTGAAAGGTGAGAAACTTACCACCTATTTGGCCGATGTTGATACCGACGCTGACTTCACGGCAGATACCGAAGCGATTGAAAATGGCATTTTCTACGAATCCAAACATCGCTCCGGCCCGTATTTCAACATTGAAATCGACGGCATCACGCTGTTGGACCGTAACTACGGTTGATTTTCGCTTAGGCGATAACATGGATAAGGCGGGGCACCATAAACTGCCCCGCCTTGCCTGATTTTACAGTTGAACTTGCCTTGCGGCTTATTCGCAAGGCAATCTTGAGTTGTAAAAGAGGCGCAAGGAGGAAACACCATGAGCACTGTACCTGCGATTGAATTGAAGAACATTACCAAGACCTTCGGTTCGGTTGTTGCCAATAAGGATGTTTCACTGCAAGTGAACCGTGGAGAGATTTTATCGATCCTCGGTGAGAACGGCAGTGGAAAAACGACATTGATGAATATGATTTCGGGTATTTATTTTCCGGACGAAGGTCAAATTTTCATCAATGGGGAGGAGGCTGTTATTGCCTCGCCCAGAGATGCGTTTGATTATAAAATCGGCATGATCCATCAACACTTCAAACTGGTGGATGTGTTTACCGCTACGGAAAATATTGTGCTTGGTTTGGAAGAGGATGGACGATACAACCTGAAAATCGCTCAACAGCGTGTACAAGAAATCTGTGAGCGATACGGGTTTGATGTTAATCCCAAAAAGAAAATTTACACTATGTCGGTTTCCGAAAAGCAAACGGTTGAAATTGTCAAGGTATTGTATCGCGGTGCGGATATTTTAATCTTGGACGAACCCACCGCCGTTTTGACTCCACAGGAAACACAAAAACTATTTACGGTACTTCGCCGTATGCGTGACGACGGGAAAGCCATTATCATCATTACCCACAAACTGCACGAGGTATTGAGCCTGTCCGATAAGGTAGCCGTATTGCGTAAAGGCGAATATGTGGGAACGGTGAATACCGCTGAAACAAGCGAAGCGGAATTAACCGAGATGATGGTCGGTAAAAAGATATCCTTAAATATTGAACGCAGTGAGCCCAAAGATGTTACACCGCGCTTGGAAGTTCATCATATTGATTGTACCAATCGTGAGGGCATGTTGGTTTTGGATGATGTGTCCTTTACCGCTAATGCGGGTGAGATACTCGGCATTGCCGGTATTGCGGGTTCAGGTCAACGAGAGTTGTTAGAGGCCATTGCCGGACTGCAAAAGTTGGATAGCGGTGCCGTGTTGTACAACAACCCCCAAACAGGCAACATGGATAATCTTTGCTCAAAAACACCGCTTCAAATTCGCGAGCTTGGTGTGCGATTGTCCTTTGTACCTGAAGACCGATTGGGCATGGGGCTTGTCGGTAACATGGATATTATCGACAATATGATGTTGCGCAGTTATACCAAAGGTAAGGGTATGTTCTTGGAACGCAAAGCACCCAAAGATCTTGCAGAACATATTATTCAAGATTTGGAAGTGGTGACTCCCGGTGCTACAACACCGGTACGACGCTTGTCAGGCGGAAATGTGCAGAAAGTATTGGTTGGTCGCGAGATTGCGGCAGCACCAACCGTTTTAATGGCGGCATATCCGGTTCGTGGCTTGGATATCAACTCTTCTTATACGATCTACAACTTGCTGAACGAGCAAAAAGAACGGGGCGTTGCCGTTATCTTTGTCGGCGAAGATTTGGATGTCCTTTTAGAACTGTGTGATCGCATTTTAGTCATCGGTTCCGGTAAGGTTACCGGCGTGGTGGATGCCCGTACAGCGACCAAAGAAGAAATCGGTTTACTGATGACCAAAACGGAAGGGGGAATGGACGGTGTCTGATTTGGCGGTAAAGAAACATACGCGCGAGCCGATGATCACCATTGCCAAACGGGATGATTTAGTTTGGTGGAAGGCGTGGTTCATTCGGATCGCCGCCATTATCCTTGGCTTTTTGCTTACGGGTTTTGTTTCCGTTTGCTTGACAAAAGTTTCGCTTTCCGAAGTGTTTCAAATTATGATTCGTGGCGTTTTTGGCCGTTTGTTTGAGGGCGGTAAAGCCACCATGTTGTGGAGATTTCTGCAGGAAACCGCTATTCTGCTTTGCTTAACGCTTGCGGTAACACCCGCGTTTAAAATGAAGTTTTGGAATTGTGGCGCAGAAGGACAAGCCCTGATGGGCGGTTTAGGTGCCATGATGTGCATGATTGAACTTGATGGCCTGGCACCGTGGTTGCACACGATCGTAGTTGTTGTGGTAGGTGTTGCGTTTGGCGCGATTTGGGGCCTGATTCCCGCTTTATTCAAAGCGTGGTACGATACTAACGAAACCCTGTTCACGCTCATGATGAACTATGTTGCTACCCAATTGGTTGCGTACTATGTATATATTGCCAGTAAAGGGCTCACCGTAATTCGCCAAGTTGAAACCGGTGCATTACCGATCATCGGCAACCAAAAATACCTGTTAAACATTCTGATTGTCACCGTACTCACGGTCGGGTTGTTTTTCTATCTGAAATACAGTAAACAAGGTTATGAGGTGGCGGTCGTAGGCGAAAGTCAAAATACGGCACGCTACATTGGAATCAATGTGAAAAAAGTTATTATTCGCACAATGCTTATTTCCGGTGCAATTGCAGGTCTTGCCGGGGTTTTGTTGGTTGCGGGAACCAATCACTCGATTAATACGAACACAGTAGGCGGCTTTGGATTTACGGCAATCATGGTATCGTGGCTCGGTCTGTTCAATCCCTACATCATGGCGGCTATGGCTGGGCTTGTGGTGTTCTTGAACATCGGTGCCGCCAAAGTGGCGGATACATTCTTTTTAAACAGTTCGTATGCAGACATTGTAACAGGTGTTGTGATTCTGTTTGTGGTTGGTTGCGAATTCTTTATTCGATATTCCGTAAAACTTCATCGTACGAAGAAGGTGGTGCGCGCATGATTACAGCTTTTATTCAAAGTTCCATTCCGCTTGGCGTTCCGCTGTTATTTGGCTCAGTTGGTGAAATTTTAACCGAAAAGTCCGGACACTTGAACTTGGGTATCCCCGGCATTATGTATGCCGGCGGTATCGGCGGTGTTATCGGTGCGTTTTTGTATGAGCAATCCTGTGGTAACAATTTAGCAAACATGAACCCGTTCTTAGCGGTGGCAATCCCGTTGCTGGTATCGATTTTGATGTCTATGTTGATGGGCCTGCTATACAGCTTTTTGACCGTGACCTTGAGAGCAAACCAAAATGTTACGGGCCTTGCTCTCACCACTTTTGGTGTTGGCTTAGGGAACTTCTTTGGCGGCTCACTCGTTAAATTGACCGATAGTGAATTGCCGTCGGTTATTTTGACAAAAACCAGCAGCTTTTTCCGCACGACACTTCCGTTTGCGGCTGATTTGGGATGGTTCGGAAAAATTTTTCTTTCGCACGATTTTTTGACATACATATCCATTGTCATTGCCGTTATTGTTTCGATTTTTCTAAATCGTACCCGCGTCGGTTTGAACCTGCGTTCGGTAGGTGAGAGCCCGGCTACAGCGGACGCTGCCGGCATCAATGTAACCCGTTATAAATATGTGGCGACTTGCATTGGCAGTGCTATCGCCGGTCTCGGCGGATTGCAATATGTAATGGCGTATGCCAACGGTGTTTGGTCAAATAACGCCTTCGGTGACCGAGGTTGGATGGCAATTGCGTTGGTTATTTTTGCAATTTGGAAACCCACGCTGGCGATTGCGGGGTCGTTCCTCTTCGGTGCGTTATGTAATGTCAGCAACTATATACCGGGGTTGGGCATTGAAACAAAAGAGCTTTTCAAAATTTTGCCTTATATCGTAACGGTCGTTGTGTTAATCATTACCAGCACCCGCAAAAAACGCGAATATCAACCGCCTCAAGGATTGGGACTTGCCTATTTCCGAGAAGAGCGATAGTGTAGAAAGCGCCGAATCAGCGATTCGGCGCTTTTGTTGACAGTTTTTTCATGATTGGTATACTAAAGGCATGAGATAACTTCGCACATATTTCAGCTTTGTTTTTATAAAATAAGACAGAACGGAGTGACGGTGTGAACAGTAAACGAACGCTATGTTTTTTAAGCTTGGTACTGAGCTTTCTTATGTTGGTCGGTTGTACACAACAACCCGCCTCAACACCTTCGAACATCACAACAGTCGCGTCGGATGGGGGCGCTGTTGTTGATACAACCCAATCTATCGCTACCACCATAAACTCTCTGTTAACAACAATGGATGGTTCGGTGTCGAGCACAACACTTCAAAACACCTCTTCAACTTCGCCCGATAACTCGTCGACCTTTACTGCCACGGTCTCTACCCAAGCCGCACCGACAATACACACACTGACTCCCATAGAAGCGTCAGCGTATTACGGATTGTCAAAATTACGGGAAATGCCCAATGGCAACGCTTTGGCGGGCTTATATCAAACTTTGGTAGCAGCGGTTGGAGCTTGTCAGACAACCGTCACTTTGAACGAAACATTGTCCGAGCATGAAGTCGCGATGGTTTTTTTCTATTACCGCGCCGACTATCCTCAGCATTTCTGGCTTGAAGGTGGACTGCGATATGCCGTTTCAAGTCGCACCGAAAAAGTCGCAAAACTTACTCTTTCATACACTATGACAGGCGCCGCATTGGAACAGGCACAGACAAAATTTCACAACGCCGTACTTGAACTTCTCGGAATTGCCGCAACCGGAAATAACGAATACGAGCGCGAACGGTTACTGCACGATGCGTTGGCCACGAAAACGACCTATAAAGACGGCAAGAATGCGCATAACGCTTACGGCGCACTGGTCGAAGGTGAAGCGGTTTGTGAAGGCTATGCTCGTGCTTTTCAGTATGTGCTGTACCAAGCGGGTATACCATGCTTGATCGCAGAGGGGGAGAGCGTTAATCCTGCTACCGGACAGGCCGAGGGACACGCCTGGAATGTGGTGCGTATAGGTGGTCAATATTATCATGTGGATTTGACTTGGGATGACACGGACAATGCAAAAACACCGGTTATGTATCCGTATTTTAATGTCACAACTGCCCAAATAACGGAAGATCATACGATTCAAACGGGAAGCGGGTATTCCTTGCCGCAGTGTGTGGCGACGGCGGCAAATTATCATGTTAAAAACGGGAGTTATCTCACCATCTATACAGCCGATGCGGTAGCAGCGTTGTTTAAGGGAAAGACGGGTGGAGTGCACCTGTACTGTGTTGACGGAAGTGACACATTTGTGACATGGTTCAATCAACATCATCGTTCTGTGGTGACGGCGCTGGGAATCACCGGCAGCTATTCCTATTCTTTGCTGTCGGTGGGCAAAGAAACGGTTGTCACACTAACGGTACGCTAATTATTAGAGACTTGTATTTTTTTGATGTTTATGGTAGAATATTTTGTAATAGAGGAGGGAGCAACGGTGAATAAAAAAGTTTTACTGACTGCGGACAGCACTTGCGATTTGAGCGAAGAACTCAAAGAGCGGTTTCATGTAACCACCCATCCGCTTCATGTGGTGTTGGAGGATAAAAGCTATAACGATGGTGTTGATTTAACACCCGATGATATTTATCGCACTTATGAAGAAAAAAAGGTGTTGCCTAAGACGGCGGCAGTGAATGCTGCGGAATTTATTGATTTTTTCACCCCCTATCTTGAACAGGGGTATGAGATTGTGCACATCAACTTAGGCTCAGGCTTGTCGGTAACGCATACCAACTGCCGTATGGCGGCAGCGGAACTGGAGGGTGTGTATGTGGTGGATAGTTGCAATCTGTCCACCGGCACCGGTTTGTTGGTTCTTGAAGCTGCTGACCGTATTGCCAAGGGCATGTCGGCGGAACAGGTGGCGCGCGAGGTGCAGGAACTGGTGCCGCGTGTCAGCGCAAGCTTTGTGTTGGATAAGCTGGAATTTTTGCATAAGGGCGGGCGTTGCTCGGCACTTGCCATGATGGGCGCTAATGTGTTGCAACTGAAACCCTGTATCGAGGTGGATAATACCAGCGGGAAAATGGGCGTCGGCAAGAAATATCGCGGTTCGTTGGATAAGTGTCTGCAACAATATGTGCAGGATCGGCTGGGCGGACGCGATGATATTTGTACCAACCGTGTTTTTATTACGCATTCGGGTATGTCGCAAGAGCGTATTGCGGCGGTCAAGGCAGAAGTTGAAAAATACCAAAAATTCGATGAAATTTTCATCACACGTGCGGGTTGCACCATTTCTGCCCACTGCGGGCCGAACACCTTGGGCGTTCTGTTCATGACAAAATAAGCATAAAAAAGACCTCTCATCCGTGATGAGAGGTCTTTTCTATGAAAACATTGTCAAGAGGCGTACGGTTAATGCGCCGATACCGGCACCGATTAACAACAATCCCAGTCGATGCAACCGTCGCATTCGCCGTGCCCGACGCAATCCTGTGTATCCGGTGGCGGTGTTAATTAAACGATGGGCCTCCATATTCAAAAGTGAGGGGGAGGCTTCTCTGCATTGCTGTCGAACAATAAAAAATACGCGTTCAAAGTAGGGGTTTGCAGCATCTGTGACCTCCACGATCTGACGACTGATTCCTTTGATCATACGGCACTCTCCCAATAAGTATTTTATGCACCGAAACGGATAAATTTTCACAAAAAATCATCGTATTTACGGTGACAGTTTTCAGTATGGTCAAGGAGAAAAAAATTATGCTAAAAAAACAGGCGTTCCACCCTAAATATAACAATTTGTAAATTATTCTGAAACACCCCAAATGTTGAAAACCGTGTTGAAAATGTGAAAAAACCCCTATATTTCAAGGGGTTTAACACCATTTTTTGCTCGAAAAATTGCGAAATTGCCAGTATTTTCCAAAAAAATGGATACGAACTGTTGAATTGCCTTTACGGTTCACGGCTGGTTAAGAACCATATCGCGCGCTCGACGGAATCGCGCGAATTTCCCCAATCTGCGCCCTCAATATTGTTGCGATAGTCGAACATTTTGCAAAAATGCGAAACATCTTCTCGGAGTGTTTTGAGGTAGGCTTTTGAAAGGGTAGCGGCGGCCTTGGAAAAGTCTCCAACCGAATGTTTATTCATATTCTTTTGAGCGGCGGCAGTTAACTCGATAAAATGGGGGAGACAAAGCGCTTCTTGTTGTTCAAACAACTGCCGAAATTCGCGTTCGGTTTCCCAAAGACGGCAAACGGTAGCCAGCATACGCTCCATTGCCCAGTGTACTTTGTCGCAGATGAAACAGGTTTGGGTGCGCGAGGCGGCCTTTTTAGCCTGTGTTGTTCCGCTTTTGCCGATTAGCGGGATGCTGCTACTAAAAATACCCTTTTCCATTTCTTCCAAATGGCTTTCCAAAATCAGCGCAACACCCAGACGATTGCGTTGTTTGAGAACCATACGGAAATGATCATGACAAAAGCCAAGACGGTTGGTTTCGATTCGGACATCCGGTTCCATCATAGCGGCACCCGTAATGTATTCTGCCATTCGCTGTTCCAGCAAATTGCGCATACGGCAAATCGGGCAACCTTCTTTCGGGTCAAATACATCGCTTATCGGAATATTGGTAATATCGGCACGCATGGTGTTCACTCCTTTTACAATATCAGTATAGCAATAATATAAGTGCGAAACAAGTTCTTTTACAAAAAACAAGTTTTTTTTAATGAAAGTCTTTGCATAATGCAGTTTTTGGTGTA
Organism: Acutalibacteraceae bacterium; assembly: GCA_045595845.1. GTDB lineage: Bacteria > Bacillota > Clostridia > Oscillospirales > Acutalibacteraceae > RGIG3009. The sequence continues at coordinate 25,917 of JAZOBF010000029.1, forward strand.
TAATAACTTTATAAAAATGTAGGAGGTCTTTTGTATGCCCTTGGTTAACACAAAAGAAATGTTTAAAGAGGCTTATGATGGCGGATATGCCATTGGTGCATTCAATGTCAACAACATGGAAATCATGCAAGGCATTGTGGAAGCTTGTAAAGAGTTGAACTCTCCGGTTATCCTTCAAGTATCCGGCTCTGCCAGAAAATACGCACATCATGCGTATTTGTATCATATGGTACAGGCGGCTGTTGAGGAGACCGGTCTTCCGATTGCGTTGCATTTGGATCACGGTTCAAGCTTTGAACTTTGTAAGGATTGCATTGACGGTGGCTTTACTTCGGTTATGATTGACGGCTCGCATCTGCCGTATGAAGAAAATGTTGAGGTTACCCGTAAGGTCGTTGAGTACGCACATGCGCGCGGCGTTACGGTCGAAGGTGAACTCGGTCAACTTGCGGGTGTGGAAGATGAAGTCAGCGTGGAAGCGGATAAGGCGAATTACACGGATCCGGATCAAGTGCTCGATTTTGTCACGCGTACCGGCGTGGACTCGTTGGCAATCGCGATTGGTACCAGCCACGGTGCTTTTAAATTCAAACCCGGTCAAAAACCGCAACTTCGGTTTGATATTTTGCGTGAAGTCATGAACCGCTTGCCTGGTTTTCCGATCGTGTTGCACGGTGCTTCTTCGGTGATGCCGGAATATGTCTCGATGGTGAATCAGTACGGTGGAGAGATGGCGGATGCCATCGGTATTCCGGAAGATATGTTGCGTGAAGCCGCTTCTCTGGCTGTCTGCAAAATCAATGTTGACTCCGATTTGCGTTTGGCAATGACGGCGGGTGTTCGCCGCCACTTGGCAGAAGAACCGAAACATTTTGATCCTCGCCAGTACCTCGGTGATGGCCGTGCTTGCATCACCGAAGTAGTAAAACACAAGATTCAAAATGTGCTTGGCAGTGCCGACCGCGCATAAGTTTAACGAACTCAAAAACCCCGCCGAACAGCGGGGTTTTCTTTGGAAAGGGCGTATACCATGCAGCTGTTGATTATCGACGGAAACAGTATTTTAAATCGTGCCTTTTACGGTATTAAAGTGCTGACGACGCATGACGGGGTTCCCACCAATGCGTTGGTAGGATTTCTTAACATTTATTTCCGCTTATTGGAACAGACGAAAGCGGATGCGGTAGCAGTTGCTTTTGACCGCAAAGCACCGACATTCCGCCATCAGTTGTATGCGGCATATAAAGCCGGTCGCAAAGGAATGCCGGAAGAATTGGCACAGCAATTACCGCTTATTAAGGAATTGCTGACCTATATGGGCTGTACGGTGATTGAGCAAGATGGCTATGAAGCAGATGATATCCTCGGCACATTATCGGCGGCGGCACAACAACAAAAGGTACCGTGTTATATCGCGACGGGTGACCGCGATTCGTTGCAACTTGTATCTGACGATGTGACCGTTTTGCTCGCGGCAACCCGCATGGGAAAGCCCGAAACCGTGGTGTTTGATCCGGCGGCGGTAGAGGAAAAATACGGCCTGTCACCGCACGCCCTGATCGACCTTAAGGCACTGATGGGGGATAGCAGTGACAACATTCCCGGCGTAGCGGGAATCGGTGAAAAAACGGCTCTGGATCTTTTGCATGAGTACGGTACGCTGGACGGTGTATACGCTCATGTCGGCGAATTGCGCGAGACGCTGCGTCGTAAATTGGAGGATGGTCGCGAGAGTGCCTATCTCAGTCGTCAACTGGGAGAAATTTGCCGTACAATGCCGATGGATACCGAGTTATCACACTATGCGCTTCGTCCGTATCAAACAGCTGAACTTGCCACCTTGTTGACGCGCTTGGAACTTTTTAAAATTATGGAGCGTCTGAATCTTGATGGCACAGAGGTTGTCCGGGATACGGCATCTTCGACTACGCTAACGGCTGTTTCGTTTGATAAATTGGCAACAACCGGTGCCTTTACCGTATGGTTACAAGGTGAAACGGCGTATGTGACGGCGGGTTGTATGATTGCATCCGTATCTTCCTCGTCATCGGACTTTTTAAACTTCCTTGAAAATCCTGCGGTGCCTAAGCAAACCGCCGATACAAAGGCTCTTGCAGCGCACGCCCTTGTACACCAACGCACCCTGAAGACCGTTACGATGGATGCGGTGTTGGCGGCATATTTACTCAATCCTTTGGCATCTTCGTATGACCTGTCGCGTTTGGCACAGGAATATGGCGTCAACATACCCGATGGCGCTGAACCACTTGAAGCGCGCCTGTTAGCCCCTCTTTGTGATAAGTTGGAAGCCGCTATACACGCGGCCGAACAGGACTCTCTGTTGCGTGACATGGAGATCCCGCTTGCGATGGTGTTGGCATCCATGGAACAAGCAGGTGTGGCGGTTGATGGTGAGGGTGTTGCGGCATTCGGTGACATGCTCGATGCACAGATTGGCGCTTTGGCCGCGTCGATTGAAGAACAGGTGGGTTATTCTTTTAATCTTAATTCCCCTAAACAACTGGCAAAAGCATTGTTTGAAGATTTAGGCCTGCCCGCCAAAAAGAAGACAAAATCAGGATATTCCACCAACGCAGAAGTACTGGAAAGTCTTCGCCCGGTACATCCTGTAGTGGAAATGATCCTACAATACCGTACGCTGTCCAAACTCAAATCGACCTATTGTGACGGATTGCTTAAAGTAATTGCGCCTGACGGGCGGATTCATACCTCATTTAATCAAACCGAAACCCGAACCGGGCGCATTTCCTCAACCGAACCCAACCTTCAAAATATCCCGGTCCGTCACGAGCTGGGGCGAGAGTTGCGTCGTTTTTTCCGTGCAAAGGACGGGTATGTATTATGTGACGCCGACTATTCGCAAATTGAATTGCGTGTTCTTGCCGCCTTGTCGGGGGATGCCACCATGGTAAACGCCTTTAATAATGAGGATGACATTCACCGTATTACGGCGTCCCAAGTGTTCGATGTACCGGAAGAGCTGGTAACACCGCTTATGCGTTCACAGGCTAAGGCTGTGAATTTTGGTATTATCTATGGCATCGGCGCGCATTCACTTTCTGAGGATATTCATGTCAGTTATGGTGAGGCAAAGCGGTATATTGAACAATATTTGGCGCGTTACAGTGCGGTGGCGGGATACATGGACGGATTGATTGACACCGCAAACCGGACAGGCTATGCCGTGACATTGTTCAACCGTCGCCGCCCCTTACCGGAATTGCGTGTTTCCAATCACATGACGCGTGCTTTCGGCGAACGGGTAGCGCGCAATATGCCGATTCAAGGAACTGCTGCGGATATCATAAAATTGGCGATGATCCGTGTTCACGAACGCTTACAACGCGAGCAGGTTGATGCCAAGCTCATATTGCAGGTTCACGATGAATTAATTGTCGAAGCCGCTGAACAAGAGGTGGAACGCGCGCAAACGATTTTACGCGAAGAAATGGAAAATGCCGTAACGCTTTCCGTGCGTTTGCGCGCCGACGTGCACAGTGGCAAAACATGGTATGACGCGAAGTCTTAACGGTGTGAATACTGATGACGGTATACACTCATAGCAATGCCGATACCGAAAAGCAGGGATAACAGGGAACTCCCGCCGGCACTAAAAAAGGGGAGCGTGATACCCAAAACGGGCATCATACGAAGCGCCATACCGACATTGACGATGGATTGTCCGGCAATCAAGACCATCATACCAACGCAGTATAGGCGTCCGTTCATATCAGGTGCACGCCGCGCGGTGCGATACAACAAAAATATAAGGATGCCAATTAGCAATAACAGAGCCATCGCACCGACAAAACCAAACTCTTCTCCGGCTACAGTAAAGATAAAATCGTTTTGTCTTGCGTATAGATTGTCATTTCCGCCTTGCAGATAACCAACGCCGTACCACTTCCCGGACCCGATTGCCGATACACTCAGTTCTTGTTGCCAGCCTGTGGTGTTGCGGTATTCTTCAATTTGGAAGAGGCAGAGAAATCGAGCTTTTTTATCGGGGCTCATGTGTTTCCACAAAATCGGTACTGTGCTTATAACGGTGACAATTCCGCCTGCCGCGTATCCCAATGGCATGCCGCCTACCATCAGCAATGCTACAAACAAAAGGATGCAAATAAAGGCGTTGCCGTCGTCGCCTTGTAAAAAGACGAGCACAATGGGGAAGAGACCGTGCATACACAGTCCGAGCAAGGGAAGAGGCTTGCGAATTCTTGGCCCTAACCAAGCGATATGCTGTGAAAAAGTAATGATGAATACGATTTTCAACAATTCGGATGGTTGTAATAAAAATTGTTGCCCGCCGAGCGGGAGAACAAGCCAATTACGGTCATCTGTGCCGGGGACTTCATAACCCAGCGAAGTAAAGGTCAGTACCATCATCAGCACCGTTGGTATTGCGAGAATATACCAGTATCTTGACCATGTATGATAGTTTGCGGCGGATATGGCGAGAGCCACCCCTATCCCCGTAATGAGACAGACTAATTGCATAGTCGGGTTACCGCCCGCGCCGGATACACTGGCTGAGTATATCAAGAATAGTCCGTATACGGCAGCGGCGGTACTGCACAGCAGCAAAAGCCAATCGGTTTCTCGTAAAAATCGGATAATCATGCACATGTGTTTCATACACTCACCCCAACGGTTAGTATGAACCATACAGACGGATTATTTTAACAAGACATGTATTTTTCTCTTTCCTTACGGAAAGTTTTATGATACGATAGAATCAGTCGAAAAAAAGGGGGCGAGCAGATGATAGTGATAACGCACAGTGAATCCGAAACAAGCGATGTTGGCGCTCGTCTGGCTGCTTGCTGTTCCGGCGGGACGGTTGTGGCATTTTTTGGCGGGCTCGGTATGGGGAAAACCGCCTTTGTGCGAGGTATGGCCCGTGTGCTGTCACCCGATGCTCATGTTTCCAGTCCAACCTTTGCGCTCGTTAATGATTACGGCGGTACACCCCCGCTTGTGCACTTTGATATGTATCGTATTACCGGTTGGGAGGATTTGGATACCACCGGTTATTATGATTATCAAGAACAAGGTGCTGTTTTGGCGGTGGAATGGAGCGAAAACATAGAGGGCGCACTTCCCGAAAATGCGGTGCGTGTCACCTTTCGCCGCTTGTCCGATACCGACCGTGAGATCACCATTGAGGGGGTAACAGTATAATGTCGCAACCGATAACCCTTTTGGCGATAGAATCTTCAGCAGGTCCTGCATCATGCGTCGTACTGCGCCGTGAAAACGGTGAAGAGCGCATTGTTTGCACGGCAGCTGTTAACAATCACTTAACACATAGCCAAACATTACTTCCCATGATTCACGATATGTTGAAAAACGCGGCGTTATCACTTGCCGACATTTCACATTTGGCAGTCTCGGTCGGTCCCGGTTCTTTTACCGGTGTTCGTATCGGTGTTGCCGCGGTTAAAGGGTTAGCGTTTCCGAGTGACCTGCCGTGTGTTGCCGTGTCTACGCTGGCGGGCATGGCTCGTCGTTTTGAGGGGGTGCCGTACAACGGTTTAATTTTAACCGCTATGGATGCGCGGTGTCAGCAAGTGTATACGGCACTCTTTTCTTCGGAAAACGGTTGTATCACTCGCGTGACACCGGATGAAGCGTTACCGATTGAAGAAGTGAAAGCGCGACTTTCCGCACAAACAGGTCCCATCTTCGTGATAGGGGATGGTGCTGAGTTGTGTTATAATGCGCTCAAGGACACTGTCACATCGGTGAAATTGGCACCGATTGGCTTGCACTATCAACACGCCACGGGAATAGCGCGTGAGGCGATTCGTATGATTGATATGGATATGGTAGTAAGTGGCGAAGAACTTTTGCCCGCCTATTTACGCTTACCCCAGGCAGAGCGGGAGCTTCGTGCAAAACAGCAAGAAACATCAAAGTAATGATGTGAAGAATAGTATGGAGGGAAATCGTATGTTAAAACCGTTTATCGCAGATCATCCGTTGATTCAGCACAAGGTAACCTTATTACGCGATCGCAATACCAGCTCAAAACAATTTCGCGAATTGATTCGCGAGATCACGGGTCTCATGTGTTATGAGGCAACTCGAGATCTTCCAACTTGCGAGGTGGAGGTGGAAACACCGATTACCAAGACAAAATCCAAAATGATTGCCGGTCGCAAGCTGGCATTTGTACCCATTCTTCGTGCGGGACTCGGGATGGTAGACGGTGCAGTGGAACTGGTTCCCTCTGCGCGTGTCGGTCATATTGGTTTATACCGTGACGAAACCACCATGAAACCGGTGGAATATTATTGCAAACTTCCGGGTGATATCGGCGAACGCGATGTTATTGTATTGGATCCGATGCTGGCAACCGGTGGCTCGGCGATTGATGCTATCGGACAGATTAAACAACGTGGTCCGCGCACCATCAAATTTATGTGCATCATTGCCGCCCCCGAAGGATTGAAAGCACTGACTGAAGCACACCCTGATGTGCAGATTTATTGCGCCGCTTTGGATGAAAAACTGAATGAAAATTGTTATATCGTTCCGGGCCTTGGCGACGCGGGTGACCGGATTTTCGGTACTAAATAATTTACACAAATGTGAAAACGCCGTACGGCTTTATCCGTACGGCGTTTTGCTATGCGTTATTGTAGCGTGACAAAAAGGCTTTTGTGCGTTCGTTTTTAGGGTGTACAAAGACCTCTTCGGGTGTACCTTGTTCCACAATGACACCATCATCCATAAAGATGACCTGATGAGAAACCTCGGCGGCGAATTGCATTTCGTGCGTAACAATGACCATCGTCATATCGCGTTGTGCCAATTCCTTGATGACTTTTAGAATTTCACCCGTCAATTCAGGATCTAACGCCGAAGTGGGTTCATCAAAAAACAAGATTTCGGGATCTAAAGCCAGCGCACGCGCGATAGCCACACGCTGTTGTTGTCCGCCTGACAGTTCACATGGGTAAGCATTGCATTTTGCGGACAATCCCACATCGTCCAATAATTTGCGAGCTTTCTCCTCAATCTCGGCGTAAATTTGTTTGGCGTTGTGCTTGTAATCCAACCTCTCTTGAGCGTGCAGGCGCGGCGCCAAGCACACATTTTCCAGAACGGTATACTGCGGAAACAAATTGAAGTTTTGAAATACCAAACCGAAGTGTAAACGGTTTTCCCGAATTTGTGTATCGCTTAAGGTCTGTGTGTTGTCACTATCAAACAACAACTTTTCGTTGACGCGAATAATACCGTTATCGGCGATTTCCAAGAAGTTTAAGCAACGAAGTAAAGTGGTTTTACCGCTGCCGGAAGAACCGATAATAGAAAGAACATGTCCCTTCTCCAATGAAAAGTCAATGCCTTTTAACACGGCGGTCTTTCCGAAACTTTTTTGGATGTTTTTTACCTCTAATATTGCCATAATTAACTCCTAAAATATTCGAGTTTCTTTTCCAGCTTTCCTAACACGATGGTAAGAATACCCACAAACAGCAAATAGAACACGCCGGTATAGAACAAAGGCCAGATCATAGCTTTGGTGGCGGCCAATTCTTTTGCTTGTTTAATAATTTCACAAACCATAATACAATTGGCTAAGGCGGTGTCTTTAATCAAGGTAATAATTTCGTTAGACATGGGCGGGACAATACGCTTTACCACTTGCTTAAGTACAATTTTACGAAATACTTGTGATTTGGTTAATCCTAAAACATAGCCGGCTTCATATTGCCCCCTTGGGATGCTTTCGATGCCGCCTCGGTAGATTTCAGAAAAATAGCAAGCGTAGTTCAGAGAAAAAGCAATCAAAACAGCGACGATGCGTCCCGCATCGGGAACCCCAAAACTAAACAGGAAATAGCGGTCAATATGGCTAAACAGGGGGGTGTTGAACAATAACCCCGGCACATAGTAAATGATGAAGATTTGTAACATTAGCGGGATACCGCGTACAATCCATACGATCACTTTGGAAATGGTCCGAATGGGCTTCCATTTACTCATTGAACAAAAAGCAATGGGCAGACCGAGAGGTATGCCGCACAATAGTGTGATTGCAAAGATTAATAGCGATATGTAGAAACCGCTCAGTAAAAAATTAGTGACTTCCAAAAACGACATAATAACGCTCCCACAGCACAAGAGCAGGCATCCTACAGGTGGGATGCCTGCTCTTGCGGTTTGTAAAAATTATTTCTGGCTGGTGAAATCGGTGATAACCGGAAGAGGAGCTTCTTTGCCGTATTTCTCGGCCAAAGCAGCCATGGTACCGTCAGCAGCCAATGCCTCGAGTTGCTCGTTGACTTTGGCAGTCAGTTCGCTACCTTTTTTGAAACCGATAGCGTAGTATTCGACATCGCTGGTAAGGGCGTCGACGACTGTCAAATCTGCATAATCACCTTTGCCGACATAGCTCTTGGCGAGTTGCTCGTCCACGACTGCAAAATCAGCAGTACCGGCTTTGATCTCGGTAAGGCAATCGGTTTGTTTGAGGAAGCTCTTGTAGTTTTTGTCGGCATCGGCAACAAAGGTTTTAGCATAACCTTCGCCGGCGGAACCGCCTTCGGCAACACCCAATTTGTTTTTTAGATCAGCAGCAGCGGCAATACCGGCATCTTTTTTTACAACAACAACTTGGCGGTTCTCCATGTAGCTATAAGAGAAGTCAACCTTCTCGGATCGGGCAATGCCGTCATCGCTATCTTTAGAGTTGCATGTAAAACCGTTCCAGATACAATCAATAGCACCGGAATTGACATCGGTGTACTTTTGAGTCCAGTCGATTTCTTGGAACATGACCTTGTAGCCCATGTTGCCGAACACTTTCTCAGCGAGCTCGGTGTCGAAACCGACTAACTTGTTGTTTTCATCAAGGAAGTTCATCGGATCGTAAATGGTGTAACCAACCGTAATGATCTTTTCTTGCGGTTTGCAACCGGCAAAGCAGGTGACGATCATCAAAAGCGCCAAGACAATTGCGAAATACTTTTTCATAATGAATAACCCTCTCTCTTCAAATGATGTTTTCATTATACACCACCACATTAGCAAAGTAAAGTGGAAAATTGAAAAAATATCCGCTTTCTATGTTTTGCACAAATGAAAAGCGGGTATTTTGGTTATTGCGTCACTTTGTGTTTAGGTGGGACGTTGGCGAGCGTTACGGCGATGAACATTAAGCAGCAGCCGAGGATTTCGCGCAGAGACAATGTGTCACGCAAAATGATCAAACCGGTTAACACAGCAAACACGGATTCTAAGCACAACAAGAGGCTTACAACCGTTGGGTTACTGCCTTTTTGCGAAACAATCTGTAGGGTATAGGCAATGGCGCTGGAAAAAACACCGATGTAGACCAGCGGGAACCAGTTTTTTAAAATAAGCACCGCAGAGGGGGACTCAAACACAAACATCAACACGCTACTGGTAATTGCCACAACAAACAATTGTGCGCAACATAAATGCATACCTACAAGTTTCGGCAAACGATCCACAAGCAGAATTTGAAGTGCAAAAAAGACAGCGCACAGAAGAATGAGCAGATCGCTGAATGCGATTGTCAAGGAGTCGGTAATGCACAAAAAATACAATCCAACCAAGGACACACCCACGCCGATCCATACAGTATACGGTGCGCGTCTATGTACAAACACACCGAAGATGGGTACTAACACCACATAAAGGGAAGTGATAAAACCGGCTTTCCCGGGATCGGTTGCACCGATGCCGGCTTGTTGCAGATTGGCGGCAACCGTCAGCAAGATGCCGCATCCAAGACCGCCCCAAATCAACTGTTTGCGATAGGCAGAACGGTTTTCAGGTGCAATCTTAGTTTGCTTACGAAACAAAAAGGATACCAATAATAAAGCGAATGCACCTATCCAAGAACGCACCGCATTAACAGTAAATGGACCTAAATCTGTGGCGGCAACATCCTGTGCCACAAAAGCCGACCCCCAGATGAATGCGGCGATCAGCGGGCAAACAATCCCGCGCAAATAATTTGACCCAGAAGACATACGATGACCTCTTTTTGAAAAAGAATGAAGATAGTGTATCACACCGAAACCAAAAGCGCAAGTGCGGATACTTGACATTCGGGCAAAATGTCGGTATTCTATTAAGGATATAAATGAAAGGAGGAGGGCATATGGATAAGTATAAGCGACTGTTCTCAAACACCATCATTTTTGCAATCGGCACTTTCAGTTCCAAACTCTTGTCATTTTTCCTCACGCGTTTGTATACCGAGGTGTTGTCCAAAGGTGAATACGGTATTACCGATATGTTACAGCAAAGCGGCAATTTGCTGTTGCCTTTGATTACTCTGGGCATTACGAATGCGGTTATTCGCTTTGGACTGGATAAGGGCGTGCGTAAGAGCGATGTGTTTACCACGGGCTTGTTGTCATTGTTCGGCGGATTATTGCTTTTGTTAATCATCAGCCCCTTACTTGGCTTTATTCCGTTGATTACCGATTATATATGGATATTGTGTATTTTTATTTTCACCTCCTCCTTGCGTTCTCTTTGCGCACAGTTTGTTCGAGCGCAAAACCATGTAAAATTATTTGCCATCGACGGCATTCTCAGTACCCTGACAACTATTCTCTTTAATATACTGTTTTTAGTTGTTTTCAAATTCGGCGTTATCGGATATATGCTGTCTATTGTGTGTTCCGACCTTTTATCCATTATTTTTCTTATGCTTGTGGCGCGACTGCATCGGTTTATCAATGTACGGTCTTTGGATTTTTCCGTAATGCGGTCCATGTTGAAATATGCCATCCCGCTTATTCCCAATACGGTACTTTGGTGGATTACCAATGTGTCCGATCGGTATATTGTCAGTTGGGTGTGGGATGAATCCTATACGGGCTTGTATGCGGCGGCCTACAAAATACCGTCACTCGTGATTTTGGTATCCGGTATTTTTATGGATGCGTGGCAAATTTCCGCTGTAACGGAGGAGGAGGGGCGCGACCGCTTTTATACAAGGATCACCTCCCTGTATAGTGCATTTTTATTTGTAATGGCATCGGGCGTTATTTTATGCACGCGCTTTGTACCGCATATTCTGTTTGCAAAAGAATACTATGTGGCGTGGCGATATATCCCGTTACTGACCATAACGGTCGTGTTCACCTGCCTTGTTAATTTCCTTGGCAGTATCTATATGGTTGAAAAGAAAAGCGTGCGTTCTCTTCTGACGGCGTTAATGAGTGCCAGCATCAATGTGGCACTTAATCTGTTGTGGATTCCCAAGTATGGCGTAAACGGCGCGGCGGCGGCTACGCTTGTTTGCTATGTTGTGGTATTTTTTGTTCGCTTGGTGGATACACGCCGCTATGTCCGTATCGATTGGCAATATACCCGCTTGTTTATGTGTAGTGGTATCTTGCTTATTCAAACGGTGATCATGTTGAAACAAACACCGCTTTGGGTTGTATCGGAAGTGTTATTGTTTGTTGCCATGTTGTTGCTGTGCGGAAAGGATTTACTCGCCTTTGTACGACGCATTCTTAAGCGCTGAAAAAATACAAAAATCTTTTAAAAAAGTGTTGACAATCTGTCTGAATAATGATATATTGTTAAAACGCTCCCTAAAAAACGGGGCAGCGAAAAGGACCTTGAAAATTAAACAATGCAAACGAGAAAGAAACACACTACCCGTTAATTAAGATTCACACAGAATCCGGTCAATTGAGAGATTGACAAAGAGTAGACGCTAGAGCGTCAAGAGAGCT
>JAZOBF010000030.1:0-3178 GCA_045595845.1 Acutalibacteraceae bacterium
CCGCCTTGCCGAACGGGGACGAGGTGAGTTACTGATGGGGATTGTGACAACGGATGATAAGCATTATAAGGCGATTGCAGAGGCCATACGGGAGCATGGACTCGGTCTTGCGAAGGACGCCTATACACCATCCGAAATGGCGGGAGGCGTATATGATGTATGGCGTGTTGGTGAGAGTGTAGGGCACCAAAACGGCCTTTTTGAAGGTCGCTTGCAAGGACAAGAAGAAGGCGTCGAAATCGGCGTGCAGCAAGAATATGACCGTTTCTGGGACCGTTTCCAAAACTACGGAAAAGGAAAAGATGCTGCTTATCTTATGTTTGCGGGGTATGGATGGACGGATGCCATATACAATCCGAAATACCCCATTAAATGTGGTTGGAGTGCGAACCAAATGTATGAACGCTCCCAAATTACAGACACCAAAGTGCCGATTGATTTGACAACCATTACAACTAATGCGGCGAATCTGTTCAGAGAATCGAAAATTCATACAGCTCACTTGATTGTAGCAGAAACTACACCGATGTCCTCCGCGTTTGGCGGCGCGACCAATCTTGCCAACCTTACCATCGAGGGCACGATCGGCAGAAATGTCAATACACAAGGGTGCCCGTTGACCGCCGACAGTATGCGCCGTGTTGTGGAGCATTTGTCGGATACCGTCACGGGATGCACGGCAACCTTCAACAAAGCCGCAAAAGAGGCGGCGTTTACTGACGAAGAATGGGCGGCGCTGATTGCCGAAAAACCCAACTGGACATTTAGCTTGATATAAGGAGGAGACCACATGGCAAGCCGCGTACTGAAAACAGGTACAAACCAAATCACTACAAAATTCAGCACAGGGCATAAAGCGGTTGACTTGGTAAAGTACAAATCGCAACCGGATACGGTTATGGCGCATAGCGACGGCACGGTTGTTTTTTGTCAAACAGGAAAGAAAAATAATAAGCTGGCGGTGGGGAACGCGAGTTATGGCAACTGTGTCAAAATTGACCACGGGAACGGGTATTCCACCTTATATGCACACCTTGCAACCGTAAGCGTTCGGCTCGGACAGACCGTCAAAACAGGTCAGGACATCGGCGTTATGGGCAATACGGGGCGTAGCTTCGGCGTGCATTTGCACTTTGAAGTGCGGCTCCATAACAAGCATATCGACCCGACACCGTATCTGGAAGCGGATTTGCCGATTGCGTCGATGCCGCAGGTAACCTACCGTGCGCACACCTCGAAATGGTGGCCGTGGGTGACGGATTACAACACCAAAAACGCGAGCGGGTATGCCGGCGTACAGGGACACGCCATGACCGCTCTTCAGGCGGTGCCGCGTGTCGGCACGCTGCGCTACCGCGTGCATCGGCTCGGCAAAGGCTGGTTGCCGTGGGTGGAAAATGACGACGATTACGCGGGCGTGCGCGGTCACGCTATTGACGCGGTGCAGATGCAGCTCATCGGTGTGGACGGCTATGAAATCAAATACCGCGTATCCCCACAGAAAAACAGCGGATGGTACGGCTGGTGTACGGGCCTTGCCGACAAAACGGGCGACGGGTACGCGGGCGTGTTCGGTCAACCGATCGATTGCATTCAGATGGCGATCGTGCGAAAGGGGAGTTGATGGTGGATGAGTTGACAAAAGTAAGCGAAAGTGTCAAGTCGGCGCACCACCGCATCGACACGCTTGAGCAAGAAGTGCGGGATATTCACGCGCTGGCGGCGGCACTCAGCGAGACCAACAGCGATGTCAAACATCTGCGTGACGATGTTCGTGAAATCAAAGCGGATGTCAAAGCGGTCACAGGTCGTCCCGCCAAACAATGGGAAAAATTGATTGCCGCGCTTGTTGCGGCGGCAGTCAGCATCGGCCTTTCAATTTTAGTGAAATGAGGGAGCGGGTATGAATCGGTTAAAATCGTGGGCTTTGTGGGTGTCGATTGCGGCACTTATCGTGTTCTGTGTCAAGGAGTTTTGGGGCCTTGATATCAGCGAAACCATGGACGGGTTTTTGAATGTGCTGTTGCCGGTACTGTGTGGGTTCGGTATCATCAACAACCCGACGGACCCCACAAGGTTATAAATAAGCGGGCGGCATTGCCGCCCGCTTATTATATATTATAATATTACATTCTTGACAAGACCTCGATCGAATGGTATGATAAATGCTGTATAATTGTCTTTGTTGTGCCCGCGTTCCGAAATAAACAAAAAAGGACTGGATTCCCATGACAAACGATGTGTGTAATAAAAAGAGCATTCCGTTTTCACCGCCCGACATTTCCGAACGGGAAATAGCCGAGGTGGTGGATACTTTGCGTTCCGGCTGGATTACCACCGGTCCGAAAGTGAAAAAATTAGAAGCATTGCTTGCCGACTATGTCGGCACGGCGAAATGCGTTTGCTTGAATTCCCAGACCGCCTGCGCCGAGATGGCCTTGCGCGTACTGGGTATCGGCGCGGGGGATGAGGTCATCACCTGTGCGTATACATACACGGCGTCCGCTTCGGTCATTGACCATGTGGGCGCTTCTGTCGTGTTAATAGACTGTCAAGACGGTTCGCTCGAAATGGATTACGATGTGCTGGAGGCCGCCGTTACCGAGCGCACCAAAGCCATCATTCCTGTCGATATTGCGGGTATTCCGTGCGATTATGACCGCATTTTTGACATCGTTAATCGCAAGAAAGCGTTGTTCAAACCGACTACCGCCATTCAAAACGCCATGGGCAGAATCGCCGTGGTGTGTGATGCGGCGCACGCGCTCGGCGCGAAGCGGGACGGCAAAATGGTGGGTGCCATTGCGGACTTTACCAATTTCAGTTTCCACGCGGTCAAGAACTTCACCACCGCCGAGGGCGGCGCGTGTACCTGGCGCACCATTGACGGCATTGACGATAACGAGATTTACAAGCAGTTCCAACTGTTAAGCTTACACGGGCAGAGCAAGGATGCTCTCGCCAAAACACAGCTCGGTGCGTGGGAGTACGATATTGTTGGTCCGTGGTTTAAATGCAACATGACGGACATCATGGGCGCCATCGGCCTTGCGCAGTTTGAACGGTATCCCGCCATGCTCCGCCGCCGCCGTGAAATCATTGAACGGTATGACGCGGCACTGTGTCCGCTCGGTGTGCAAACCCTCCCGCATTATACGGATGGGTATACCTCGTCGGG
>JAZOBF010000031.1:0-16576 GCA_045595845.1 Acutalibacteraceae bacterium
TACCGCGAAAAGCTGGTGGAACAAGAATGTTGGTGGGCTGTCCACCAAGTTGAACATTAAGGTTCCTACTATCAAAGTTAAGTGGAAAACGGCAAAGGCGTTTGGTAAATCCTTCGATTACCCGTCTGGTTTCGACTTAAAGTTTGCCGCAGACGGCGGTATCTTCGACATGGGTAGTCTGATTTGGGCCGGTGAGCGTGGCCCCGAAATCCTGGCTGATGCTGGCGGCGGCAAAACCGGCGTTATGAATGTCCAGCAGATGCAGGATGCGGTGTACGAGGGTGTTTACGCCGCAGTGCTGGCAGCCATGAGAGCCGGTGGCGGTGGCAGTAATGGTGGCCAGGCTGTGAATGTTTATCTGGACGGCCGCCAGGTTACCGCGGCCGTGGAACAGCGCCAGCGTGAACGCGGAGTATCCATCATGGGTAGCCAGGTTTACAGTTATTAAGATAGAGCGCCATAGAGCGCCTCCCCCGGAGGTGATTACATGGCAGCACTGGTATCTATCGGCAGTTTCGATTTCCCGGAACCGTCCACATACAATGCGGTTACTTCGACGATTGTTGACTCTGCCCGTAATGTCAGTGGTTATGTTGTGGGTTCTGTCGTGCGAAGCGATGTGGCCAAAATCGAATTAAGTTGGAAATATCTTACCGCACAGCAGTGGGCCACCATCCTGTCCCTGTTTGCGAATAGTTTTTACAACGAAGTGCGGTTTTATGACCAGGCTACCGCCAGTTATACTACCCGCACGATGTATGTTTCCGATAGATCCTCTGGTATGTGGAGGCGCGATCCGGTGACGGGTGCAGTGATGGGATGGACAAACTGTATGCTATCTCTGGTCGAGGTGTAAGCCTATGATTGCTGTATCTGATGCCTGGAAAAACGCACAGCCCCGATTCATTCTACCGGAGACATTCGTTGAAATAACTTGTGCGATTACCGAGACTGGTGCGCAGGAAAAAGCGACCTCCGCTGGTGAAAACGAGGAAATTTTTTCCGATGTGGAGGTTGTGGCTGGTAATAGAGATGTGACGGCAACCCCGAAATACGCCACATTTGAACACAATTTGTGGGCGTTGGATGGTTCTCGTAGTTTGTTGCCGACCGAGAGGCCGTATGTGAATACGGGTTATGTGAGTGCAGACGCTTCTATCGGCAAAGTAACCCTCACTTTGAGTGAACCCAGGACGGTGGCTATTGCCGGTATCACTATCGTGTGGAGTACCGAGTTCGAGGAATACCCCCTTCGATTCGCCGTGACCGTCAAAAACGGGGACACAGTGATTGGTAGTACGCTTATCGAGGATAATGCGTCCAGCACTTCCTTGGTCGATCTGGAAGTAAATAATTACGATACCGTGGAGGTGGAGGTTTACGATTGGTGTTTACCGAATCGTCGCTTCCGTGTGGAACGGGTGTACCTGGGCCACATTATGACCTTCACCAAAAACGATATTTTCTCTTATACCCATGAGCAAACGGGTAGTCTGAACAGTGCCGAATTGCCGAAAAACAGCATTTCTTTCACGGTGAATAACATCGACGGTCGCTGGAATCCCAATAATCCGCAGGGTGTGGCGCGTTATCTCTCCGAGAGACAGCGCGTGACCGTCCGATACGGCATGGATTTGGATGGGGTTATCGAGTGGATACCCGCCGGTGTGTTCTATCTGTCCGAATGGACAGCGCCCGCCAACGGGTTAGAAGCATCTTTTGTGGCGCGAGACAGATTGGAATTTTTACTGTTCGATAAGTTTAACGGCGTTGTAGAGGATGCGAGTTTGAAAACGATACTCCGTATCGCTTGCCTCGATAGTGCTGTGGGCGACGCGCCAGATGTGCTAAAAGTTGACCCGTCTCTGGAAAATTACACTGCTTCGATGGATAACAGTTTCACGAGAGCCGAGGTAATACAGCTTTGTGCTAACGCTGCTTGCTGTGTTATCCGGTATGACCGTGACGGTGTACTTAATATCGAGCCGCTGAATAAGGTGGCATCGGGTTATGTGATTCCCACCGCGCTGTCCTATTCACACCCGGAAACCAGCCTATCTCGACCGTTGCGAGATGTCACGGTGTCTATTGTAAATCAAAATCCCATCACTTTGACGGTGGGTTCTTCTGGTGAATCGCAGACGGTGGACAACCCGTTAGTAACCACCGAGGAGCAAGCCATAGCCGTTGGATTGTGGGTTCGAGACACATTGGAATCTCGAAAAACCATCCGTGGCGAGTTCCGTGGTGATCCTCGCCTGGATTTGTTTGACATCGTGGAGGTGCAGAGTAAGTACGGCTCGATTTTCCCGGTTGTTATCGAAAGTATTAAATACAGCTACACTGGCTCGTTCAAAGCGAACTATGTGGGTCGCGTAATCTATGACGAGTCAATAGTAGCAGCGTCGGAGGTGTGAAATGCTTGGTCTCATAACAGATAGAGAACAATCTAATGTAGACCGTCGCAAGGAGCTATCCTTAAAGGGCTGGCCTAACATGACCGACGACGAGAAAGCCGAGTGGGCGGGAGACCCGAAAACGACTCCTGGCGCGAATGTGTTTCCGCGCGGCCCGTATTACGCTTCCGGCGTAACAATTGATTATCGGCTCGATCACATGATGGCCACGGCACAGTACGCGGGAAGCTATCTGTTCGCCGTGTCTATCGTGGGAGATGCTGCCGATTTTGAAGGTAAAACTCTCACCTTCTCGGTGGGTTCGATGTACTCCACACCAGGGGCTACTCCCCGGATGGCGTTCTTCTGGCACGATGGAGGCGGCTACGAGTACGCAGGAGGCGAATTAGCGTCGGGGGGTACTCTTACCTTCCCCGTCACGGAAAACGCCCAAAATCGGCAATATCTGGCCGTTTATGTGTATGTGGCGACCGATGTGCCTGTGGAAGCTGGCGCGATGGTTCGATATAACGAGGTTATGTTGGAGTATGGGAGCGAGAAACACGATTTCGCTCCCTACACCGAAATCATTACCACTCCTGCGACGAAGGGTGCGTATAACTACTCGGATCTGAACCGCGTAGAAACGGCTGTGGCCGAGCTGTCCAAGGAATATGGTCTCGGTCTGATTACGAAAACAGATTGGCGGGCCTGGGACATTCCGAAAGAGGATAGTCTGGCTCGTTATCTGTCAAACATTCGTACCATTCAGAGATTTTACCCGAATCAAGAGAACACTCCCCTTCTTCCGGATACGATGAGTGGGCTGACATACGAGGCGGCAAACAACATCGAGAAGATTCTTGTCGGTGTCTATGAGAACGCGGCGAACTCCTATCGCGCCGGTGAAATACATTCTGGTGAGGTGTAAAAGATGGCTGTATTTGTGGATCGAAAATCTGCAAAACCTAACAGATTCAAAATCACATTGGAAAACGGCGAAACCTTCTATGCGGTTATAGAACGCGCCGATGAGCCTATCGTGGAGGGTACTCCGCTGAACGCGGAGACGCTGAATGATATTCTGTCCGATACCTACATTTCGGCGACAGTAGAGTGAGGTGGTAGAACATGGCGAACATTCAAGTGAAAATCGAATATCCGATTAAAGATGGCACCAGTTTTACTTTCCACGCTCCCTGTGATTGTAACGCGGTGGACGGGATTACAGTAAAACACCCTCACGGTAAGCAGAATTTCGTGTTTAAGGATACTCACGGCAATACCCTCACGGGCATTAACAATCTGTTTGTGGAGGGTTCTCTGGTTCAAGTGATTTTGGATGTCACCAACGGCGCGGCTTTCCTCCAGAACGCGGATACCAATGGTTATCTGGAAAACCGGTTGGCCGTCGAGCGAGGAAGAATAAATGAGTTAGTGGCACTGCCAACAACGGTCGGTGCTGCCCCGTATGTGTTTGAGGACGAGGTACTGGATGTTACTGCGGAAATCACCACAAGCGGAGCGATAGCACACATTTTTGTGTCTATCAGTGATCTGGTTTTGGGCGAAGGTGAATCGTTCAATTTTGTTAAGATACCCGCCGTGTTTTCACCGTTTGACGAACAAGTGACACTCACACATTCTTCTTTCGGAGAAGATGTTGAGGTAATACTATTTGCCGATGCTGGTGCCGGGGTCACGATGCTTACCGTCGAAAACAATGGAACGGCAACCACTATTTCCGGTACGGCGACCGCGACATATTCCCTCGCCTCCATTCTCATCCCCGAAATCACCGACATTCGTGTTGGCTATGATGGCAAGGAGTATGAGACGGCAGGAGAGGCGGTTCGTGGTCAGATCGGCGACTTGCACCAGGCCATGAATAACCTGGCTCCCCGTCTCCTCCCCGAAGGAACGGAGGAGGATGAGGGTAAGGTGCTGGCCCTGGTGAACGGCACCTGGGTTCCTGCCGTGGTAACCGGTGGCGGCGATGGTAGTTCTACCCAGGTTGATACCACTCGCCTGTTACCCGAAGTAACCAACGAGGACACCTACAAAATCTTGCGGGTTGGTATGAACGGCGAGGGATATGAGTTTATCCCGCTGCAAGAGGACGCATATATGCAAACATTTGTGTTGCCATATCTGCCGCCGCAAGTAACCGAGGAGGACAACGGTAAATTCCTGCGAGTGGTGGACGGTGCCTGGGCTGCTGTAACCGTCCAGACGGCAGAAGAAGCGTCATTTTAATCAAGGGAGGGCTATATTATGGCTATCAAACAAACAGGACAGAAATGGAATCCTATCCTCGGCACCACGAAAAAGAAATACATCATGGACAGTGCGGAGGATGTGGCCAACCTCCCGAAGTGCTGCCCCGGCAGCGTAGCTCTCTCTGTGGACGGCGGCACCGTGTATATGGTAAACGCCAGTGGTGAGTGGAAAGAGATGGGTGTGGCCGCGTTCTCGCTGGCCGAGGAGGTGACATTCTAATGGCTGATTATATTATCCGGGACACAACGCTGACGGCCATCGCTGACAGCATCCGAGCCAAGACCGGCAGCACCGATCCCATTAAGGTGTCCGAGATGGCGGGCCAGATCGAGGCTATCTCTGGTGGTGGCGGCTCTGCCGAGGGCTGCGTGACCGCCACCTTTATGAACGGCGACACGGTGCTCTTCGCCCGCCCCGTGTATGCGGGTGACGATTGTCCCGACCCGATTGCGCAGGGGCATATCAAAGAAACGCCTACAAAGGAGAGCACGGCGCAGTATGAGTACACTTTCAACGGCTGGTCTACGGCTGACGGTGGTATCGCTGATGTGAATGTGCTGAAAAATATCACGGCTGACAAGACCTTGTATGCGGCTTATTCGTCTGCGGTGCGGTATTACACCGTGACATACTATGACGATGATGGCGTGACCGTGTTGCATACTGAGCAATTGCCGTATGGTGCTACGCCGTCTTATGTGCCTACTAAAGAGGGTTATGGTTTTGACGGCTGGACGCCGAATGCGTCTGTTACTGGTGACACCTCTTATACGGCGACTTGGTCTGCTGTTTTGGCATCTGGTAAAATTGGAACTTCGACATATTGGTCGCTTGGCGCAGATTACAAACTCACCATTTACGGAAGTGGCGCGCTAACCAGCGATGTGTATAGTAAGATCCCGAGCGAATACAAACTGCTTGTCACAACTGTTGTAGTTGATGATGGCATCACAGGACTTTACGATGGATGTTTTAGCGGAATGACTGGCATAACAAGTGTGACGCTCGGTAATGTTATCACCGAAATCAATAGCAGTTGTTTTTCGGGCTGTACCGGATTAGCCAGCATTTATATCCCGATGCAAATTGAAAAAATTGGAAGAAGAGCGTTCCGAAGTTGTACGGGCTTAAAGAGTGCGATTTTTGCGGATACCGAGGGATGGTCTATTGATGGTACGCCTATCGCATCGAGCGACCTTGCTAACCCTGCAACCGCGGTAACGTATCTGGTAACTACTGGTGTTAACTCTCTTAATTTTGTGAAAAGTTAACCTATGAAAGACCTACTCATAGCCCTTGCCATCTTGCTTATCCTTGTGGCGGTGTTCAGCCACTATGATGTGCGCCCCGAAGGAGATACCGCACCACACGCTGACGGCACACGGGAGCAAGGAGAGAGCGACACGGTTATACCCAGCGACGAGCCGACAGAGTTCGTCGAGCCGCCCCAGTCACCCCAAACGGGTGACAGGTGGTGGTGGTAACAAAAAGGAGGGACATCCCCATGTTAAAAATCGCATTTGTGACAGGAGGTGTACACGATGAGTGATCCCATTATCGTGGCCCTCCTTGGTTTCGCCGGAACACTGCTGGGATCTCTGTTCGGTATTTTGGCCGCACAGAAACTAACGCAGTATCGGATTGTCAAACTGGAGGAGAAAACCGACCGCCAGGAAGAAAAACACACCAGCCTTAAAGAGCGCACCACCAGACTGGAGGGACGCATGGATGAGGCCGAGCATGACATCGAGTTCTTGAAACAGCATCACAAACCGAAGTAAGGAGGAGAAATCCAATGTTTAAGATTGCGTTGAACGCTGGCCACTACCTCAAAACCCCTGGTAAGAGATGCCTTAAATCTCTCGACAAAAACGAGACGAGAGAGTGGTGGCTGAATGACCGTATCTGTGACAAGATCGAGCAGAAGTTGAAAGCCTACGACGGCTATCAGTTGCTCCGCGTGGACGACACCACGGGTGCTACCGATGTTTCGCTGGCCGACCGTGTGACCAAGGCGAACTCCTGGGGTGCAGACTTCTATCTGTCCATCCACCACAACGCCGGTATTAAGGGCGGTACTGGTGGTGGCCTGGTGGCCTACGTGTACACCAAGGTGGACGACAAAACCTTGGCGTGGCAGAAAAAGATTTACGATGCCTGTATTAAGCGTACCGGCTTGAAGGGTAATCGTTCCACCCCGTTGGCCAAAAAGAATCTCTACGAGCTACGTAAGACCAAGATGGCGGCCACGCTGATCGAGTGTGCCTTTATGGATTCTGCGACAGATGTACCCATTCTGCTCACAGATGCGTTTGCGGATAAAATCGCTACCGCCTGTGTGGAGGTTATCGTGGCCCAGGCCAAGTTGACCAAGAAGGTGATTAAGGAGGAGCCTGTCTCCGAGAAAATCTACCGCGTTCAGATCGGTGCGTATGCCAAAAAGACCAACGCCGAGGCGATGGTCAAGAAACTCAAAAACGATGGCTACGAGGCCATTATTGTATAAGGAGGAGTAACTATGAAAGTGAAATTCGGAACTTGGATCAAGGCTGCCGGTGTGCGCAGTCTGAAAACGGTCGCGCAGACGGCGGTGGCCACCATCGGTACTGCCGCTGTGATGGGCGAAGTGAACTGGATTATGGTGGGTTCTGCCTCTCTGTTGGCGGGCATTGTGTGTCTGCTTATGAACATCGGCGATCTGCCCGAACTCCATCACGACGAGGTAGCGTAAGGTATTAAAAAAGCAGGGTGGGGGTCTCCCCTACCCTGCTTTTGTCATAAAATCCCGAAAATTAAAATTGCCTCTTGATTATTCGTGAAAATTATGCTATTATATGTCCAACGACATCGGAATATAAAAAGCGCCGCCGGAGAAATCCGACAGCGCATTTGATAAGCTACATCCGCAAAGGTGCTGGTAACACCTTGCGGAACTTGGGATCACATAGGCCGTGATCCGGCAGCGCCTTTGCGCATATCGCTTATCTGCTTATTATTATAGACCATAAGCAGATATTTGTCAATATGTAAAGCAAAAGTTTAAGCCGGTTGGGTTTTGATCCCGACCGGCTTTTTCGTTGTTGTTTCTGCGAAGTTGGCGCTTCGCAGACAAATATTCGTCCTGGCACTCCCCCGTTTGAAAGGTTTTGGCGAACCAATCAAACACCATACAACCGAATAACCACCATAACGCTCTGCGAAAACACAGGTTTTTGTAGGGCCTGGTTTGCTATTACCTATTTGGGGACTGCTTTTTGTGTAGCCATTATAGCTCATGTAATCACGGTTTGTCAAGTATTTTTTGTCGATTTACTTCCAAACTGTACAAATTTTGGTATCACGCCCAACCTGGCGGTTAGGGCTGTTACATACAAAACTGAAAAGATTCGCGAAGCTCTCTGTAAAAAATTCAGACACAGAGGGTCTTGGTAAGTGCGGCCATTTTTCAGAAATAAGAGCCAAAACGCGGCTGAAAACTATGCGGGTGATGAGAGGACAACCACCTAAAAACAACCTTTGCTACTCTGGACGGGACTAATCCTCCCATAGAGAGTGCAGGAATCGCCGTAAGAGGGTGAGGGGGTATCCCTGTCCTCCTGCTGGTGCCGTGATCCACGGCGTAGGCGGGGTGGCTGTTACCGATCAGCCAGGGGTGGCGCCCTTAAACAAAACGGAAAGCAAAAATAGCGGATGTGACCCTCTGTCCTGTCCGGCTCGGTGAAACGGGCCGTAGGGAGCGAATGGCGATTGATAATCGAGCGTGTTTTATAGGCAGACCTTGACGCAGAGCTTACGGCTCAACATTTGACTGGCAGTAATGCTGGTGGTGGATACGGATACCTTGCGACCGATATACGGTCGTGTTACCTACCCACTCTCTCCCACACATAACTTCATTTTTACCGATGGTGTTGTGTGTAGGGAGGGTAAAGCCGTTGTCCTTGCTCACTCAACCGGTCATATCACACCCGCCACTGGAAGTCAACATAAATTATGAAAAAAGTAAATCAAAACGGCTTTAGGGGTCGCCCTTATCCCCTTCGGGGAAATATAACAACATAAAATAATTTCTGTTGAATGGAGAAACGACAGAGAGAGGTTGGGGGTTTGGGGGAAGGGGAGAGATGTCGTTTCTCTTTAAGCGAGCATCTTTGCGAGCGCTCTTTGGCTCTCCCCTTCCCCCTACTCTGTAAAATTTTTCTTGACAAATGAAAATTCTGGTAGTAACATATACACATACACACATTCATACACATACAGATGTGTGTAGTCATACATATACTTTACATAGTAGAAAGGGGTAAAAACATGAAGATTATTGCAGTAAGCAACCAAAAAGGAGGTGTCGGAAAGACTACCACCGCGACCAGTCTGGCTTACGGTCTGAAAACAAAAGGAAAATCGGTGCTACTGGTTGACTGTGATCCCCAGGGTAACAGCTCCGATACTTACCAGGCTATTACGGCAGACGGCTACCCTACCCTATCGGATTTACTTTATTCCGAGGAAAAAGCAGAAGATTGTATTCAGCATACCCCGGTAGGCGACATTTTGGCCGCTGATCCGGTGCTGGAGGAGGCTGATAAGTACCTCAAAGGTATTGCAGGATACTATCGGCTGAAAAAGCGCCTGGAGCCTTTACAGGCAAAATACGATTACATTATCATTGATACGCCTCCCAACCTGGGTATTCTTCTCCAAAACGCTCTGATAGCAGCAGAGGGAGTTATCGTGCCAGTTACTTGTGGCCGGTATGCTTTGCAAGGAATGGCTCGTTTCTCCGAAACCATCCTGGAGGTACAGTCGCAACCGAATCCCGGATTGACCATCCTGGGCTTGCTACTGGTGAAATACGATTCGAGAACGAGATTAACCAAGGAGATCGTCGATGGTCTGCCTATCGTGGCTGATTCGCTCGGCACGGGGGTATTCGACACGAAGATTCGATATACAGTGAAGCTGGAAGAATCCCAGGCCACTCGTACTCCCCTTCAAGAGTATGCCCCGCACAGTACGGCGGCACTCGACTACATGAGCTTTATCGAAGAATTAGAAAAGAGAGGTATCGTATAATGGCTAAAAATTTTCAAAAAGGCAGTCGTTTTGGTGCGCTGGATGATATAACGCCGCCTACCCCGCCGTCTACACATACACATACAGATGTGCATACTGATGTGTCTACACCTACTCCTCCCCCTACTCCGGTGGTAAAGGAGCGTAAGACCCGTCGGGTTCAACTCCTATTGAAAGAATCTACCGTCCAGGGCCTCGATGATTACGCGAAACTGCACGACACCAGCCGGAACGACATCATTCAGAATCTTGTGGAGGAGTTTCTGACCAAGGGTGTATAATCATACTTATACACATACTCATACAGACAAAAAGAAACCCCCGTAGCTCCGGCTGCGGGGGTTTTATTATAGGAATTTAGTTATGAAGTCTCGCATATCCAATCGAAGCTCTTGGCAGATTTTAAGAGCAAGTACCAGATCCACTTCTCTTTCGCCGTTTTCTATAAAGGAATAATAAGCCTGGGAAACGCCTAACTGCTGCGCGATTTCTGTTTGGGTGACATTTCGCCATTGTCTTGCTTCTTTTATGTAATTACCGAACTCTTTTAGACACTCACTGTTCTCTATAATCTTCATGTGGTTGCCTCCTTTTTAATAAATAACATATCACAAAAATCAAAAAATAAAAAACTATTGCAAAATAATTTTGAAAGTAGTATAGTAATATCACAAATGGTTATAGTGAGGTGTCCTTATGATAACGGTTTATCCTGTACTCCGTCAACGAATGAGGGAGAATAAGATAACAAGTGGAGAACTGGCTGTTGTGGCTGGTATGAGTAGGACTGCTTTTTATTTGAAAATGTGTGGTATCAAGCGATGGAAACTTACCGAGGCGGTAAAAATCTGTTGCTTTTTTCGTACCCATGATGTAGAACACTTGTTTGTACGAAAACATTATAAATCACAAAAACTGGAAAGTCAAGGAAAATTTTGAAAGGTTTGGTATAACGATGTGTGATATGTGCAGACAATCACCCTGCGACCCCAGGTGTCCCAATGCGCCCGACCCTCCTACGGTTTTCGTTTGCTCTGGCTGCGGCCAGTTCATTTACGATGGGGATGATTATTGGGATGTGTTGGGAGAGCAATACTGCGAAAACTGCATAGACGGTATGAGGAGGGAGGCTGTGTATGATCCTTACTGACGCTAATTACTACTCCTCGGAAGCCAATCGGAACTATATGAGCGTTTCGCAGTATAAACAATTCTGTAAGTGCGAAGCTGCGGCCATGGCACAGATAACGGGGGAGTGGGAGTTTCCGAAAACCACGGCTCTGCTTATCGGAAGCTATGTGGATGCCTGGGTCGAAGGGACGCTGGATGAGTTTCGGAACCAGAACCCGGAGATTTTTAAGAAAAACGGTGAGCTGAAAGCCGATTTTCTGAAAGCCGAGGAAGTTATCGGGGTCATACGAGCCGATGATGAACTCATGCGGTATCTGGCAGGGGAGAAGCAGCGAATCGTAACTGCTGAATTATTCGGAACACTCTGGAAGATTAAGATTGACAGTTACCATCCCGGTGTTATGATTGTCGATCTGAAAGTGATGCGGTCTATGGAACGCATTATGGGTAAGTCTTTCGTGGAGCATTGGGGCTACGACCTCCAGATGGCCGTGTATGCCGAAGTGGTGAGACGAGTATTCGGAGTGGATTTGGAAACCTATCTGGCTGTAATTACGAAGCAAGATCCACCAGACAAGGAGCTTATTCATATCCCACGGTGGCGGCGCGAGGAATTGCTATCCGAGATAGAGCGTAATATGCCTCGTATCCTGGCTGTGAAAGCAGGGGAGACCCCTCCGCAACGATGTGGAGTGTGTGATTACTGCCGAGCCACAAAGAAGCTCACAGAACCCATTGATTTCGACCTGGTGGGCTTATCGGCGGCTGAACGGCGGGCAATTCTCGGCGAGTAGCTTTTTATTTTTGACCACAATATAACAAATAGTTATAAAAAGAAAGGAGTTTTTCTATGGCAGTAGCTATGATTTGGGGAAGCCCCGGTAGTGGTAAAACGGTGGCCTCCACAGCACCCGAAAAGGAAAAAATCTTACTGTTATGCTCCGATAACAGTGCGGTGGTTCTTAATATGTTTGACCGTAAGAATGTTACGGTGGAGCGAGTAGAACACTGGATTAACCCCGGAGACGGTAAAAATTACTTCACGAAGCAGTTTGAGGAGGCCATCGCCTCCAAGAAATATTCGCTCATCGTGGTGGACAACCTTACCGATCTGAAAGAGATGGCCATTCTCGAAATCGAGGAGGAGGGCAAGATTAAGGACATTCGCCAAGTATACCAGTGTGTATACCAGTCCATTAAGCGCCTCACTCGTATGGCTGCTAACGCCGATTGCCATGTGACCTTCACGGCATGGGACGATTGCGAGGAGATTACGAAGCTCGATGGTACTTTGGCCCTCCGACAGCTTCCGAGCCTCCCGAAGAAGATTCTGCCCCAGGTACTTGGTCTGTGTAACATCGTCGGTCAGATGGCCAAGGCGAAGGATAAGGACGGCAATATGCGCTGGTTCCTTATCACCGAGGACAGCGAGACCCGTTATGGCTGCAAGGATCAGCTTTATGGCCGTAAGACCATCCTGCCGGAGAATCTGTTTGTGAAACCGGAGGGCGCGAAGTGAACAAGGATTACTTTGTAAAGCTGTTTTCGATGTATGTACAGCGCCCCGGTGCCGATAAGCTGCTGGAGTGGTTAGATTCTACCGATTTCTACACCGCACCGGCATCCACTCGCTTTCACGGCGATTATGAGGGCGGCCTGGTCGAACATAGCATCCATGTGTGGGAGGAGCTGGTACGGCTGCTGAAAGCCTATCCCGAAGTGAAGGTATCAGCCGAAACCGTAGCCATCGTAGCCCTGCTGCACGACCTCTGTAAAATCGGCTGCTACAAGGTGGAGCTTCGTAACACGAAAGTGAACAACACCTGGATTAAGAAACCGGTGTATGTGTTCAAGGAGGATTTCTGTTACGGCGGCCACGGTAGCAAGTCGGTGTTTCTCGCCCAAAAACACATGGCCCTCACAGAGCAGGAGGCGGTGGCCATTAACTGCCACATGGGTTACGCGGATCGCTCTCCTGGCGATTACAGCCTGGGCGGCGCTTACGAGCAGTATCCCTTGGCCTGGCTGCTCCATGTGGCCGACGAGAGTGCTACCTTCCTTCGAGAAACGAAGGAGTAAGAGTATGTGTAGGAGTATGTGTATACTCACAAAAATTTTAACATTCAACCAAAATAAGGAGGACACCTAACAATGGCAAACTGGACTTTTGACCCCTCGCAGTATGAGGAGAAAAACTTTGAAATCATCCCCGTGGGTGATTACCGCGCTCGTATCTCCGAGGTTGAGGAGAAAACCTTTAGCTCCGGCAACCAGGGCTATGAGATTACCATGGAAATCAACGGCTACAACAGTCGTATGTGGTTCTATCTGGTGCTGGACGCCAGCAACCCCGCGCAGACCAACCAGCGCATCGGCGATTTCTTCAACTCCTTCGGCATTACCAACCCCGCCATGGGAACCGGTAAGCAGTGGATCGGCTCGGTCGGCGCTGTCCGTGTGAAGCACGAACTGTACAAGGGTGAGAACCGCGCCAAGATTTCCTACTGCATCGCCCGTAACCGTCAAGATAAACTCCCCGCGTGGAAGAACGCTGGTAATGGCGCTCCTGCTGCCCCTGCTTACGAGCAGATTGATATTCCGGAGGATTTGCCCTTCTGATGCTGCGGGATTACCAGCAAGACCTCTACGACCGGACGGTGGAAGCCCTTAAACAAGGCTTTCGCCGTCCCTTGGTCGTGGCCCCCTGCGGGGCCGGCAAGAGTTATCTGTTTGCCGAGATGATCAGTAACACCCGTGGGTCGGCCTTGGTGCTGACTCACCGGCAGGAACTCAAAGTACAGCATGAGCAACTGTTCCGTGAGCAGGGGATTACTAACGCCAGGGTCGCTATGATTCTGACCGAAGCAAACCGCCTCGGCCAGTACCCTACGCCGAAGCTGATTGTCACCGACGAGGCACACCTATCACGGTCGAACTCCTGGATGAAAGTGATCGAATATTACAACACCTTCACCGTGGGTTTCACGGCTACGCCGATCCGACTGGACGGTAAGCCTCTCGGTGATATATTCGATGTGCTTATCGAGGGAGTGGATACCCGGTGGCTGATTGATAACCACCGCCTCGCTCCCTACGAATACTATGCTCCGACCGTCGTGGATACAACCGGGCTGCGGAAGGTGGCCGGCGATTATGTGGTGTCTGACCTGGAGCAGATTATGAATGAGAGGGCCATCTATGGAGATGTCATTAAGTCGTATCGAAAGTTTGCTCCGGGAGAACGGAGTATCTGCTACTGCGTATCTGTCGAACACGCCCGGCGTACCGCAGACGCTTTTAATTCGGCTGGCATCCGGGCCGAGTATCTATCGGCTGGAACTCCTGCAAAACGGCGAAACGAAATCATGGCGATGTTTAGAGACGGCCTATTTGACATCCTCTGTAATGTCGGAATTATCAGCGAAGGAGTCTCCATCGACGAAGTAAGCTGCTGTATGCTGCTACGGCCAACCGATTCGGTGGCCCTCGGAATACAACAGATGATGCGCTGTATGCGTTATTTGCCACAGAAAACGGCCAAAATCCTCGATTTCGTTGGGAACTATACACGGATAGGCTTACCGGATGAAAAACGCTCCTGGGCGCTCGGAGAGCCGCTAAAACGCAAAACGAGACTGGACGACCACGGCGATTTCTATATTCGCTGCTGTCCGGAGTGCTTTATGACCTTCCAGACGGCTCCCGTTTGCCCGTTTTGTGGGTCTAATTACCCACTCCATCCGAGAGAAATCCAGGCCCACCAGGACATAGAACTCGCTCGGATTACCGCCGAGGAGACAGCCCGTATCGAGGAGCAGAAAAAACGAGACCGCCAAGAGCAGGGGAGAGCGCAGAGCTTCGAGGAGCTTGTACGGCTCGGACGGCAGCGCGGCTATAAGAATCCGGCTTTTTGGGCGGCGAAGGTTATGAGGGGAAGGAGACGGTGATATGAAAATATTGCTTGTCAATGTGGATAGTCGATGGAATATGGCCATTCGGAAAATGTACAACTACTACCGCCAGGAACACGATGTCGATATGGTGGATCTCGGTTTCGGTGGCTATCCGCACAAACGGAAAAAGGTTATTGATGGCTCCGGTTACGACAAGGTTTTCGTGAGTAACATCTTCGACATAAACAAAGACCGGGTTACGGTTACGAACTGCGGGGATGTTCAGTTCGGAGGGATCGGCTCTAACAACCCTCATTTACAACTACCCTGCGAAATCGACTCGACGGAACCGTATTATTCCTCCGATGAGAAGGACTCCTATGGTTTTATCACACGAGGGTGCATCCGCAAGTGTTGGTTCTGCAAAGTACCCAAGTACGAAGGAGCGCTTAAAGAATACAACCGGGTGGAGAGCATCATACGCGGCGTACCAGGCGAGAGGGTTCACTTCATGGACAACAACATTCTCGCTTACCCCGGACACATGGATGTGTTCAACTATCTGATCGAGAAGGACATCCGATGTGAGTTCAACCAGGGCCTCGATTTCCGATTGGTGAACGATGAAAACCTGGACGCTCTATCGAGACTCAATTACATGGGCGAGTATATATTCGCTTTCGACGAGCCGAAATACCAACCTCTGTTGGAAAAGAAGCTGGCTCTGATGAAGAAATATATCAGTAAACCGTGGAAACTCAAATTCTACATTTACTATCATCCGTCCATGGATCTGCAGCAACTCTATGAGCGCGTCGAATGGTGCCGGGAACACGAGTGTCTACCCTACATAATGCGCGACATCGCTTGTTGGGACTGTGAGAATAAGAATTTTCTCATTGACTACACCGCGTACTGCAATCAGCCGAGTATGTTCAAAAAAGTGTCATTCGCGGATTTTCTGCCGAAGCGAATTGCCTGTGGGTCGATTGATGAGGCCAGGATGGAAGCCGACCTGGTTATCTACAATTCCCTGTGTTCGGATGAGAGGAAGAAGGAAGTATTATGAAAATCTACATCGCCGGTTCTATCAATAAGAACCCGAACTATATGAGCCAGTTTTCTAACGCCGAGCAACGCCTTACGAAGTACGGCCATACGGTGATAAATCCCGTTAAAAACCCAGGCTTTTCGTATAAGGAGTACATAGATATGGGTCTGTGTGAGCTTATGCGGTGTGATGCCATTTTCCTGCTCAATGGGTGGGAGAAATCCGATGGCGCGAATCTCGAATATGTCTATGCCCTTACCACGGGTATGACTGTGTTGCGAGAGGAGAAGTTTCCGTTATGACCGCGAGTGAACGACTGGCCGAGGCCGGTTACGAAGATGTGCTGATATTCTCTGACCCCAGCTACGACGACGCTCTGGTTGGGGTTACCGAAAGCAATCAAGCCGTCTACGATTTCGACAAGATGGTGGACTGGCTCGTTCAGAACGACGGCTTATCCCATGAGGAGGCCGTGGGGTTTATCGAGTTCAACACCATCCGAGCGCTGCCGTACTACGGCGAGGAAGCACCCATTGTCATTTATACAAATATTTAACGAAAATCGTTAAATTTTAAGAGCGACATTCAGATCGCCACCTTATCAAAGGAGGCGGTCTTTATTAACCCCGAAACAAAACTGCAAAACCAGATTATCGTAGCCCTCTGTAAGAACGGCTGCGTGGCTCGTAACCATACGGTCGGGCAGTTTTATACGAAATACGGTAGCCTCGTAAGAATCGGCAGCCACGGCG
>JAZOBF010000032.1:0-46946 GCA_045595845.1 Acutalibacteraceae bacterium
GCTCAGGTGTGATGGTGCTGTGAGTCATACAACTGCCTCCTCTCAGACAACAATAATGGCGGTCGGTATACGGCGCGGACCGTACAGCGATGCACAACTGTTGATAATTTCACCGTTGTATACCATGGCGGTTGAGGTGCCACCGTCCCAATTGGCGGCATTGATGGCACCATATTCCAACATTACTTCGATACACTCTTTATAGGTAGCGCCCAGCGTGTGGGGTTGACGACCGTCGATGACCAAAATCAAGACAGCACCGTCTGCACGCTGACCGATTACCGTGCGCGGATTAACACCGCCGCTTGTGCCCGACACCTCTGCGGGCTTACCGTTTACAATAAAAGCAGGACCAAAACTGACGGCATCGCGTACATTGCGTTCCAATGCTTGTTGAGCAGACATTTTTCCTACGATCAGACGGTTGTCTGTGTCAAATGCGACTATCGAGGTGACCGCGGTTTTAGAGCCGTACAGAAGTTTTCCGTCACGAATGATAATGCCGAGCGGCACACCGCCGGAACCGACGCCGTTCACATCCGAGAACCCGCCGCCGTTTACACAGGCAACCGCCCCGAATTCTTTGGCAAACTTTACGACGGTTTTCCCGCCGACCTCTTCACTGAATGTTGTCAGGGACGCTACCTTCACGCGGGACGGGTCATGCACGATCATCATTTTTCCGCTGTAGGACGGTCCGGTAATATCCAGGACCTCAATGGTTTCGGGAGAAACATTGTCATCCTTTTCGGTGAATTCGGTATCACTGTCGGTGCTTTCTTCGGTTTCAATGACCGAGTTTCCGCTGACAATGTTTGCAATATCCTCTTGCGACAGGAAGATAGACGGAATAAATTTCAAAGCACTTGTTTCCAGCATTGTGTTGACAAACATATCCCGCGCTGTGGGGGAGGGTCCCTTGCACAGTGCCCAGCAGAACCCGACCGCCGCGATCAGAAGTGCCAACACGGTGGTTCCGAAAACCGCAAAAAAACGGCCGACAAACCGCCAAAACGCAGCACCTTTTGAATTTTGTCGCATGATATACCTCACCTGTTTTCATTGTAATACTATATAGAGATTATCATACTATATTCACCCGCTTTTTGTCAATCGTTTCGTACTTTACAGACGCATATTGTAATGCTATACTGAAATAGGAAAATATTGTCGTGAGGGGGAGAGGGTTGTGCAGATACCGCCGTATGTTTTGCAAGCGCTGGCATCTTTAGAGAACGCCGGCTTTGAGGCTTATACGGTCGGCGGTTGCGTACGCGACAGCCTCTTTGGGCTTATCCCGCACGATTTTGATTTATGTACGGATGCCCTGCCCGAACAAATTGTTAAAGTGTTTTCGGATCGGACGGTGATTTTAACGGGGATGCAACACGGTACCGTGACGGTATTAGTGGACGGTCATCCGTTGGAGATTACGACTTATCGAACCGAAACCGATTACCGCGACCACCGTCACCCCGATACGGTTCGTTTTGTCCGCCATATCGAGCAAG
Source organism: Acutalibacteraceae bacterium (assembly GCA_045595845.1). Taxonomy (GTDB): domain Bacteria; phylum Bacillota; class Clostridia; order Oscillospirales; family Acutalibacteraceae; genus RGIG3009. The sequence goes on from JAZOBF010000032.1 coordinate 1,512, forward strand.
ACCTCAGTCGCCGTGACTTTACCGTCAATGCCATGGCGTATCATCCCGCTCGCGGACTTTTGGATCCGTTTGGCGGGGTGAACGATGTCAAACAGCGCCTGCTTCGTGCTGTCGGGGATGCTGAGAAACGCTTTCGAGAAGACGCTTTGCGCATGTTGCGTGCGTTGCGTTTTGCATCCGTGTACGGACTGAGAATAGAAGACAATACAAAATCGGCGTTGTTTATGTGTGCACCGCTACTGACTGAAATTGCCGCCGAACGAATACAGCATGAACTCAAGCGCATGCTGACGGGCGCATATGTCGGAGATGTGTTGACAGCGTTATATCCCGTTTTGTTTCCCGTGGTACCCGAATTGAAAGCCGCTCAAGGATTTGAACAACACAGTCGCTACCACCATTTAGATGTCTTGATGCACAGCCTTACCGCCGTCCGTCATACCGAACCTGATATAACCGTACGGTTGGCGGCACTGTTTCACGACATCGGGAAGCCGTATTGTTTTACGGTTGATAACGAGGGGAACGGTCATTTTTACGGTCATGCGGAGATCGGTGAGCGTATGACACGGGAGATTCTTGCGCGGTTGCGCTTTGATAAAACAACCATTGAGGATGTATCGATACTGATTCGTTATCATGATGTGCCGATTTCTTGTACCGATCAAGCGGTGCGGCGATGGATGAACCGTCTTGGCGTGCCGCTTTTGCGTCAACTTTTGGCACTCAAATACGCGGATACCATGGCACATAACGCGGTGCTTACGGATGCGCGCTTTACGGAACTGGATGATTTGAATCGGCGTATCGACCGTCTTCTGGAAGAGGATGCATGCTTTTGCCTGCACGACCTTGCCGTTAAGGGGGATGACCTTTTAAAACTCGGCTTTTCTCAAGGAAAGCCGATTGGGGAATGCTTGCAATGGTTGCTTGACGAGGTGATAGAGCAACGGCTTGAAAACAATACCGAAACTTTGTTGCAAGCGGCCCGAAAAAGACTTGATTATTTTGAGAAAAAACGATAAAATATATGGTAATTGTTTTTAACGGAGGATACCTTTGTGGCACAGTTTACAAAAGATATTGAAAAACGGCGCACCTTTGCTATTATTTCACATCCCGACGCCGGTAAAACCACACTAACCGAAAAGTTTTTGCTGTACGGCGGCGCGATTGCCTCTGCCGGCATGGTCAAGGGAAAAAAGTCCATGAAGCACGCGGTTTCCGACTGGATGGAAATTGAAAAACAGCGTGGTATTTCGGTTACTTCCTCCGTTTTGCAGTTTGCGTATGACGGCTATTGCATCAACATTCTCGATACTCCCGGTCACCAGGATTTCTCGGAGGATACCTATCGCACCTTGATGGCGGCGGATTCCGCGGTCATGGTCATTGATGCGTCCAAAGGTGTTGAGAAGCAAACCATTAAACTTTTTAAAGTGTGTATGTTGCGCGACATTCCCGTGTTTACCTTTATCAATAAAATGGACCGCGAAGCCCGTGACCCGTATGAGCTGATGGCGGATATTGAAAGTGTCCTCGGCATCAAAACATATCCTGTCAACTGGCCGATTGGTTCAGGAAAAGAGTTTAAAGGTGTCTATGAACGGGAAAAAGAGCGCGTTCTTTCCTTCACCTATAACGGCATCGGTCACGAGGCAGATGAACGGATAACCGACATGGACGATCCCTCTTTGAAGGAAATGCTTGGCGATACGCTGTACCAGACCTTAATGGATGACCGCGAACTCTTGGACGGTGCGGGCGATGAATTTGATTTAGACGCGGTGCGTCACGGTAAACTGTCACCGGTCTTTTTCGGCTCGGCACTTACGAATTTCGGCGTAGAGCCGTTTCTTGAGAACTTTTTGAAAATGACGACTTCACCCTTGCCTCGTTCGTCTTCGCAAGGTGAAATTGATCCGTTTGACGACGATTTTTCCGCTTTTGTTTTTAAGATACAAGCCAACATGAACAAAGCTCATCGTGACCGCATTGCCTTTATGCGTATCTGTTCAGGGCGGTTTGAAAAGGGGCAGGAAGTCCATCATGTGCAGGGTGGTCGCAAAATCAAACTGTCACAACCGCAGCAAATGATGGCGCAAGATAGGGAGATCGTGGAAGAGGCGTATGCCGGTGACATCATCGGTGTATTTGATCCCGGTATTTTTTCCATCGGCGATACCGTGTGCGCCTCATCTAAAAAATTTCAATTTGAAGGCATCCCGACCTTTGCACCCGAACACTTCCGCTTGGTGCGCCAAAAGGATACCATGAAGCGCAAGCAATTCGTTAAAGGTACCTCGCAGATTGCACAAGAGGGCGCCATTCAGATTTTTCAAGAAGTCGGCGGCGGTATGGAAGAGGTTATCGTCGGTGTGGTCGGCACTCTGCAATTTGATGTGCTGGAATACCGCTTGAAAAACGAGTACGGTGTCGATGTTATTATGGAGGGATTGCCGTACCAATATATTCGTTGGATCGTTGGAGAAAATGTGGATGTTAAGTCGCTTGACTTGACATCGGATACGAAATATGTACAGGATCTCAAAGGCAACCCGCTGTTACTGTTTACCAGCAGTTGGAACATTCAGTGGGCGCTTGACCACAATAAAGATTTGCAGCTACAGGAGTTTAGTCGTTCGTGATGAATATTCAGATTTTCGGAAAATCGAAATGCTTCGACACCAAAAAAGCAGAGCGATACTTTAAGGAACGCGGTATTCGTTTTCAACGCATTGAGTTGGATAAATACGGAATCAGCCGTGGCGAATTTCAATCGGTAAAAGCGGCACTCGGCTTGGATGCCTTGATTGATGACAAAGCGAAAGAAGCGGTCACCATTCGGTATCTTGCGTATGAAAGCGACAAAGAAGAAAAGCTTCTCGAAAATCCCAAAGCGCTGCGTACACCCATTGTGCGCAACGGAAAACTTGCCACCGTCGGGTATTGTCCGGAAGTGTGGGAAGCGTGGAGAAATTCATGAAAAAACCGATTGAAGGTATCGCGGCACCGCTTGTTTTATGGTATAAACAGCATGAACGGTCGTTTCCTTGGCGGGAAGACCCCTCTCCGTATCGTGTTTGGGTATCGGAGATTATGTTGCAACAAACGCGTATTGAGGCGGCCTTGCCGTACTTTGAACGTTTTATGCAGGCGTTACCTACCGTTTCCGATTTAGCCGATGCTTCGGAAGAAGTGTTGCTGAAACTGTGGGAAGGTCTTGGGTACTACAGTCGTGTGCGCAATTTACAAAAAGCCGCCCAAATGGTTATGACCGAGTTCGGCGGCGAATTGCCTGACACATATGAGCAATTATTGACCTTGCCCGGTATTGGGGAATATACGGCCGGCGCGATTGCTTCCATTGCATTTGGTAAGCGTGCCGCCGCGGTTGACGGAAATGTTCTGCGCGTGATGGCGCGTCTGACGAACGATTCCGGTGATGTCATGCAACCGCGCAATCGAAAGCGTTTGGCGGCGCTGGTGCAAAGTCTTGTGCCGGCAGGACAAGCGGGTGATTTTAACCAAGGAATTATGGAGCTTGGAGAAACGATCTGCCTGCCCAATACCCAACCCCATTGCAACGAATGTCCGCTTTGGGATTACTGCGCGGTAGCGGGTACGGAGCACGCTGCCGAGCTTCCCACGCGTACGCCCCCAAAACCGCGCCGTGTGGAGAAACGCACGGTATTTGTGATTGTTACCGAGGACAGCCCGCGAAAAGTGTTGTTACATCGCCGATCGAGTGGGTTACTCGGCGGTATGTGGGAATTGCCGAACATCGAAACTGATGACGACAAAGACACGCTCTCCGAATGGGGCGTAGAACCGATTTCCACGCAACCGCTAACGAACGGCAAGCATGTGTTTTCCCATGTAGAATGGCACATGACGGGTGTTCTTGTGAGGGCAAAAGGTGTTACACTTAAGCCGAATTTTCGGTTAGTTTCCAAAACGGAATTAGCGGACTATGCGTTACCGACCGCTTTTAAAACCTATAGCAAAATACTGCTTAAGGAGGATGTTTTATGAAACGCGAAGGATATCTTTCATGGGACGAATACTTTATGGGCGTTGCCTTGCTGTCTGCACAACGCAGTAAAGATCCCGGAACACAAGTAGGGGCGTGCATCGTCGGACAGGATAATAAAATTTTGTCGATGGGCTACAACGGTATGCCGATTGGTTGCAATGATGATTGTATGCCGTGGGACCGTGATGGCGATCCACTTAACACCAAGTATTTGTTCGTTTGTCACGCTGAACTCAATGCAATTTTAAACCACGGTCGTGCAGGCTTGGAAGGCGCCAAGGTATATACCACGCTGTTCCCCTGTAACGAATGTGCCAAAGCCATCATTCAGTCGGGTATTAAAGAGGTAATCTACTTGCAAGATAAGTATGCAGACAGCGATTCGGTTATCGCCTCAAAAAGAATGTTTGACATGACGGGTGTCAAGTATCGTGCGTTTGACGGTCAGCATAAGGATATCACACTTACATTATAAGGTGACAAAATGAAAACGGTTTTGATTACAGGGGCGTCGCGCGGTATCGGTGCGGCTACGGCACGCGTATTTGCCGAAAACGGCTACGCGGTTGCGGTTAATTATTGTCAATCTCATGATGCGGCGGAGCGTTTGTCTGATGAGATTACAGCGAGCGGCGGCGAAGCATTTACGGTACAAGCGGACATATCAAAAGCGGATGAAGTACAGCGCATGGTAAAGACCGTATATGACCGTTACGGACATATTGATGTGTTGATTCATAACGCAGGGATTGCACAGCAAAAATTGCTCACGGATACCGAACCCGAAGAATGGCATCGCATGATGGGCGTGCACTTAGACGGGGCATACCATTGCTGCCGTGCCGTAGTGCCCGACATGGTACGGCAAGGTTACGGCAGTATCATTACAGTATCCTCGATATGGGGTGTGACGGGTGCGTCCTGTGAAGTGCCATATTCCGTCGCCAAAGCGGGCTTGATCGGCTTTAGTAAGGCGTTGGCAAAAGAACTTGGCCCATCAAATATTCGGGTGAATTGTGTGGCGCCGGGTGTGATTCAAACGGATATGTGTGCATCTTTTGATGAGGAAACCTTACGCGACTTGGCGGCAGAGACACCACTCGGAAGGCTTGGTACACCCGAAGAGGTGGCTGAAACGCTTGTGTTCTTGGCATCGGACAAAGCTTCGTATATAACCGGTCAGGTGTTGGGCGTAAACGGCGGTTTTGTAATTTAAAAATAAAAGCGACGAGAATTTCTCGTCGCTTTTTTATGTATAGGTGGCATTTGTCGGGGAGAAACTGAGGATAGTCGGTACTGCCGACAGAAAGGAATCGTTTGCCGATGAATACCGATTTTAAACAGGAGATCCTGAATGCTTTACGACTCGAGGGTATTGCACAGCCGCAAAAAGCCACGGCAAAGCAGTGGTATACCGCGATATCCAAAGCCGCCATGGCAAGGCTTTGTCTTGATATGTCAACCGAACAAGATGGGAAACGCGCCGCGTATTTTTCGGCCGAATTTTTGATTGGGCGCATGATCGAGTCCAATTTGTTCAATATGGGTTTGTCCGAGGAAACAGAAGCGGTACTGCGGGAATACGGTAGTTCAACCGCTATTTTTGAGGAAATTGAAGATGCGGCACTTGGAAATGGTGGACTAGGTCGCTTAGCGGCGTGCTTTTTGGATTCTGCCGCTACGCAAGGGCTGGCACTTGACGGATACGGCATTCGTTACCGCTACGGTTTGTTCAAACAACAGATCACGGACGGGTTTCAAAAGGAAGTAGCGGATAATTGGTTGGCATTTGGCGATCCGTGGTCAGTGCGCAAAGATTCTGAGCGGGTGTTGGTGACGTTTGCGGATGAGCAGGTATACGCCGTGCCTTATGATAGTCCCGTGATCGGCTTTGGAGGAAAAACCGTCAACCGTCTTCGATTGTGGCAGTCAGAGTCCCCCAACCAATTTGATTTTTCGCTTTTCAACCAACAGAAGTACGAGCAAGCGGTCAAAGAACGCGATCATGCTGAGCGCATCAGTATGGTGTTGTATCCCAACGACGATACCGATGCGGGCAAAAAATTACGGTTAAAACAGCAGTATTTTTTTTGCAGTGCGTCTTTGCAGGATCTTCTCAAACAATATAAACAGCATTATGGCAACGATTTTTCACAGTTTCCCGAGCACTATGCGATTCAACTCAATGATACGCATCCGGCGGTATCCATACCCGAATTAATTCGGTTGTTGACGGAAGATGGTGTCTCCTTTCACGATGCCCTACAGATCGCGCGTGCTACGTTTGCCTATACGAATCATACTATCTTACCCGAAGCGTTGGAAAAGTGGAGTATTAAGCTGTTCCGCAGTGTATTGCCGAATGTGTATCGGTATGTGTTGCGTATTCAGAAAACATTGGTTCGCGAACTGGGAATGCGCGGCATTACCGATACAAAAGCATACGATATTGTGGATGATACCCACATCCACATGGCGCGTCTTGCCATTTTTGCGTCACATTCGATAAACGGCGTTGCGCGGTTGCACAGCGAGTTGCTGAAATCGGGTGTGTTGACGGAATGGTATGCGTTGTATCCCGATCGGTTTAACAACAAAACCAACGGTATTACACAACGCCGCTGGTTGGCGCTCGCTAACCGTGAGTTGGCAGGGCTTATTACCGAAACGATCGGTAAACGCTGGATAACCGATTTGGATGAACTGGCACAATTGGTACCTTACGCAGATGATCCGTCTTTTTTACAGATGTTTCGCACGATTAAATCGCTCAAAAAGCAACAACTTGCCGAGTATGTGGAGCGTCATAGCAATATGCATTTGAAAGCGGACTTTTTGTTGGATGTTCAGGCAAAGCGCTTGCATGAGTACAAGCGTCAACTCCTCAATGCGTTTTCCATTTTGGACACGTATTTCGGCATCAAAGACGGCCGTATTACTGATTTTACCCCTACTGCCTATATTTTTGCCGCAAAAGCGGCACCGGGATATGTACGGGCAAAAGCCATTATTAAATTTATTAACGAGATTGCAAAGCTTATCAATAAGGACCCCACGGTTTCGGATCGTATGCAAGTGTTGTTTTTACCAAACTATACGGTTTCTTATGCAGAAAAGATCATACCCGCGGCGGATGTCTCCGAGCAGATCTCAACGGCGGGGACGGAAGCCTCGGGTACGGGCAACATGAAATTTATGCTTAATGGTGCGGTAACGCTTGGCACATATGACGGTGCCAATATTGAGATCGTAGAACGGGCGGGGGAGGAAAACAACTATATTTTCGGCGCGCGTGTCGAGAAAATCCGTGCCATACAAGAAAGCTACTCTCCGCAAGCATATTTGGACGCCGAACCTCGATTGCGTCGCGTTGCCGAGTCGTTGATTGACGGAACACTCGACGACGGCAGAACGGGGATGTTTCGCGATCTGTATACATCTCTCACCGTCGGGACATCGTGGCAACGGCCCGATCCGTATTATGTATTTGCGGATTTTACCGCCTACTGTGATCGACGGTTGCAATTAAACCGCGATTACAAAAACCGCGAATTATTTGATCGTAAAGCCTTGTTGAACATTGCAAATGCCGGTTATTTTTCCAGTGACAGAACCATAAAAGAATACGCAAACGATATCTGGAGAATATAAAGGAAGGCAGCACCGACGGTGCTGCCTTTTACTGTTTTCGTTCGAGTGATACCACACATTCAATATGTTGCGTATGCGGGAACATATCAAATGGTTGAATATAGGTGACGCGGTAGCCGTTCTTGGTAAGCACACGCAGATCACGCGCTTGCGTTTCGGGGTTGCAGGAAATATAAACAACTCTTTTTGGAGCCAGTGTGATCAGTGAGTTTAAAAAGGGTAGATCACTGCCTGCGCGTGGCGGGTCCATAAATACTACATCAATTGGTTGCCCCTCTTTGGCAAGCTCCACCATGTACTTACCGGCATCTGCTTCTATAAAATGCGCGTTTTGAATGTTGTTGCGTTTGGCATTTACGCGGGCGTCGCGTACGGCATCGCCGTTGAGTTCTACACCGACCACCTGTCCCGCCGCACCCGCGGCGATCAGTCCGATGGTGCCGATTCCGCAATAGGCATCCAACACAGCCTCTTTCCCGGTCAGGGCGGCAAGCTCAATCGCTTTGTTATACAGCTTCTCGGTTTGCACGGGATTGATTTGGTAAAACGAGCGGGGAGAAATGCGAAAAATACATCCGCACAGCGTATCCTCAATATATCCCGCACCGTACAGTACTTCCTCGCGCTCGCCGAGTACCATGCTCGTCTGATGCGGGTTGATGTTCAATACCACCGTGGTAATCTCGGGGTGTCGTTGTAATAACGCCTGCACAAATCGCTTTTTCATCGGAAAAATCGGGTGTGCGGCCACTAACACTACCATGACTTGTCCGCTTGTAAAGCCGCGACGGACGAGTACATGGCGTAAAAACCCTTTCCGACTGTCCTCTTGATAGGGGAGCATTTGAAATTCGGTGAGCATACGGCGGATCGACACGACAATCTTATCGGCGGTGGGGTCTTCGATTTGGCAAGAATCAACCTTGACGATGCGATGGGTACTGGATTGGTATACACCCGACAAAATTTCATGCCGCCGTGTCAGAGCAAACGCCGCTTGTACTTTGTTTCGGTAATGATACGGGAATTCCATACCGACGATAGGGGAAACACGATGGTAGCGTCCGAGCAGGGAAAAGACCTTTTCTTGCTTGTAGCTGAGTTGTCGCTCGTAACTCATATTTTGCAATTGGCAGCCGCCGCATTTTTTAGACAATGGGCAGCGTGGCGGCATAGCGGTTTTCGCCATTTATTTTCCCTCCACGAAGTAAGTGGCTTCCATGTCGGCAACGGATAAGGCAAAGGCGAGAGGGAACATTTCAAACGCTTTTCCCACATTACGGGCGTCCTCTTCACCCGAAAAACCCATGTGATAGCGGATCGCAAAGGCTTCCTCGCGTGTCAGCCGCATATAGCCTGACAGAATATACACAGACTTTTCGCCGTGACCGTAGGGGAGTTTATCGTCGATCTCATAGGTCGGAACTTTCTGCCAAACACCGTTATCATCCTTGACATTACGCGTTCCTGCTTTGTAAAAATTGATTTTGCACACATCGTGCAACAACGCAGCGATGGCAATGCTTTCTTCTGTATAATGGAGGCCGTATACCTCTTTAACACGCTCGCGTTCGAGATAGTGGTGTAAACAGTCGTACACATTCAGACTGTGCTCTACAAGTCCGCCCTCATACGAACCGTGAAATCTTGTGCTGGCGGGAGCGGTGAAGAAATCGCAGGATTTGGATTCGAGATATTCTAAAAACTTGTCAGCGCCCTCGCGTTTGATATGTTCCTTGTAAATGGCAATAAACCGTTCTTTCGGATTCATAGCGCACTCCTTTTTACACATAAAATACTACGGTAATTACAGTATAAAGTCTTTTATACAAAATTTCAAGATTTCGCGTGACAAAAGCCTGTAAATGTTGTAGAATGGTGTGGTGTAAAGGGGATAGAGATATGAAATCGTTTTTCAAGCGTTTTATGGTGTCGATTAAAGGGTTTATCATCGGCTCATCTATGGCGGTACCCGGCGTCAGCGGTGGTACAATGGCAATCGTGCTCGGCATCTATGACCGCCTACTTTCCGCAATCAGCGGTATCCGCAAAAATTTCAAGGAAAACGCATGGTTCCTGATCCGCTTCGGATTGGGTTCCGCCATCGGCCTTGTGTTGTTCTATGAACTGATCGGCCGTTTGTTGGAAATTTTTCCGATTCCCGTATCGGCATTATTTTTCGGCGCGGTTATCGGCGGTATCCCTACTTTGATGAGCAAGATTAAGCCGGAAAAAGTTACGGCAAAATTCTGCGTTACTTCCTTGTTGTGGGGCATTTTAGGTGTCGTGATTGTTCTTGGTGTTGCCAACATTCTCGATATTCTCAAATGGTTTGGGGCGATTGAGCCAAATGTGACATCTTTGGTGTCCACCACCGGCAGTGTTACCTTTGCCAATATCCTTTTGTGGATCGTGACGGGATTTGTCATTTCGATCGCTCTCATTCTACCCGGTATCAGCACCTCGCATATGTTGATTATATTGGGCATCACCAGTATTCTGACCATGCCGCTTCCCGCTCTTATCGTTATCGGTCTTTCATTGTTGACGGGTATCTTTGCCATTACCAAACCCTTAGAATGGGCGATGAACCGTTTTACGCGCCCCACATATTGTGTGATTGTCGGATTTGTTCTCGGTTCACTGTGGGATATTTTCGAGGAACACATTATTCCCGGCTTTTTTGAACTCGGCTCAGTTTGGTGGCATTGGGTGTTGACGCTTGCAGTTGCTGTTGCGTTGTTTGTTGGTGGCTTGTTCGGTTTGCTCTATCTCTCGCGTTTTTCGGATGACTAATACCAAAAGGATGAGGCTTTTGTGCCTCATCCTTTGTTTTTGGGTTGATATTTCGTGTCGCGGACAGTATAATAGTAATATTGTAAGGAAAGGCGTGCGGTAAGAAGATGAACTATGCGGAATTTTTCAAATCCCTGTCCGGCAAACGGGTAGCAGTTTGCGGAATCGGGCATAACAACACTCCGGTCGCGTTACAGTTGTTAGCGTACGGTGCCCAAGTGACCGCCTGCGATAAACGCTCGCGTGCCGAGCTCGGCGAAACGGCGGATATGTTGGAAAAAGCGGGAGCGGTATTGCAACTGGGTGAGGGGTATTTGGATACCTTGGACGCAGACCTCATTTTGCGCACCCCCGGTATGAAACCGTATCTGCCGCCGTTTGAAGCGGCACGCGCTGCGGGTAAAACGGTCACCTCCGAAATGGAGTTGTTTTTTAAGTTGTGTCCTGCTCCCATCTATGCGGTGACAGGCTCGGACGGCAAGACGACCACGACCACGGTTATTGCGGGCTTGTTGGAAGCGGCGGGAAAGACGGTTCATCTTGGCGGCAATATCGGCAGACCGCTGTTGCCCGTCATTGAGGATATTACCTCGGCACATACGGCGGTAACCGAGCTTTCCAGTTTTCAACTGACCATGATGACGCAAAGCCCGAAAGTTGCTGTGGTTACGAATGTAGCGCCCAATCACTTGGATTGGCATACCGATATGCAGGAATATATCGATGCCAAAAAGAATTTGATTGCCCATCAAAACCCGACCGACCGTGCGGTACTGAATGCTGATAATGATATTACAGCCTCCTTTGCCGAGCATTGCACGGGGGAAGTGTGGCAGTTCTCACGCCGCCATCCCGTAAATCGGGGGACTTATCTGGGCAAAGACGGCATTCTTTACGGTACCGACGGTACGGATACCGTTGCCATTATGGCGGCATCCGATATTCGTATTCCCGGTGTGCATAATATCGAAAATTATTTAGCGGCGTTTGCTGCGGTTTGGGGTGTGGTGCCGATATCGGTTATGGCAAACTTTGCCCGCACTTTCAGCGGTGTGCCGCACCGCTCGGAATTGGTGCGCGAACGAGACGGCATTAAGTGGTATAACGATTCCATCGGTTCCAGCCCGTCCCGTACCATCGCCGGACTGAAAGCCTTTGACCAAAAAGTTATCTTGATTGCAGGCGGGTATGATAAGCATATTCCGTACGATCCGCTGGGGCCCGTTGCGGCCGAAACGGTACGTGCCGCCATCTTGCTTGGCGCTACGGCAACGGCGATTGAGACCGCTATCCGCGCTCATTCCGATCTACCCATCTACCGTGTTTCGGATATGGCGGAAGCGGTGAAAACGGCAAACACGATTGCTAAAAACGGTGATATTGTCTTTATGTCACCCGCCAGTGCCAGTTTTGATATGTATAAAAACTTTGAAGAACGCGGCAACCATTTTAAGCAACTTGTAAACGATCTGTGAGGATATAAAGCTATGGAACTCAAAACTGTATTGCGGGAGCTTTGTTTGGCGTCCGGTGTCAATGGATGTACCGAGGCAGCGGATACCGCCGAGCAATTCTTATCTGCTTTCACAAGGGATATTCACCGTGACCGATTGGGAAATGTATGGGGTGTTATTCGCTCAAATACTCCCGACGCGCCGACCGTGTTGTTGGAAGCCCATATAGACGAGATTGGCTTTACCGTCACGCATGTCGACGAGCGTGGCTTTTTGCGTGTCGCGCCGTGCGGCGGGGTGGACAATCGGACTTTGTCGGCCGCTCCCGTGACCGTGCTCAGCACACCTGCGTGCAATGGGGTGTTTTGTGCTGTGCCGCTTCATTTATCGAAAGACGATGCACCGCTCCCGGAAATCACCGAACGTGCCATTGATATCGGCATGGACGCTGAACAAGCGAAAGCCCGTATTCCTCTCGGTACACGGGCGGTGTTTGCGGCGCGGTTTGAAGAACTTTTGAACGAACGCGTGTGTTCCAAAGCGTTAGACAATCGAGCGGGCGTTGCCTCCATTCTGTACGCGCTGTCTTTGGTAACGGGACAAGTTTTGCCTGTGAATGTGATTGTTGCCTTCTGCGTACAGGAAGAACTGGGACTTCGCGGTGCTAAAACGGCGGCTTACGGTATCCGTCCCGATGCCGCTATCGTGGTAGATGTCAGCTTTGCACACACGCCCGATGCCGACAAAACCGCTTGCGGTACGCTCGGCGGCGGTGCTATGCTCGGCATATCACCTGTTTTGGATGCGACCATGACGGATTCCTTGCGTAATCTGGCAGAAAAGCAGAATATTCCGTTTCAATTTGAAGTGATGGGCGGTACCACCGGTACGGATGCAGATACGGTCAGCTTGACTGCAGAGGGAATCCCATCAGCATTGCTTTCCGTTCCGCTTCGGTATATGCACACCCCCGCCGAGGTGGTATCCTTATACGATATACGAGCGGTTGCTCGTTTAATCGCGGCGTTTATCACCGAAGGGGAGGTGCCGTGTCATGCGTAATACGATACAAGAGTTGTGCGCCCTTTCCGGTATTTCGGGCCGTGAAGGAATGGTGCGGGAATACATTACCGAGCAGTTGAAAGATGCGTCCGCGGTTAAGGAAATTCGTGTCGACCGCATGGGAAACTGTATTGTTTCGCTTAAAGGCCGTAAACCGGCATCGAAATCGGTTGTGTTTGCCGCCCACATGGATGAGGTAGGCGGTATTGTGACGGGCATTACCGATGATGGTTATTTACATTTTGATACCGTTGGCGGTATATCATCGGATGTCTTATTCTCCCGTATGGTTTGGGTGAACGGCCATGCGGGTGTGATTGGCGGTAAGGCCGTGCATCAGTGCAAAGGGGAGGAGAAGAATAAAATTCCCACGGTCAACAGTATGTTGATTGATATTGGTGCCGCTTCCCGTGAAGCGGCAAAGGCGGTGGCCCGCGAGGGAGATGCCGTTACCTTTTCTTCCGGGACTTTTTCACTTGGCAATGATAAGTTTTGCACAAAAGCGTTGGATGATCGAGCGGGTTGTGCTCTGCTTTTGAAGCTGGCGCATGCGCAACCGGAATATGATGTTACACTGATTTTTACCGTGCAAGAAGAGATTGGCTTGCGTGGCGCTGTAACTGCCGCTTATGCGACACAGCCCGAAATTGCGGTAGTTGTAGATGCTACCACGGCGGGCGATAGTGCAGGCGTGCCATCCGATAAGCAGGTCTGTCGTATGGGGGACGGTCCTGTTGTTTCCTTTATGGATCGGCAGACCATGTATGATCCGGCATTGTATGCGTATATTCGAAAGTTAGCGAAAGAACATGATATACCAACGCAGGCCAAAACAACCGTAGCGGGCGGAAATGACGCAGGTGCGTTTCAACGCACGGGTGAGGGTGCGTATGCGGCGGCCGTGTCTTTACCGTGTCGGTATATCCACTCGCCGTCTTGTGTTCTAAAAGAAACCGATATTGCTCATACCTATCGGTTGCTCAAACTGTTACTCGATGCCTTGCCAGTGTGGGAGGCGCCCGTATGATTTCCCTGGTTGACGGAGTGTTGCCATCTGCCATCACGGGGCAGGATCCGATTGCTGGTCGCTTGCTTTCATGGTGGGAAGCGTACCGTGATACCGGAATTGCACGGTTTTACCGTACGGAACACGATGGATGTATAGCACTGCTGGATACACAGGCAGTAGCCTACATTCCCGTCGAGGATGCCGACGAGGCAGCATCGTTTTTTGAGTGGCAACCGCAGATACGATCGGTCTGCACCAATGTTCCGAGTTGCTTTGTTGGAAAGATAAGCGAATTTACAGCAATGATCGCGCCTCAGCTGGCAAAACCTGAGGATTTGGAAACAGTCGAACTGCAACGGCTATACACCTTTTTGCGCCCGTTTTTTATCGATCTTCCGCCATTTGAGTCTTGGTATTTGGATGTGTCATACCGTACGCGTCACGGCCTTTGCCGTCATACCGTTATTACGGATAACGGACAGATTGTTGCATCTGCCATGACTACGGCGGAATGGAACGGTGGGGCGCTTTTGGGTGGCGTTGCGACACATCCCGACTTCCGTCGACGCGGGTTTGCGGGGTGTCTTGTGGCGAGCTTAACAGCCTGTTTGCAGGAGATGGGGAAGACGGTATGGATCTGCCCCTATAACCGACCGGCACAACGCCTGTATGAATCGCTTGGATTTCGTCAAGCGGGCACGGTTACCGTTATTGAAAGGATGTAACATACCAATATGGATACACAATTTTTCACAATTGATTCCCGCTTGCAAACGCTGTCACAAGAAGCGCTTAAAGCATCCAAAACATCGTTCGATCGCATTGATGAGATTACGGAGTACAATCAACAAAAAGTCTTGTCGGCGTTTATCAGGCACAGGGTAAGCGAGAGCCATTTTACCGCGACAACAGGTTACGGCTATGGAGATCGCGGTCGCGATACATTGGAAGAGGTGTTCGCGGATGTGATGGGTGCCGAAGACGCTTTGGTACGCCATAGTATTTTGTGTGGCACACACGCCATCACGCTGGCTTTGTTCGGTATATTGCGCCCGGGAGATGTACTGCTTGCAGCAACCGGTAAACCGTACGATACCTTGCTCGGCGTCATTGGTGCGGACAAACCCTCCGACGGCTCGCTTGCCGAATACGGCATCGGTTACAAAGAAGTACCGCTGAAAGACGGCCACCCGAATTTAGAGGGAATAGCGGCGGCACTGCGTGAAAACCCCGCCGTTCGCATGATACATATTCAGCGTTCCCGCGGATACGATCTTCGTCCGTCTCTGTCGGTAGAAACAATCGGCGAGATTGTTCGCACTGTTCGCGCTATTCGTTCGGATGTTGTGGTGTTTGTGGATAACTGCTATGGGGAGTTCGTTGAAACCATTGAGCCGACAGCCGTAGGCGTGGATTTAATGGCGGGGTCGCTCATTAAGAATCCCGGTGGCGGTGTTGCCGAAAACGGAGGCTATATCTGTGGTCGCCGCGATCTGGTGGAACAGTGTTCGTATCGCATGAGCACACCGGGGCTCGGCCGTGAGGTTGGGGCGTCTCTCGGTCATAATCGCTCGTTGTTTATGGGCTTGTTCCATGCGCCTCATGTAGTGGGTGAGGCTTTAAAAACGGCCGTGTTTGCGGCGGCGTTGTTTGAAAAACTGGGTTTTTGTTGTTTACCCGCTTCAAACGAGGCCCGTGCCGATATTATTCAGGCGATTTGTTTGAAAAACTCCGAGTCACTCATTGCCTTTTGTCGCGGTATTCAGAGCGGTGCACCGGTGGATGCGTTCCTGACCCCCGAACCATGGGATATGCCCGGTTATGATAATCAGGTTATCATGGCGGCGGGTGCCTTTACGCTCGGTTCCTCTATTGAACTGTCGGCAGATGCGCCGCTTCGTGATCCGTTTGCGGTCTACATGCAAGGAGGACTAAACTTCCATTCCGGTAAAATCGGTGTATTGTTAGCGGCACAAACGATGTTGGATAACGGTGTGCTGACAATGTAATACCGCCTGGCAAAACAGCATAGCTGATGCTATGCTGTTTTTTACTGTAAAAACGGTATATTTTTGCGGCTAAAGTATTGATTTTGCCTGTAAAAACTGATAAGATTAAAAATGTACATAATGGGGCGATTTTGGTTTACAACTTATTGTGAAGCTGCCAGAATGAAATGAAAAGAGGGTTTATTATGAAGACGATTGATTTGAGCAAATACGGTATTACGGGTGTGAAAAACATTATTCACAATCCTTCTTATGAAGAACTGTTTGCGGCGGAAACACAACCGACCTTGCAGGGCTTTGAAAAGGGACAGGTGACGGAACTCGGTGCAGTGAATGTCATGACCGGTATCTATACCGGTCGTTCCCCAAAGGATAAATTTATCGTCATGGACGAAAATTCGAAGGATACCGTGTGGTGGACTTCCGATGAGTTTAAAAACGACAACCACCCGTGCAGTGAAGAAACATGGAAGGCATTGAAAGATATAGCCGTTCAAGAACTCAGCAACAAAGAGTTGTATGTTGTGGATGTGTTTTGCGGTGCAAACGCCGATTCCAGAATGTCGATTCGCTTCATTATGGAGGTGGCGTGGCAGGCTCACTTCGTCAAGAATATGTTCATTAATCCCACAGCCGAAGAATTGGAAACTTTTGAGCCCGATTTTGTCTGCTACAACGCTTCCAAAGCCAAGGCGGAAAATTACAAAGAGTTGGGGTTAAATTCCGAAACGGCTTCGGTTTTCAATATTACCTCGCGTGAACAAGTGATCCTTAACACATGGTACGGCGGCGAAATGAAAAAAGGCATGTTCTCCATGATGAACTACTACCTGCCGCTGCAGGGTATGGCGTCCATGCATTGTTCCGCCAACACCGATATGAACGGCGAAAACACCGCGTTGTTTTTCGGCCTTTCCGGCACGGGTAAAACCACGCTGTCCACCGATCCCAAACGTTTGCTTTCCGGTGATGACGAGCACGGATGGGACGATAAGGGTGTATTCAACTTTGAGGGCGGTTGCTACGCCAAGGTGATCAACCTTGATAAAGAATCTGAGCCGGATATTTACGCGGCTATCAAGCGCAACGCGTTGTTGGAAAATGTGACGGTAGACGAAAACGGCGTGTGCGATTTTGCTGACGATTCCATTACCGAAAACACCCGCGTTTCGTATCCCATTGACCATATTGAAAAGATTGTTCGTCCGGTTTCGGCAGCTCCCGATGCGAAAAATGTTATTTTCCTGTCGGCTGACGCATTCGGCGTTCTCCCGCCGGTTTCGATCCTTACCCCCGAACAGGCACAGTATTATTTCCTGTCAGGATTCACCTCCAAATTAGCGGGTACCGAGCGTGGCATCACCGAGCCGACGCCCACGTTCTCGGCGTGCTTCGGTCAGGCATTCTTGGAACTGCACCCGACCAAGTATGCGGAAGAATTGGTCAAGAAGATGGAAAAAAGCGGTGCCAAAGCGTACCTTGTCAACACGGGTTGGAACGGTACGGGTAAGCGCATCTCAATTAAGGATACCCGCGGTATTATCGATGCCATTCTTGACGGTTCCATTTTGAAAGCGGAAACCAAAACCATTCCGTACTTCAATCTGTCTGTTCCGGTGGCTCTGCCGGGTGTTGACGGTGGTATTTTGGATCCTCGCGACACCTATCAAGATGCCGCCGAGTGGGACGAAAAGGCACAAGATCTGGCAACCCGTTTTGTCAAGAATTTCGACAAATATACCGGAAACGATGCCGGCAAAGCACTTGTGAAAGCGGGCCCTCAGTTATAAGTAAAAAAGGCTTTCGATAACAATCGAAAGCCTTTTTTGTGCGCGTAATACAGCACGGTTCATAAACTGTCATACTTTCTCTAATCTCTCCATATAGTGTAGAGAACACGGATATGGGGTGAGAGCATGAAAGGAGCCGTTGAAGAACGCGCGGTTGAACTTGGTGAATACATATTAGAACACAAAACGACGGTACGCGCTGCGGCAAAGAAATTCCACATTTCCAAATCCACGGTGCATAAAGATGTATCGGACCGTCTGCAAACCGTCAATCCCCAGCTGTACGGCGAGGTGCGTCGCATTTTGGAAATCAATAAAGCACAACGCCATATCCGCGGCGGGATTGCCACGCGTGAGAAATACCGTCACGAAGAGGATTAATGAAAACCCCCGCCTGCCGAAAGCCACGGCAGCCGGGGCTATCTTTATGCTTCGTATATGGCGACACCCATGTCTCCGTCGATTTCCGGTACAAACACCGCCACCACTTCTTTGCGCGAAGTGGGAAGATTTTTGCCGACAAAATCTCCGCGGATGGGCAGTTCGCGGTGACCGCGGTCGATTAGCACGGCTAATTGTATGCGTTGGGGCCGTTCATGCTTCATAACAGCATCCAATGCCGCGCGAACGGTACGGCCGGTATAGATCACATCATCGACCAACACCACGGTTTTATCTTTAATTGAAAAATCAATTTTTGTACCGTTGATGATGGGGTCGGTCGGCAGAGCGTCCAAATCATCACGGTATAATGTAATATCCAGCGAACCGACTTCAATGGGCATATCCGAAAACGAGCGAATGTTTTCCGCCAATCGTTGCGCAAGCGGCACGCCGCGCCGCTGAATACCAATCAGACACAGAGTATCACAGCCGGCGTTTTTTTCCAGAATTTCATGTGCCATGCGTACCAAGGTGCGTTTTACGGCACTTTCATCCATGATATGCGATTTCTCTGTCAGCATAGCACTAACCCTCGTTTGCGTCTTCTTCGTCCAAAATGGCAACGGCCGGCAAGGTGACAATGCGGGCGTTTGTGTTGTTTTGCACCGTTTCAAATGTCATTTGCCCGCCGCAAACGGAACACGCGGGGCGAAGCTCCTCGTCCGAAGCGCGTATCGGCAACGCTATCCCGCGTTGGCTCGCGATACAGGCACGCTGATGACCCGACAACACCTCGCCGTGACCGCATTCACACAACGCGATTGTGATGGGACGCATCTGCTCTTTTTTGGAGCGCATTGTTTTATATAATTTCGGACAATACAACAGATCGTTTGTGGAAAGCTTGGTATTACCGGAAACGGAAAAATCATCCACAACATTCAGCGAACATTTACCTGTTCTCAAAAAATAACAGGTATTTTTATTCAAGCGTATGGTGAGATCTACCATGCCTTTCGGTCTGCTCATGTTATACACCTCAATTCAGAATCCAGTATATCACATTTTTTTCTGTTTTCCTATATTTTTTTAAATTTTTTTTCTTTTTCCAAAATCGGTTTGATTTTCTATCAATAAACACTTGGTTTCGAGGAAAAGTAATAGTGGCAAACGCTTGTAGCAAATGAGGTCAAAACATGAAAAAAATAATACAGATCATCAGCGGATGCGCAACCCTCGTATGTATCGGCATACTTGGTTTTGTCCTGTATTGGACGCTTCACTTACCCGATTCGTATCAGGTCGAGCAAGGCTCTGCCTTGTCTGTGGACGAAAGTATTACGATTTCCGGAAAATTGCAATCGGAGCGTACGGTAGCACAGTCATTGGATGCAAGGGTAGGGGACACATTCCCGCTCACACTTCATTGGCTTGGGCTGTTTCCCATCAAGGATGTTACCGTTTCGGTGGTGGAAAAAGGAACTGTCGTGCTCGGCGGTATTCCGTTCGGCATTAAACTGTATGCGGATGGCGTCATGGTGGTGTCTTTCTCCGAAGTCGATACCCCTTCGGGTGGCTGTTATCCCGCCAAAAGAGCAGGCATCAAAACGGGTGATCAGATTTTGTCGATAGACGGTGTTACCGTCTATACAAACGAAGAAGTCGCGGCTGCCGTTAAGCGCTCGGCGGGCAAAAAAATGACCTTTCATATCCGCCGTGACGGCATCGAATTTGATATCGCATTTTGTGCGGAAAAATCTGTCAAGGAAAATTGCTACAAAGCGGGGTTGTGGGTGCGCGACAGCTCGGCGGGTATCGGAACCGTCACCTTTTACGATCCCGCTACCAATATGCTCGGCGGACTCGGTCATGCCGTATGCGATGTCGACACGGGTGAGATCATCCCGATCTCTTCGGGTGAAATTGTCCCCGCCTGTATATTCGGCGTTACCAAAAGCGAGGTGGGTACACCGGGTGAACTCCGCGGCGGATTCGAGAGCGGCACTTTCGGACCGCTTCTCAAAAACTGTGACCGCGGCGTATTTGCCACATTGGACGCGGGTATGATGTTGGGCGAGCGGTTACCCATCATGCTCAAACAAGAGGTGCGTACGGGTAGCGCACAGATCTATACCACCGTATCGGGGACAAAACCCAAATGGTACGATATTAAGATTTCTCAAATTCGTTACCGTGATACAACGGGGACGCGTAGTATGGTGGTGGAAATCACCGATCCCGACCTATTATCCGCGACGGGCGGTATCGTACAGGGTATGAGCGGTACACCCATCGTGCAAAACGGCAAACTCGTCGGTGCCATTACCCATGTCTTTGTCAACGATCCGACCAAAGGCTACGCCATCTTCGCGGAAAACATGTTGGAGACCGCGGATCGGGTCTCTGAAGAAAGGATAAGAGAAGCATCATAGAATAAACCGCAAGTCTAACGCATAGACTTGCGGTTTATTTATTTAATGTTGGTTTGTCAGTGCGCTCTAATAGATAATCTACTGAGACTTGATGATAATCGGCTATTTTAATTAAAGTAGCCGTAGGAATGTCAATATCACCTCGCTCATAGTTGCTGTATACACGCTGGCTGCAAGATAATATTTTTCCCATTTTGGCTTGTGTGATATCTTTGTCCTCTCGCAGATCTCGAATGCGTCTGTAAAGGGGCATGTGAAACACCACTTTCTAAAAGTATATATATTATTATATTCTAGAAAGTTTTTCGCTATTGACTTTTAGCGGATATTTCGCTAAGATATAGTAAAAAGGTAGATCCTTTGTCATAGGAAAGAAGATGGTAAAAGGAGATGTCTAAATATGGCACAGATTGCCGAAATTATCAAGTATGAAGGCGATAATAGCACCTTTATATGGAAACATCCGTGCGAGGATTTTAACACGACCACTCAGTTGATCGTACACGAAAGTCAGGAGGCTATATTCTTTATGAATGGACAAGCGCTTGACTTGTTCGGCCCCGGACGGTACATGCTTGAAACCCAAAACATACCGCTGCTAAGAAAATTCATCAATATCCCCACTGATGGAGAAACACCATTCCGTTGTGAAGTCTATTTTATTAATAAAACTGAGCAAATGGCTATTAAATGGGGTACCGATAGCAAGGTTCAGTATATTGAGCCTATATACAAGTTCCCGTTATCAATCGGTGCATCCGGTGAGATGGCACTTAGCGTTGAAGATTCCCGAAAACTGCTTGTAAAACTAGTCGGAACTGAGCGTATCCTTGATGGAAATCAGCTCACCACTTTCTTTCGAGCATTCCTAATGACAAGGGTTAAGACCTACATTGCACGGGAAATGAAAGCAAGCGCTATCAACATTTTCGAGATTGATGAAAGTCTTGAAGTTTTCTCAAAGGGAATTCAAGCCCGTTTGCTCAGTGATTTTGAAGAATACGGTGTAACCTTAAACCGTTTCTTCGTAACCACAATTGTAAAACCTGATGGCGATCCACAGTATGAGAAATTTAAAGAACTGCACTTCCGTCAATATGCAGATATAGCAGAAGCAAAGTTGAAGCAGCAAACGGATGTAATTTATGCTCAGACTGAGGCGCAAAAGACGTTCATTGAATCGCAAGCGTTAGCACAAAAGCGCGCAACCGAAGGATATACCTATCAGCAGGAACGTGGATTTGATGTTGCAGAGCAAGCTGCACAAAATGAGGCTGTAGGTGAGTTTACCAATATGGGTATCGGACTTGGTGTAATGTCCGGTATTGGAGGAACGGTCGGCGGTATGGTAGGCGGCGCAGTCAATGAAGCTTTTGCAGGGGTTGCCGTTCAACACCAAGCAGTTGGGAACGCATTCTGTGATAATTGTGGTGCGAAATTAACGCCCGGTGCTGCATTTTGTGATGAGTGCGGAGCGCCGCAAGCATCACCGGACACCTGTAGCAATTGCGGCTTTAAATTTATTAAACCCGGCAAGTTCTGCCCGAAATGTGGCAGTAAAAGGGAGGGTTAATAAATGAAAAAGAATAAAGGTATGGCGTATGCCGCTTTAGGAATAGCCTTTGTACTGCTTAACGTGATTGTTTTTGCAATCCCAACCGCAAAAACCGCAAGCTTTTGGGTTGCTTATATGTTTACCGCTATTGCTTTTGCGTTGCAAATAGGTATATGGAGTTTTGCCTTTAGAGGAACGGATACGCTTAAAAGCAAATTCCTTGGCATTCCGCTCATCTCTGTAGGAATTACGTATTTAATCATTCAGATCATTGCATTTACAATATTTATGGCACTCCCATTAACGGCAAATTGGATTGCTATTGTGGTGTGTGCATTGATACTTGGCATTTTGGCAATTTGCTTGATTGGAACGGAAACCGGCAGAGAGGAAATCAACCGTGTAGAAGAAAAGATAGAAAGGAAAGTTTTCTACCTCCAGTCGCTACAGGTTGACGTTGAAATGTTGGCAAGTACAGAAACGGATGCCGATACAAAAGCGGCACTTACAAAACTTGCTGAGAAAATTCGTTTTAGTGATCCTATGAGCAACGAAGCACTCGCAGACCTTGAAGTAGAAATTGCTGATAAGGTCAAAGAACTGAAAACTGTCGAGAATAAAGTGGCAATTATTATTGCCCTTGATTCACTTATTACTGAGCGAAATAAAAAAGCAAAATTATTAAAATAAATTTGGAGGGTTTAAAAATGAAACAATTAACTTGCGAAATGTGCGGCAGTACGGAGCTTTTAAAACAAGAAGGTGTGTTTGTGTGTCAAACATGTGGGACAAAGTATACCGTAGAAGAAGCCAAAAAGATGATGGTTGAAGTTGTGGGTACTGTAGCTGTAAAAAATGCAGCACAACTTGAGAATTTGCTTAATCTTGCACATAGTTCTTTTGACTCTAAAAACTATGCACAGGCCGAAGAATTTTGCAATCAAGTTATTGCAATGGATGACACGAATTATGATGCATGGAAACTGAAAGGCGAGGCAATCAACTATCAAATAAATGCTACAAACCAACGAATTCTTGAAGTGTACAACTGCATTATGACTTCTTTTAGGGTTCTTGATGATGAACAAAAAGAGGAGAAGAAACATGAGGTTCTTTCATCTTTGAAGGATTGCTTTGAGAGCGAAGTCTATTTTTGGCTAAATCAATTTGAGGCACAACGACCCACAAATGATGCTTTAACAACAGCAAAAAACGCCTATGTTGACTCTTATAATAAATTAGCTGATGCTTTTGATGAACTCATGTTAAACGATTCTAAAGAAGAATATTTAACTTATTTTGACAACTTTTTTATTAACAAGGTTAGTGCGATTTGTGTGTCTGCTTGGGAATCAACGGTTGGATATAACTATTATAGAGATTATTATTCAACATATGGTTCCACATGGATTGTAAATAATTTTCACAACATTGATTTGCGAAAAGATGATTATAGACCTACAAAAAATATTTTTCTTACATTTATGGAAGAAACAGACAACCTAATCAAATTAGAAGAATTTGCAGCCGAGCAAGTGAACGATGAAACAGACGCGGAAACACTTGCAACAATTTACGCAAACATTGCTTTTTTCCACAAAAGACTGATTGAAGCATACTATTTTAAATTGGATTGGGGTTGCACAAGTACTTGGGAGACAACTCGTTCTTTAGGATGGATTAGGGAAGGTTCCCTAAGCGCTGATGCCAAAGACTACAGACGGCGGCAAATAGAAAAATACGAAAATTTAAAAGAACGCGTGCCGCAAGAAATTGCTGAAAGAAAAAAAGAGAAAGAAGAAAAAGAACGAATGGAAAGAGTTGAGGCGTATTGGGAAGAACATGCCGAAGAAAAGGAAAGACTAGATAAGCAACAAGCCGAACTCAAAAAGAAAATAGATGAACTTAACTCCCAAATTTTCGATATTGACAAGAAAAACACCGCAAAAATCAATGAATTATGTAAAGAGCGTGATAAGAAATTGCCTTGTGAGATCGAGGTTGATAAGCAATATGATATGATTCGTGATCTCGAAGCACAAAGAGATAAGTGCGGTATTTTCAAAGGTAAAGAAAAAAAGGCGCTTCAAGCCCGAATTGACACAGAAGAATCTCCCAAATTGGAATTACTCAGGAAGAAAGCGGAAGCTGAAAAGAAAGCGCATCAAGAAAAATTTGATGCTGAAATTATTGTGATAAAGAGTGAAGGGAAGGAACTTCGTGAGGAAGTTGAGAAACTTCGGTCCCGTATCGATGAAATTGTTGAAGAATTAACAAAAGATCGATAAATTTTATAAAAGCAATCATTAATACGTGGGCTTTTTTTAAGATCACAAACGTATATGAACTAGATAAAATACAGAAGGCTTGGTGAATATATGAACACAACAAATTATAAGTTCCATATTACATACGATGTAAATATGACACTTAAAGAGTTGTCAGATTTATTATGCGCCATTAATTTATCGATTAACGACTATTATCGTGATAACGGGGTTGGTAATGCTAAGATCAGTTTGTATGCACCCGTTGTTAATGAGGTCGATAAGGGTTCGATAGTTTTAGATTTGGCCGTTAGTGTTTTCTCGGGGTTAACGTCCACGTTATTGACTGAATATATTCTAAATAGAATTAAAAATGTGCGGAAATTTAATGTGGAAAGAACTAAAGATTTAAACAATGTGCGCGTCGAATGTGGAAACAATAACACAATAAACATTCACATAAGTAATTAAAATGCTACACATATTGTTTGTTTAGAGATCAAAACCAAATGTAATATCTAAAAATTGTTTCTCCTATGTTGATGTGTGCGTGAACAGCACACCTATCGTGCAAAACGGCAAGCTCGTCGGTGCCATTACCCACGTCTTTGTCAATGACCCGACCAAAGGCTACGCCATCTTCGCCGAAAACATGCTCGAAACAGCGCAAAGTGTAGCGGGGGGCCAAGAATTAAAGAATGCCTCATAGGAAAAAGGACTCCGTTTGGGGTCCTTTTTCTATTGCAATTTTAGACATAAAATGATATGCTATATCACATTAAATCATAATTTGGATAAAAAATCGAAAGATATATTTAACAAGGAGAAATGTTTATGTTATCAGCGGAAGAAATTATGCAACTGATTGGTAGTCTTATTTGGTTGCTCGCGGGTGTCGGCGTTTTTATTGTTGGCATGAACTTTATGGGTGATGCGTTGGAAAAAAGCGCAGGCAATGGTATGAAGCGGCTTCTTGAAAGAATCAGTAACAACCGTTTTTCAGGCGTTGGTATTGGTGCTGGTGTAACGGCAATTATCCAAAGTTCATCCGCGACATCGGTTATGGTTATTGGTCTTGTTAACGCTGGCGTTATGACCTTGATGCAGGCAACGCCCATCATTATGGGCGCCAACATAGGCACAACGATTACCGGCGTCCTCGTAGCGCTTAAAAACGATTATTTTAATATGGCAATGTATCTTCTTGCCTTTGCGGGCGTTATGCTTGGCTTTTCTAAAAAGGAAAAGTTCAAGATTGCCGGTAGCCTTTGTTGCGGTTTGGGTTTGATTTTCGTTGGACTTGAAGTTATGAGCAGTGAGCAGGCTTTTGGGAATCCACTTGTTGAGAATATGTTTACGGAGATTTTCAAGAAGATTAATTTCCCGCTGCTTTTGATACTGGTCGGTATTATATTTACCGGATTGATTCAGAGTTCTTCGGCGTCCACGGGTGTTGTTATAACAATGGTTGGCACAGGTGTGTT
Source organism: Acutalibacteraceae bacterium (assembly GCA_045595845.1). Lineage (GTDB taxonomy): Bacteria > Bacillota > Clostridia > Oscillospirales > Acutalibacteraceae > RGIG3009. The sequence continues at coordinate 27,441 of JAZOBF010000032.1, forward strand.
GCCGCTTGACTTAGCCTTGTTTATCGTACTTGGCGCCAATATTGGTACTTGTGTAACGGCACTCCTTGCATCGGTTGGTGCAAATGCAAACTCCAAGCGTGTAGCCCTTATACATTTTACATTTAATGTTATCGGAACGGGATTTTTTACGGCTATTATTTGGTTACTCAGAGACCCGGTTGTCAGCATGCTCATTTCTGTTTTTCCCGGTAACGATCCGATGTCACTGCAGATGCGTGTTTCCCTCTTCCATGTTATCTTTAATGTAACAACCACTCTCTTACTGCTTCCCTTTGTTAAACAACTGGTTGACTATTCCTGTAAGGTTATTAAGGACAAACGGCAAGAAGAACAAACCTTGTCGCTGAAATTTGTTGACGAAAGATTACTCTCCATGCCATCTGTAGCGCTGATGCAGGTGAAAAAGGAAATGGATTATATGTTTGATTTGGTTGAAGACAACATTTCCCTTTCTTTTGATGCTCTGGAAACAGGAAAGTTGGTAGCTTGTGAAAAAATAGAGGCTAACGAGGCGGTCGTTGATTTTACCAACGGTGCATTAACACGATTCCTTATTAAGCTTTCTTCTATGGTCGAACAAAGCGATGAACAAGTAATCGGCTCCTATTTCCATGTACTGAACGACTTGGAACGCATCGGCGATCACGCAGAGAATTTTTATGAGATCGTTGCAGAAATGGCAGCGAAAAACCTGAGTTTCTCAGAAAAAGGTCAGAACGATATTAAAGCAATGAGCGACAAGGTAATGCAAATGCTTGTCATTTCCAAAGACGCTTTTGACAATTTGAATAAAACGGAATTGTCAACGCTTGATGTGTTCGAAGAAGAAATTGACGCAATGAAAAAAGAGCTTACCGCAAGTCATTTTTCTCGTCTTGCCGAAGGGGATTGCAGTATGGAGGTGAGCCCTTATTATTCTTCTACGGTTGCAGGCCTTGAACGTGTGGCAGACCACCTGATCAATGTTGGTTATAGTATTGTGAACCCCATAGGCTCACAAAAAGATGTGTGATGATATTGACACACAATAAAACAAACCGCAAGTCTGAGCGTATCAGGCTTGCGGTTTGTTCTTGTTATTGGCTTGTCATATTTGGTGTACCGTTCACATAGACATATACAAACGAAAAATGATGTGAGCGGAGGAAGCAACATGACAGCCAGTAATACCATCTATCACGATATTGCTACGCGAACCGACGGTGACATTTATATCGGTGTGGTCGGTCCGGTGCGTACCGGTAAATCGACCTTTATCAAACAGTTTATGGACACTCTGGTTTTGCCGAATATTGACAGCGAATACAGTCGCGAACGCGCGATTGATGAGCTCCCGCAATCGTCGGCGGGACGCACCATTATGACAACCGAACCGAAATTTATTCCCGAACAGGCGGTAGGAATCACCGTTAGTGGGGCGGCGAACATGAAAGTGCGCATGATCGACTGTGTTGGCTATGTCGTTCCCTCAGCTTTGGGTTACATTGAAGAAAACGCACCGCGCATGGTAAAAACACCGTGGTTTGAGGAGGAAGTACCGTTTAATATGGCGGCGGAGGTCGGCACACAAAAAGTGATCTCCGAACATTCTACCATCGGGCTGGTTATCACTACCGACGGTAGTATCACCGAGATTCCGCGTGCGGAATATGCCGAGGCGGAAGAGCGTGTTATCCGCGAATTACAGGAGCTTGGCAAACCGTTTGCCGTACTGCTTAACACCACCGAGCCGAACAGTGAACAGGTGCAGACATTGTGCGCTTCACTTGGCGAAAAATACGGTGTTCCGGTATGTCCCGTCAATTGCTTGGAGATAGGGGAAGCCGATATTTCCAACATTCTCGAAACCATTTTGTTTGAGTTTCCGGTGCGCGAGATCGGTTTCCGTTTGCCGTCGTGGGTTATGGAATTGGAACACACCCATCCCGTGAGACGCAGTATGATGGACAGCATCAAGCAGTCGGTGACCGGTATTCAAAAAATTCGAGAACTTAACGACCTGCAACAAGGAATGGATAGTTGTGAATATATCAGCAGTACCGCGCTTAACAGCATTCAACTCGGGAATGGAAGCGGCGTCGTTGAAATTAAGGTAAACCCAGATCTGTTCTATCGTGTGCTCGGCGAATCAACGGGCATTGCCGTATCCGATGAAGGCGATTTGATGCGATGCATGACGGAGCTCAGCAGTATCCGTAAGAAATACGATAAGATTAAAGCGGCGCTGGAACAAGTTGAAAACACCGGTTACGGTATTGTGATGCCCGCCCTCGATGAAATGTCACTTGACGAGCCCGAAATTATTAAGCAAAGTGGACGGTACGGCATCCGGTTGCGCGCAACTGCACCGTCAATTCACATGATGAAAGCCGATATTACTACCGAAGTGGCGCCGATTGTCGGCTCGGAAAAGCAATCGGAGGAACTGGTTAACTATTTGTTGCGTGAATTTGAAGAAGATCCGTCCAGAATTTGGGAATCCAATATTTTCGGAACATCGTTGTACGGACTTGTCAACGAAGGCCTGCACAACAAACTGTATCGTATGCCGGGTGATGCGCGCCTGAAACTGAAAGAAACGGTGGAACGCATTATCAACGAAGGATGTAACGGTTTAATTTGTATCATTGTGTAAAGGAGAGATAACGATGGCAGAACAACATCCCAAACCGAAGAAGCATAGAGACGGCACATTGCTGTTGGCACAAGGTGCGGTGTGCGGTGTTGTTCTGCTCATCGCGCTGATTATGCGATTGATCGGTGGGAGCTTTTATGAGCAACTCCGTACGGCTTTTTGTGATGCACTGACGGATAATGGGATTGCGGATACCGTGTCCGGATGGCTGTCATCGGAGAATGAAAATGCTTGAAAAAACATTAAACGGCATTACCTTTCGCATCAGTTTATTGTTTCCTGCGACCGTCATCGTTCTTCTGTCGTGGGATAACAGCAATCTAACACTTCTTTGTCTGCTCGCTTCATTTCTGCACGAAGCGGGACACGCAATCGCTATGCTCATTGTGCACGACCGTCCAAGACGCGTGACAATGAGCATTTTCGGTATTTGCGTGGAACGGGATCGCGAATGCTACCTGGGTTATCGAAAGGCGGCGTTCGTTTCGCTTGCAGGACCGTTTGTCAATGTTTTTTGCTTCACACTGTTTTGGTGTTTGCGGCAACCGACTGCCGCCGTTATACATGCAGGGCTCGGTCTGTTCAATTTGTTGCCGATCACCTCGTTGGATGGCGGAGAAGCCCTGTATGCTTTACTGTGTCTTTCCATGGGTGAGGATAAGGCGTTACGCGTTGTACGCATTGTATCACTTTCGGTGATTTTTCCAATTGCGGTACTGGGATTTTACTTGCTGATATCGGAAAGCCGCAATTTCACTTTGCTTGTTATGAGCGGTTATTTGCTTTTGTTACTTTTCTTGAAAGAGAAGCATTGAAAAACCCCGAAATATGCGCTATACTGGTATCAAATTAGTTTTCGGGAGGCTTTCCATGCCATTCACATTGGAGCAGCTTTTTGACAAGGTGCAAAAACCCGCGCGGTATACGGGTGGGGAACTTAACAGTGTCGTGAAAGATAAACATACAGTCAGCGTGCGGTTTGCATTTTGCTTTCCTGACCTCTATGAGGTCGGTATGTCGCATCTTGGTATGAAAATATTGTACGGTCTTAAAAATGCCGTAGAAGATTTTTGGTGTGAACGCGTTTTCGCGCCCGATACGGATATGGAAACGCTCATGCGTGAAAACGGGATTCCGCTGTTCGCGCTCGAAAGTCGGGATCCCGTTCGCGACTTTGACTTTGTAGGTTTCACCTTGCAATATGAGATGTGTTACACAACCATTTTGAATATGTTGGATCTCGCGGGAATCCCGCTCCGGAGCCGTGAACGCGGCGATGATATGCCGATCGTTGTGGCGGGTGGCCCGTGTGCGTATAATCCCGAACCGCTTGCCGATTTTTTTGACCTGTTTATCATCGGTGAGGGGGAAGAGGTCAACCTCGAACTCATGGAACTTTACCGCGACCATAAAAAACGCGGATATTCGAAAGCAACCTTTTTGCGCGAGGCCGCCAATATAGAGGGCGTGTATGTGCCGTCCCTTTATGATGTGGCGTATCATGATGACGGTACTATCGCGGCCGTTACCCCGCTAAACGGTGTATTGGCCACGGTACGCAAGCGCATTATCCGTGACATGGATACCGCCTATTATCCCGAGTCGTTCGTCGTCCCGTTTATTGATATCGTGCATGACCGTGCCATGACGGAGATTTTTCGCGGCTGTATTCGCGGTTGCCGTTTTTGTCAAGCCGGTTTTATTTACCGTCCCGTGAGAGAAAAATCGGTCGATACCATCGACCGTCAAAGCCGCTGTTTGTGTGAAACCAGTGGATATGAGGAGTTTTCCTTATCATCCCTTTCCACCAGTGATTACACACGGTTGGAAGAATTGCTTGAGCGCTTGTTGTCGTGGGCGGAAAAGGAACATACGAACATTACCGTCCCGTCATTGCGTGTAGACGGTTTTTCGGAAGAACTCGCAAACCGCCTCAATGTTCTGCGTCGAAGCGGGTTGACATTCGCGCCCGAAGCGGGTACGCAACGACTCCGCGATGCTATCAATAAAAATCTTACGGAAGACGAAATTCTCAGTACGGCGTCCAAGGCGTTTGCCGGTGGTTGGAATTCGGTCAAGTTGTATTTTATGATGGGACTTCCCACCGAAACGATAGAAGACATCGTGGGTATCAACGAACTTGGTCAGAAAATTGTGAATTGTTTTTACCGCAATCCGGACAAGCCAAAAGGCAAAGGGGTGTCCGTGTCTGTCAGTGTGTCTTGCTTTGTCCCGAAACCCTTTACACCGTTCCAATGGGAACCGCAGGATACCATTGAGCAGTTGCGCGAAAAACAAAAGGTATTGCGGGAATCGGTAACCACTAAAAAAATATCACTCAGTTGGCACGATGCCGAAACCTCGTATCTGGAAGCGATACTTGCCCGCGGCGACCGTCGCATCGGAAAAGTATTGCTCGAAGCATTCCGCCGCGGTTTTAACCTTGATGCGTGGTCGGAACATTTCCGCTTTGATGAGTGGATGGATATTTTCCGCGAGGTGGGATTAGACCCCGACTTTTATGCTTGTCGTCGCCGCTCGGAAGACGAGATTTTCCCGTGGGATCATCTCGATATCGGCGTTACCAAGGCGTTTTTGCTTTCGGAAAACCGTAAAGCGCACGCGAGTACGACAACGCCCAATTGCCGTCAAGAATGCTCACATTGCGGTGCGACTTGCTTTAAGGGAGGGATCTGCGTTGAACGACGTTAAAGAGTTTCGCACCGTGCGGGTAACTTTCCGCAAACTCGGCAGAGCGCGGTATATCTCGCATTTGGATCTCAACCGTACCATGACGCGCGCCGTGCGGCGGGCGGACCTGCCTATTTGGTATACCGAGGGGTTTAACCGCCACCCGTATTTGACTTTTGCTTCGCCGCTGTCATTGGGCTTTGAGGGCGAACGTGAAACGATGGATATTCGTTTGGAAAGTGAAATGGATCTCACAGAACTGGCAACGCGGCTGAATGCTGTTATGCCGGAGGGGCTCCAAATACTCGGTGCCGCATGGGCGGTCAAAAAGGCGGGGGAGATAGACCGCGCAAGATATCGTATTACCGCTTCGTGCTCTGCCGATGCGGTGCACGCTTTACTTGCTGAAGATGAAATTTTGGTGCAAAAACGCACCAAGAAAAAAGACTATAAGACCATCGACTTGAAACCCGCGCTGGCGGCATCCGAGCCGACCGTTATCGAAACGGAAAGCGGCTGTGTGTTGGAACTTACCTTGCCGTGCAGCAGTGCCGATACCGTCAATCCGTCGTTGGTCATGACAGCACTTGAATCGCTTGTGAAAACGGCACCGATTTCCTATACGATATGTCGACTGGCAGTGCTGGATAAAGCAGGCGAAATTTTTGCCTGAAACTGAAAAAGAAAGTTATCAAACCATACACATAAAACTCGCGGAGAGTGTTTTCACAGCTCTCCGCGAGTTTTAGCTAAATATTTGTTTCCAATTGAAACGATAGGTAAGAGGTTGCTGTTCGCAGCCAGAAAGTGTTAGTTCAAAGCCGTTGTCTGTCCAGATCAGCGAGTAAACACCATTTCCACCATCATCTTCAATTTTTGTAAAAAACAAAACACGACTTTGACCGGATTTATCAGATGCCACAATTTTCACTTTACGCGGTCCCATAACCGCTAAAAAGTCAAGGCCTTCGTATTCTATGTATCCGGTAACTGTGTGTTGGCTTTGAGGATTAGTTTCTTGGAACCATTGTTCGCTTTTGGTGCCGCGAGGAAAAAAGACATAAAAAAGGATTAGAATAATATTGATTACTAACGATATGCCTATACTGATTTTCAAAAGTTTTGTTTTCATTATATATTCTCCTTGCGATCATCTTACTCCAACTGAGCAAAATTCCAAATGAAATCCGTGAAAACATCTCTCGCTGCATTATCTACAAATTAATGTTGCCATAAATTTGTGTTTCTGTCAAGGATACTGAAAAACGAATATTATATTTCTAAATATGAAAAATGCTAAAATTAATTTTTAAAAAACACTTGCATTTTCCGTCAGGGCGTACTATAATGTACTGGTCTTTGGAATCCGTTTCGTGAATCCATGCGAAACGGGGACTAATGCTAATACATTAGAGCAGGCGTTCCGCTGCCACTGTGCTGTCAGCCGGTCGGGCATGAACTCCGGAAAAATGAAGGAGGATTTTATCATGGATGCGTTGAAAATCATTGCTGCTGACAGCGTAAAAGAAGCAGCACCCGAGTTCTCGATCGGTGATACCGTTCGTGTGGATGTTAAGATCCGCGAAGGTGACCGCGAAAGAATTCAGGCATTTGAAGGTACGGTTATTGCCAAGAAAGGCAGCGGCGTTTCGGAAACCTTTACGGTGCGTCGTGTGTCCTACGGTGTCGGCGTGGAGCGTGTGTTCCCGCTGCATTCCCCCAACGTTGCGGCTGTGAAAGTTGTCCGTTACGGTAAGGTTCGCAGAAGCAAACTGTACTATCTGCGTGATCGCGTGGGTAAAGCTGCGAAGGTCAAAGAGCTGATTAAATAAGCTGACAAAGAGGGGGAGGAAATCGTTTGATTTTCTCCTCTTTTTGCATTTTTTGCAGAAAGGAGAGGATCGGCATGGATCAAGTTATTCAATGGTTTCCGGGCCACATGACTCGAACAAAGCGCAAAATCACGGAATTATTGCCGCAGGTGGATGTTGTCATAGAAGTGGTGGATGCGCGTATTCCGATAAGCAGTCGAAATCCCGATTTGGATTCCTTGATTGCCCAAAAGCCGCGGCTGCTGATCCTCAATAAAGCGGATATGGCGGACGAGGCGGCAACGGCGCGTTGGCTTGCTCATTACCGTGAACACAATATCCCCGCGATTGCGGTGGATTGCAAAAGCGGGAAAGGTATCAATCGCTTCATACCGCTGATGCGGGAGATTTTAAAAGACAAGATAGCCATGTGGGCGGAAAAAGGCATGGTTAACCGTCCCGTGCGTGCGATGGTTGTGGGCATTCCCAATTCGGGGAAATCCTCGTTTATCAATCGGATGGCACGCGGTGGAAAAGCGAAAGTTGAAGACCGTCCCGGTGTTACGCGTAACCAACAATGGTTTGTCATTGAAGGCGGCGCTCAATTGTTGGACACTCCCGGTATCTTATGGCCTAAGTTTGAAGATCAAACAGTTGCACAGCATTTGGCGTATACAGGTGCGATTCGTGACGAAATACTCGACAGTGAAGAACTTGCGGTCGGGTTGCTGGATATACTTGCTACTCGGTACGAGGACTGCTTGCGCAGTCGGTATAAGTTGACCGAGCCACTTGAGAAAGACCGCTTTGAATTATTGCAACAGATTGGGCGTAAACGCGGTATGTTGATTGCGGGCGGCGAAGTGGATACTTTGCGTGCGGCAGTGATGTTATTGGATGAATTCCGTGGGCAAAAACTGGGGCGAATCACACTGGAATCTCTGTCGGAGGATTGAGTATGGAACAAAAAAAGACAGCGTATACGGGTGTATATGAATGGGTGGAAATTATTACCGCCTCCTTGCTTGTGATTACTGTCGCCTTCACTTTTTTGTTTCGCTTGGTGGTTGTTGACGGCAGTTCCATGGATACTACGCTGCAAAATGGGGAACGGTTGGTGCTTTCGTGTTTACCGTACACACCCGAGCGCGGTGACATTGTGGTCATAAGCCGCGGTATGGATAGCGAACCGCTTATTAAGCGTGTGATTGGTGTGGCGGGAGATACCATATCGATTGATGCGAACGAAGGCAAGGTCTACCTGAACGGTGAGGTGTTGGACGAACCGTATATTCAGGTGGCGACAGCACCCGAAAAAATGCAAGATGCCGTTACGGTTTCTGACGGTTCGGTGTTTGTTATGGGGGATAATCGCCTTGCGGGAAACTCCTTAGACAGCCGCACTTTCGGCTGTGTAGAGGTGGAGCGTTTGATGGGGAAAGTTGTTTACCGTGTAGCACCGTTTGAACGGTGGGGTGGCTTGTATGACGAATTTTGAGTTTGATGAGCAGTGGCGTCGGCAAGGTGCGGTACGGCTATGCGGTGTGGATGAGGCGGGGCGCGGACCTTTGGCGGGTCCCGTTTTTGCTGCTGCCGTTATTTTTGATCCGAATCGCATCCCGCAAGGGTTAAACGATTCTAAAAAGCTTACCGAAAAGAAACGGGAAGCGCTGTTTGATCCGATCTGTGAGCAAGCGCTCGCGTTTGGCATTGCCCAGGCAAGCGTCGAGGAGATTGAAGAATACAACATCTTACAGGCGACCTTTATGGCCATGCGTCGAGCGGTAGAGCAGTTGCCTGTGCAGCCTGATCTTGTGTTGATTGACGGCAACCGTATCCCGAGCGGGTTAACCGTTCCCGCACAGTATGTCATTAAAGGTGATGCCCTTTCTGCCTCCATTGCGGCGGCATCTATTTTAGCAAAGGTCAGCCGTGATCGGACAATGCTCAAGTTGGCAGAGGAATATCCTGAATATGAGTTTCACAAACACAAAGGATACGGGACGGCGTTACACTATGAACGGTTGGCACAGTACGGTGTGTCACCGGTTCACCGCCGTAGCTTTTTGAAAAAGATCTTGTAAAGGATGATATTCAAATGGCAGGTGTTTCAAAAGGGGCGGCCGGCGAAGTGCTGGCTGCCCGTTTCTTACGAGACAAAGGGTATGAGGTGTTGGCGGGCAACTATCATTCTCGATTCGGTGAGATAGACATAATTGCCGAAGACGACGAGTATATTGTGTTCGTGGAAGTGAAGAGCCGCGAAGAGGATTCCTATTATCTGCCGCGTGAAGCGGTAACGGCGGATAAACAACGGCGTATTATTAAGACGGCGTTGTACTACATTGCCCATCATCCCAATACGCGACAGATGCGTTTTGATGTTTTGGAAATCGTTACGGCAAAGGGCGAACCGATGAAGGCTCTGAATATTTACCACATACCCAACGCATACGGGGGATGAGCATGTGCGTCTGTTTGACCTGCATTGTGATACCGTCTACGAATGTTATCAAAAAAAGGAATCGCTTAAAGACAATACCTGTGCTGTTGACCTTGTGCGCGGCGCGCGCTATCAACCGTGGTTTCAGGTGTTTGCCGTATGGATTCCGGATGCCGTACGCGGAGAACGGGCATGGCAGCAATGCTGCGATATGCTGTCCTATGCGCGCGAACAAGTAACGGACGGTTTTTGCTTTGCGGACACCTATTCAGATTTTTTACAGGCGTTTGCAAACGGCAAAACAGTTGGCTTGTTAGGCGTTGAGGGCGGTGCCGCTCTCGCGGGAAAAACAGAGCGAGTAGCTGAATTGGCGGCACTTGGTGTAAAGGTTATTACCATCACATGGAACGGCAGTAATGAACTCGGAAACGGTTGCATGGCTCGGGATTCGAGCGGGTTGACGGCAATGGGTAAAACCGCTGTCCATGAAATGGAACGGCATGGAATCGTGCCGGATGTCTCGCATTTGAATGAGGCGGGCTTTTGGGATGTGGCGTTGACAACGCGGTATCCTTTTATTGCCAGTCATTCGGTATGTATGACGGTGAATGAGCATCCCCGCAATCTTTGCGATGAACAACTTGGCTTGTTGCGCGATCGTGGTGGATTGGCGGGACTGACGGTGTGTAAAGAACAGGTGGGCGCGCAGACATTTGACGGTATATACCGTCATTTAAACCGATACTGGGAGCTTGGTTGTGAAGACAATGTGGCACTCGGCTTTGATTTAGACGGAACCGATATACCGCCCGAATGGCGGGGGATCGCCGTCTATGAACGGTTTTGGGAATATTTAAAAAAACGCGGTATTGATGATGAAACTACGGACAAAGTATTCTTTCGTAATGCCTATCGCTTTTTTTCGGATGTTTTACAACGATAATACTTTACAAGCCGTGATAAATGCAGTACAATGAAGGGTAATTTGGCAGAGGAGTATGATAGATGATGATGTATAACAGTACGCGTGACCGTTCGGTGCGTGTAACGGCGGCTGAGGCTATTGCACGCGGTATTTCTGAGGAGGGCGGCTTGTTCGTTCCCGAACAAATTCCCACCATCACGCTGAACGATATTGAACAGTTGGTTGAGCAGAATTATGTAGAACGCGCCATCTTTGTGTTGTCGCGGTTTTTAACGGATTTCACTGCCGAAGAAGTTCGCGATTGTGCCGAGTCGGCGTATGCCCGCGAGCGTTTTTCGGGTGACCATCCCGCACCGGTTCATATGATGCAGGACGGTACGGCGGTACTGGAACTTTGGCACGGGCCTACTTGCGCTTTCAAAGATATGGCATTGCAGATTTTACCGCATTTTATGCGCGTAGCGGCAAACAAAACTGCTAACGGGCGTGAAATTGTGATTTTGGTTGCGACTTCGGGGGATACCGGCAAGGCGGCGTTGGAAGGGTTCCGTGACGCACCGCATACCCGTATTTTGGTATTTTATCCGGAAAACGGTGTCAGTCCCATGCAAAAATTGCAGATGACCACACAAGAGGGCGCTAATGTCGGCGTGTGTGCGATTCGCGGCAATTTTGACGATGCGCAAACAGGTGTCAAAACCATCTTTACCGATCCCGCCGTGAAAGAAAAACTCGCAAAAGACGGCAAGCAGTTTTCGTCTGCCAATTCCATTAACTGGGGGCGGCTGTTACCGCAGATTGTATATTACATCTCTGCTTATTGTGATATGCTGAAAAACGGCAGTATTCAGCTTGGCGATTCGATCAATGTTGTGGTACCGACGGGCAATTTCGGTAATATTTTGGCGGCATACTATGCTCGCGAAATGGGTTTGCCAATCGCGCGGTTAATCTGTGCCTCTAACTGCAATAATGTCTTGAGTGAGTTTTTGAGCACCGGCACATACGACCGCAATCGCGATTTCCACACCACCGTTTCGCCGTCGATGGATATTCTGATTTCCTCAAACCTTGAACGGCTCCTGTATCATTTGTGCGGTGGGAACGATGCACAGCTCAACAGTTGGATGAATGCTCTCAAGAAAGACGGCCGCTATACCGTTTCGGAAGAAGTGCTTTCTAAAATTCAAGCCCTTTTTTCTGCCGGTTGGTGCGACGATACGCAGACCTTACAGGAGATACACGATATTTATGAGCGTGAGCAGTATTTGTGTGATACACACACGGCAGTTGCCATGCGTGTGTATCGTGAATACCGCGACAGCACAGGGGATAAGACTCCCACGGTGGTAGCCTCTACGGCAAACCCGTATAAGTTCTCTGCCAGTGTGCTCGGTGCGCTGAAAACTTCGGTTGACGGCTGTGATGAGTTCGCCGTTGTTGATGAGCTGTATGAGTTGACGGGTTGCCCGATTCCCACGCCGCTTGCGGCACTTAAAGGTAAACAACCGCGGTTCCTCGGCGTGTGTGATCGCGATACGATGGAGCAAGCGGTGTTTGAACTGCTGGGATGAGGTGAGACAGTGTCCTTATATGTCATATCCGATCCGCACCTGTCACTGACGACTAATAAACCCATGACGGTATTTTCGGGTTGGGACGACTATGTCGCTCGCCTGGAAAAGCATTGGCGGCAGTTGGTGACACCCGCCGATACGGTTGTGCTTGCGGGAGATATCTCTTGGGCGATGACGCTTGAGGACGCCTTGGAGGATTTTCGCTTTTTACACGCATTGCCGGGCCGTAAGCTCTTGTTTAAGGGCAATCACGATTATTGGTGGTGCACGCGTCGGAAAATGGATGCATTTTTCGAGGAAAACGGCCTGTCCTCACTTACTGTGGTCCATAACGATGCCGTGGCGGTTGACGGGCGATTCGCTGTGTGCGGTTCACGGGGCTGGTTTTACGATGAGGCCGAAGATAACGCCAAGATACTGCGCCGTGAAGCGGATCGCTTGCGGACCTCGATAAAAGCCGCCAAAGGCACAGGGTTGGAGCCGATTGTGTTTTTACATTACCCGCCCCTGTTTGACGGTCGCCCTTGCGAGGAGCTGACCTCTGTATTAAAAGAGGAAGGGATCCGCCGTTGCTATTACGGACATGTTCACGGTGCGGGCATTCGACAGGCCTATGAAGGGGAATGGGAAGGGATCTGTTTTCGGTTGACATCGTGTGATGCTTTACGTTTTTGTCCGTTACTGATCCCCTAAAAAATCATAAAAAAAGCAAATTTTCAGTAGATTTCCTTTAAAAAGTATGTTATAATTAATTGATTTATGGATTTTTAAATCTTAGGAGGCAAATAACCATGGCATTAAAACAGGCAAACAAGGTCGAAACCAACCGTGTGGAGTTGGAAATTGAAGTCGGTGCAGAGGCGTTTGAACAGGCTGTCAGCGTTGCGTACCGCAAGAACATCGGCAAGATGAACATTCCGGGATTCCGTAAGGGAAAAGCCCCTCGCGCGTATGTCGAAAAGATCTACGGTGAAGGCGTATTTTACGAGGATGCAATCAATGCAGTCTATCCGTCTGCTTTGGATGAAGCGATTCGTGAATCCGGTTACGAATATGTAGACGACAAGGTCGATTTGGATGTTGTTTCCGTCGGCAAAGAAGGCTTGTGCTTCAAAGCGGTTATTACCGTCAAGCCTGAGGTTGAAGTAACGGAATATAAAGGTCTCAAAGCCGCGAAGAAAACCGTTTCCGTTAAAGAGGCCGAGATCAAAGAGGCGCTTGAACAGTTGCAAGATCGCAACTCTCGTCTGGTGACGGTGGAAGATCGTGCCGCACAGAACGGTGATACCGTTGTGTTTGATTTTGACGGCTATGTGGACGACAAAGCGTTTGAGGGTGGAAAAGCCGAGAACCATTCGTTGGTATTGGGTTCCGGTCAGTTTATTCCCGGCTTTGAAGACCAGATCGTTGGCAAAAAGACCGGCGAAGAGTTTGATGTGAATGTTACCTTCCCCGAAGAGTACCACGCAACCGAACTTGCCGGTAAACCCGCCGTGTTCAAGTGCAAACTGCACGAGATCAAGGTGAAAGAATTGCCGGAACTCAACGATGATTTTGCCAAGGATTGCAGTGAGTTTGATACTTTGGAAGAACTCAAAGCCGATACCAAGGCAAAGATTAAAAAACAAAAAGAACACGCCGCCAACGAGGCTTTCGAGACGGAACTCATGGAGCAACTGATTGCAAACCTTAAGGGCGAGATTCCCGAAGCAATGTACGAAAACCGCGTGGACGACAGTGTGCGTGATTTTAGTTATCGTTTGCAGTCACAGGGGCTCAATCTTGAGACTTATCTGCAATATACCGGTATGGACATGGATGCCTTCCGTAAAGGATTCCGTGAGCAGGCCGAGAAATCCGTAAAACTGCGTTTGGCGCTGGAAAAGATTGCGCAACTCGAGAATATCGAGCCGACCGCCGAGGAAATTGAAGCGGAATTCGCCAAATTCGCCGAGCAGTACAAGATGGAAGTGGAACAAATCAAATCCATGATTCCTCAGGACGAATTGGTGAAGGATTTGGCTGTCGGTAAGGCGATGGATGTTGTTAAAGCCGCTGCCGTGAAACCGACCAAAGCTAAGAAGGAAGATTAAACGGTTTAAAACCGGGCTATATTAGGATAGACCGATCTATCGAGGAAGGATGAGGGACATGAGCAGTTTGGTACCGTATGTGGTGGAACAAACCAGTCGCGGTGAGCGCAGTTATGATATTTTTTCTCGCCTGTTGAACGACCGCATTATCATGTTGTCGGATGAGGTGAACGATACCACGGCTTCGTTGGTGGTGGCACAGCTCTTGTATTTGGAGGGGCAGGATCCGGATAAGGATATCCACCTGTATATCAACAGTCCCGGCGGCTCTATCTCTGCCGGTATGGCCATTTATGATACGATGCAGTTTATCAAATGTGATGTCTCCACTATCTGTATCGGTATGGCGGCGAGCATGGGCTCGTTCCTGCTGGCCGCCGGCACGAAAGGGAAACGGCTGGCGCTTCCCAACAGTGAGATTATGATCCATCAACCGCTCGGCGGTGCCAAAGGGCAGGCAAGCGATATTAAGATTCAAGCGGAGCACATTTTGTTTATTCGCAACCGCATGAATACCTTGCTGTCTCAAATGACGGGCCAACCGCTGGAAGTCATTGAAAAGGATACAGATCGTGATAATTGGATGACCGCGGAAGATGCCGTAAAATACGGTTTGATCGATAAAGTGATCGAAAAACGCGTTTGAGAGAGGATTTAACCCATGCCGAAAAATGAGGACAATCGTGCAGTTTGTTGTTCTTTTTGCGGAAAAGCACAGGATGAGGTCTACCGTCTGATTGCGGGTCCCGGTGTGTATATCTGCAACGAGTGCGTGGAATTGTGCAGTGAAATTTTAGAGGATGGTGCCCATTTTTCCAAGCGGCGTGCGCTGGATGGAGAGGCCTCGTTCACACTTCCCACGCCTAAAGAAATCAAAAAAGCGTTGGATGAATATGTCATCGGACAAAACGATGCCAAGATTGCGTTATCGGTTGCCGTCTATAACCACTATAAGCGTATCTATTGCGGTACGGATTTGGATGTAGAAATCGGTAAAAGTAATGTACTGTTGTTAGGACCGACCGGCGTGGGGAAAACCGCTTTGGCGCAAACGCTTGCCAAAACATTGAATGTTCCGTTTGCCATCGCGGATGCCACCACTTTGACCGAAGCGGGATATGTCGGTGAAGATGTGGAGAATATCCTGCTTCGTCTGATACAAGCCGCGGAGGGAAATGTGGAACGCGCGGAGCGCGGTATCATTTATGTGGACGAGATTGATAAAATTGCTCGCCGCAGTGAAAATCCCTCCATCACCCGTGATGTCAGCGGTGAGGGTGTCCAGCAAGCGTTGCTCAAGATTTTGGAAGGAACGGTTTCCAATGTGCCTCCGAGCGGTGGCCGTAAGCACCCGCAACAGGAATTTATTCAAATTGACACCAGTAATATTTTGTTTATTCTGGGTGGTGCTTTTGACGGTATTGAAAAAACGGTGGAAAAGCGCATTTCTTCCGGTGCAATGGGCTTCGGTAACGAAGTGAAATCCAAAAAGGATATGGAACAAGGGGAAATGTATCGGCAAGTGGT
The DNA here is from genome assembly GCA_045595845.1 of Acutalibacteraceae bacterium. Classification (GTDB taxonomy): domain Bacteria; phylum Bacillota; class Clostridia; order Oscillospirales; family Acutalibacteraceae; genus RGIG3009. The sequence goes on from JAZOBF010000032.1 coordinate 43,164, forward strand.
GCCGCAAGACCTCGTTAAGTTTGGCTTGATTCCCGAACTGGTCGGCCGTATGCCGGTTATTACCGCGTTGCAACCCTTGGATGTTGATGCGCTCGTTAAGATTTTAAGCAAGCCGAAGAACGCTCTGCTGAAGCAGTATGCAGGTTTGTTCAAACTGGACGATGTGGCGTTGGAATTTACGCCGGATGCGTTAAAAGCCGTAGCGGAAAAGACACTGCAACGAAATACGGGCGCGAGAGGTCTCCGTTCGGTCATGGAAGAAATCTTAACCAATCTTATGTTTGAGATACCTTCCGATTACACCGTAGAAAAAATTATCGTCACGCAGGCTTGTGTAGAGGGGGATGCTCCTCCCGAGCTTGTGAAAAACCCAGATAAAAAGCCAAACCGTATCAAAACGCCGGGTAAAAAAGCGGCGCGCCGAAAGGTGACGGCATAATCCGTTTGTTGAATCGTTGGCAGTCGACCGCTGGTGTATGCGACCGACTGCTGACTTTTCCATATATACCCCGTTTCCCGACGACGCAGTCGGCGTTGTCAGTCTTTAGGAGTGAAAACAATGATGGCATTACAACGGCGGGTTTCCCGCGTATCGACCTTACCGCTGCTTGCACTGCGCGGCTTGGTGGTTTTTCCGAATACAACCGTTCAATTTGAGGTTGGTCGTGAAAAATCCATCCAAGCGTTGCAAGAAGCGGCGAATACCGACCAGTGTATTTTTTTGGTCACCCAACAACATATTGATGATGAAGATCCCGCACCGGAGGCGTTATGTAAGACGGGTGTTGTTGTGCGGTTGCTCCAGGTATTGCGTATGCCGTCGGATGTTGTGCGCGTAAAGGTAGAGGCCTTGTACCGCGCTCGCGTGCGCAACTACACGCAAACCGAACCGTTTCTGATGGTTGAGGTACGGGAGAGCTTAACACGCCCCGTGAGGGATAAAGACGAAGAAACCGCCTATTTTCGTAAATGCCGCACCTATTTTCATCAGTACATAGAACTCAGTCCCGATGTTTCGGAACATGCTGTCAGTGAGTTGATGGCGGTGCGCGATAACGGTATTTTCGTGGACCGCATTGCGGATATTTTACCTTGCTCTGCAGAAAATAAGCAGAAGGTGCTGGACACCTTACCCCTTGACAAACGCTTTGAGGAGCTCTTGCGGATTCTTGCCGATGAGGTGAAGATTGCGGAGTTGGAACGCGGTATTGAGCGGCAGGTGCAATCCGCGATTGACAAGAATCAACGTGATTACTACTTGCATGAGCAAATGCGTGTTATTGCCTCTGAGTTAGGGGAAGATGATGACCCCGTCAGCGAGGCTGATGAACTGCGTGAAAAAATCAAGGCGCTGAATCTCGCGGATGATTCACAGGAAAAATTGCTGAAAGAGTGTTCGAAACTTTCCAAAATGCCGTTTGGTTCTCACGAGGCAACGGTAGTTCGAAATTATCTGGATACCTGTTTAACGCTTCCGTGGCACACCTTTTCGGAAGAAATATTGGATATTTCGCGCGCACGTAACATTTTGAACCGTGACCATTACGGACTGGAAAAGGTGAAAGAACGCATCCTCGAGGTGTTAGCGGTACGCAGCTTGACAGGCGGTACCAAGGGACAAGTTATTTGCTTGGTAGGCCCTCCCGGCGTTGGAAAAACCTCAATTGCGAAATCTATTGCCGAGGCACTCGGACGCACCTATGTCCGTGTTTCACTCGGCGGTGTGCGAGATGAAGCCGATATCCGCGGTCATCGTCGCACCTATATCGGGTCGATGCCTGGACGCATTATCCGTGCCATTGAAAAAGCGAAGACCTCAAATCCATTAATTCTGCTTGATGAGATCGACAAATTGGGAAGCAGTTATAACGGCGATCCGTCCTCCGCCTTGTTGGAGGTATTGGATACGGAACAGAACAATGGATTTGTTGACCATTATTTGGAAATTCCGTATGACCTTTCGCAGGTGTTGTTCATCACCACTGCAAACAATGCCGAGAATATTCCAGCACCTTTGTTTGACCGTATGGATGTCATCACACTGTCGAGTTATACGGCAGAGGAAAAATTCCATATTGCACGCAAGCACCTGATTAAAAAGCAACTGCAACAAAATGGGTTGGATACGCGTCGGTTGCGCATCAGTGACGGTGCACTTCGCTTGATGATTGACGGGTACACTCGCGAGGGCGGCGTGCGTAATTTGGAACGCTTGATTGCGAAAGTTTGTCGCAAACGCGCACAGGAATTGGTGTCGGAAACGCCGTGTAAAGTAACGGTCACCGAAAAGATGGTGGAAGATTATCTCGGCCCCCGCCGTTTTAAAGAAGAGGTGCGTGCGCGCGCTGACGAGATCGGCGTTGTGAACGGATTGGCGTGGACGGCGGTCGGCGGGGAAACCATGCCGGTTGAAGTGGCGGTGTTGGACGGTACCGGAAAAATAGAACTTACGGGATCGCTCGGTGATGTGATGAAAGAATCTGCCAAAGCAGCCATCAGTTATGTGCGTTCGCGTGCCGATCGGTGGAATATTGACGGCGATTTTTACAAGACCAAAGATATTCATATTCATGTACCGGAGGGTGCTGTGCCCAAAGACGGTCCCTCTGCAGGCGTCACGATGGCAACCGCGATGGTATCGGCTTTGACGGGTATTCCGGTTCGCCATGATGTGGCGATGACGGGTGAAATTTCGTTGCGCGGTCGGGTACTTCCGATCGGTGGGCTGAAAGAAAAAACCATGGCGGCATACCGTCATCATATGAAAACGGTAGTGATTCCAAAGGAAAACGAACCCGATTTGTCCGAAGTGGATGAAGTGGTCAAAAACAACATTCGGTTTGTGACCGCTCGCACGATGGATACGGTGATTGAAACGGCGTTGTTGATGTAAAAGAGGTGGGCATTTATGAAAATTGAATCGGCTGTGTTTGAAACATCCGCCGGTGTTTCCGGTCAATTGATGGCATCGACCTTGCCGGAGATTGCATTTTCCGGCCGTTCTAATGTCGGCAAATCCTCTCTCATCAACAAACTTCTCAATCGTAAATCCTTGGCACGCACCAGTGCAACGCCGGGTAAGACGGCGACTATCAATTTTTACAAATTGGATACGATGCGGCTGGTTGATTTGCCGGGTTATGGGTATGCCAAGTTATCCAATGCCGAAAAACAGCGTTTTAGTCGGACGATTGAGCATTATTTTGACGATGATCGTGATTTGCGCTTGGTTTTGCAGTTAATTGATATGCGGCATCCGCCGACGGCAAATGATCTACAAATGTTGGATTATTTGGTGCAGTGCGAAATTCCGTTTGTGATTGTGCTGACAAAAGCCGATAAGCTCAATAAAACCGAGCGTGAAAAGCGACTAAGCGCCTTAACGGAAGAACTGGCGGATTTTGACGGGGTACAGTGTATACCGTTTTCTGCCGTCAACGGAGAGGGCGTAGAAACGCTGCGTGCCATTTTGGATGAAGTGGCAAGTGAGTCTTAATTAAAATTTTCCATTATTTCAACCTCCATACGGTGTGTATTGTGCTTTCTGCAGGGCATACTAAGAGCAACTTCAAATAAAGGAGGGTGTTATGATGGATATGAATAACTGTCAGGCTAACAAGTCGATTCATTGTTCAGTTGAACAGTGCCGTTACCATTGCGGTACCGATAACTATTGTTCGTTGAATGCAATTCAGGTGGGTACGCACGAAAAAGATCCTACGGTTTGCCAGTGTGTTGACTGTCAGTCTTTTGAGAAGAAATAAATGGCAATAAAAAGGCCGT
>JAZOBF010000033.1:0-32097 GCA_045595845.1 Acutalibacteraceae bacterium
TGCGTGTCTAGGATTGAACATAAGGTTTAAAGAGAGAGCGATTAGGAATACAAGTGCGATAAAGCAACCATTGACAATAAGTATTTTTGATAGTTTATCCTTTTTGGCGGTATCGGTAAATATGACATAGTAGACAAAGCCGACAATGGCACAGAAAATCAGAGAAAAGCCAAAAGGTCGGCGCCAATAGATAGCGTAAAACACGCCCCACAGGCAGACTGCGGTTAGCATAAGGTAGACAAGGAATCGCACCGCTTTTGATTTTGCATCTACAAGGACGAGAACTGCGGGGATATACAACATTGAAAGTGCAAATCTCATTACAATGGCATCGTCAAGATATATAAATATGTAGCCAGTCATTATTCCGGCAACAAGTTCGATAAGGTATGTACAAACCATACAACTATTACTGCGGGACACGGTAGATTACCTCGCTTTCAATTAGATTTCGGCAAGTCTTATCGGGAAAGAACGGTATGTATTTAGTGATTTGCCTTTGGGTGATTCGGTTTTCTGTGATATAGTCGGCGATTAGTTTTCGCTTATACTCGTCAAGGGTTTCGGTATCTATACCGTTCATAAGTTCCAAAAAGCATAGAACAGGCGCATTAAATTTATCGATTTTAGTTCTTGGTTTATGTAACAATAATCTTTTACCGGAAATATTAACCACTTTACTTCTTTGTGTTTCATTGTTAGAATAAATTTCTATTGTTTTGGGTTGAACTTTTGATAAGCCAAGTTGATATAACAAATATTTGCCAGAATAATAACCCTGTACATTTTCGTTACCTTTAATATATTTCTTTTCAATAATCTTCATCGGGTCAAAAGGCACAATACCGAATTTATTTTTCTTGGGTACATAATATACATCTCTTTCAAGATGTACTACCTCGCCCTTTTGACAGAGTTCAACAATACAATTATATTTCCAAGTTCGTGAAAAATCTTTGTATTCAATTTCTGAAATACTAAAGGGTTGATTATACCCGAATGTGTGTATTAAATACTGCAACATTAATTTTACCTCCTTTTTTGTGGACTACTCTATACACAGTGTGTTTATTTCAGTCCACTGTTTTTTACATTATTTTGAGCGTTGAAAATTCTTAAAAAGTGCTCTAACCCCCCTTAAATACTGGATTTGTGTGTAGAAAAAGACCATACCCTCTAACTTTGGGTATGGTCTTATTTTAACATCATCAGGTGCCATGGCAGCACCCATGTTGTTGGTATCGGTGATGCCCAGATCGACGATACAGCCCAGGCAAATATCCGTAATATGAACTTTGCCACCGCCGAGTCCAACCAACACCGCGCCCGATGCGGTTGCCGTCCATTGTGCGGTTGCGGGGCGCTGACCGCCGTATTCGAGGGGAAAACGGAATTGGCGCTCGGCGGTGCAAAAATGAGAAGATGTCACCGCCGCGGCAAGGTCGGCGGCACCGCTGTCCACAAATACCGCTGCCATGGCGAGCGTTTGCGCCATGGTGGAACAAGCACCGAATTGATTGACAAGCGGGATTTGACTATCCCGCATACCGAAGGTGGACGCAATATTTTGATTGAGCAGGTCGCCCGTAAACAGCACATCCACCTGTGACGGAGAAAAACCCGCTTTGTTCAACGCACAAGTCAGGGCTTCTTTTTGCAATTGGCTTTCTGCCTTTTCCCATGTTTTTTGACCAAGTCGGGTATCCGTAAAGACCTGATCAAACTGATCGCCGAGCGGTCCCTCTCCCTCTTTTTTTCCAACTACCGACGCATAGCCCAATACGGTCGGGCGTCCCGACAGCGAAATCGTGTATTTTCCTCTTCTTTCCGGCATAGTCATCCTCCTTTTTACAGTTTGGTATGTGCCAAATGATTGAATTTTATACATAAAAAAGGAAGTGCCGCATGGGCACTCCCTTTTTTCACATATCATCATTACAGACAGCAAGCAACCACTTGTACCAAATGCTACCCATGGTTTTCATCATGATAATAAACCGAAAAATACCGTGAACGATGTGCCCGCCGCGTTTTTGTTTTAGTTGCCGCAACCTGCCGTATCCGAGCCGTCACCCGTAAGTCCCAGCGCTTTTGCGGCATCCTCTCGCATCTTGTACTTGAGGATTTTGCCTGCCGCATTCATCGGGAAAGAATCCACGAACGAAATGTATTTCGGTACTTTGTGCCGTGCCATACTGGCTTTGATGAAGTCCGTCATTTCCTCTACGGTCACACTTTTCTGTTCTTTGAGAATGATACAAGCCATGATCTCTTCGCCGTATTTTTTATCCGGCACACCGATCACCTGCACATCCCGAACGGCAGGGTGGGTGTAAATGAATTCTTCTATTTCTTTCGGATAGATGTTTTCGCCGCCGCGTATGATCATGTCTTTAAGACGGCCCGTGATGCGATAGTTACCGTCCTCATCCATGCAAGCCAAGTCACCCGAATGCAACCAACCGTCGCTGTCAATGGTGTCTTTGGTGGCTTGCGGCATTTTATAGTAACCTTTCATGGTGTTATAACCCTTGGCACAAAATTCGCCGTTAACACCGGGGCCAACCTCTTCACCTGTTTCGGGATTGACGATTTTACAACTGACATGCGGGAATGCGTAACCGACCGTTTCGGTACGCACTTCCAACGAATCGGTCCAACTGCTCATCGTGTTGCCGGGCGCACATTCCGTCTGTCCATACACGCTGACAATACCCACCATGTTCATTTCATCCGGCTGAGCGGCGCGGCGCATCAAATCTGCCGGGCAACCCGCGCCCGCCATGATGCCCGTACGCATATAGCTAAAATCGGTCTTGCGGTAATCGGGATGATTAAACATCGCAATAAACATGGTGGGGACGCCGTTAAAGCAAGTAATCCTCTCCTGATTGATACACGCAAGCGAAGATTTCGCCGAGAAATACGGCATGGGACACATGGTAGTGCCGTGTGTCATGGACGAAGTCATCGACAAGGTCATGCCGAAGCAGTGGAACATCGGCACCTGTATCATCATGCGATCCGCCGTGGAAAGCCCCATACGGTCACCGATACATTTGCCGTTGTTGACGACATTATAGTGCGTCAACATAACACCTTTCGGGAATCCGGTGGTACCCGATGTATACTGCATATTGCAAACATCGTCGGGGCGAACCGCCGCCGCCATCTGCGCCACTTGTTCACGACTCACCAGTTCATACCGTTCCATCGCCTCGTCAAAGGTCAAGCACCCCGCCTGTTTAAAGCCAACCGTGATGACATTCCGCAAAAACGGCAGTTTTTTACAATGCAACGGATCGCCCGCTTTGGTTTCGGCAATTTCCGGGCAAAGCTCGTTGATAATGGCTTTGTAATTGGAATCCAGGCATTCCTCAATCATCACAAGTGTGTGGGTGTCCGATTGGCGCAGCAGGTATTCCGCCTCATGAATCTTATACGCAGTATTGACCGTGACAAGCACGGCGCCGATCTTGGTCGTCGCCCAAAATGTGATGTACCAAGCGGGAACATTTGTCGCCCATATAGCAACTTTAGACCCTGCTTTTACACCCAACGAGACCAATGCTCGAGCAAAACGGTCCACATCCTCACGGAACTGTGAATAGGTGCGGGTATAGTCCAGCGTTGTATACTTAAAACAATATTGGTCGGGGAACTCCTCTGCTACTCGGTCGAGAACCTGCGGGAATGTCAGGTTGATGAGCTCATCCTTTTTCCAAATGTATTGGCCGGTGCCGTCGTGATTCGGATACAGTTTTTTCTTCATACCCCGTGTTGAATGAAACCGCGCCATATAATTGACAAAGTACGGAAAAATGATCTCGGGGTCTTGCAGATCCGCAAGCCATTCCGGTTTCCATTCCAATGAAATGAAGCCGTCATAATTGACGGATGATAACGCGCGCATCACATCTTCAATCGGCATAGTGCCCTCACCGATCAATTGGTAGACGCCCCTATCATCGGAATCGCGCAAATGCACATGGCAGACATAACTACCCAGATTTTTGATCGTGGTATCCCCGCTCTCTCCGTGATCGCGGTACGGATGATGCACATCCCACAATGCGGCTAAATGGTCGCTGGCAAACTCGTCGAGCAAGCCGCGAAGTCTGCCGGTATCCGCATAAATGCCGCTGGTCTTTATCAAAATCGTAACGCCGAGTTCCTCCGCTTTGGGTAAAAGCTTCGTCAACACTTTTTTTACCGTCGCTTCGCTGTCGTGTAAGGCACATGCTACGATATAGGTAACCTGTGTATTGCGTGCCACTTCCATCAAAGCGGAAAGAGTCTGCACGGCATCGGTATCAACGGACAGATCGCAGGAAGTATCGAAGCAAGGAATCGACAACTTCTTTTCCTTAAGTTGCCTTACCGTTGCCGCGGACTGGTATTTATGAAAGGGACCGCCTTTTTCCCGTAACGAATCGGATTTCGGCAGATTGTAGACTTCTACGCCCGAAAAGCCCATGTCACAGGCGGTTTCCAACAGTTCGTCCCATGTCAAGCCCGCCCAACCACGGGTGGAAAAAGAAAGTTTCATGCGTCTGCCTCCTCATACAAGATCTTGTTCAGCGCAGACAAGTACGCTTGAATACCGGCACCAACAATATCCGTCGAAATGCCTCTGCCGGAATACACCTTGCCGCCCGCTCGCAGTTTCACCACAGTTTGTCCCATGGCTTCCCTGCCCTCGGTAACAGCCTGCAACTGAAAATCATCCAATTCATAGTGGCAACCGGTGATTTTTTCAATTGCGGAAAATGCCGCATCAATCGCACCGTCGCCCATATATACGCCTTCCATCGGCTGTTCGTCTTTGAGTAATTTGATGTGTGCCGTAGCGGAAATGTTGTTGCCGGAGGTAACAACATAGGTATGGAGCTTATAGGTTGCCGGCACCTGCATAGCAGCGGATGCCACAATCGCATCCAGTTCCTTAACGCTGACCTGCTCTTTCTTTTTGGCGATCTGCTCAAATGCTTCGTACACCTTAACCATGTCCTCTTGAGACAGATCGTATCCCAACTTTTCCACGGCTTTGGCAACTGCGGCAAGGTCATCGTGTGCGGTGAGATAGATACCGTTATCGGTCTCTTCTGCACCGACCGACACGGTGGTTTTGCCCTTGCCCGCCTGACACATCCAGGCAATCTGATCGATAATACGGCTGAGTTGCGTGACGCGGACCGTACTCTCGACACCCAACGCTTCGCCCTTGGCAGCCAACAGTTTTGTCACATTGGCAAGGCTGACACTGCCGAGCGGATACGACGCCGTTTTCAGTTCCGCGGCACCCTCTGCCACGCACGCTACCGCGCAGGCGTCCGCCATAGAAAGCGTATCGGCGCAAGCAACGCCGAGGCTAACGGTCTGCAACACAGGGACAGCGCGGTAAAGGTCGCGTACAAATGTCGCAAACTCCGCAGGCAACATGGTGCCCGCCGTATCACAAAGCGTGACGGTGGCGGCACCGGCTTCCACCGCCGTCGTGATAGCCTGTTGCAAGAACGCACTTTCACTGCGGGTGGCATCGTCGGCAATAAATTCCACATCCGCACACACCGCCTTACAAGCAGCAATCGTATCACGAATAGCCGCCAGCATCGCGTCCGGTTTCTTGTGGAACAGGTATTCCATTTGAACGGCGCTGACCGAAGCACACACCTGTAGGCGCGGATGTGAGGCTTGTTGCAGGGCCGCCCAGGTGATTTCAACGCTCTCACGGGACAGCTTTACGGGTACCGCCACAACACCGTCAGTCACCGCCGCGGCAACAGATTTAATCCGCAAACTGTCCACCCGTGCGTTCTCGATGCCTTCCAGCTCAATCACATCGACGCCCAGTTTATCGAGCAGTTTGGTCAGTTCAATCTTTTCTTTAAACGACAACGAGAATCCCTCTGCCACCTGTTTCATGGTCATGTCACTGATTCGGATCTTTTTCATTGCCAACACTCCTTGTCCCAAAAACTAAAAAAACCCCGAGGTCAAACGACCTCAGGGACGAATAGACATTCGCGGTACCACCCTGATTATCCCCCACACGGGAAATCACTCTCGGCCTCTAACAAGGCCCAGCCTGTAACGGGGCAACCGTATCTCATTACCGGCAAACGCTTTCACAAGATCAACTCAGGAACGAGATCGCTGAACTCTGCGCACCGACTCGCACCACCCGTCGGCTCTCTGTAGCGTTGGAAATACAGCAAATTTTCCATCAAAGTCTTTTTAAAAATTATGATAGCTACATTTAATCATACCGACTTTGCTTTGTCAAGAGTATCCGACAAAAAAATTTTAAAAAACATTTGACATTTTAAAACGAGCGTGTTAAAATACTTGCATATTTCGAACGGCTGTGACGAAGACGGTTCGGCAATCCATGATTTCAGAGAGTCAACGGTTGGTGTGAGTTGACAGATTGGCGCCATCAAACCCATCACTTCCGAGCCGAAGTGCCGAGCATTTGCCAGGTGCTTCCGTTTGCCCGCGTTAAGGGATAGCGCTTATTGGAGCGTGAAGTGGCAGTGAAAACTGCAAATTGAGTGGTACCGCGGGTAATTTGATACTCGTCTCAAGGCAAAAGCTTGAGACGGGTTTTTTTGTTATTATTGAGGAAAGGATGCGTACTATGTCTAACCAATCCACTGTCAATCAACTCGAGGAGATTGCACTTCGTATTCGCGAGATGCGTGAAATACTGGGATACAGTATGCAGAAAATGGCCGATTTGACGGAAGTATCGGAGGAAAACTACCGCTTGTACGAAAGCGGCATAGTCGACCTGCCGTTCACTTTCCTGCACAAGTGTGCCAAAGTATTCAATTTGGAAATCACAGACTTGCTGGAAGGACACAGCGCGAAACTGTCGGGATATACCGTAACCCGCCGCGGCAAGGGATTGACCACCGCCAGCGAAGACGGCATCACCATTCAGGATATGGCGCCGATGTTCCGCAAAAAGCTGGCAACACCGTACTGGGTTACCTATCAATATTCCGAAGAACTGCAAACCCTGCCTATCCATACCACCACCCACACCGGACAGGAATTTGATTTGGTAATAAAGGGTGCCATGCGTATTAAAGTGGGTGACCGTGAAGAGGTGCTCCGTGAGGGCGACAGTATATTCTATAAGTCCTCTACTCCCCACGGTATGATCGCCGTAGACGGACAAGACTGCGTGTTTCTGGCCATGATCATGGCAGACGAAGCAACCGATCAACCGTTGTATATCGGGAAAAGCCAATCCAACACAGCTAACAAACCGTTGCTGTGTGAAAAATTCATTCAGGCAACTGAGGATGAACGCGGGGCACTCACCGATATCCGTTTCATGGACGAAGAACATTATAACTTCGCCTTCGATACCGTGGATGCGATCGCGCGCCGCGAACCCGACAAACTGGCCATGGTTCATATTGCGGATGACATGACCGAGAGACGCTTTACCTTTAAGGATATTAAAGACGCCTCCAGTCAAAGTGCCAACTACTTTAAATCGCTCGGTATCAAGCGCGGCGACCGCGTCATGTTGGTGCTCAAACGCCATTATCAATTCTGGTTCGCCGTATTAGGTCTGCACAAACTGGGTGCGATTGCGATTCCCGCAACCAATCAGTTGGTAGAGCACGATTTCACCTATCGATTTACCGCTGCTGATGTCAGTGCCGTTGTGTGTACCGCCGACGGCGATACCGCACATCAGATTGAACTTGCGGAGCAAACCACCGGTATGAACTTGACCAAGATTTTGGTGGGCGGTGCCCGTGACGGATGGCATTCTTACGATGACGAATTCGTGTTGTTCAGCCGCCGCTATCCCCGCAACGACGATGCACCATGCGGCAGTGATCCGATGCTGATGTTATTTACATCCGGAACGACCGGATACCCCAAAATGGCGATGCATTCGTATAAGTATGCGTTGGGGCATTATGTCACCGCGAAATATTGGCATCTTTGCGAAACGGATGGTCTGCATTTCACCATCTCCGAAACCGGTTGGGGCAAGGCGTTATGGGGTAAGCTCTACGGTCAATGGTTGTGCGAGGGCGCGGTGTTTACCTACGATTTTGATCGGTTTGATGCCGAAAAGATCCTGCCGATGTTTAAAAAATACAACATTACCACCTTCTGTGCACCACCTACCATGTACCGTATGCTCATTAAACAAGATTTGAGCCGCTACGATCTGTCCTCCATTCACCATGCAACTACTGCGGGAGAGGCACTCAATCCCGAGGTGTTCCATCAGTTCGAAAAGGCTACCGGTCTGCAAATCGCAGAGGGCTTCGGTCAGACGGAAATGACGCTGGGAATTGCCAACCTGCTCGGTACCCGTCTCAAACCCGGTGCCATGGGCAAACCCGTGCCCGGCTACGGCATCGATCTGGTGGATGCCGACGGTAACCCCGTGGCAGACGGTGTCAACGGTGAAATCGTTATCCGCACCGATCCCAAGGCAACCTGCGGTGTGTTCTTGGGATACTACCGCAACCAAGAGGCAACCGACGGCGTGTGGCATGACGGCATGTATCACACACGCGTCCTTGCCTGGCGCGATCAAGAAGGGTATTACTGGTATGTCGGCCGTGCGGACGATGTCATCAAATCATCCGGCTACCGTATCGGGCCGTTTGAGATTGAATCCACCATCATGGAACTCCCCTATGTACTGGAATGCGGTGTGTGTGCCGCCCCCGATGAGGTGCGCGGTCAAGTGGTAAAAGCGTGCATCGTATTAGTGCCCGGCACCGAGGGAACGGAGGCGCTCAAAAAAGAGATCCAGAGCTATGTCAAGCAACATACTGCGCCCTACAAATATCCTCGAATCGTCGAGTTCCGCACGGAATTGCCCAAGACCATCAGTGGCAAAATTATCCGCAATAAACTGTGAGATTTTTGTTGACAATTGTATATAAAAGTGGTATGATTCCATATCATAAAGGCTATGATGGAGTAGGTTTCTGCATATCCCAGTCCCCAGAGAATTGGCGTTTGGTGCGAGCCATGACAGAAGCAGTAACCGGTCCCTCCGGAGCCGGAAGGAAGAAAGCGTATACCGTGAGTAGACCCTTCACGCGTCAGCTGCGTCAGTGCTTAGGGTGTGTTAGCACCAATGAGGGGTATCTGTTGCGAGACAGATGCAATTTGAGTGGTACCGCGGGCTTATTACGGCTCGTCTCAAGGAATCATTTTTCTTTGAGGCGAGTTTTTATTATTTGTGAGGTGCCCCCATGGACAGCATAATGGCAGGTATTGATTATAAAATCCAAGAAGTAGCCAACCGTATTCGTGAACTGCGACAAATCAGCGGCTTTAGTGTCGAGGAAATGGCACAGCGTACCGATGTCTCGGTAGACGAGTACCTGCAGTACGAAAACGGCAGTCGCAACATGAGCATTGCCTTTATGTATCGGTGCGTGCTCATCTTCGGCGTGGACTTTTCCGACCTGCTTGAGGGACGCAGTCCGAAACTGCGTTCCTATGCCTTAACCCGCAAAGGTGACGGTCAACGCATCGAGGAAGCACATCACATGGTCGGCTATAACTTGGCCGCCGATTTCCGCAACCGCATTGCGCTGCCGCTGTACATGGAACTCGCCTACCGCCCGGGCTCGGAATTTGAGGATATTCAACTGGTTACCCATGAAGGTCAGGAATGCGATATCGTCATTCGCGGGCATATGCGTATCCAAATCGGCGGAAACACGGAAGTTCTGCATCCCGGTGATTGTATTTATTACGATTCGGGTACGCCGCACGGTATGATTGCGGTAGACGGCGAGGATTGCGCCTTTTACGCCATCGTGTTGTCTAATTCGGCAGCGCGCGAAGGCGAGCAAGCCGCCGCCGTGGTGACACCCGCCTCGAACAAACAAGTGGCAGACGACGAACACCGCATTTACCGTAACTTTATTGTCCCCACCGAAGATGAGCAGGGTAACCTGACCGCCATTGCGTTTAAAAACGAGGAAACCTTTAACTTTGCATTTGATGTTGTCGATGCTCTCGGTCGCTCAAAACCAAACCGCCGCGCCATGTTGCATGTGACGGAGGACGGTACGGAGCGCACCTTTACCTTTGCGGATATGAAAAAAGAATCCGCCCGCGCCGCCAACTATTTTAAGGCGATGGGCATCAAGCGCGGTGACCGCGTGATGTTGGTGCTCAAGCGCCATTATCAGTTCTGGTTTGCCGTTTTAGGTCTGCATAAGTTAGGTGCGGTTGCCATTCCCGCGACCAACCAACTGCTGGCAAAAGATTTTGCGTATCGTTTCCAAGCGGCGGATGTCCGCGCGATTCTGTGTACCGCCGACGGCGATACCGCCGATGCCGTGGATGAGGCCGCCCGTCAGTATCCCGCGCTCGCCCATAAAATTTTGGTGGGCGGCAGTCGTGACGGTTGGCACGATTTCAACGATGAATACCCCTTATACAGCAGTCATTATGCCCGAAAAGAAGACGCACCTTGCGGCAGTGATCCCATGTTGATGTTCTTCACCTCCGGCACCTCGGGATATCCGAAACTGGCTGCGCACAATTATAAATACCCGCTCGGGCATTTTATCACCGCCAAATACTGGCATGGTGTGCGTCCCGACGGTTTGCATCTCACCATTTCGGATACCGGTTGGGCGAAATCTATGTGGGGAAAGCTCTACGGTCAGTGGCTGTGTGAAGCCGGTCTCTTTGTATATGACTTTGACCGTTTTGATGCCGAAAAGATTTTGCCTCAATTTGCCAAATACGGTATCACGACTTTGTGTGCTCCGCCCACCATGTACCGCATGCTGGCAAAACAGGATTTAAGTCGGTTTGACTTATCCTCCATCAAGCATGCTTCTACGGCAGGCGAAGCACTCAACCCCGAGGTTTACCGACAATTCCAAAAAGCAACGGGACTCGATATCATGGAAGGCTTCGGTCAATCCGAAAGCACGCTGATCATCGGCAATCTTGTCGGTCAAGATCACAAACTCGGCTCCATGGGCAAACCTGTTCCGCTTTACAATGTCCTACTGTTGGATGCGGACGGCAATCCCGTGGATACCGGTGAAACCGGCGAAATTTGTATTGACATTTCGAACGGTCTTCCTTGCGGTCTGAGCTTCGCGTACGAAGGAAGCCCCGATGTCACCGCCGAAACCTGGCGTGACGGTTTCTATCACACAGGCGACCTCGCGTGGAAAGACGAAGACGGCTTCTACTGGTATGTGGGGCGCGCCGACGATGTTATCAAATCCTCCGGCTACCGCATCGGGCCGTTTGAGATTGAAAATGTCATCATGGAACTCCCCTATGTGCTGGAATGCGGCGTTTCCGCCGCACCCGATGAGGTGCGCGGTCAGGTTGTCAAGGCTTCTATCGTGTTGGTAAAAGACTTTAAAGGCACCGACGAGTTGCGCAAGCAGATTCAAGACTATGTCAAATCGCGTACCGCGCCGTATAAATATCCCCGTATTGTGGAGTTCCGCGACAGTCTTCCGAAAACTACCAGCGGTAAGATCATCAGAAAGCAGTTGTAATGTATGGACCACAAACGCTTAACCTTGTTTGCCGGCCACTACGGCAGCGGAAAAACCAATATTGCCGTTAACTACGCCATACAATTAGCACGGGACGGTCTTTCGGTGTGTATTGCGGATTTGGATATTGTCAATCCGTATTTCCGTACCGCCGACAGCGTAAAGGAACTGACAAAAGCAGGTGTGGACTTGATTTCCCCGCAATTTGCCAATTCCAATGTTGATTTGCCCGCCTTGCCTGCGGAAGCGTATGCCTTGGTACAGGATACCGCACGGTATGCGGTGATGGATATCGGCGGAGATGACCGCGGCGCATACGCGCTCGGCCGCTATGCACCGTATATTAAAAAAGAGAATAACCACCGCATGGTGTTTGTGGCAAATGCCAGCCGCCCGCTCACTCGTACGGCGGCAGACGCTCTGGAAGTCATGCGGGAAATCGAAGCCGCTTGCGGTCTTTCGTTCACCTGCATCGTCAATAATACCAATTTGGCATCCGAAACCACCCCCGAAACCGTATTACACTCTCTTCCCTACATAGAGGAATTGTCTGCGTTGTCCGGCTTGCCCGTTTGGTTTCACGCCGTCAAAGAGGATATCGCACCCGCGTTATCCGATATACTGAATACGGTATTCCCCCTGCATTTGCAGGACAAATATTTCGATCTACCTTAGGAGGATTCCCATGGCAAAAGTAATATTCCGAACCGATTTTTGCAAAGGGTGCGGTCTTTGCGTCAACGCCTGTCCGAAAGGCTGTTTGACCATTGCCGCCGACATGATTAACAAAAAAGGATATTCCCCCGCCGTGATGATTGCACAAGAGAAGTGCATCGGTTGCGCGTTCTGCGCCACCATGTGCCCTGACTGCATCATTACTGTGGAACGGTAAGGAGGCAAATACAATGGCAGAAAGAGTTTTAATGAAAGGAAACGAGGCGATTGCGGAAGCCGCCATCCGTGCCGGTTGCCGACACTATTTCGGGTATCCCATCACGCCTCAGACGGAGATCGCCGCTTACATGGCAAAGAAAATGCCCAAAATCGGCGGCGTATTTCTGCAAGCAGAGAGTGAAGTCGCTTCGATTAATATGGTCTATGGTGCCGCCGCCGCGGGTGTGCGCGTCATGACCTCTTCATCCAGCCCCGGCATCTCGCTGAAGGCAGAAGGACTCAGCTATCTCGCCGGTTCGGATATTCCCGCCCTCGTTGTCAATGTTCAGCGCGGCGGTCCCGGCCTCGGTGGTATTCAGCCGTCACAATCGGATTATTTCCAAGCTACCAAAGGCGGCGGACACGGTGATTATCGCATGATCGTGCTGGCTCCCGCCTCCGACCAGGAAATGGCCAGTCTGACCATCAAAGGCTTTAATCTCGCCGATAAGTATCTGATGACTGCCATGATTTTGGCGGACGGCACTATCGGTCAGATGATGGAGCCGATCTCCTTTGAGGACGCCGAGATCGAAACATATGAAAAACCGTGGGCATTGACGGGTACCGCGTGCAAACGCCCACATAATGTTGTCAATTCCCTGTACTTACAGCCCGATCAGCTCGAAGCCAAGAACTTCGAACGCTATCAACGGTATCAGCTCATCGAAGAAAACGAAGCCATGTGGGAAGAATACGAGATGCAAGACGCGGAATATTGCGTAGTTGCTTTCGGTATCGCCGCCCGTGTTGCCAAAAATGCGGTGGTTGCCGCCCGCGCGGAAGGTATCAAAGTGGGATTGATTCGGCCCATTACCCTGTGGCCGTTCCCGAACAAGCCGCTCGCCGCAGCCGCCGACAAAGTGAAAGCGTTTATCAGCGTAGAGTTGAGCATGGGACAGATGATTGAAGATATTCGGTTGGCAACCGGTTGTCGGAAGCCCGTCTCCCTGTGTAACCGTTGCGGCGGTATGATTCCCAGCCCCGACGAGGTGCTGGAGGCCATCCGCAACGCTCAGAAAGGAGAGTGCTGAACATGGCCGTTGTATTTGAAAGACCAAAAGCATTAGCCGATATGCCTTTGCACTACTGCCCCGGTTGCCCGCACGGCATCATCCATCGACTGGTTGCAGAAGCCATGGACGAGTTGGGTATTGAGGGAACCGCTATCGGTGTGGCACCCGTTGGGTGTGCCGTTATGGCATACGATTATTTCACCTGTGACATGATCGAATCCGCGCACGGCAGAGCCCCTGCCGTCGCCACCGGTATCAAGCGTTCCCGTCCGGATAACATCGTGTTCACCTATCAAGGTGACGGCGACCTCGCCTCCATCGGTATGGCGGAAACGGTACACAGCGCCGCCCGAAACGAAAACATTACCGTGTTTTTCGTCAACAACGCCATTTACGGTATGACGGGCGGTCAGATGGCCCCCACTTCCCTGCCCGGTCAGGTCACGCAAACTTCCCCCTACGGCCGTGATGTCAAGCATTGCGGTTGGCCGATCCGTGTCAGCGAAATGCTCGCCACGCTCGAAGGCCCCGAGTACATCACCCGCGTAGCGGTGAACAATGTCAAGAATGTCAAAAACGCTAAAAAGGCGATTAAGAAGGCGTTCCGGAATCAAATCGAGGGCAAGGGATTCTCGCTTGTTGAGATCGTATCCGCGTGTCCCACTAACTGGGGTATGACGCCCGAGCAGGCACTCCAATGGGTGGAAAGCGATATGCTGCCGTATTATCCTCTCGGCGTGTACAAAGACCGCTCTGCCGAAAAGGAGGAACAGGCATGAAAACGACACAGATGCTCATCGCCGGTTTCGGCGGTCAAGGGATTTTGTTCGCCGGTAAATTCTTGGCGTATAAAGGTTTGACGGAAGACTTGCAAGTATCGTGGTTGCCGTCCTACGGCCCCGAGATGCGTGGCGGCACCGCCAACTGTAATGTTATTCTGTCGGATACACCGGTAGGCTCCCCCATCATCACCACTCCCGATGTGTTGATCGCCATGAACCTGCCGTCCTTGCAAAAATATGAGGATACCGTTGTTCCAGGCGGTCAAATCTATGTGGATTCTTCTCTCATTCATGAGAAAGTCACCCGCACCGATGTGGATGTGTTCTACATACCTGCCACGCAGATGGCAAAGGAAGCACAAATTCCCACGCTTGCCAACATGATCATTGTCGGTCACTTGTTGGAGAACCACCCCGAACTGAGTTTTGCCGGTACCGATGCAGTTGTTACGAAATTGGTTCCCGCGAAAAAAGCCGCCCTTGTCGAGTTGAATATGAAAGCGCTCAACATGGGAAAACAGTATAAACAATAATTAGATATAGGAGGAAATTCACATGAATGCAATGACTGAAATGGTAAACTACCGTCACGAAAAGGTATTGTTTATCAACAACGAGAAAGCGGGTTTACACGCCATTATCGCTGTACACAACACGAACCTCGGCCCCGCTATCGGCGGTTGCCGCTTGTTCCCGTATGCCTCGTTTGACGATGCGCTGTTCGATGTTCTGCGCCTGTCGCGCGGTATGTCTCACAAGAACGCGGTTGCCGGTCTCGCACACGGCGGCGGTAAAGGTGTTATCATCGCTGATCCCTCGCAGAAAACCGAGGCAATGTTTGAAGCGTTCGGCGAAGCGGTAAACAATTTGGGCGGCGATTATATCACCGCAGAAGATGTCAATACCGATTGCGACGATGCCTTGGTCATGATGCGCAAGACTAAGCACATTTGCGGTCTGCCCCAGAACAGCGGCGATCCTTCTCCGTTTACCGCTCGCGGTGTATGGCAAGGTATCCGTGCAACCGCGAAAGTGGCGCTCGGTACTGATTCGCTGGACGGTCTGACGATTGCCGTGCAAGGTCTCGGCAAAGTCGGTTATGATCTGTGCCGTCTGCTTCATGAAAGTGGTGCTAAACTGATTATTGCCAACCGCAGTAACAAAGCAATGGCGGACAAAGCGGTGGAAGAATTCGGCGCGACAATCGTTCCTACCGAAGAAATCTATGCACAGAAATGTGACATTTTCTCCCCCAACGCCATGGGTGCCATCCTCAATCCCACCACCATCCCCGTTCTGAACTGTAAAGCAGTCGCCGGCGGCGCCAACAACCAGATTCTTGATGAGGCTTCCGGTTTGGCATTGAAAGCGCGCGGCATCTACTACGCGCCTGACTTTGTCATCAACGGCGGCGGTGTTATCAATGCGGCAGCTGAGGTGGACGGTCCGTACAACAAAGAAGCAGTGCTCGAAAAGGTGGACAACATCTACAATTCCATCGAACACATCCTCAGCGAGTCCAAAGCAACCGGTGAGCCCGAAGGCATCATTGCTACCCGCTATGCGGAATCCATCATCTACAAATAATTCACCGATAAACAACAAACTGACATTGCTAACAAGCGGTGTCAGTTTTGTTTTATTCGCAAGTGAATATTTATGCATATTTGCTTTGTTACACTCCTTTCTTTAGGGGAAGGCAGCGCCTTGCAGGAAATCTTTGCCGATGAAAGTATCGGCATTTCGGTAAAATTCATGGTTGTCTGTAGGGCGAGTTGTGTGGAAAAGCAACAAATTGTGAATAAATATTCAAATTGTGTTGACAACCGTTTTATTTAGAGGTATAATTCATGCCATGTTGTAAATTATCTTGTGGAGGTAGTTCAAAATGAATAAAAAATCAATCAAAAAAGTTGTTCTCGCCTATTCGGGCGGTCTGGACACATCCATCATCATTCCGTGGCTGAAAGAAAACTACAACAACTGCGAAGTAATTGCGGTTTCGGGTAATGTCGGTCAAGCGGATGAGCTGGAGGGCTTGGAAGAAAAAGCACTCAAGACTGGGGCTTCCAAACTGTATGTTTTGGATCAGACCGACGATTATGTTGACAACTATATCATTCCCACCATGCAGGCGGGTGCGGTATACGAGGAGTATCTGCTCGGGACCAGTCACGCGCGTCCCTGTATCGCCAAAGGATTGGCTGAAATCGCCATCAAGGAAAATGCCGATGCGATTTGCCACGGTTGCACCGGTAAAGGTAACGATCAGGTGCGGTTCGAGTTGGCGCTGAAGCATTTTGCGCCGACCATGCCCATCATCGCGCCCTGGCGTGAGTGGGATATCAAGTCCCGTGAAGAGGAGATCGAATATGCGGAAGCGCATAACATCCCGCTGAAGATTAACCGTGAAACGAACTATTCCAAGGATAAGAACCTCTGGCATCTGTCCCACGAGGGCATGGATCTGGAGGATACCGGCAACGAGCCTCAGTATGAGAAACCCGGCTTCCTCGAGATGGGTGTTTCCCCCATCATGGCACCCGATAAACCGACCTATGTGACGCTGGAATTCGAAAAAGGTGTGCCCGTAGCTTTGGACGGCGAGAAAATGAGCGCTAAAAACATCATCTTGAAGCTCAACGAGCTCGGCGGCGCTAACGGTATCGGTATCATCGACATCGTGGAAAACCGCTTGGTCGGTATGAAATGCCGCGGCGTGTATGAAACGCCCGGCGGTACCACCCTTTACAAAGCGCACAGCGTGCTCGAAAGCATCTGTCTGGACAAGATGACATTGCATGAAAAACAACGCTTGTCCATCACCTTTGCGGAACTCGTTTACAACGGTCAATGGTTTACGCCTTTGCGCGAAGCCCTTTCCGCTTTCGTCACCAAAACACAGGAGCGTGTAACCGGTAAGGTGAGGCTGAAACTCTATAAAGGCAATATGATCAATGCGGGCGTGTGGAGTCCCTACACGCTGTACAGCGAAGAGATCGCCACCTTTGGTGAAAGCGATTACAACCAAGCGGATGCCGCCGGCTTTATCAACCTCTATGGTCTGCCGATTCAAGTACAGGCAATGGTAGACGGTAAAAAATAATCAGGAGCGTGTAACATGGCTAAGATGTGGGCCGGCAGAACCGACGGCCATACCGAAAAGATTGCAGACGATTTCAATTCGTCCATTCGGTTTGACAGCAGAATGTACCGCCAAGATATTACGGGCAGCATGACGCACGCCGCCATGCTTGCAAAGCAAGGAATCCTCTGTGCCGAAGATGCCGAACTCTTGATTGACGGTCTGTCCGCGATTTTAGCGGATATTGAAAGCGGTGCCCTTGCCGTGGATATGGAATGCGAAGATATTCACATGTTCGTCGAACAGGTGCTGACCGAACGACTGGGTGATGTGGGCAAAAAGCTGCACACCGCGCGTAGCCGTAACGATCAGGTGGCATTGGACATCCGCTTGTATCTGCGCGATGAGATCGACGAGATCACCTCGCTTATCAAGGAGTTGCTGACGGCAATCACCGAAAAAGCGGAACAGTATAAAGAGGCGATTCTGCCCGGTTACACCCATCTGCAACGCGCACAACCCATTACATTCGGGCATCACCTGATGGCATATGCCATGATGCTCATACGCGATCTGGAACGACTGGCGGACTGCCGCAAACGCATGAACCGATCCCCCATCGGCGCATGTGCGCTTGCCGGCACGACCTACGCCACTGACCGCCGTTTCGAGGCGGAAAAATTGGGCTTTGACGGTATTTGTCTAAACAGTTTGGACGCCGTGTCCGACCGCGATTTCAGTATCGAATTGCTTGGGGCGCTGTCCACATTGATGGTGCATCTGTCCCGCTTTGCCGAAGAGATCATTCTGTGGTCGAGTTGGGAATTTAAATTTGTGGAATTATCGGATGCGTATACCACCGGTTCGTCCATCATGCCACAGAAGAAAAACCCCGACATGGCGGAACTGGTGCGCGGCAAGACAGGGCGGGTGTTCGGTGATCTCATGGGCCTCTTAACTACGCTCAAAGGATTGCCTCTTGCATACAACAAGGATATGCAAGAGGATAAGGAAGGCGTGTTTGACGCCTGTGATACGGTGAAGATGTGCTTACAAGTCTTTACCGGCATGGTTGCCACGATGACGGCGAACACCGCTAACATGAAATCGGCGGCACAAAAAGGCTTTATCAACGCCACCGATTTGGCGGATTATTTGGTGAAAAAGGGATTGCCGTTCCGCAGTGCGTATAAGCTTTCCGGTCAACTGGTGGCGCTGTGTATTCAGCAAAACACCGTACTGGAGGATTTGCCTCTTGAGACCTACCGTTCGTTCAGCGACCTGTTTGAAGACGACCTGTACGAAGCGATTGATTTGAAAACCTGTGTGGAAAGCCGTATTTCCGAGGGTGGTACCTCGCTATCTTCGGTGGAAGCACAAATCTCCCATGTGAAAGAGTTGTTAGCGAAATGACCACGATTTTTATTGACGGAAGTGTTGGCACAACCGGTTTGCGCATTGCGGATCGGTTAAAAGAGCGGAACGATCTGCAATTGATCGCACTGTCGGAAGAAAAGCGCAAGGATACAGCCGCTCGCAAAGAGGCGATCAACAATGCGGATATTGTGTTCTTATGTTTGCCCGATCCCGCCGCCATTGAGGCGGTGGCACTGACTGAAAATCCCGCCGTGCGCATTATTGATACCTCCACCGCGCACCGCACACATCCTGATTGGACATACGGATTGCCCGAACTGTCGGGACAACGCGAGCGCATCGCCGCTTCGCGACGTATTGCCAATCCCGGTTGCCATGCCAGCGGGTTTATCGCGTTGGTGGCGCCGCTTATGGAGCAGGGATTACTTAAGCCTGACGCCGCGCTCACCTGTTTCTCGCTGACCGGATATTCCGGCGGCGGTAAAAAGATGATTGCGGAGTATGAGGGCGAGGATCGAAGCCCGCTTTTGAAAGCACCCCGTCAGTATGCGCTGACACAACAACATAAGCATCTAAAAGAAATGGCAGCGGTGTGCGGTCTGACGACCGCGCCCGTCTTCTGCCCCATCGTTGCAGATTTCTACAGCGGTATGGAAGTGACTGTCCCGCTTTTTGCCCGTGATGTGAACGGCAACAAGCAGGACATTGAGCAACTGTACGCGACATATTATGCAAACGGTTTGGTGCGGTTTGATAACGGCACCGATCCCGACGGACTGTTATCCGCTTCGGCGTTCGCCGACCGCGACGATATGCAGGTGTCAGTACAGGGAAACGAGGAGCGCATCTTACTCACGGCGCGGTTCGACAATCTCGGAAAAGGCGCTTCAGGCGCCGCGATTCAGAACATGAACATTTTGCTCGGCGTAGACGAAACAACCGGCTTGAATGTATAACATGAGGAGTAACTATGAAACTGATTTCCGGCGGCGTATGTGCCGCACAAGGCTATAAAGCAAACGGTATCCATTGCGGTGTCCGCAAAAATCGTACCAAAAAAGATCTCGCTCTCATTGTCAGCGAGGTGCCCGCCAATGCGGCGGCGGTGTATACCACCAATCTCGTCAAGGGCGCCCCGCTCACCGTGACGAAAGCGCATTTGCAAAACGGGAAAGCACAGGCAATCATCTGTAACAGCGGAATTGCCAACACCTGTAATGCGGACGGCATTGAAAAAGCAAACGCCATGTGCGAGCTCGTTGCCGAAACTCTCGGTATTCCTGCCGACGATGTGGTAGTGGCATCAACCGGTGTCATCGGGCAACCGTTGAACCTTGAGCCAATTGCTGCCCATATCGGTGAACTGGCAAGCGGATTATCCCAAAACGGTGGCGAATCGGCAGCAGAAGCCATTATGACCACCGATACCGTCAAAAAAGAAATCGCCGTTGAGTTCACCGTCGGCGGAAAGGTGTGCCGCATCGGCGGTATTGCCAAGGGAAGCGGCATGATCCATCCCAATATGGCAACCATGCTGGTGTTTATCACATCCGATGTTGCCATCTCGCCCGCCATGCTGCAAAAAGCGTTGTCGGGTGATATTGCCAACACCTTTAATATGTTGAGCATTGACGGCGACACCTCCACCAACGACATGGTAACGGTACTTGCCAACGGTCTTGCAGAAAATGAAGAGATAACAGCCGAAGGCGAAGATTTTGACACCTTTATGAAAGCTCTCAATACCGTCACCGTCAACTTGTGTCGCATCATCGCGGGAGACGGCGAGGGAGCTACCAAGTTGCTGGAATGTAAAGTCAGCGGTGCCGATACCGAACAAGTGGCCAAGCTGTCTGCAAAAAGCGTTATCTGCTCCAGCTTGCTTAAAGCGGCGATGTTTGGTGCAGACGCGAACTGGGGACGCATCTTGTGTGCCATCGGATATAGCGGTGCCGATGTAGATGTGACAAAAGTCGATGTTTCCTTCCGTTCCGCCAAGGGTGAAATCGCGGTCTGTCGCGATGGCGCGGGTATCCCATTCTCGGAAGAACTGGCAAAAGAAATTTTGCTCGAACACGATATTGAGATTCTTGTTAAGGTTGGCGACGGCCCTTACAGTGCTTGTGCATGGGGTTGCGACCTAACTTACGATTATGTGAAAATCCACGGCGATTACCGTACCTAAGGAGTTGTCAGTATGCACGATATCATTTCCAATGCCGAACGCGCCGAGGTCTTAACAGCGGCTCTCCCCTACATTCGGCGGTACAACGGCGAGATCGTTGTAGTAAAATACGGCGGTAACGCCATGGTCAACGAAGAACTCAAGAAAGAAGTCATGCAAGACATCGTCTTGTTGTGGCTGACGGGTGTGAAAGTCGTGCTGGTACACGGCGGTGGCCCCGAAATCAGCGACATGATGACGCGTTTGGATAAAAAACCGGAATTCATTGACGGATTGCGCATAACGGATAAAGAAACCGTGGACATTGTGCAGATGGTGCTCGCGGGTAAAGTCAACAAATCACTCGTCAACTTGCTCGAAACAATCGGCGGTAAAGCCATGGGAATTTCGGGTATCGACGGCCACCTTATCGATGCCACTTTTAAGAACGAAAAACTCGGATTCGTGGGAAACATCACCAAGATTAACATTGAACCCGTGGTGGATTTGTTGGAAAAGGGATATATCCCCGTCATTTCCACGATTGCGTGTGATGACAACGGAAACATCTACAATGTCAACGGCGACACCGCCGCCGCCCATATTGCGGGGGCTCTCGGCGCCGAGCGTATGATTCTGATGACGGATATCGCGGGCATCTTACGCGACAAAGACGACCCCTCCACCCTCATTCCCGAAATCACCGTGGAGGAAGCTAAACAACTGTATGACAGCGGCGTCATTTCCGGCGGCATGATTCCGAAGGTAGATTGTTGCATTGAAGCCCTGAATCATGGTGTCAACAATGTCATCATTATGGACGGCCGTATTCACCACTCCATTCTCATGGAATTGCTGACCGACGAAGGCGCCGGTACCATGGTCACGAAAGGTTAAATCAGTATGAACAGTATCACCTCTTTGGATCAACAGTATGTTGCCGGCACCTACGCACGGTTTCCCGTGGAACTGGTTTCGGGAAAAGGCAGTATCGTAGTCGATACGAACGGCAAAGAATATATCGACCTCGGTTCAGGCATCGGCGTAACCTGTTTCGGCATTGCCGATGACGAATGGGTAGCCGCTGTTTCCAAACAAGCCGCAACCTTGCAACACACCTCAAACCTGTATTACACCGAGCCGTGTGCTCAACTGGCGCGCGTACTGTGCGAGCGAACCGGCATGAAAAAAGTGTTTTTCGCAAACTCCGGTGCGGAGGCGAATGAATGTGCCATCAAAGTGGCACGCAAATATTCCGCCGAAACCAAAGGAGCGGAATATTCGACCGTCATTACACTGAAAAACAGTTTTCACGGCAGAACGCTGACCACCCTTGCCGCTACGGGACAAGACCATTTCCATGCGTTGTTTAATCCCCTAACCCCCGGCTTTGCCCATGTCGATGCCGAAGATCTCGAAACGCTGTCAAAGATGGTCAAAGAACTGCCCACCGCCGCCATTATGATGGAGTGTGTACAAGGCGAGGGCGGCGTGATCGCGCTTAGTCGGGAATTCGTAACGGGTGTAGCCAACCTTGCCGAGGAGCACGATATTCCGCTTATCATAGATGAAGTGCAAACAGGTAACGGACGCACGGGCGCTTTGTATGCGTACATGAACTACGGCATTACGCCCGATATCGTTTCCACCGCTAAAGGACTCGGCGGCGGACTGCCCATCGGTGCCACGCTGATGAGCGAAAAGGTGCAACATGTGTTAGGCGCGGGCGATCACGGTTCTACCTATGGCGCGAATCCCGTTTGTTGTGCCGGTGCGCTGAGCGTTATCAATCGTTTGGACGATGCCTTCCTCGCCGATGTGCGTGAAAAAAGCAACTATATTTTCGAGGCGTTAAACGGTGCTGCCGGTGTTCAGTCGGTGACAGGTATGGGACTCATGATCGGCATCAAAACCGAAAAACCCGCCAAGGAAGTGGTCACCACTTGTTTGGAAAACGGTGTGCTGTGTTTGACGGCAAAAGACAAGGTGCGCTTATTGCCTGCTCTGAATATTCCGATGCATCTTCTCAAAAAAGCCATTGAAACCATTAAAAAGGCCGCGGCCGTATAAGGAGTTATCTATGACATTTAAAAATCGTAGCTTTTTGAAACTGTTAGATTACACGCCCGATGAAATTGATGCTCTGTTGAATCTGTCAGCCGATCTGAAAGCCAAGAAAAAAGCAGGAATTGCTCATCGGCTTTGCCAAGGCAAGTCAATTGCCTTATTGTTTGAAAAGACCAGCACGCGCACCCGTTGCGCGTTTGAGGTCGCAGCGGCGGATTTGGGAATGCACCCCGTATATCTCGATCCCAAAAGTTCACAGATGGGCAAAAAAGAGTCCATCCCCGATACCGCACGCGTACTCGGCCGTATGTTCGACGGTATTGAATACCGTGGCTTTGAGCAAGAAATCGTGGAGGAACTCAGCGCATACGCGGGAGTTCCCGTGTGGAACGGTCTTACTAACGAATTTCATCCTACACAGATTCTCGCCGATTTCTTGACAATTCGTGAACATTTCGGCGAGTTAAAAGGGAAAAAGTTGGTATACATGGGCGATGCACGCTATAATATGGGCAACTCGCTGATGGTCGGTTGTGCCAAAATGGGTATGCATTTCATTGCCTGTGCCCCCGAAAAATATTTCCCGAGCCAAGAACTCATCGATACCTGTCAGGCGATTGCCGCCGAAACGGGTGCGATACTCGAATTTATCACCGATCCGATGCAAGCCGTCGCGGATGCGCATGTCATCTACACCGATGTGTGGGTTTCCATGGGCGAACCTGACGAGGTATGGAAAGAGCGTATCGCCGAACTCAGCCCGTACCGTGTCACCGCCGCGCTTATGGATGCCGCCGGTGCTCAGTGCCGCTTCATGCACTGCTTGCCCGCGTTCCATGACTTAAAAACTTCCACCGGTCAAGACATGTACGAAAAATTCGGCATCACCTGCATGGAGGTCACCGATGAGGTGTTCGAAAGTGAGCGCTCCATCGTCTTTGATGAAGCAGAAAATCGCATGCACACCATCAAAGCGGTTATGGCCGCCACGCTGGGATAAACCGTTAAAAAACAGTCGGCAGGAATCAACCCCTGCTGACTGTTTCTTCATGTTTAAAATATGTAAAAAAAGCTTGACTTTAGCGCGACAAAGTGTTAACATGGTAAAGTAATTCTGTGGAGAGGATGTTCGTTATGAATTTTCGTTCCGAATCGATTGATCGCTTGTTTCAGACATTTTTGAATCTGAACACGGTGGAGGAATGCTATACCTATTTTGAGGATCTGTGCACCATCAAGGAGCTGCAAGATATGTCCCAGCGTTTGGATACCGCGATTTTGCTGTCAAACGGTGACAGTTATCAAAAGATCACGGAAAAGGTCAACATCAGTACCGCCACCATTGGTCGTGTCAGCAAATGCCTTAATTACGGAAACGGCGGCTACCGTATGGCAATTGACCGCCTGAAGGAGAAGGAATAATGCAACAGTTGGGATTCGGTGAACAGGTAATGTTCGACCTGCGCGCACTTTACAATACCTACGGGTATTTGCCATATAAAATGAACAAGTTTGAAGAATACGATCTGTATGCACGCAATAAAGATTTTTTAATTTCCGACAGCGTTATCACCTTTACCGATACCAACGGGAAATTGATGGCACTCAAGCCTGATGTGACGCTATCCATTGTCAAGAACAGCAAGGATGAGCCGAACACCGTGCAAAAGGTGTATTATAACGAGAATGTGTATCGTGTCTCCAAGGGTTCACACGCATTTAAGGAGATTATGCAGGTTGGTTTAGAATGTCTTGGTTCGATTGATGATTATTGCATCTGTGAGGTGCTGCTGCTCGCCGCAGAAAGCCTTCGTTGCATCTCCCCTGCCTTTGTTTTGGATGTGTCACACATCGGATTACTATCCGATCTGATGGATCGCATCGGTGTGCCGCACGAAAAAAAAGCCGCGCTTTTCAAGTGCATCGGTGAAAAGAACACCCATGAGTTGCTCGGCATCTGCCGCGAAGCAGGAATTGCCGACTCGGACAGCGAACCGCTCAGACAAGTGGTTACCACCGCGGGCAAGCCCGCCCAAGTTCTGCCGATACTCATGCCTCTCTTATCCGATATGCCGTCGTGGGAGTCATTTGAACGCATCATTCGCACCGTCATGAACAGTACGGTCGGCGAGGGACTCCGTATTGATTTTTCCGTGGTGGATGACATTCATTACTATAACGGTATCGTATTTAAAGGGTTTATCGACGGTCTTCCCGCCGGTGTGTTATCGGGCGGTCAGTACGATAAGTTGATGCAAAAAATGAAACGCACATCCGGTGCAATCGGGTTTGCGGTCTATATGGATATGTTGGAACGCCTGGACAGCGCGCCCGACGAGTACGATGTGGATATCGTTCTTCTGTACGATGAAACTGCGGATCTTACCGTTATTCGTTGTAAAGCAGATGAACTCGGCAATACGGGCGCCCGTGTACTTGTACAGCGCAAAAAGCCCGCAACCATCCGCTACAAGAAACTGGTACAACTGTGCGGCGACGAGGTGATACTTCTTGAAAACAATGCTTAATGTGGCACTGCCGAAAGGTCGGCTCGGTGAAAAAGTTCTCGCCATGTTTGAAAAGGCGGGGTTTGAATGCCCCTCCATTCACGATAACAACCGAAAACTCATTTTCGAAAATGCTCAGTGCGGCGTTCGCTATTTCTGGGTGAAGCCATCGGATGTTGCTATCTATGTGGAACGCGGTGCCGCCGATATCGGTGTTGCAGGCAAAGATATTCTGTTGGAATACGAACCTGATATTTACGAACTGCTCGATTTGAACATGGGTAAATGCCGCATGGCGGTTGCCGCCAAAGAGGGATTTCGTGATGATCCAAAACGCACCTTGCGTGTGGCTACCAAGTTTACCAATATTGCCTGCCGACACTATTTGTCCAAAGGTCGCGATATTGATATCATTCACCTTAACGGTTCTATTGAAATTGCACCGATCTTAGGGCTTTCGGATGTGATTGTGGATATCGTGGAAACCGGTACCACGCTGAAAGAAAACGATCTCTCGGTAATTGAAACCATCGTGCCGATCAGCGCACGATTGATCGCCAATAAATCCAGTTATAAATTTAAAAGTGACGAAATTGAAAGAGTCGTGCGGGGACTTGCCGCACAGACGGAGGCGTAAACCATGATTCAGATTTTAAAATACGGCGAGGTTGCAAACGACGATATTTTTGCACGCGCCGTCCCCCATATCAATGTGGAAGAAATTGTTGCCGACATTATCGAGAATGTCAGAACTAACGGTGACAAAGCGCTGTTTGAATACGCCAGAAAATTTGACAACGCCACCCTTTCCTCTCTGCAGGTAACACCGCAAGAAATCGAAGAGGCAGTGGCGGCAGTAGAGCCTGCTTTTTTGGAAATTCTCAAAAAAGCCGCGACAAATATTCGGAAATTTCACGAAAAACAGGTCAGAAACAGTTTCATTATCAATGATGAAGACGGAATCGTCATCGGTCAGAAAATCATTCCGGTAGATCGAGCGGGTTTATATGTGCCGGGTGGCACCGCCGCGTATCCGTCCACCGTGCTGATGGATTCCATTCCCGCCAAGATTGCGGGTTGTCCTGAGGTCGTCATGGTAACACCGCCCTCGGCAGA
This sequence comes from Acutalibacteraceae bacterium, assembly GCA_045595845.1. GTDB lineage: Bacteria > Bacillota > Clostridia > Oscillospirales > Acutalibacteraceae > RGIG3009. The sequence goes on from JAZOBF010000033.1 coordinate 26,588, forward strand.
CGGTACAGTCAATCCTGTCATTTTAGCCGCCGCATCGGTGGCGGGCGTGGATAAGATCTTTAAAATCGGCGGTGCAGGTGCGATTGCCGCGCTCGCTTACGGAACCGAAAGTGTGCCGAAAGTGGATAAGATTGTCGGTCCCGGAAACGCGTTCGTCGCCGAGGCGAAGAAACAAGTCTTCGGCAAGGTATCCATTGATATGATTGCCGGACCGAGCGAAATTCTCATTGTTGCCGACGGCGAAACGGATCCGCGTTTTGTGGCGGCAGATCTACTGTCACAGGCAGAACACGATAAAATGGCAAGCGCGGTACTTGTGACCGATTCCGAGGTGCTTGCGAGGGCGGTACAGACGGAACTGGAAAACCAAATCTCACAGCTTACCCGCTCGGAGATTGCACGCGTATCCATTGATACAAACGGCAAAATCATTGTCGTGGACAGTTTGGAAACGGCAATCAATATCGCGAACGAAATCGCACCCGAACATCTGGAGTTGTGCGTGGATAATCCGTTTGATTATCTTGATCGCATCCGTCATGCGGGCAGTATCTTTATGGGCCGCAACTGCCCCGAAGCACTCGGCGACTACTTTGCGGGTCCCAATCACACATTGCCGACCAGCGGTACGGCGCGCTTCTCCAGTCCCTTGTCGGTAGACGATTTTATCAAGAAAACACAGTACACCTATTATACGCGTGACGCATTAAAGCGAGTGGCAAACGATGTTGCCGCTTTTGCTAAAGCCGAGGGGCTGACGGCACACGCAAAGAGTGCTGTAATACGCACGGAGGGTGACGCACAGTGAGCCGTTTTTTTACATCAAAATATGATCAGTTAACGCCGTACACCCCCGGTGAACAGCCGAAAGATCAGCAATATGTAAAACTGAACACCAACGAATCGCCCTATCCCCCGTCTGCAAAAGCGGTGGAGAAAGCAAGCGAGGCAGCTGCTACATTGCAACTCTATTCCGATCCGGAGTGCCGATTGCTGGTGGACAAGGCCGCCGAGGTATTCGGAGTGGCGCCCGATGAAATGCTGTTCACAAACGGCTCAGATGAAATCCTCAATTTTGCGTTCATGGCATTTTGCGACAAATCGCATCCTGCTATCTTTCCCGATATTACCTACGGGTTTTACCCGGTGTTTGCAAAACTGAATGGAATTCCGTACACTGAGATCCCGCTAAACGCAGATTTCACCATCAATACGGCGGATTATCACAATCAGCAAAAAACTATTTTCATCGCCAATCCCAACGCACCAACGGGTATTGCCCTACCCCTTTGTGAAATTGAGGCGATCGTGAAAAGCAATCCCGATAATGTGGTGGTAATCGACGAAGCGTATGTGGATTTCGGCGCCGAAAGTGCTGTTTCGTTGATTCATAAGTATGACAATCTTCTTGTCACGCAGACATTTTCCAAGTCACGCTCCATGGCGGGCGCTCGACTGGGCGTGGGATTTGGTTGTAAGGCGCTTATCCGCGATCTGAACACCATCAAGTATTCCACCAACCCCTACAATGTCAACCGCATGACTATGGCCGCGGGTATCGGAGCGTTAGAGGATGCGGAATATTTCAAAACGAATTGCCAAAAGATCATGGAGGTACGCGCGTGGACAACCGCGCAACTGCGTGCGCTTGGGTTTACGGTCGTTGATTCGGCGGCAAACTTTGTGTTTGCAAAGCACCATACCGTAGGTGGAAAAGAACTGTATTTAAAGCTCAAAGAAAGCAGTATTCTTGTCCGTCATTTTGACAAAGACAAGTTACGCGAATATAACCGCATCACCATCGGCAGTACCGAGCAAATGCATATTTTGATTGATACACTTAAAGAACTTTTGGAGGGATAATCATGAGAACTTCCCAAATACATCGTAAAACAGCCGAAACCGATATTACGCTCACACTCAATGTGGACGGCACGGGTACAAGCACCATCGACACGGGCTGTGGCTTTTTGGATCACATGCTGACACTGTTTGCAAAACACGGCCGTTTTGACCTTGCCATCACCTGCAAGGGTGATATTCAGGTTGACGATCACCACACCGTTGAGGATATCGGTATCGCACTCGGAACGGCGTTTAAGGACGCATTGGGCGACAAGAAAGGTATCACCCGTTACGGTAGTTGCATCCTCCCGATGGATGAGGCGTTGATCGTATCGGCGGTGGATCTTTCAGGCAGAGGGTATCTCGCATATGAGCTCAATATCCCCACGCAAAAGGTCGGCACATTCGATACAGAACTGGTATGGGAATTCTGGATCGCATTCGTACGCAATGCGGAATGCACCTTGCATTTGCGGCAACCAGCCGGCAGTAATTCACACCACATCATTGAGGGAGCGTTCAAATCGGCGGCGCGTAGTTTGAAAGATGCGGTGGCAATTGATCCCGCTTTTGCCGGCGATATTCCGTCTACAAAGGGAGTTCTGTAATGGTAGCCATTGTTGATTACGGCGTCGGTAATTTGTTTTCACTGAAAAGTTCCTTGGCGGCAATCGGAGCAGATGTGGTGGTAACTGCCGATTCGTCAATGTTAAAGCAAGCAGACCGCATCATTTTACCCGGTGTCGGCGCGTTTTGTGACGCAGCTAACAAACTCCGTGAGTGCGGTTTGGATGAGGTCATAAAGGAACTCGCCGCAAACGGCAAGCCGTTGCTCGGTATTTGTTTAGGGATGCAGTTATTGTTTGAAAAGAGTTATGAATACGGCGAGCACGAGGGGTTGGGACTTATCAAAGGATCGGTACGCCCGATTGCCGATGTTTTGCCGAATACCGAGTATAAGATTCCGCATATTGGGTGGAATCCGTTGATTTTTAAACAACAAAACGCGTTGTTTAAAAACATTCAAGACGGCGACTGTGTGTATTTCGTCCATTCTTACTATGCGACCGATTGTGATGATTCGGTCATTGCGACCGCCGAGTACGGTGCTGAATTGACGGCCGCGGTGGCAAGCGGAAATGTGTACGGTTGCCAATTCCACCCCGAAAAAAGCGGTGCGGTGGGACTCGCCATTCTCAAGGCATTCGTAGAATTAAAGGAGAACCCTGTATGCTGATCTATCCGGCTATTGATATATTTGAGGGAAAAGCGGTACGCCTGTACAAAGGCGATTATGCGCAAATGACGGTGTACGGCGAACCGCCCGTTATCGCTTCCGATTTTAAAAAAAGTGGCGCCACCCACATTCACTTAGTGGATTTGGAGGGTGCTAAAAGCGGAGAAACACCGAATCTTAAAACGGTATGTGCCATTAAAGAACAAACGGGGCTCTTTTGCGAAATCGGCGGCGGTATTCGCAGTATGGAAGTCATCAACCGCTATTTATCCGCCGGTATGGACCGCGTGATCCTTGGCACCGCCGCCGTAACGGAAGAGGGATTTGTAAAACAAGCGGTTGAGCAGTACGGTGATAAAATTGCGGTGGGCATTGATATTAAGGACGGGTTTGTGGCAATTAAGGGCTGGACGGTAAAGTCCGAGCATAAGGCCATGGATTTCTGTAAAGAGATGCAAAAGATTGGTGTGAAAACGCTGATTTGCACCGACATTTCCAAGGACGGCGCGATGCAGGGTGCCAACCACGAACTGTATCAGCAACTATCCGAGCAGTTCGAGATGCAGATTATTGCGTCAGGCGGTGTTTCGTCGATGGACGATGTGACGCGGCTGGCAACCCTGAACATTCACGGTGCCATCATCGGCAAGGCCTATTACACGGGGGCTATTGACCTGAAAACTGCGATTGAGGTGGCAAAATGATTACAAAACGCATTATCCCCTGCCTCGATGTCAAAGACGGTCGCGTGGTCAAGGGTGTGAATTTCGAGGGATTACACGATGTGTCCTCCCCTGTTTCGCTTGCGAAGTATTACAGCGATAACGGCGCAGATGAGCTGGTGTTTTACGATATCACCGCCTCGTCCGACGGCAGACGCTTATTTACCGATATTCTGTGTGAGACTGCCAAAAGTGTGTTTATCCCGCTGACAGTCGGTGGCGGTATCAACACGGTTGCCGATTTTGATCGCGTATTAAAATGCGGAGCAGATAAAGTCAGCGTCAATTCCGGTGCAATCCGCAATCCCGCTTTGGTTGCCGAGGCGGCAAAGCTGTATGGCGATCAATGTGTGGTGTTATCGGTGGATATTAAGCGCGTGGACGGCGTATTCCGCGTGTTTGCTAAGGGCGGTAGAGAAAACACGGGTATGGAAGCCATTGAGTGGATCAAACGGTGCGTAGGCAACGGTGCGGGCGAAGTGGTAGTCAATTCCATTGATACCGACGGTGTTAAGCAGGGTTTTGATCTTCCCATGCTCAAAGCCGTATGCGATGCGGTGTCGGTGCCCGTGATTGCATCAGGCGGTGCGGGGAAAATCGAGGATTTTATTACCCTGTTTAACACCCTGCCGAAGGTGGACGCGGGACTTGCCGCCTCCATCTTCCATTTCGGTGAAGTGAGTATTCGTGATTTAAAACAACAAATGGCAAACGATGCCATTCCGACCAGACTGTGAGGGAACTGCTATGATTAACATTGACCAATTAAAATTTGACGAAAAAGGTTTAATTCCCGCCATTGTGGTGGACGCCGTAACAAAGCGTGTATTGACGCTTGCTTACATGAACAAAGAAAGCTTGCAAGTGTCCATGGAAAAGGAATTGACCTGCTTTTGGAGCCGTTCGCGTAATGAGTTGTGGCTGAAAGGCGAAACGAGTGGTAATTATCAGCATATCGTATCCATCACCGCCGATTGCGATAACGATGCATTGGTGGTCATGGTAGAGCCCGACGGTCCTGCCTGCCATACGGGTTCGGTTTCTTGCTTTGAAACGCCTGTATTCCAAAGTGATGAACGGCATGAGTTCTCTTATCAGGGATTGATGGACCTCATCAAGGGGCGCAAGACGGAGAAAAAAGAGGGGTCCTACACCACCTATCTTTTTGAAAAAGGACTCGATAAAATCCTGAAAAAGGTCGGTGAAGAGTGTACTGAGGTGATTATCGCCGCAAAAGACAACGATAAAGCCGAAACCATCTACGAGATTGCGGATCTGGCGTATCATGTGATGGTGTTGATGATTGAACAGGGCATCACATTAGAGGATATTCACAAGGAGCTTAGCAGCCGCCATGTGATTGACCACAAAGTAAAACAAGAGAAAATGACGAAATGATAAAATCCCCTTGAACGAAGCGTTCAAGGGGATTTTTATGGGTATGTTTAGAATAAACCGGTGATCTTGCCGCTTTCGTCGACATCAATGCGTTCGGCGGCGGGGGATTTGGGTAGGCCCGGCATGGTGAGAATATCACCCGTCAGCACGACGATAAAGCCCGCACCCGCAGAAATTTTGACATTCTTGATGGTAACGGTGAAGTCTTCGGGAGCGCCCAGTTTGGTGGGATCGTCCGAGAAGCTGTACTGCGTTTTGGCGATACAGACGGGGCAGTTCGCAAATCCGAGTTCGGTCAACTGCTGAAT
>JAZOBF010000034.1:0-22856 GCA_045595845.1 Acutalibacteraceae bacterium
CCGCGCACAATTACAATTGTGCGCGGCGTTTCCGGTTAGGGACACAATAAAAAACGCCCTGTAAACCATTTGGTTTACAGAGCGTTTATGACCTCGTTAAACGATTAGCCGTTAACTTTTTTGGCGAGGGCGGACTTTCTCCGTGCAGCCGTGTTCTTGTGCAGGAGTCCCTTGGCAGCCGCCTGGTCAATTTTCTTGACAGCAGCTTTGACAAGCAGTTCCTTATTGTCAGCGCCGGTCTCAATCGCGGCGTTAGCTTTTTTGATTTCCGTTTTCAGTTCGGAACGGCAAGCCTTGTTCTGAGCGGTCTTGGCAGCAATTACCTTTACGCGCTTCTTAGCGGATTTAATGTTGGGCATGGTCACACCTCCTCAAAAAAGAATTACTCTAAATCACGCAGGGATTATCATACCACGAACTTTTCGGAAAATCAATACTTTTTTCAGAATATTCTGTTTTTTTCTTTTAATACTACTGTATTGGGAGATGAGAATCATGCAGGCGCGAACCGATCTGGCATTGGAAGCCGTCACCGATGCGGCGGTACAAAAAGAGCATCGGGAGGACATGGTGTTGTGTACGCTCGATCTACCGAACGCCGATGCTCAAAAAATCGGCAAAAGTGGCGGGCGGTATATCACCGCGACCTTACCACCGCTCACGGACGATGATAAACAACTGGAGAAAAAAGCGGTGGTGCTGGGGGAGCATCTGCAACGCTTGTTGCCGGAATCCGGAAGTGTGCTGGTGGTGGGGCTGGGAAACGAAGCCATTACACCCGATGCGCTCGGACCGCGCACCGCCTCCATGGTGCTGGCGACGCGTCACATTCAAGGGGAGTTTGCCCGCAGCGTCGGATTGGATGATCTGCGACCGACGGTGGTGCTAAAACCCGATGTCTTGGGAAATACCGGCATGGAAAGCAGTGAGATTGTGTCGGGGGTTTGCGATGTGTTGAAGCCCGCGGCAGTGATTGCGGTGGATGCGTTGGCGGCGCGCAGTTTGGAACGGCTGGGTTGTACGGTACAACTTTCGGATACAGGTATTTCACCGGGTTCGGGCGTTGGAAACAATCGCAAGGCGTTAAACCGTGACTTGTTGCGATTGCCCGTCATTGGTGTCGGTGTTCCGACGGTGGTAGATGCGGGTACACTCGTACACGATTTGGTTGGTGTCTCGCAGGAGACCGTCACACCTCGCGGCGAACAAATGATGGTGACACCCCGTGAGATTGACCTGATGATTGCGCGCGCGGCACGGCTGATTGCCATGACTATCCACGCCGCTTTGCAACCCGAGTATTCACCGTTGGAACTTTTAAGCATAGCTTTGTAAATTTGCTCATACGGTAGTATGGGTGAAAAGAATGAAACGACGGGTAGTGACCGCGCTTTGTTTGGTCGCGGTGTGTATTTTTTTGGCGTGGGCGGTTTCGGTGATTCCCGCGGGTGCGATCAACAAACTGGTGGGACACGCCGCCTGGCTTTCGGTGGGCATGCAACAACCCAAAGAAAGTGCTGAGATTCTCAGCCAATGGGTAACAAAAGCACCGCCGACGCTCGGCGGTGCGCTGAATCAACAGCGTGTGACACTCGGTGAGGTTGTGGTGCAGACGGTCACATCGCCTTTAACCGCGGTGCCGGAAAAACAGGCGGGCGCGGGAGTGGTGTTGACACAACAGATGTCGGCAGGTAAAACCTTCGTGGAGGGTGTCGCCATTAAAAACAATACCAAACAAACCGCCGATATAGCCGCGGCGCTTGAACGTACACCCGACATCGGGTTTGATGCGTCGTCGGACAAGATACAAGTCTTGATTACCCATACACACACCACGGAGTGTTATCTCGGTTACGATGCCGGTTTCTTTAACCCCGACGATAAAAGCCGCACGGACGATGCTGCTGCCAATATGGTTGCCGTGGGTGCACGGGTGGCACAGCAGTTACGGCAGGCGGGCATTGGGGTGATTCACGATACGGAGATTCATGACCAACCGTACAGTACGGCCTATACCCATTCCCGTAAAGCGGTAGAAAAGTATTTGGCACAATATCCGTCGATTTGTGTGGTGTTAGACATCCATCGGGATGCGATTTATCAATCGGACGGTACGCGGGTAAAACCGACGGCGGTAATAAACGGGAAAAAAGCCGCACAGATGATGATTATCGTGGGCATGATGAATACCAAAAGCGTACCGAATGCGCACACCGCGGATAATCTATCGTTTGGTGCACATTTGCAACAAACGCTGCATGCACAATATGGGGGACTCATGCGGCCGATGGTACTGGCAAATGCGCGGTACAATCAGCAACTTTGTAAGGGCATGATTTTGGTGGAAGTCGGTAGCGATGTAAATACATTACCGGAAGCTTGTTATTCGGGCGAGTTGTTAGGAAAAGGATTGGCAGACATGCTGAAAGGATGAGGCGGTGTGACGCGCATAGGGAAAGCGGTGGTGTGTGCCTTTTTGCTGACACTTTGTGTGTTGTTGTTAATCGGCGGTTTGTTACTGGTGAGCTTACGCAGCGGGCGGACGCTGTTTGGAGATGGGTATGAGTCGGTTTTGGCGCAACGCGAGTGGTCACGCGTTGAATCCGACACGACGGCATTTGTATGCCTCCCCGCACGGCTTCGTGTGGTATGGCAGATACCCAAGTGGGAAGCTCAGTGTTGCGAATGGCTGTTATTTAGGGACACAAAACGGGGCGAGGTTACGATGTAACCTCACCCCGTTTTATAAATACTTATTGGAAGCGGCGTGCCGACAGAAAACGCTGCGCCCAGTAAGAGCTGTCCAAGGTGTGCGTTTTGGTGCCGGAGTTCGGGTTGGTGGATGCTACGAACCGATTGTCACCGATGTAGATGCCGACAAAGCCCGCGTCTTCTCCGATTTCATTACAGAAAACCAAAATATCGCCGGGTTGAATTTCTTCTGGATTCACATCCATCCCGTAGTTGTTGATGGCGGTAGCTTTGCGCGGAACGGTATACCCGTTTTGTTTATAGCAATACATGACAAAGCCGGGGTTGTCAAACGAATTCGGTCCGCTGCCACCGTTTTTAAACGGTGTACCGATGAGTGAAATAGCGAGTTGTGCGATGGCGTCACCCGTTGTACTGTTTCCCTCATTTGTTCCGATGGACGGTACCGTGGTGGTGCCGGTCTGTGAGGAAACGGTTTGTTCGGGTTCGCTCGATGCATCCGGTATCGTTGCGGTTGTGCTCGTGGTGACCGTGGTGGTTGCGGTGGGTTTGTTGACTTGACTTTTTGTAATAATGGTCGCCTCCGGTGTGTCGTTGCCGCAAGCACTTAAGGAAGCGAGCAACAGCATGACGGTGAGAATTGCCACAAGACGAATTTTCATAACAATCACCTCTTATATTCAGTTTATCGGAAACGGGGTAAAAAAGCAAGAACAAAAAGACTCCCGAATGTTTTGACATTCGGGAGTCTTGTGGAGCGGCTTACGAGGCTCGAACTCGCTACCTCCACCTTGGCAAGGTGGCGCTCTACCAGATGAGCTAAAGCCGCAACTCATTGCGCATTTGAGTATAACACACGCTTTGGGACTTGTCAAGCAAAAAAGCCGCAGAAATTTTTATTTCTGCGGCTTTTTAAAATCAGATCATATCGCGGGGGTCAGCGGCCTTGATAGCCCGATTGCTCACGGTGACTTTGTCTTTCAGTGCGGCGATTTTTTCGTTGATTTCTTTGTCCAGTTCGTCGTATTTCATGTATTGTAAGGTTTGGCTATGGCTGTCGGCATAGTAATCGATGGCCTTGCCGTCCTCATCTTTGCCGCGCTCCGCTTCGGGATCCATGCGCAGGATGAGCGCCATGGTCTTGGTGGTGCCGCCTTTCTGATAGGTTTTGATGCCAATGTCGCCCTCTTTAATCTCCTTGACAACCTTGAGCAATTCTTCGTCCATATCCTCGTCGATGGCGTCAATACGGTCGGCGGTTTCCGGTTCCTTTTCTTCTTCGGATGTCTCAGCATCTTTTTCGGTATCGGTATCTTCTTCCGATTCCGTTTCGGAATCCGTTAAATATTGGCGGTAGGCGACATCGAATGCCTCTGTGTTTTTGCCGTTTTTGCTATACAGTTCCAAATAACCTTCAAGCTGGGTCTTAATCTTGGCAATCTCACTTTCAGACAACTCTTTGCTGTTCGAATCCACCAACGAAATCTCAATTATTTTGTAGCTGTAATAGTGTTCATCAAACCATTTGCGCTCGTCTTCGTCGGATACCTCGCGTATGCCGCCGTCATCGTACAAGCCGTTAAAAAGGGACAGCTCATTTAAGGAAAGGGCTTTATACATGTTGATGTAACGCTCGTTGTTAAAGCCTAAGGAAATAAATTGGTCCTTTTTCAATTCCTTGAGCGATTCTTCTACCGTCTTGAGTTCTTCCGCATCCCACGAAATGTTGTAAGTTGCCAACAAATCTTCGAGGGCTTTTTGACGGATTATGGTATCCTGCGTTGTTTTCACGATATATTCGGAAAGCGTGACCGTTTCGGCATCCTCGCCGTAGGTCACTTTCTCCGACAGGGCGTCCTCACCGTAATAATACAAATACATATAGGCGGTGGAGTCGGAGAACATGGTGCCGTACATGTAGGCAAGATAGTCTCCCATCTCATAGGTTTTGTTATCCACCTGCATCGCGACAGACGGCGTGGAGCAGCCGGCACACAACAAACAAGACGCCGCCAGCGTAAGCGCGAGTGCCGTACACAGGATTCGTTTACTATTCATGGGGATATCCTCCTTGGAAGATGAATTTACAACAATTTTTATTTTACATGAAATTCATGGATTTGTCTATGAAATTATGCAAAGATATAAAAAAAGTTTACAATAGTGAGCATTATTGCTTGACAATTGCAAAGGAGACGGTGTATAATACGGATTGTGGCACACGCCGGTGTGATGGAATTGGCAGACGTAGTGGACTCAAAATCCACCGCTGGCGACAGCGTGCCGGTACGAGTCCGCCCACCGGCACCAAACGAAAATCCGTTCTCGTAAGAGGACGGATTTTCGTTTGTATTATTCACGATTCATTTTTCATCATTCAGCATTTGTTATAGTTGATATGGAATACAGTACATCGTTAAAAAATTATTTTATCAGTCAAATAAGAAAATAACGAAAATGTGGTAGCGATTTATTGCCTATGCACAACGAGGAAGGGGTGCACAAAAGCGCCGTTTTTTTAAAAATTTTCGGATATTTGTATTGCATAATATGACTTGTTGTGGTATGGTGTAGGTACATATAGGCCATATGGAAACTCGCAGCAACAAGCAAGGGGGAAGCACGATGAAAGAGTTAAAAGAACTCAAATTGGAGGAGTTGTCTGTTGAACAGAAACTCGGTATGACAACAATTGCATACACCTGGGACGCAACCAAGAGTCCGAAAGAGTGGTTAGATTATCAAGAGGAATTGATCCGCAACCATTCACTCGGTGCTATTTGGGTTATACCGCGAAAAGACGGTACGAGCGATAAGGTGATTCAGCGTCTGAAGGATGCCGCGGATTATCCGTTGCTTGTGATTACCGATGCGGAGGCAGGCCTGTTCGGGTACAACATTGGCAGACACAACGCTCTGGGAATTACCGACAGTGAAGAACTTGCCTACTCATTCGGCAAAGTGACGGCGGCGGTCGCCGCCAAACACGGCTATAATGTGGTGTGCAACCCTGTCTTGGATATGTGTACCAAAAACTCGGTGTGCGGCACAACCATACGCGGAATGGGCGGGGATAAGTATCGTGTAACCGAACTCGCCATCGCGGAAACACAAGGTATGCATGAAGGCGGTTGCCTTACCGTCGGCAAGCACTACCCCGGTCTTGCGCGTCAGACTGAAGAAGAACGAATCGATTCTCATATGGCCGAAACCTTCAGTGATGCAACCGCAGAGGAACTGCTGGAGTATAGCTTATATCCGTATGTAGAGCTCGACAAACGGGGGCTTTTGGACGGCGTTATGTTGGGACACGCGCGTTTCCCCAAGATTGATCCCGATTTTCCGGTCAGCCTTTCTAAATATGGCATTCAGGTGTTGCGCGATCAGGGCTTTAACGGTGTGGCGGTTACCGACGCATTGACGATGATGGGCGTGGTGGCAAAATACGGTTATAAGAACGGACTTGGTTATGCCATTGGTAATGCAGGTGCCTTGGCACTTCCGTGGCAGGAGGATCACGCCAAAGTGATGCAGTGGGCGCGCGACTGCTATGCTGAGGGGATTATCACGGATGAGGTGTTGGATGTAGCGGTACAGCGTGTGCTCGACATGCAACACAAAGTATTGTCACTTCCCCAAGGCGTTGAGCCCACTGACAAGGAGTACGCAGACCTTGCACGCATTAATACAGATTCCGTGTATGCGCGTGTTGATGAGGGCATGAATGTTGCGCTGGATAAAAACGGCAAGTATTATTTCGCTATTTTGACAGAAGCGGGCACACCTGCCGATGTGAAAGTGGATACTTTCAAAGGCAAGTGGTACAATCCGGTGAAAATCAAGGAGCGTTTGGAAAAAGAATTCCCGAACGCAAAGGCCAAACTGCTCAGCGAGTTCCCAACAGGGAACGAATCCATGGCATTTCTCAATGACAGTGTTGGCTATGAAACGGTGTTTGTTACCTTCTGTATCAGCCAGGCGTATGTGGGAGTAGAACAGTTTGCACCGCGTATCATTTCGCTGATGGAAGCGATGCAGGTATCCGACCGCATTTCCACGGTGATGCATTTCGGCAACCCGTTCTTGCTACAGGATTTACCGCATATTCCGAGAGTTGTGGTGGGTACCACCGCCAATTCCGCTGCGGATGCGGCCATCGATGTATTGACGGGTAAGTATCCTGCTAAAGGTACATTAACATACGATATAAAATTTAAGTAAATACAAACGAAAAGTGGCGGCGAGAAATTTCTCGCCGCCACTTTCTTTATTGACTTATTCTTCGACAGGTGCGGGTTGCGCCGCGTCGTCGTCCTCCAGCATACTGCGCAGAGCGGCGACATACGGATCATCACTGGAAGCGTGAGTGTTTACAACATCGATGTCGTTGTAAACCGGCATACCCGTACCGGCGGGAATCAGCTTACCGATGATGACATTTTCCTTGAGCCCCAACAGCGGATCGACCTTACCCTTGATAGCGGCATCGGTCAGCACGCGGGTGGTTTCTTGGAAGGACGCGGCGGACAGGAACGAATCGGTTGCCAGCGACGCCTTGGTGATACCAAGCAGTACCGGTGAGCAGGTGGCCTCTTTGAGATGTACATCACCTGCGTCGATACGAGCACGCACACGGGCGTTTTCAGCCTCGAACTGACTGCGATCAATCATGGCACCGGAGAGCAGATAGGTGTCACCGGCCTCATCGACTTTGACCTTGCGCATCATCTGACGGATGATGACTTCCACATGCTTGTCGTTGATGTCAACGCCCTGCATACGATAAGTGCGCTGTACCTCTTGAATGAGGTAGTTCTGCACCGCGGCAGCACCGCATACGGATAAAATATCCTGCGGATAGATGGAACCTTCGGTCAAGCGATCGCCTTTTTTGACAATGTCGCCGTCCTGTACGCGGATACGGGAACCGAAGGAAACAGCATAACTGCGTTCGTCCGGATTTTCGGCATCCTGCGAGGTGATATACACCACGCGCTTTTTCTTTTCCTCGCCCAAACGGACAACACCGTCGATCTCGGAAATGATGGCAAGTGACTTCGGCTTGCGACCTTCAAACAGTTCTTCAACACGGGGGAGACCTTGCGTGATATCCTCTGCGGAGGCAACACCACCGGTGTGGAAAGTACGCATGGTAAGCTGGGTGCCAGGCTCACCGATGGACTGTGCGGCGATAATACCCACAGCTTCACCGACGGTGACGGGATCAACCGTGGCAAGGTTCGAGCCGTAGCACTTGGCGCAAACGCCGTGTTCTGCTTGACAGGTCAGTACCGAACGAATCTTGATGCGCTCAACACCGTAGGTATTGACAAGCATCTTGGCATCTGCATCGGTCATCATGTGATTGTGGCTGATGACCACTTCACCGGTCGCGGGATCTACAAAATCTTCGGTGAGGAAGCGGCCGACCAAACGCTCAGTGAGCGGTTCAATCATTTCTTTGCCGTCCTTGATATCGTAGACTTCGATACCTTCGGTCGTGCCGCAATCATCCTCGCGGATGATGACATCTTGCGAAACATCAACCAAACGGCGCGTCAGGTAACCGGAGTCAGCGGTACGAAGAGCGGTATCCGCCAAACCTTTACGCGCACCACGCGACGAAATAAAGTATTCGAGAATGTTCAGGCCCTCACGGTAGTTGGCGCGGATCGGAACCTCGATCGTACGACCGGAGGTGTTCGCAATCAAGCCACGCATACCGGCAAGCTGACGGATCTGGCTGATGGAACCACGGGCGCCGGAATCCGACATCATGTAGATGGGGTTGAACTCATCCATGTTGTTGTTCAAAGCCTTGGTGACCTTGTCGGTGGTATCATTCCAGGTCTTAATAACCATCTGATACCGTTCCTCGTTGGAGAGAAGACCCTGATTGTACAGGTCGGTGATTTGATCGACGGTCTGTTCAGCTTCGGCAATCAAATCCTTTTTCTCCGGCGGGATAGACGCATCCACAACCGCAACGGTTAAGGCGCCGCGGGTAGAGTATTTATAGCCCTGTGCCTTGACAGCATCCAACACCTCGGAGGTGCGGGCAGGACCGTATACTTTGATGCACTTGTCAATAATGTGGGACAGTTGCTTTTTGCCCACCTTGTAGTTGACCTCATAGAGGAACATATCGTCAACCGTTTTACGCTCAACCAAGCCGAGATCTTGCGGGATGGGCTGGTTGAAAATGATGCGACCGACGGTGGTCTCCACCAAGCGGGACTGCCGTACGCCGTCAATTTCCAAAGTGCGGCGAACACGGATTTTTGCGTGCAGGCCGACATCTTTGGAGGCGTACGCCATCAACGCTTCATTCTCATCGCGGAAGACTTTGCCTTCGCCGAGTTCACCGGGTTTCTCGATGGTCAAGTAGTATGAACCGAGAACCATATCCTGTGTCGGGACGGTAACAGGGCGTCCGTCGGACGGTTTTAAGAGGTTACCTGCCGCCAACATGAGGAAGCGGGCTTCTGCCTGTGCTTCTGCGGACAGCGGCACATGAACTGCCATCTGGTCGCCGTCGAAGTCGGCGTTAAACGCCGTACAGGCGAGCGGGTGCAGTTTAATGGCGCGCCCCTCGACCAGTACCGGCTCAAACGCCTGAATACCTAAGCGGTGCAGCGTGGGAGCACGGTTGAGCATAACCGGGTGGTCTTTGATGACGATTTCGAGTGCATCCCACACTTCAGGACGAACACGGTCCACCATTTTGCGGGCAGTTTTAATATTGCCGGCGGCACCGGTTTCCACCAAACGTTTCATGACAAAGGGCTTGAACAGTTCAAGTGCCATTTCTTTCGGCAGACCGCACTGATACATTTTCAGTTCCGGACCGACAACGATAACCGAACGGCCGGAGTAGTCAACACGCTTACCGAGCAGGTTTTGACGGAAACGGCCTTGTTTACCCTTGAGCATATCCGAAAGGGATTTAAGTGAGCGGTTGTTTGGACCGGTGACCGGACGGCCGCGGCGGCCGTTGTCGATCAGCGCGTCTACCGCTTCTTGCAACATGCGTTTCTCGTTGCGGACAATGATATCCGGCGCGCCGAGCTCCAACAACCGTTTCAGACGGTTGTTTCGGTTAATAACGCGGCGATACAGGTCATTCAAGTCGGAGGTAGCAAAACGACCGCCGTCTAACTGTACCATCGGGCGAATATCCGGCGGAATGACCGGAATAACATCCATAATCATCCACTCGGGGCGGTTGCCCGATAAGCGGAAAGATTCCACTACTTCCAAGCGTTTGAGCAAGCGCGCACGCTTTTGACCGGTAGTGCCTTCGAGCTCCTCTTTGAGTTCGTTGGCTAATTTTTCCAAGTCAATGGCGGCGAGTAATTTCTTGACATATTCCGCGCCCATACCGGCGTCGAAATCGTCTTCGTATTTCTCGCGCATATCTCGATAGTCTTTTTCGCTGAGCACCTGCTTCTCTTGAAGCGGCGTCGGGCCGGGATCGACCACGATATAGGACGCAAAGTACAATACCTGCTCCAACAGACGCGGTGAAATATCGAGCAGCAAACCGATACGGGAGGGGATACCCTTAAAGTACCAAATGTGCGATACCGGTGTGGCCAGTTCGATGTGGCCCATACGCTCGCGGCGCACTTTAGCGCGGGTGACTTCCACGCCGCAGCGGTCGCAGATCTTGCCCTTGTAACGAATGCGTTTGTACTTGCCGCAGTGACATTCCCAGTCCTTCGTAGGCCCGAAAATACGCTCGCAGAACAAACCGTCGCGTTCCGGTTTCAGAGTGCGGTAGTTAATGGTTTCCGGCTTCTTGACCTCGCCGTGAGACCAACTACGGATCTGATCAGGGGACGCAAGACCGATCTTGATGGAATCAAATACATTAAATTCAGCCATGATTGTCTGCCCCCTTTCTTACAGTTCGTCGGAATCGTCCGAGTAGGAATCCTCGTCCGAACCAAACAGATCTTCACCGATATAGTCATCAATTTCCGGCTCTTCTACGGCATAGCCGTCAAGTTCGTTTTCATTGGCGACCGTGCTGAACGCCTCATCGTCAACGGGATCGACGGTGACCATGTTCAGCTCCTCGTCCTCTTCAAAGGTTTGCTTTAAGTCGATTTCTTGCTTGTCACGGTCCAAAACCTTAATATCCAAACCGAGCGACTGCAACTCTTTGACCAAGACCTTGAACGATTCCGGTACGCCGGATTGCGGGACATTCTGACCTTTGACGATGGCTTCGTAGGTTTTGACACGGCCAACCACATCGTCGGATTTGACAGTCAGGATTTCCTGCAAGGTGTATGCGGCACCGTATGCTTCCAGTGCCCACACTTCCATTTCACCGAAACGCTGACCGCCGAACTGTGCTTTACCGCCGAGCGGTTGTTGCGTGACCAGCGAGTAAGGACCGGTGGAACGGGCGTGAATCTTATCATCAACCAGATGATGCAGTTTGAGGTAATACATATAGCCGACGGTGACGGGATTATCAAACTGTTCACCCGTACGGCCATCATACAGGATGGTTTTACCGTCAGGACTTTTACCCGCTTGCTCGAGTAGTTCGCGAATATCGCCTTCGTGTGCGCCGTCGAAAACAGGTGTCATGACCTTGAAACCGAGTGCGGCGGCAGCGTAGCCCAGATGCACCTCGAGCACCTGACCGATGTTCATACGCGACGGAACGCCCAAGGGGTTGAGCACGATATCCAACGGCGTGCCGTCCGGCAGGAACGGCATATCCTCGCTGGGAAGAATGCGGGAAACAACACCCTTGTTACCGTGGCGGCCCGCCATCTTATCGCCGACGCTGATCTTGCGTTTTTGGGCGATATAGCAGCGTACTACCATATTAACACCGGGGCTGAGTTCGTCACAGTTTTCACGGGTAAACACCTTGACATCAACGATGATACCATATTCACCGTGCGGCACGCGCAAAGAAGTGTCACGCACTTCGCGCGCTTTTTCACCAAAGATGGCGCGCAACAGGCGTTCCTCGGCGGTCAGTTCAGTCTCACCCTTCGGAGTAACTTTACCAACCAGAATATCGCCCGAGCGAACCTCCGCACCGATGCGGATGATACCGCGCTCGTCGAGATCTTTCAGCGCGTCATCGCCAACGTTGGGAATGTCGCGTGTGATTTCCTCATCGCCGAGTTTGGTGTTGCGAGCTTCAATTTCATATTCTTCAACATGAATGGAGGTGAAAACATCTTCACGCACCACTTTTTCGTTGATAAGAACGGCATCTTCGTAGTTGTAGCCTTCCCAAGTCATGAAACCGATGAGCGCGTTCTTACCGAGTGCGATCTCACCGTTGCAGGTGGCAGGACCGTCGGCAATGACATCGTGCTCCTCAAGATGCTGACCGGGCTCTACGACAGGGCGTTGGTTGATGCAAGTGCCCTGGTTGGAACGGGCGAACTTGACAAGCTGATAGGTGTCAATCGAACCGTTGTCATCCCGACGAACCAATACGCGGTCAGCGGACACATCGGTGACGGTACCGGCACATTTTGCCAGTACGCACACGCCTGAGTCAACACCGGCTTTGTATTCCATACCGGTACCGACGATGGGAGACTCGGTTTTGAGCAGCGGCACAGCTTGACGTTGCATGTTGGAACCCATCAACGCACGGTTCGCGTCATCGTTTTCAAGGAACGGGATCATAGCTGTAGCGACGGAAACGACCATTTTGGGTGAAACATCCATATAGTCGATTTTCTCGCTTTCAATTTCCACAAATTCACTGCGCAGACGCGCGTTGACGCGGCTGCGGGCAAAACGGCCGTTTTCATCCAACGGTTCGTTTGCCTGCGCGACGATATAGTCATCTTCCATGTCAGCGGGCATGTAGACCACTTCATTCGTCACAATACCGGTTTCTTTATCCACGCGGCGGAAGGGTGCCTCGACAAAACCGTACTCGTTGATGCGGGCAAAGGTCGCAAGATAGGAAATCAAACCGATGTTGGGGCCTTCGGGTGTTTCAATGGGGCACATACGCCCGTAGTGACTGTAGTGGACATCGCGGACTTCGAAGCCGGCGCGGTCACGCGACAAGCCGCCGGGGCCAAGCGCGGACAGACGGCGCTTGTGCGTCAATTCCGCGAGCGGGTTGTTTTGGTCCATGAACTGGGATAGCGGGGAGGAACCGAAAAATTCCTTAATTGCCGCTACCACGGGACGAATGTTGATAAGAGAGGTCGGGGTGATCGTATCCATATCCTGTGCTTGCAAAGACATGCGTTCACGGATCACGCGCTCCATACGGGAGAACCCGATGCGGAATTGGTTCTGCAACAGTTCACCGACCGAACGGATACGGCGGTTGCCGAGATGGTCAATGTCATCGGTAAAGCCGATGTCATACGCAAGACAGTTCACATAGTTGATGGATGCTAAAATATCATCCACAATGATGTGGTTCGGAATGAGGTCGGTGGCACGGGCAATTAATGCCTCAATCAACGCGTCGTCGCCTTCCGTGCTTTCCAGAATTTCTTGTAACACGGTGAAGCGCACACGCTCGTTGATAACCTTTTTGACAGCCTCGTATACCGTTTCACTGACAAAAAGTGACAAATCGACCATGCCGTTGGAAACGATCTTGACTTCGCAGTGCTCGCCATGATCGTCTACATCGACATACGCTTGGCACACGCCCGCGTTTTCAATTTCCATTGCGCGGTCACGGCGAATGACTTCGCCCGCTTCCGCCATCACCTCGCCCGTTACGGGGTTGGCAATCGGACGGCTCAAACGGCAACCGGCAAGTCGGTTGGAAATGCCGAGCTTTTTATTGTATTTATAGCGCCCCACGCGGGATAAGTCGTATCGACGGGGGTCAAAAAACAGGTTTTCAAGATGCTGTTGGGAGTTTTCCAGCGTGAGCGGTTCGCCGGGGCGCAGCTTGCGGTAGACTTCCAAAAGTGCTTCTTCGGTGTTTTTGGTGTTGTCCTTCTCCATGGTGGCAACAATCCGCGCATCTTCCCCGAAGAAATCAAGCAGTTCCGCATCCGAGCCGAGGCCGAGCGCGCGCACGAATACCGTAATCGGCAGTTTGCGGTTCTTGTCAATACGGACGGAGAACACATCGGAGGAATCCGTTTCATACTCCAGCCACGCACCGCGGTTCGGAATCACGGTGGAGGTGAAGTTCTTTTTGCCGGTGCTGTCATAACTCATACCGTAATACACACCGGGGGAACGGACGAGCTGTGACACGATAACGCGTTCCGCACCGTTGATAACAAAGGTACCGCTTTCGGTCATGAGCGGGAAATCGCCCATGAACACTTCGGATTCTTTGATTTCGCCGGTCTCTTTATTGATTAGACGCGCACGCGCATATAAAGGAGCCGCATAAGTGACATCCCGCTCCTTGCATTCCTCTACGGTGTATTTCGGCGTATCACTCAGCCGGTAGTCCAAAAACTCAAGCGACAGATTATCGGCATAATCTGTGATGGCAGCGGTATCCTGGAAGACATCTTTTAAGCCTTCCTCCAAAAACCACTGGTACGAGTTCTTTTGGATCTCGATGAGATTCGGCATATCCAACACTTCGTTGATCTTGGAAAAGCTCATACGGGTTGTTTTGCCCAGTTGGACCGGTTTGATATTAACCATCGGCTTCCATCACTCCTGTTTTATAGTTTGCCTTGCCACCCGAAAACGGGCGACGGATTGTCCTGTTTCGGTATCGAAAGGGAAGAGAAAATCTGCAAAAAAACCTTGCATTTTTTGACCGATTGTGGTACACTAAACACGGTGTTCGCATACTTCCCTACGATAGTGCAGTATACTATAATACAGGAAAAAATTGCTGTTGTCAATGCGTTTTTGGGAATTGACAGCTTTTTTTATATTTTTTTAAAGTTTTTTCAAAAAAAGTAATTTTTTTCGGCTGGGTATCGGCAATCTGACCGAAAAATGCGAATAGGAACACATGGCTCCGTTGTTTGTTTGTGAAGAAAGGCGGCGTTTTTATGACAAAATACGGCATACGGATAGTGGGGTTACTGATGAGTGTAGCCTTGCTGTGCAGCGGTTGCGGCGGTACCGATGACGGTACTACCACGACTACGGATACCACGACGACCACCATCCCGACCACTACCACCACATTGACTCCGACTTCCACGCAGAAGGCGGAAGCGGCGAGCGGACTTTTGGTGAATTGTCCCGATGGCAAGCAGGTGGACTCCGAGCTGCTTGCCCGCTTGAAGGCGGCGTGCAGTGCGCATAAAAACGAATTGTCGTTCTATTATAAGGATTTGGTGAGCGGGTACAGCATTGAGTTCCGTGCGGATCAAATCTATCAAACGGCAAGTGTTATTAAAGCACCGTATGTCCGGTATTTGCTGGAAACGGTGAATGTGGATCTTAATAAGAAACTCAAAATGACCAAAAAGCAGGGGGGCTCGAGCCATATCGACGACAAGCCGATGGGCACGGAGTTTACCGTAAAAGAGCTGATGGAGTATGCGATCCGTTACAGTGATAACACCGCATACTATATGTTAAATGAAGAATTCGGGTTTGCCGGATTTAACGCTTACGCGGACATGCTTGGCATTCGTGCCAATGCGACAAACAAGCTGACATTGGTATTTCCGAAACCGCGTTTCGGTTATTTGTCGGCGCGGGATGCGGGCTTGTATTTTGAGGATATTGCCAAGTACATCGAACAGGGCAGCGAGAATGCGAAAATGCTGAAAAGCTGGCTTACGACTACGACGGTCGAGGGAATGTTGGCGGAGGCGCTCGGCGACACCTACGAGGTGGCGCATAAGTACGGTGAACAAGGCAGTCAGGCGTACCACGATGCGGCAATCGTATATGCGCCGCAACCGTATGTGCTGAGTATTTTGTCGACACTTGAGCCTTATGCGGACGAATCCAACAGAGTGTTTTCCAATGTGGCGACGCTGATTGATGCGATTCAGACGCAGTTGCATGCGTAAGCGAGGGAAAGTAGAATGCGAATTGTAATAAAGGTTGGAACATCCACACTGGCACACGCAACAGGACGTATCAATATCCGTCGTGTTGAGCAGTTGTGTAAAGTGATGAGCGATTTAAAAAATGCCGGACATGAGGTGGTTCTCGTATCGTCCGGTGCCATCGGTATGGGCGTTGGTAAGCTATCGCTCAAAGAGCGCCCGACCGATATGGCGACCAAGCAAGCCGCCGCAGCGGTCGGGCAATGTGAGCTCATGTATACATACGATAAATTATTTGCGGAATACAATCACACCGTAGCTCAGATTTTGCTGACGGGCGACGATTTGAAGGATGATAAACGGCGCGCGAATTTCCATCAAACATTATTCCGTTTGTTGGAATTGGAGGCGTTGCCGATCATCAACGAAAACGATACGGTAGCGACCGAGGAGATTAGCATCGGGGATAACGATACATTGGGTGCTATTGTGGCGGTGAATGCCGGTGCGGATCTGCTGGTGTTGTTGTCGGATATTGACGGTTTGTACGATGCCGATCCGCATTCCCATCCCGATGCGCGACTCATTCCTCTTGTCAGCGAGTTGAGTCGAGAGGTGCTGGCACTTGCGGGCGGTGCGGGTTCGAAACTCGGTACCGGTGGTATGGCAACCAAGTTGCATGCGGCACAGATCGTGACCGAAGCGGGTATTGATATGGTGA
The DNA here is from genome assembly GCA_045595845.1 of Acutalibacteraceae bacterium. Taxonomy (GTDB): domain Bacteria; phylum Bacillota; class Clostridia; order Oscillospirales; family Acutalibacteraceae; genus RGIG3009. The sequence goes on from JAZOBF010000034.1 coordinate 16,384, forward strand.
TTACCAACGGCGAGCACCCTGAAGTGTTATACGATATTGCGGCGGGTAAGTCGATCGGTACGCGGTTTTGCGGGAAGAAGGTGTCGGTGTGACGACACAGGACATTTTGCAAGCGGCAAAGAAGACCTGTTCACAGGCTGTGCTGTTGACAACCGCAAAGAAAAATGAAGCACTCTTGGCGATGGCGGATGCGCTTATTGCCCATACCGATCGCATTTTGGCAGCGAATATTTTAGATGTTGAGGCCGCAAAAGATTTGTTATCTGCCGTCATGGTGGATCGTTTAGCGTTGACGGCACAGCGCATTGAGGGAATGGCAGAGGGTATCCGCGAAGTGGCGGCATTGCCCGATCCCGTCGGTCAAACGATGGAACGCATTGACCGTGAAAACGGGTTGGTGATTGAAAAAGTCAGCGTACCGATGGGCGTTACGGCGATGATTTACGAGAGCCGACCGAATGTGACCTCCGATGCGGCGGCATTGGCGTTTAAGAGCGGTAATGTATGCGTACTGCGTGGCGGAAAAGAAGCCTTTCGCTCGTCGCAGGCCATCGTAGATGCCTTGCACGACGGGTTGCGACAGGTGGGGCTTCCCGAAACGATGATTCAGTTGGTACAGGATACCACCCGTGCGAGCGCCAACGAACTGATGACTGCCGTAGGACTTGTAGATTTGCTGATTCCGCGCGGCGGTGCGGGATTGATTCGTGCCTGTGTAGAAAATGCGTTGGTGCCGTGTATTGAAACCGGTACGGGTATCTGCCATATCTATGTGGATGCCGATGCCGACTTTGAGAAGGCGCTAACCATTATTGAAAATGCGAAAACCAGCCGTCCGTCGGTTTGTAATGCGGCGGAAGTATGCTTGATACACGCGGATATCGCGTCGGAATTTTTGCCGAAGTTGCATGAGCGGCTCGGCGACCGCGTGGAATTGCGGTTGGATACGCGCGCCGCGACGGTTATTGATGGTACACCTGCCGGTGAGCAAGATTTTGATACCGAGTTTTTGGATTATATTTTAGCGGTCGGTGTGGTGGACGATGTGAATGCGGCAATGGCGCATATCGGCAAACACTCTACCGGACACAGTGAAGCCATTATCACCGAGAATGCGGACACGGCGGCGAAATTTACGGCGGCGGTAGACAGCGCGGCCGTGTATGTAAATGCGTCGACACGGTTTACCGACGGCGGTGAGTTCGGACTTGGTTGTGAAATCGGTATTTCTACGCAAAAATTGCACGCGCGCGGACCGATGGGTTTGCGCGAACTAACGACTTATAAATATATTATCCGTGGTGACGGACAGGTAAGGTGACAAGTATGAGTAAGTATATCGTCGGGTTTATCGGTGCCGGTAACATGGGCGGCGCGTTGGCGTCGGCGGCTTGTAAGAGTGCCGAGCCCTCACAGGTGATCGTGGCAGACCGTGACGAAACAAAAGCAGCGGCATTGGCGGCGGCTTGCGGGTGCGTGGTCGGTGACAATCAAGCGGTGGTCCAAAACAGCCGTTTTGTGTTTTTGGCAGTTAAACCGCAGATGTTGTCGGCGGTGGCGGCGGAGTTGAGACCGTTTCTGACCGAAAAAGCCGTTCTCGTCAGCATGCTGGCAGGGGTTACAACCGAGCGGTTAGCGGCGGAGCTTGGTGAGCGCCCCATCATTCGCATCATGCCGAATACACCGGCGGCAATCGGTGAGGGGATGATTCTGTATACGGCAAACGCCGCGGTATCCGAGGCGGATAAGGCGGCGTTCGTACAGCTGTTGTCGCAGGCGGGACAGCTTGATGAAATTCCCGAAGCACTCATCGATGCGGGTAGTGCCGTTTCGGGTTGCGGGCCTGCGTTTGTGTACCTGTTTGTAGAGGCGCTGGCGGATGCGGGCGTTCAATGCGGTTTGCCGCGCGATAAGGCGCTCAAGTATGCGGCGCAAACCGTATGTGGTGCGGGGCGTATGGCGGTTATCGACGGCAGACACCCCGCGGCACTCAAAGATGCGGTATGCAGTCCCGGCGGCAGCACCATTGAGGGTGTACATGCGCTTGAAGACGGTGCATTCCGCGGTCTTGTGATGAACGCTGTACAGGCATCGTTTGAAAGGACAAAAGAGTTGGGGAAATAAAAAAGAGCCGATGGCATTTGCCATCGGCTCTTTTGCGCATTTATTAATCGCTTACGAAAGGCATGAGAGCAATTTGACGGGCGCGTTTGATGGCGATGGTCAACTCTCTCTGATGACGGGCACAGGTACCGGTCACCCGACGCGGCAGGATCTTTGCACGCTCGGACACATAGCGGCGCAAGCGAGCGACATCCTTGTAGTCAATGTTTTCCACACGGTCTACACAAAACGCACATACTTTACGGCGGCCCTTGTGCATACCTCCGCGGGGACGGTCAAACTTTTCCGTCTTTTCCACTTTATCAGACATGGGTGATTCCTCCTTTAATTCAGACTATCGAGCGGTCCTCAGAACGGCAGATCGTCATCGGTGACGATTTCTTCAAAGTCACCGTTGTCGGCGGTTGAAAACGCCGGAGCCGGTTCGTTATAAGCGGGGACCTGAGAATCCGTACGGGGCGCACCGGCACCGCTCTTGGATTCGGCAAAGAATGCATTATCGACGACTACTTCGAACACGGTGCGATTGTTACCGTTCTTATCGGTGTAAGAACGGCTTTGCAGAGAGCCCTGCAAAGCAATACGCTGACCTTTTTGGAAGTAGCGGCAGATAAATTCCGCTGTGTTACGCCAAGCAACGCAATTGATGAAATCGGTCTGACGCTCCGCGCCTTTCGGTTGATAGGTGCGGTCAACAGCGACGGTGAAACTGGTCACAGAGACACCGTTGGTGGTGGACTTTTGTTCAGGAGTCGCGGTGAGGCGACCTAACAGGCATACAACATTCATGTGAAAGCCTCCTTACTTGTCCTTGCGGACCACAAGGGAACGCAGAACACCGTCTGTGATCTGAGCCTTGCGCTCCAGTTCTGCCGGAAACTCGGGGCCGCTGACAAAATTGTACAGCACATAGTAACCCTCGGTTTCATCTGCAATCGGGTACGCCAAACGGCGCTTACCCCATTCGTCGATCTCGCCGATCTCCGAATTCTCCGCGATCAGGGTCTTGAATTTCTCAACCATGGCGGGGACGCCTTCTTCTCCTAAAGTCAAGGAGAAAATGAAGACGGCTTCATAGGAACCTTTTACTGTGGGCATAGTTGCACCTCCTCTTGGTCTATGGCCCCCTCACTCCGGAAGGGGCAAGGATATACGGTTTTCCATAAGGCAGAAAATCGCTGTATAATTATAGCAACCAAATTCTCAGCCGTCAACCCTTTTTTAAAAAAATCTTTACTTTCCCGATACGGTGGCATATAATAGAAGCACTGACCTCCAGAAAGGATTTAGGATATGCTGCAATTTGAAGAATTGGCTCTTCGGCTCGAAGGGATTTTGCCGGAGATTGAAAAATTGTCCGAGGCAATCGGGCTTGCGGAAATGAAAAGAGAACTCGCGGAGTTGGATATGCGTGCCGCTGAGCCGGGATTCTGGGATAATATGGAGAAAGCACAGAGCGTGACACAACGCGCCGCGAACCTGAAAGACAGAATCGAACGGTATGAGCGCTTGGTAACCGAGTATCACGATACACTGACGCTGATTGAGCTCGCAGACGAGGAAGCAGATCTGTCGTTGTTAGAGGAATGCACGACGGCTGTGGAGCATATTGAGGCCGAGACTGAGAGTCAGCGGTTAGGCACCTTACTGACAGGCGAATACGATTCTCACAATGCGATTTTGACATTCCATGCGGGTTCGGGCGGAACCGAGGCGCAGGATTGGGCAGAAATGCTGTACCGTATGTACACGCATTGGGCAGAAAAACACGGGTTTGCCTATAAAATACTGGATTATCAAGATGGTGACGAAGCAGGACTGAAAAGTGCCAGTATTCAGGTCAACGGCGAAAATGCATACGGATACCTCAAAGGCGAAGCGGGTGTGCATCGTCTCGTGCGTGTATCCCCGTTTGATGCCGCAGGGCGTCGGCACACTTCGTTTTCGGCGCTGGAGGTTGTCCCTGAGCTGGACAACAGTGTGGATATTGAGATTCGTCCCGAAGATATTAAAATGGATGTATTTCGTTCCAGCGGTGCGGGCGGTCAGCATATCAACAAGACCTCCTCTGCCGTGCGGTTGACGCATATCCCCACCGGTATTGTGGTGGCCTGTCAGACTGAGCGCAGTCAGTTCCAAAACCGTGATACGGCTATGAATATGCTGAAAGCGAAATTGATGAAAATTAAAGAGCAAGAGCATCTTGACCGCATTGAAGATATTAAGGGCGTGCAGGCACAGATCGCTTGGGGCAGTCAAATTCGCTCGTATGTGTTTATGCCGTATACGCTTGCCAAGGACCACCGTACCGGCTACGAAATGGGGAATATTAACGCGGTCATGGACGGAGAATTGGATGGGTTTATCAATGCGTACTTGACCGCATCTGCCAACGGCACTTTGGGATACAAAGAGTAAGTATTCGTCCGTTTGTGTTCTAAAAGTGCGGATTGTTGACATTTTTGTCCAATCTGTTATACTAATGAATACTGACATAGTTGAAAAGAGGGATGGCATGGACTTCCAACCGATTGCCGATCATTTCGGTATTACCGGTGTGATTGCGCATACAGAGGAGATCCATTCGGGCAATATCAATCGGACCTTTTTAGTGGCGGTCCAACAAGCCGACACACAAAAAGAATATGTATTTCAACGCATCAATACTTTTGTGTTTAAAAAGCCTGAGGAGGTTATGGATAATATCCTCAAGGTGACGGAGCATATTAAGGCAAAATTGCTTACCGCGCACGGTTGTTATGACCGGCGGGTGTTGTCTTTTTTGGTGGGACATGACGGGAAACCGTATTACTACACGGCAAGCAACAAACATTTTTGGCGCGTGTACGAGTATATTAACCATGCCGTTGCTTACAATCAGGTTATTAAACCCGAACTGTTTTATGAGGCAGGACGGTCATTTGGCGAGTTTCAGGATTGGCTGTCGGACTTTCCCGCACAATCCCTTGCCGAAATCATTCCGAATTTCCACAACACGCCCGAACGGTATAAAACTTTTCACCGCTCGGTGGAGCAAAACGCCGTCGGCCGTCGTACACAGGTGGAAGACGAGATTCGATTTTTATTGGATCGTGAAGCGGAATGCAGTGTCTTGGAGGAAAAACTTCAAACGGGCGAGATTCCGTATCGTGTGACGCATAATGACACGAAAATCAATAACATTTTATTTGATTGTCATACCGATAAGGCCATTTGCGTGATTGACTTGGATACGGTTATGCCGGGTACGGCGCTGTATGATTTTGGTGATGCCGTGCGGTACGGTGCTTCAACGGCGCTCGAGGATGAACGCGATCTGTCCAAGGTTTCGTTTAACCTGGAGCTGTATGAGCAGTTCACAAAAGGGTTCTTGGAGTCGATGGGCGACTCCATGACGGAGGCGGAGATCGCCTTATTGCCCCAGGGCGCCAAAATCATGACATTGGAATTGGCAACAAGGTTTTTGGCGGATTATCTGGACGGGGATGTGTATTTTAAAACCAACAGCGACGATCATAATCTGGTGCGTGCGCGCACCCAGATCCAGCTTGTCCGTGATATTGAGGCGAAATGGGACCAATTACAGGAGATCACGGCGCGTTGCTGCGGTCGTTAACAAAATGATACATAACAGAGCACGGCTTTGACAAAAGCCGTGCTCTCTTTTTGCGTTTTGGTGGTTGTATTTCGGCATGGAATGTGGTAAAGTAATATAAATATGTGTATGAGGAGGGGATGCGAAGTGGATAATCGGCCGATAGGTGTGTTTGATTCAGGTTTGGGCGGTCTTACCGTGGTGCGTGAATTGTTGGAGCGTCTGCCGAACGAGAATATTGTGTATTTCGGAGATACCGGCCGCGTCCCTTACGGTTCACGCAGTCCGGAGATTGTGAAACGGTATGCAACACAAGATTGTGCGTTGTTACTCAAACAAGATGTCAAATATATTATTGCAGCGTGCGGTACGGTCAGTTCCGTTGCCGGTGAGGTGCTCGACACTTTATCCGTTCCGGCAATGGGTGTGATAGAACCGACGGTTAAGGCTGCACTCAAAGCTTCCAAAACCAACCGCATCGGTATTATTGGAACCTCAGTGACGGTGCGCTCGCGATCATTTGAAAATGCCATCAAGAAAGCAAGGCCACAGGCACAGGTGTTTGCACAAGCTTGTCCGGTTTTGGTTACCTTGGTTGAAAGCGGATGGGTGGACGAAGACAACATCGCAACCGAAACAGTTGCTCGCCGCTATTTGGAACCGCTCATGGAACAGCAGATTGACACGCTGATTTTGGGATGTACGCATTTCCCCTTGCTCGTTCCCATACTCTCCCGCATTTTGGGTGATGGTG
>JAZOBF010000035.1:0-9836 GCA_045595845.1 Acutalibacteraceae bacterium
TAGGGGTGTTGTGAGAGTGGCGTGGAGAGTGGTGTTGAGAGCGGCGTGGAGATTAGAGGAAGCGGTCTACCGTAGGGTAGACCTGTTCACACAAGCGTGGCAGAAACAAATCGAAATGAAAAAGCGGTTCACCGTAGGGTGAACCTGTTCACACGGGTGTGGCGGGGACGAATCGAAATGCTCGACGCAAGGTGTGGTTCACCGTGCACAGCGACCAAAACCTCTCTATCTGCGCGCTCTACTTTCGGTGGAGCGGACAGAATAAAAGTGCGAGAAATTAGAGTAGGGGTGTTGTGAGAGCGGTGTAGAGATTAGAGGAAGCGGTTCACCGTAGGGTGAACCTGTTCACACGGTCGTGGCAGAAACCAATCGAAAGGAAAAGGAGGGCCGATGTGAAGCAATTGGGGAAATTAGCCGATATTACGGCGACGATTGAGGCGTGTCGGTGCCGCTGTGAAGCAGACGGCTCGCCGTTTCACGCGGATGCGTTGGCGGCGGCGTTGGGTATTCCGTACGAAACGGTGGTGGCGTATGCGTCGGGAAAAGGCGAAACGGCGCGTATCCTCAATGCGGCGTTGCAGGAATGTACCGCGTCGGTCATCAGTCACGCGCTCATGGCGGACCCGAAAAGCCATGGACTGTGGATGTTCTATCTCCGCAATCGTGCGGGTTTTGCCGATAAAGGCGAGGCGCGCGCGGGACAGACGGCAACGGAACCGGTACGGTTTATCGGCGAGGAGCGAATCGAATGACGGTGGACTTACAAGCAATCGTCGGTGGGGGATACGGTGCGTTTTGGCGATGTCGGTCGCGGTATCGCGTCCTCAAAGGCGGGAAAGCGTCTAAAAAATCCACCACCGCCGCGCTGAATTTTCTGGTACGGTTGATGCGGCATCCCGATGCCAATTTACTGGTTATTCGCCGTATCATGGATACGCATCGAAGCAGTACCTTTGCCCAGTTGCAGTGGGCGGCGGCCAGACTCGGTGTGGCGCATTTATGGAAAGCGACGCAAAGTCCGATGGAAATGACCTATCTGCCGACGGGACAAAAGATTTTATTTCGCGGGTTTGACGATGTGTATAAGATTGCGTCCACTACCGTTACGCACGGGTATTTGTGCTGGGTATGGGTGGAGGAAGCGTTCGAGATTGAGAGTGAAGAGGCATTTGATACCTTTGACTTGTCGGTACCGCGCGGCGAAGTGCCGCCGCCGCTTTTCAAACAAACCACCTTGACATTTAACCCGTGGAGCGAGCATCACTGGCTCAAGGCGCGGTTTTTTGATAAGACCGCCGAAAATGTGACCACCTTTACCACCGATTATCGGTGTAACGAGTTTTTGGATGATGCCGACCGTGCCGTGTTTGAACGCATGAAACGCGATAATCCCCGTCGGTTTGCGGTAGCGGGGCGAGGCGAGTGGGGGATTGCGGACGGACTGATTTACGAGAACTGGGGCATTGCGGATTTCGACATCGACCGTCTGCCTGAATCGTGGAAATATCGGCGGGTGTACGGACTGGATTACGGCTATTCCAACGACCCGACCGCCTTTATTGCGGCGGCAGTCAATCCCGTTGACCGCGTGCTGTATGTGTTTGATGAGTTCAAATGCTGCGGACTGTTAAACAGCGATATTGCGGCGCGGCTTTGCCGCATGGGATACGACGGCGAGCGGATTCGTGCGGACTCGGCAGAACCGAAATCCAATGAGGAACTGAAGAGGGCGGGCATCTACCGTATTACCCCCGCAAACAAGGGCGCGGGGTCGCTGTTACACGGTATTGCGCGGTTACAGGAATACCGCATGTTGGTACATCCCCGATGTAAGGAAACGGTGGCGGAACTATCATCCTATGCATGGGAAAAGACACCCGCGGGCATCATCAACCGCCCGCGCGGCGGTGCGGACCACCTGATGGACGCGCTGCGATACGCCATGGAAGATATTACGCATTTCCGTCCCGCCCCGCCCGCACCCGAGAGGGTGACCGAGGGGACGGTATTGGCGGGGGAACTCAAACGAGGCTGGTTATAAGCCATCACAAGAATGACAGGAGGAATTGGTATGCAGGCAGTGATTGGGTTTGTGTTGGGAATCGTGACGGTGATTTTACTCAAGGAATATCCGTCGTGTAAACCCGTCAAACGGCGAAAACGCAATGAGGAGCAGCAACGGTTACAGCGAGAATATGAGAATTTTTTGAGCTATGACGGAGAGGAGCAGAGGTAACAGATGGAAAACACAGGTCTCACAGCGGCCACCATGCCGCTTGAAGATACGGGCGATACGGCGAGTACTCCCCCCGAAAACGAGGGGCATTTGTCAGATGCAGGAGACACTGAGCCGTCCGCGGACGGCTTGCAGAACCCCGCGTTTTGCCTGTCGGTCAAATTCAACAAGCAGGACTACCAACTGAACTTGGAGGAAGCGACCGCTTACGCACAAAAGGGCATGAAGTTCGATACCGTTGAACCGATGCTCGACAAACTCAAAACATTGGCACAAAGCCACGGGCTCGGCGTACGCGAGTTGGTGGACAGCTTGTGCGACGGGACACAAACGGTCAGCACCGAAGAACGATTGGCAGAGGAATTCTGCCGATTGCGCGACGAATGTCCCGACATCACCGCGTTTGACGCGGTTCCCGAATCGGTTGTCCGGACGGCACTCGATGAGGGTATTCCATTGCTTGACGCGTATTTGCGGTACGAACATCGCGAACGCGTGAAAGTGCAAACGGCGGCGGATGCCGCCCGTAAAGCGGGCGACGCGTCGGCGGGGGCACAACGCAGTCAACTCACCCCCACACCCGATCCCGCCATTGAGGCGATGCTTTCCGGTGTGAGAGGGTAAAAGCGGCGGCAATGCCGCCGCAATGAAAAATGAAGGAGAGAGATTATAATGGCGATTAACACTTTGGAATTCTGTGAAAAACTGACGGGTGAACTGGATAAGTTGTTCGTCCAAGGCCCTGTCACCGGTTTCTTTACCGACAATGTGCTGCGCTCCAAATTTGTGGGCGCAAAGACGGTGTTACTCCCCGAAATGGAACTTTCGGGACTGGGTGACTACGACCGTGATACCGGTTTTATCAAAGGTACGGTAACGGTGAGCAATCAACCGTACACCCTCAAAATGGACCGTGCCCGTTCTTTCCAGCTCGACCGTGAGGACGAGGACGAAACGGGTATTGCCAACCTTGCCGGTCAGGTACTCGGCGAATTCGTGCGCACCCGCGTGGTGCCCGAAGTCGACGCTTACTGCCTGTCCAAATTGGCAGGTCTTGCCGTCACCAAAGGCCACACCGTATCCGGTTCGCCCGAAACGGAAGCGTTTAAAATGTTCAACGAGGCGTGTGCCGCCGTACAAAACGAGGTCGGCTTTGACGAACCGCTCGTCTGCTTCGTCAACCCCTCCGTGTGGGCTGCCATCCAGAACTCGCCCGAATTGTCCCGTCACATCAGCGTGACCGAGTTTAAGAAAGGCGATGTGTACTACGAGGTGAAAACCATCAACGGTATCCCGCTGTTCCCGGTTGCCGACAACCGCATGAAGAGCGCTTACACTTTCTACGATGGTTCCACCGTCAGCAAAGACGAGGATGGCGAGATTATCCGCGACGAAACCGCGGGCGGGTTTGCACCTGCCGAGAATGCGCAGTCCATCGGCTTGCTCATTCTGCCCAAGAAAGCGGCAAGCTTGGTCAAAAAGACCGAGCGCGTGCGCACCTTTGATCCGTCCCAGAACCAGGCGGCGGATGCGTACAAGTTCGATTACCGCACCTATTACGATTTAATCGTCAAAAACAGTGCGGCGGATTCCGTTTACGCGTATGTGTATTAAGCGTTGAAGCTGTACCGAAAGGGGCGAGCGTTGCTCGCCCCTACGGTGCTACCTTGTTGCCAACAACATACAAAGGAGAGGCGTGTATGCAGACAGAGCGTGTATGGCACGATCCCGAGCGGGTATTTTCCGAATACCGTGCGGGCGTGCGCTATAAAAGCGGTATCGGCGAGAAAGGCCTATACCGTCAAAACGAAATCAATCGCCGCTTTTTCGGCGGCGACCAATGGCACGGCGCGCGTTGCGGCGGCGAGCGTCCGCTGGTGCGGCATAACATTATCCGCCGTATCGGCGACTATAAGATGGCGGCGGTGGGCGCGAGTCCCGTGGCGGTGAGCTTTTCCGCTGACGGTGTGGCGGATACGCTCGCCTTGCGGGAGCGCACCTATCATAACAAATGTTTGGCGGCGGCGGGAACGGTGCCCGCGCTCTCGTTTGACGAGGAAATCGGGCTTGTTACCAATGCCATGTCGCATTATTTTGAAGTCACCGCCGAACGCGTGGGCTTTGAGGAACTTCGTATGCAGGTCTTGCGCGGCGCCTACACCACGGGCACCGGCATTTTATATACCTACTGGGATGAGGGTATCCGTACGGGACAGTACGCCGACGAGGCGCGCACGGCTCCCATTGTGGGGGATATTGCGTGCGAGGTACTGGATGTCGAAAATGTGTATTTCGGCGATCCGACGGTGGAAGATATCCAAAAGCAACCGTTTATCGTCATTGCGGCGCGCCGCACGGTCTCGGAACTTCGCCGTATGGCCAAACGGTACGGGTGTTCCAAGGATGAACTGGCGTCTATCCGCCCCGACCGCGACGAGTTTACCCCCGCGGGTGAACCCGAGGGCGAGGGTAAAGCGCTTTTGCTGACGAAATTCTATAAGCAATACGATGAGAACGGCGAAGCGCATCTGTACGGCGTACAGGTGTGCCGCGGCGTGACCATCCGTCCCGTGTGGGAGATGGGCGTACGGTTGTACCCCTTGTGCATGTTTCGCTGGGATACGCTGCCCGATTGCATATACGGGCAAAGCGAGGTAACGCATCTTATCCCCAATCAAATTGCCATCAACCGCATGCTGACGGCGTCGGTATGGTCGATGATGATGCAGGGATTGCCCACCTTGCTTGTCAACGGTGATGTGGTGCAACAACCCGTGACGAATGACCCCGGACAGGTGATTCGCGTGTTCGGAAGCGGGGACGATGTGCGCAGTGCCCTGACCTATGTCGATCCGCCGCAGTTTTCAAACGCGTTGTCGGCGGAGATTGAGTCCATGATTCAAAATACGCTGGCGCAAAGCGGAGCGAACGCCGTGTCGCTCGGCGATGTGACACCGCACAATACCTCCGCCATCGTGGCGGTCAGAGAAGCCGCGATGATGCCGCTTCAGACCGTCCAGACACGCTTTTACGCGTTCTGTGAGCAGGTTGCGCGGTTGTGGGCGGAGTTTTGGGTGTCCTCCTACGGCAACCGCTCGCTAAAGGTCAGCGATGAACTCGGTACCTGGTATCTGCCCTTTGACGGGGCGCGTTACCGCGATTTGATGCTTCGCGTGAAAGTGGATGTCGGTGCGGCAACCCTGTGGAGTGAAAGCCAGTCCATCGTGACGCTCGATAATCTCTTTGACCGCGGTGTTATCACCGCCGAGCAGTACTTAAAACGATTGCCGAGCGGTATCGTCCCCGATGTGGACGGACTGCTCCGCGAGATGGGGGGCGGCAATCTATGACGGGACAAGAGGTGTTTCGGCAGGCGATTCGCCTGCTGGGGTATACCGACACGCTCGGTGACCCAGACAGCGTGCAGAATACGGAATTGTATAAACGCGGGTTATCGGTGATTAACCAGCTGGTATGCGATTTATCGCTGTCCGAGTGCGGCAGCATGGCAGAACCGATGCGCTCGCTCAACGAAGTGTTACCGCTTACCGAGCGTACCGCGCGGGATATTCTGCCGTACGGTGTGGCGATGATGCTTGCCGCGGCGGCGGGTGACGGCGATAACCAGCGGTTGTATGCGTCGCTGTACGACCAAAAACGGGTATCGGTGCGAAGCGGATACGAGCGGATAACCGATACGCTGCCGCGGGGGTGTGACCGGTGAAACATCCCGTAATGTCAAATAACAGCCGCATAGCGGCACCCGTCCCCGCGTTGTCGGACGGGCTCAATCGCGGCACCGATGCGACGCTTATCGGGGACAAACAACTCTCCGACTGCTGTGATATGCAGTGGAAAGACGGCGCACTGCGCACCCGTACGGGGTTTGTGACCGACTTATCACGGCAGTCTACCTTTGCGCTCGGTGAGCACGCGCAGTATTTTACTGACCGCGACGGGTATCTGCTGGTGCTGGACACACAGGACAACGAAGCCGGCACCGACCTGTTCGTGACGGTGTTCGATAAAGACGGTGTGCCGACCGGCGGGACATTTAATATGCTCAGTGCGCTGGGATTACACGGGTTTTTGGTGCCGGTCGGTACGGCCCAACGGTTTTCGCGGTATACCGCGCTGTTATTCGTCAATAACGGCGATATTTACGGCGTGAATGCACAGCACAATATCTGGGAACCGTTGCACGATGAGGCGTATGTACCGTTGTACATGACAGGCGGCTATCCCGTTGTAACGCGTGCCGAAACGGCACTTACGGGGGACCGCGTTGAGCCGTACAATATGCTGACCGAGTGGTTTCGTTGTACCTACAGTACCGACGGGACGGGTATTTATTACTATCTGCCGCCGCTTCGAAAAGACAGCGAACTGTCCGTTTCGCTGACGCGCGCGAACAGCACACTTGATTTTACGGTGAGCAACCTTGGGACGGTATCCGACACGGTCGGCGGCTATCAGGTACAGCTTGACAGATGGGGATATTGTTTTTGGTTTCTCAAGGACGGAAAACCCGTTGCGATGGAAAATGAGGGCGTGCGCGGAAATGTGACGGCGAAAGCGCAACACGCGTATGTGGCACATCCCGCCATGTCGGATATGCGCTTCGGTACCTGGTACGGCGGTGACCGCAGTACAACAGCAGGCGGCACGCGTCTGTTTTTGGGCGGCGGCAATCATGTCGTGTGGAGTGCACCCGCCGATCCGTTGTATTTTCCCGCCACGGCATATGCCACGCTCGGGGATCCCGATGAGTCGCTGACGGCATTCGGTAAACAGGGAGAACTGCTTGTGCTGTTCAAGGAACACTCGCTGTACGCCGTCGAATATGTGCGAAACGGCACGGTGACGGTGGACGAGGTACAAAGCGGAGCGGTCACCGATATTACCGCAACGGCGGTGTTTCCCATTACGCCGATTCATGCGGAAATCGGGTGTGATTTACCGCAAACGGCGGCACTTCTCGGCAACCGTTTGGTGTGGGCGTGTAAAAACGGTACGGTCTATACGCTCGGCACAAGCGGACAGCTGACACAGCGTGCCGTGACGGTCATCTCCGAACCGATTCGCCCGCTGCTCAGACAAACCGTACCGACCGTCGCGGCGGGGGTGGTGATTGACGGCGTGTATTGGTTGCTGTGGGATAACGCGATATTCCTCGCCACAGACGACACAAGCCCGCGTTGGACGCGGTTTGATTTTTCCAAAACGGGTACCGTCGCGCAAAGTCTTTGCCGTGTCAACGGGGCACTCCGTATTCCGGCCGCTTACGCGGTGGGCAGAACCGACATCCTCTTTTGGTATGTGCCTACCGGCACGCACGATACGGCAGTCTCGCACACCGGTACGCATTGGTCGGATGCGGTGTATACCTTGACGGAGATACCCGTTGCGGGGATGCTGTGCACAAAACAGTTTGATTTCGGCTCGCCCGACGCGTATAAGCGCATCACCCGCGTGTTCGCGGACGCGTCGGCAGACGGAGCGGTGAGCGCTTCGTATCTGACCGAACGGGGCGAGCATATCGACATGGCGCGCACCGCGCGTGACGGGGTACGCCTGACACCGAATGTTACGCGTTGTCGGCGGTTTGCGTTGCGTCTGGCGGGCAACGGATTGCGCGTGGGCAATGTGACATTTTCGGTCATCACGGGGAGGAAATGAACATGGCAACAAAACTGACGAAAAAACAGGCCGCCGCCTTGCTGAGCGCGTATCAACAAGAACAGACGGCGGCGGCAAACGCCTCGGTTGCGGCGTATAACAAGGCGGTAGATGCCGAAACCGCCCAAACCGAAGCAGACATCGCCTTAAAACAGAAAGACGCGCACCATACCGCCGACACGGCGTATGACCGTGCGGCACTCCGTATGCTGATTGAACGGCGGCAGATTGCGGAAACGCTTGGAAATTGGGGATTGTCCGATTCGGGGGTTGCCAAAGCAGAGTACGAGAGTATTGACCGCAAGCAAGCGGTGTCGACGAGTGAGGCGACGGCGGTAAAGAACAAGACATTAAGCGATTTGTCACAGCGCCTGCTCACCGCGCGGGAACAGGCGGCGGTGAAAAAAGCCAAAAACCAAGCGTCGGTCAACAAAAGCCTCAAAAATAAGATTGCAGAGAAAAAACTGACGCTGGATAAAGCGGCAATGTAAGGAGGGAATACCATGGCTTTTCATACCATCGATTTTACCGTTACGGCAACGGCCGTAACACCCGATATCCCGCAGTTTGCGGGGCATATGGGTGACCACCGTGCGGTGCTGTTGCGCTTTTTGGTGCCGTTTGTCGATTGCCGTTACCGTCTGGAGATTGTCGACGGTTCGGGCGGGTACGATACCACCGCGTTGCTGGACGCTGCAGACGGTGTGGTATCCTACGAGGTCCCGTGTGCGTGGACGGCGGCGGGTGTTGCCACGGTGCGGTTAGTGGCGGTGGAAGAAGGCGCGGACGGCGCTGAGATTGTACGGTTTCATTCTGCGCCCGCGTACCTCACATTTGCCGACCGCGAGGACGGCGAGCCGCTCACCGACGCTCTGCGTCCCGCGTGGCAGGTCACGCTGGATGAGGCACAACTGTTTTTACAATTCGTCGAGCAAAAACTCAAAAACGGCGAACTTAAGGGCGATAAAGGCGATAAGGGTGACGACGGCAATGTGTTGTTTGCGGACAGCGACAAAGAGGAGCTTGTCAGCATGGTCCTTGCCGCCTTGCCGAACGGGGACGAGGTGAGTTACTGATGGCGATTGTGACAACGGATGATAAGCATTATAAGGCGATTTCTGAGGCGATTCGCGAGTATGTTGTGGAGGAACAGTTTAAGCCTTCCGAAATGGCGGATAAAGTACGTTTTGCGTGTATGTGTGCTGACAGTGTTGGGTACAACAGAGGCGAAATGGACGGCCGTATAAGGGGACAAGAAGAGGGTTACGGCGTCGGTCTCATTGAAGGTCAACTTTCTTTACTGCAAGCCAGCAAGTACATGAACGCCACGGCAAACGGTGAAGTGGTTGCGGTAAAGGATGTATCGCCTGTTGAGCATGAGGTGGAGATAACAGTGAGTAGAAAAAATTTGTTGCCGCCTCCCGAACCGCAAACAATACGAGGAATAACAATCACGGCTGATGAATGGGGCTCATATACACTTAGCGGAACAGCTACCGCAGATATTTTCTTGAAATTAGGTTCTGTAGCGTTTCAACCCGGCGAAACCTATGTGTTATCAGGTATCAGCGGCGGTAATGCGGCGACTTACTTAACGTATTTTTATCTTAATGGCACATATATGCATGACATCGGAAGGGGGGCAGTGTTTACTGTTCCCGCTGACGGCGCATTAGCAGCAACTTTTTATTTTTCTGTCAAAAAAGGTGTTACCTTAGATGGTGTGATTTATAAACCACAAGTGGAATTAGGCTCAACCGCAACAGCGTACGCACCATATATCGCGGATTTATCACAAGTGCGTGTTACGCGGTACGGCAAGAACCTTTGTAGGGTTAGTGGCGCAAACACAAAAACTTCCAACGGCATCACATACACAAAGAATCAAGACGGCACCGTTACGGCACACGGAACGGCAACA
>JAZOBF010000036.1:0-4978 GCA_045595845.1 Acutalibacteraceae bacterium
GTCAAGACCTTACGAAAGATAAAAACGGTTCCAAAATTACGCAAGATTCATTTTTCTCCATAAAAAGTTAAAAACCCTTGAAAAATCAAGGGTTTTTAGTGCCTGTTCCATTAAAGGTAGGCATTGTGGAGCTGCTAACCAGAGTTGAACTGGTGACCTCATCCTTACCAAGGATGCGCTCTACCTACTGAGCTATAGCAGCGTATGGCGACCCGGAACGGGCTCGAACCGTCGACCTCTAGCGTGACAGGCTAGCGTTCTAACCAGCTGAACTACCGGGCCATACTGTCGCTTCCGGCGACCTTGTCTATTATAACGGCTACCTTTTGGTTTGTCAACAGATTTTTGACAATTTCCCCGCACTTCTTTTTAAGTTACTTTTCGTGCGGGTAAGCGTTCTCATTATGCAAAATAGCCAAGCGTTTGACGGCATGTTTACCGAATCGGTCACGCAACGCATCAACAGCCGTATCCAGCAAGATGTTACGCTCGCGCTTGCCATCGTCCGTATTGAACAGGTTTAGTTGTTGCACCTCTTCCCCTTCGGACAATTTTGAAGCAGTTACCGTCAAACTGCGTACCGGTGTTCCCTCGTTCCAACACTCATGCAAGGCGACCAACGCCGCCTCATACAATTCCGAAGTAACAGAAGTAGAATGCGCCAGCGTCCGCTGATGCGAAACCGTCTTAAGTGAGGGGAATTTCACCGTGATATGCACCGTCTTACATTGTAAACGGTGGGCGCGCAATCGTGCAGCTACGGGTTCCACCAGTGCCAATAATCCGTTGTGTAACTGTTCGGCTTTCCGGATGTCACGGGGGAATGTCATACCATTACCGCACGATTTTATTTCGCGTTTATCCGTAAAAAGTCGTACCGGTGACGGATCGTAACCGTTGGCATAATCGTGCAACTGTCCGCCGATCTTACCGAGGGCAGATGCGATACAGGCACGATCTGAGCAAGCTAAATCACCGATTGTTTTAATCCCCATACGCCCCAAAGTTTCTACGGTACTGTGACCGGCAAAAATAAGATTAGACAGTGCCATGGGATACAAAATCGTCTTGTAATTATCTTTAGAGAATACCGTTGTAGCATCGGGTTTTCGATAATCACTCCCCATTTTAGCCAATGATTTATTAAACGAAACTCCGACGGAAATGGTCAACCCCAACTCCTCTCTGATGCGACGGCGCAAGGTATCGGCAATCGTTTGGCCATCACCGAACAACAAGCGACTGCCCGTCACATCTAACCATGACTCATCAATACTGAACGGCTCCACACGGTCGGTATACTCACAATAAATGGCGTTAATGCGCTGATAGAAGTCCTCATATCTCTCATAATGCGGTGGTACCATCACCAATTCTGGACATTTCCGTTTGGCTTGCCACACCGTTTCTGCGGTGTTGATACCATATTGTTTTGCCAGTTCATTTTTTGCAAGAACGATTCCGTGACGGTTCTCGGGGTCACCGCAAACAGCCATCGGCACTTTCCATAATTCCGGTCGATAGACGCACTCCACCGATGCGAAAAAGGAATTACAATCACAGTGCAGAATAGTCCGTTCCATTATCACACCTCCGCGAAAAAGAACAAGCGTTCTCTCTGCTTACCAGTATACCATCCCTATCGGTTTTTGTCAATGCGATTCATTGACAGCCGAAACACGAAGTGTTATACTGTTTTAAAGAAACGGAGGGTTTATAATGGCTGTTATACAAAAACCGTACGGCACTATGCCGTCAGGCGAAGCGGTAGACCAGATTACCATTATCGGTGACGGCGATTTATCCGTTACATTCATCACCTATGGCGGCACCTTAACGAACCTTATTTTTGACGGAAAAGATGTCGTGTTGGGATACGAAAGCATGGATGCATACCTACATGAAGTGGGTTGTATCGGCGTCACGGTAGGTCGTTACGCTAACCGTATTGCAGGGGGTGTATTCGAACTCAACGGTATAACCTACGATGTTGGTTGTAACGAAAATGAATTTAATCATCTGCACGGCGGCAAAGGCGGTTTTCAGGTCAAGAACTGGACGGTGACCCATGTCGAGGAAAACGCCGTTACCTTACATCAGTTCTCTCCTGACGGTGAAGTAGGCTATCCCGGAAATGTAACAGTGGATGTGCGCATATCCATCACCCCCGACAATACGCTTTCTTTCGAGTATACGGCAACGACGGACAAGGATACCATCCTCAACCTGACCAATCACGCATATTTCAACTTAAACGGATACGATGGTGGTCCCATTTTAGACACCCTGTTGCGAATTCCCGCCGACTCCATTCTTCCCGTGGACGAACATCTTATCCCGCTCGGCGAACGGATGCCCGTTGACGGCACACCGTTTGATTTCCGCGAACTGAAACCGATCGGACGAGATATTAACGCCGATCATGAGCAAATTAAACGGGGCACCGGCTACGATCATAATTTTATTCTCGGCGAAAACGACGAATGGCGCCTATGCGCAACTGCTATTTCAAAGAAAACAGGTATCCGCATGGATTGCTATACCGATCAACCCGGCGTGCAACTGTACACCGGCAATATGCTGAGTACCGACAACGGGAAAGGCGGTCCGATGTCCCAATATCAAGGTTTCTGTCTCGAAACTCAGCACTTCCCGGACAGTCCGCATCATCCCGACTTCCCCTCCACCGTTCTCAAAGCGGGTGAGACTTATCACAGTATAACCGAATATCGCTTTTCCAAAGTATAAACAAAAAGGTCGCTACGGAATCTTCCGTAGCGACTCTTTTTATACATTCACTCTGACAAGAATTTCATGTGTCATAAAATCATCGGCTTTATCAACCGTGATGGTCAAGTTTTCATAATCAAACACATATCCCTTTTCAGGAATACTGCCCACCGTTTCGGTCAACCATCCGTTAACGGTCGTTGCTTCAAATTCCTCTGCGCGTTCAAGCGAAAAAAAGTCGAAGAAATCTTCAACCGCCGTGGAACTCAACACGCGAAATGTAGCATCATCAAGTTTTTGGAACTCATCAACCGCTTCGTCACTTTCGTCCCAAATCTCGCCGACAATCTCCTCTAAAATATCTTCCATTGTGACGATACCCGAGGTTTCACCGTATTCATTCACTAAAATAACAATGTGATTGTGCTCTTTTTGCATCTCCTTGAAAAGCGTATCCAAATGCGCCGTTTTGGGCACAAATGTCGGTTCGAACATCGCTTGTTGCAAGGTGAAATTGGGGCGATTACGTCGCAAAAGATAATCTCGACTGTAAAGAATACCGATGATATTATCCGGCTTATCCGCATACACCGGTATACGGGAATAACCCTCTTCCTCAATCACCCGTAGGATCTCTTCATCAGTCGCATCCGCGGAAATAAAGATTACCGCTTTACGAGGCGTCATGACATCCTCGGCGGTCATACCATCCAATTTAAACACATTTTTGATGTATTCAATATCGTTTTCATCCAGTGAACCCTCGTCCGCACCGGCATCCAACATCAGGACAATATCTTCTTCGGAAACGGCTTCCTCTCTCGCATTCGGATCAATACCGAATAACCGAGCGACCCCGTTGGTAGAAACGGTAAGGAGCCATACAATCGGTTTTAAAACAGTAGCCAAAACGGAAATCACACCACACACCGACTCGGCTAATTTTTCTTTATGACGCATAGCGATGCGCTTAGGAACCAATTCGCCCAGCACCAAGGTGAAGAAAGACAAAATTAATGTAATGAGAATAACCGAAACCGTATTGATCATACCGATCTGTGTCTCGGACACCTCAAATGTTTTGACGAAGAAAGCGCTCAGGTGTTCGGCAAAGTTATCCGCCGCAAACGCAGAACCCAAAAAACCGGCAAGTGTAA
The DNA here is from genome assembly GCA_045595845.1 of Acutalibacteraceae bacterium. Lineage (GTDB taxonomy): Bacteria > Bacillota > Clostridia > Oscillospirales > Acutalibacteraceae > RGIG3009. The sequence continues at coordinate 3,888 of JAZOBF010000036.1, forward strand.
TACCGATCTGAATGGTTGACAAAAACCTTGTCGGGTTCTCGATCATGCGCAACATTTTAACCGCTTTTTTATCGCCGTCTTCTGCGCGGGCTTTCACTTTCTTTTCGTTGAGCGAAATAACGGCAATCTCCGTAGCCGCGAAAAACGCATTCAGCAAAATCAAAATCAATTGCAGTATCAATTTTTTTAGTATATCCGGCATATCATAACCTCCATAATAGCATAACCAATGCGTCCGTCAGCTCCGACAGACTGCTGTAAAACACAGTCCGCGAACAAACCGAACCATTTGGTCAGAAGGTTGATATATCTTGTTGTGCTGCCTACTTCGAGGAAGCGGATCCACGAAAACCATCTCCTATACTTAAAGATGTAGATATCGTAGCATACATTTTGAGTATCGTCAAGTATGAATAATTTGTTTAGAAAACACCAATAATTTACCACAAGCAAGTATATAGGAGGAGTTATATGTCAGTAGAATTTAAGAACAGCGAAACCAAGTTGAATCTCATGCGCGCATTTGCAGGAGAAAGCCAAGCCCGTAACCGCTACACTTTTGCGGCGGAAAAGGCCATGAAACAAAAACAACATGTCATTGAATGTATTTTTCGTTTCACAGCCGACCAAGAGAAAGAACATGCTGCTATATTTATGAATCACCTCAAAGAATTGGATGGTCAAACAGAAACGGTAGACGGCACATATCCCATTGAAACCACCGATTCTCTTTTGCAATTACTGCGCAATGCCGAACACAATGAAAAAGAAGAGTTCGATCCGATATATAAAGCCTTTGCCGAAGTGGCTGAAAACGAAGGGTTCCCCTCCGTTGCCGCTTCATTTCGCAACATCGCACAAATTGAAAAAAGCCATAGTGAACGGTTTAAGAAATTTGCCGATTGGTTGGAACAGAATAACTTATTTGTCTCCGATATGGAATGCGGATGGCTCTGTCTAAACTGCGGTCATGTTCACACAGGCAAATCCGCCCCGCAAATGTGCCCTGTGTGTTAGCATGAACAAGGGTATTTTATACGCATCACCTTTGCCCCGTATACTGCTGCCTGTTAAAAAAACGCCGTTTCGGA
>JAZOBF010000037.1:0-42500 GCA_045595845.1 Acutalibacteraceae bacterium
ACCGGCGTGCGCGACTATATCCATGTCGTGGACCTCGCCCGCGGCCATGTGTGCGCAGTAAACTACGCACTGAAAACCACCGGCATTGAGGCAGTCAACCTCGGTACCGGCACCGGTTACAGTGTTTTGGACCTTGTCAAAACCTTTGAAAAGGTCAACAACGTTCCCGTCCCCTTTGCCATCGTCGATCGCCGCCCCGGCGATATCGGCACCTGCTATTCCAACCCCGCCAAAGCAAAAGAACTGCTCGGTTGGGAAGCGGAATACGGTCTGGAAGACATGTGCCGCGACTCTTGGCGCTGGCAATCCCAAAACCCGAAAGGTTATAAAAACTAAATTAAACAAAACAAGGCCTCATCCGAATGGATGGGCCTTTCTTTATAGTCGAACTGAATTCACCGTTATTATTTTTGTTCCGCAACAACTACGCTTCAAATGAGCTAAATCCTAAATCTGCCAAGGTCAGTCCTGAATCAGTTGTATTGCCAAATCTCCCACGCAATAAATCTGCCATGACTACGAGAACGCGATTAATTCCATTTCTTGCAGCCTGAAGTTCTTCGTTCCCAACTTTCATTCCACAGTCGGAAACAGATTCATAATAAGTTAATGCGGTAGTCTTTGTATACTGTTGTATACTCAATGTGCCAATAAATCGCAGATACTGATAACCGCTCATGTAATCGCCAAATGTAGATATATACACACCACGCCCGAGCTCATCAAAAGCAATTGATACCGCTAGTTTCCAAGTATCGCCGTTGGGTATATACTTGGGGTTTATGTATATCATACACGATACGCTTTGATTTTCAGGGTGATATACAAGATGATAGGACTCCTTGTACTCTCCTTCTTGCGCAATATATTCAATCCACCAGCCATCATTTTCTTTATATGTACCGTTTTTCCTAATCCACTCCGTAAAGTAAGGGTAAGTAAGCGATCTGTCGACTTTTCCGCAAAGCGTGCACTTATATTTCGTTTGTGTCGCATACTGGTGATTACATTCAGTAACTTTCGTGGTTGTCGCTTTCGTAGTTGTGGTTGTGGTAGGCTTCGCTGTTGTTTTTAGCTTTGTGGTCTTGGTTGTAGTTTGTTTCGTTATGATCGCTTTTAAAGAAGTCGTTTCAGCGCCGTTACTAACTTTTACATTACAAGATAAAATATGATTATCCTTTGTTGCAACAATAACGGATTCGCCATCCTTTAAGGCCACAACTTTACCCGCAATAACCATTGCAACACTTTCATTAGTGGATTTCCAAGTGAATAAATCCAATGATAATTGTGTATCTGATTCGGTAATCGTAAAAGTATGTGAATCTCCCACTTGCATTTCCAATTCGGTTTTGTCTATGGTAACCGTTCCGGAATCATTGCCGCACGCCGAAAACAAAACAACCGCTAGTACACAAACCAACAATAACGATAAAACTCTTTTCACATCTATCCCTCTTTTTAACTGTAGGTTTTTCTAACAAATCCTCAAACAAATACGGTTCAAGAACATTATAGACATTTTTTGTCTAAATGTCAATAGACTATTTCCATCTAAGGTATACTAAGCTCGGGTGATGGAAATGGTGTTGCCTTTCGGCGATAAAATCAAGAATTTGCGCGAAGACGCAGACTTGAATCAAACTGAGCTTGGGAAAGCCGTCAATATGACGCAACGAAAAGTATCTTATATTGAGCGTGGGCAGTGCGAACCGAGTATGGAGGACATCGCCGCTTTGGCACACTTTTTCAAGGTTTCCGCCGATTACCTCTTAAATATCCCAAAGGGTTACACCTACCCCGAAGAAAAGTAAAAAAGACCTCGTCCTTTTCGGACGAGGTCTTTTTGATTGTTGTGACTTATTTCACGAGCTCGATGATGGCCATTTCAGCGGCATCACCGCGGCGGGCGCCGATTTTGATGATGCGGGTGTAACCGCCGTTGCGGCCTTCATAGGAAGGGGCAATCTCATCAAACAATTTCTTGCAAACGCTCTCTTTCGTCACAAAAGAGAATACCAGTCGCTTATTAGCCAAAGTCGGCTGTTTCGCGATCGTGATCATTTTTTCTGTCATGGCACGGACTTCCTTAGCGCGGGTAACGGTCGTTTCGATACGGCCCTTTTCCAGCAGGAAGGTCACCATCGCTCTGAGCATCGCCATACGCGAAGCGGTAGGTCTGCCGAGCTTACGAGTTCCGGGCATGTGAATTCACTCCTTTTCAGAATTCTGAGTGTGACAGGGCGTGTACCCCGCCGACATTATTCCTCTTCGTCGCGCAGACTAAAGCCCAACGACGCCAGTTTGTTAATAACTTCTTCCAACGACTTGCGGCCGAGGTTGCGAACCTTCATCATGTCGTCTTCCGTCTTGTTGATCAGGTCTTCCAGCGTGTTGATACCGGCACGCTTTAAGCAGTTAAAGGAACGGACCGACAAATCGAGTTCTTCGATTGTCATTTCCAAAACCTTCTCCTTACTCTTGTCGTCTTTCTCAACCATGATGGAATCACCGGCATACATTTCACCGGAGAGATCCACAAACAGAGCGAGATGATCCGTAATGATCTTCGCGGCCAACGAAACAACTTCTTGAGCCGAAATCGTACCGTTGGTCCAAACCTCTAAGTTCAGCTTGTCGTAGTCGGTAATCTGACCTACACGGGTATTGCTGACCGCGTAGTTGACCTTGAGGACGGGCGTGTAAATGGAGTCAACCGGAATCACACCGATGACCGGCTGCATAATCTGCTTATTGCGCTCAGCAGGCACATATCCGCGGCCTTTATCCAGCGTGATTTCCATAAACAGCTTGCCGTTTTCGCCCAGCGTCGCGATATGGGTTTCGGGACGCAAGATTTCAACTTCGCTGTCGCATTTGATAGAACCCGCTGTAACCTCACAGGGGCCCTGTGCCTCAATGTACACCGTTTTCGGTCCGTCGCCGTTCAAGTTCAGAACCAAATCCTTGACGTTCAGGATAATCTCCGTCACATCTTCTTTCACACCTTCGATGGTGGAAAACTCATGAAGAACGCCTTCGATTTTTACGGAAGTAACCGCCACGCCCGGCAAAGACGAGAGCAGTACACGACGCAGGCTGTTACCGAGAGTCGTGCCGTACCCTCTTTCCAACGGTTCCACAACAAAGCGACCGTAGGTTCCGTCGGGAGCGAGGTCCAACGCTTCAATTCTGGGCTTCTCAATCTCTATCATTCAAAAACCCTCCTTTTAATGAACGAATCTGCCGCGCGCACAAAGCGTGCGCGTGTGTTTCGTAATGTTTCGTGCGAATTTGCAATACTATGCAAACCTCAGATTATTTCGAGTACAACTCGACGATAAGGGTTTCCTCGATCGGAAGATCAATGTCTTCACGAGCAGGTACCGCGGCAATTTTGGCCTCCCATTCAGCGGTCTTTTCGAGCCACTTCGGAACGGGACGAGAACCGTTTGCCTCTGCGATAGCCTTGATCTTATCGAGCGTGCGGCTGTTTTCTTTCACCGCAATCGCCTCACCGACCTTGGTCAGGTAAGAGGGAATGTTGACCTTACGGCCGTTGACCGTAAAGTGTCCTTGTGTTACCAGCTGACGAGCTTCCGCACGGGAGCTGGCATACCCCAAACGGTACACAACATTATCCAAACGGGACTCGAGCAAACGGAGCAGATTTTCGCCCGTCACGCCTGTCATTTTGGTCGCCATCTCAAAATAGTGACGGAACTGACCTTCGAGAACGCCGTAGTAGCGTCTTGCGTACTGCTTGGTACGAAGCTGTTTGCCATATTCCGAAGCTTTGCGGTTACGAGCCTGACCGTGCTGGCCGGGTGCGTACGCGCGGCGGGAAACGGCACATTTGCCGGTATAGCAACGCTCGCCCTTTAAAAACAGTTTTTGTCCTTCACGGCGGCAGAGTCTGCACACCGCACCGGTATATCTTGCCATTTTGGTTGCACCTCCTAAATTCTGGTGTTATACGCGTCTTCTCTTGGGAGGACGGCATCCGTTGTGGGGAATCGGCGTTACATCTTTAATCATGGTAACGTCGAGTCCTGCGGTCTGTAAAGCGCGGATCGCGGCTTCGCGGCCGGCACCCGGGCCTTTGACATACACTTCAACGGTCTTCAGACCGTGCTCCATTGCGGCTTTGGCAGCGGTTTCCGCAGCTGTCTGAGCAGCAAAGGGGGTGGATTTCCGCGAACCGCGGAAACCGAGTTCACCGGCGCTCGCCCAGGACAACGTATTACCCTGCGCGTCGGCGATGGTAACGATGGTGTTATTGAAGGTGGCCTGGATATGAGCCGCGCCCCGTTCAATGTTTTTACGCTCTTTGCGACGGACAGTGCCCTTCTTCGCAGTTGTTTTTGCAGCAGCCATTCTCTGTCCCTCCTACTTACTTCTTCTTGTTGGCAATGGTCTTCTTCGGACCTTTGCGGGTACGCGCATTGGTCTTGGAGCGCTGTCCGCGCACCGGCAAACCTTTGCGGTGACGCAGACCGCGATAACTGCCAATTTCGATTAAACGTTTGATGTCAAACGCGATATCGCGGCGCAGATCGCCTTCCACGACACAATTTTTGTCAATATACTCACGGAGTTTGGAAATTTCATCCTCGGTCAAATCGCGAACACGAGTATCCGGATTCACGCCGGATGCAGCCAGAATGTCGTTGGAGGTTTTGCGGCCGATACCGTAGATATAGGTAAGACCGATCTCAACGCGCTTGTCTCTGGGCAGGTCAACACCAGCTATACGAGCCATAATAGTATCCTTCCTTTCAGTTTTGCCGTCCCACGACGGCTTTCAGTCGTCGGGATCAGCCCTGACGCTGCTTATGCCTGGGGTTTTCGCAAATAACCATGATGCGCCCCTTGCGTTTGATGATTTTGCACTTTTCGCAGATTTTCTTTACAGAAGGTCTGACTTTCATAAAAATGCCTCCTTTGATAGTCGGTCAGGTCATAGACCTGCGTCCCTCTTTTTTATTTGGTTCTCCAGGTAATACGCCCTTTGGTCAAATCGTACGGTGACATTTCCACCGTGACCTTGTCGCCGGGCAGAATGCGGATGAAATTCATGCGCAGCTTTCCAGAAATATGTGCGAGTATCCGGTGGCCGTTGGGAAGCTCCACTTGAAATGTTGCATTCGGCAACGCCTCGACCACGACACCCTCCAGTTCAATAACGTCCGCTTTGGACATGCTGGTTCCTCCCTTTCGTTACGGCATGGTCAATATAACCGGCCCATCTTTTGTGATCGCAATGGTATGCTCAAAATGAGCGGATAATTGGCGATCTTTTGTAACAGTTGTCCATCCGTCGGATAAAATCTCGACATCGGGGCCGCCCTTATTGATCATAGGTTCAATGGCTAAGGTCATTCCCGGTAGCAGACGCGGGCCGCGACCGGGAGTCCCAAAATTCGGAACGCTGGGGTCTTCGTGCAGATTCGTGCCTACTCCGTGGCCGACAAATTGTCGTACGACCGAGTAACCACGCATCTCGACATACCGCTGAACCGCCGCGCCGATATCGCCTATACGGTTGCCCGCCGTTGCCGCCGCGATACCCTCATACAGGCTTTCGCGTGTGGTGTCCAACAGGCCTTGTGCTTCGGCGGAGATATCCCCCGCACCGAAGGTGGCGGCGTTATCGCCGTGATAACCGTTCAAATACGCGCCCACATCAATGCTGACAATATCGCCCGCTTTGATTACGCGTTTATCCGGTATGCCGTGGATAACCGTTTCGTTCACAGAAATACAAGCACTGGCGGGATAATCCGCATATCCGAGAAAAGAGGGCTTGGCACCCTGACTCTCGATATAGTTGCGGATCAACCGGTCAATTTCCCCGGTGGTGACACCGGGTTCAACCGCTTCGCCGGCCAGTTTCAACGCTCGCGCCGAGATGATACAGGCTTCGCGCATCAGCGAAAGCTCTCGGCTGTTCTTAATGGAAATCATACATCAGGCCTCAACAGCCGCGAGAGTCAGCCGTGTGGTATCCTCCACCGCTTCTTGACCCTCCACCGTCACAAGCTTACCCGCTTTCGCGTAGTAATCTTTGAGCGGTTCAGTCTGTTCATGATACACTTCCAAGCGTTCTTTTACTGTGTCGGGATGGTCATCCTTGCGCTGAACAAGGGTGTCACCGCACTTGTCGCACACACCTTCCACCGCCGGCTGTTTATAGTCGACATGGTAGGTTGCGCCGCAAGCTAAGCAAACACGGCGGCCCGATACACGCCGGGCAATCGTTTCATCCGCGACTTCTAAACTGATGACGCGGTCAATCACGATACCCATGCGGTCAAGCGCCTCGGCCTGGGGAATGGTTCGCGGAAAACCGTCGAGAATGAATCCGTTTTGGCAATCGTTTTCTTTGAGGCGGTCTTGGATAATTCCAATGACCACTTCATCGGGAACAAGCTTACCGGACTCAATAAACGCTTTAGCTTTCAGCCCCATCTCCGTGCCGCTTTTCAGCGCTTCACGGATAATGTTACCCGTGGAAATTGTGGGAATGTTCAGATGCTCGCTGATAATCTCAGCCTGTGTGCCTTTGCCGGCACCCGGAGCACCCAATAAAATCAGCTTCATAGAATACAACCTCTCTTTTCAAACTTTACCGATTCGTCCGGCGGACGATCCGCCGGACGGATCGGATAGATAGCTGTTACTCGAGGAAGCCTTTGTAATGACGCATCATCATCTGACTTTCGATCTGTTGCGTGGTTTCCAATGCAACACTCACCACGATCATGAGGGAAGTGCCGCCCAGCGTCAATCCGTAGAATCCGCTGAGTTTGCCGAAAACACTCGGGAACAGGGCGATAAAGCCTAAGAACAACGCGCCGATCAAGGTTACTCTGTTCAACACACGCTTGATATAATCCGAAGTAGGCTTACCCGGACGATAACCGGGAATCGCACCGGAGTTTTTGCGAAGGTTATTCGCCATCTCCAGCGGATTATACTGGATCGTGACATAGAAGAAAGCAAACGCTATGATCATAACAAAATAAAGGAGTATATACACCCAGCTGTCCTGCTTAAACGCACTTAAGAACCAGTTGTCTTTCCAACTGAAGAACTGTTGCAGAATGGAGGGCAACGATACGATCGAAACCGCCAAAATGATCGGCATAACACCGGACATGTTGACTTTGATCGGGATGTAAGTGCTCTGGCCGCCATACATCTTACGACCAACCACACGCTTTGCATACTGCACGGGGATGCGGCGTTCGGCATCTCCCATAAACACGATGAAACCAATCATCGCAAGGAAGATGAGCAACACAACGGGAACCAAAATGATATTCCAAATCGCACCGGAATAGGTGCCCAACTGTGCGATACCCGCTTCGTAGAACCACGCCCACAGCGTGCGAGCGGCGGACGGGATTCCCGACAAAATACCGGCAAACAGCAAAATCGAAATACCGTTACCGATGCCTTTTTCGTTAATCTGCTCACCTAACCACATAATGAGAGCGGATCCCGCAGCAAAGCAAAGAATAATAACCACAGCCGCAAACCATTGACCGAAACCTTTGCGAGCTTCGGCAACCAGGACATTGGTGCCGTAGTTGTTGCGTACCATGAAATAGTACGCTGTGCCGAGCATTAAGCCGAGACCGACCGTGACGAACCGCGTGATCTTACCGATCACCTTGCGACCCGCCTCCCCCTCTTTCGCCAAGCGCTCCAGCGCGGGGATGGCGACCGTCAACAGCTGAATAATGATGCTGGCGTTGATATACGGCGTGATGGACAGCGCAAAAATACTGGCATTTGAGAAGCCACCGCCCGAAATCATGGTCAGATATCCGAACACATTCTCGGTGCTGCTAACGGCTGCTTTCAGTGCTTCAACATCCACAAACGGAACGGTAATGACCGAACCGATGCGAAAAATCAAAACAATAAACAGCGTGAACAGAAATTTTTTGCGCAGGTCTTGGATCTTCCATGCATTCCGTAAGGTTTGAAACACGTCAGATCACCTCAGCCTTTCCACCAGCAGCTTCGATTTTCGCCTTTGCTGCTTCAGAATAGGCCGTTGCCTTGACCGTGAGTTTTTTGGTTAAATTGCCGTTGGCAAGCACCTTCACACCGTCATAGGTCTTTTTCACCAAACCGGCTTCTTTAAGTGCTGCCGCATCGACAACAGCACCGTCCTCAAACACATTGAGGGAACCGACATTGATAGTAGCATAAGTGGTTGCAAAAATGTTGACGAAACCTCTTTTCGGTACTCGTCTTTGCAGAGGCATCTGGCCGCCTTCAAAGCCCAGCTGCATGCCGCGACCGGCACGAGCCTTCTGACCTTTGTGGCCCTTACCGGCAGTTTTACCCTGGCCGGAACCGTGACCTCTGCCGATTCTCTTGACATCCCGAACGGAGCCGGGTGCCGGAGAAAGCTCTTGTAGCTTCATGATATTCGCACCTCCTTGATCGTATAGGTTAAGCTTCCGTTACCTCGATGAGGTGGATGATTTTCGCCACCTTACCTTGAGTAGCTGCGTTGACAGGTTGGCACACGGTGTCGCCGATCTTACGCAGACCCAGGGAATTGGCAGTGGCGATCTGATCTTTCTTTGCACCGATCAAGCTGCGAGTGAGCTTGATGGTCAAGCAATCGTTTGCCTTTTTAGCCATTTCGTACGCCCTCCTGTTATCCTAAAATTTCCTTGGCAGTCTTGCCGCGGATAGCACCCGCTTCTTCAGCGGTACGCAACTGTGCCAAGCCGTTTATGGCGGCGCTGACAACATTGCAAGGGTTGTTGGAGCGGAGAGCCTTGGTGCGGATATCCTTGATACCGGCAGCCTCCACCACGGCACGTACTGCGCCGCCGGCGATAACACCGGTACCGGGAGCGGCGGGTTTCATCAGCACGCGACCGGCGCCGAATTCACCGATAACCTCGTGCGGGATGGTGGTGCCCTTCAGCGAAACCTTAATAAGGTTCTTCTTCGCATCCTCGATACCTTTGCGGATTGCATCCGGAACTTCACCGGCTTTACCGGTACCGAAGCCCACGGTGCCATTGCCATCGCCCACAACAACCAACGCCGCAAATTTCATAACGCGGCCACCTTTAACGGTCTTGCTTACGCGGTTGATGGCAACTACGGTTTCTTTGTACTCGTCGTGCATTTCTTCTCTTCTGGCCAAAGTACTTCCTCTCCTTTCCTTAGAATTTGAGGCCGCCCTCGCGGGCGCCTTCGGCCAGTTGCGCGACACGGCCGTGATAGATGTAACCGCCTCTGTCGAAAACGACATTCTCGATGCCTTTTTCCAGAGCGCGCTTTGCGATCAATTCGCCGACCTTGCGGGCAGCTTCCTTGTTACCGCCGGCCATACCGAAATCTTTTTCGTTGCTGGCAGCGGCGACGAGCGTGACTCCCTTAACATCATCAATGATCTGGGCATAGATGTGATTCAGAGAGCGGAACACGTTCAAGCGGGGACACGCAGCGGTGCCCGAAATCTTACCGCGCACGCGAGCGTGACGGTGCAACCGCGCTTGGTTGCTATCTTTTTTGCTGACCATGCGATTTCACTCCTTCTCTTACTTCTTGCCCTTGGCACCGGTCTTACCTTCCTTGCGGCGGATATACTCGGTGGCGTATTTGATGCCTTTGCCTTTATACGGCTCCGGCGGGCGCTTCTCGCGGACTTCGGCAGCGAACTGACCAACCAGTTGCTTGTCGGGACCGCTGATGATGATTTTATTCGGGCCGGGAACATCAATGGTGATGCCCTCGATTTCGCTCATAATAACCTGATGGCTGTAGCCAAGGTTCATGACCAGATCTTTGCCTTGCTTCGCAACACGGTAGCCGACGCCGTTAACCTCAAGCTCCTTGGAAAAGCCCTTGGCAACGCCTTCGACCATGTTGTTGATGAGCGTGCGGGTCAGACCGTGCAAAGAACGGTTTTCTTTCTCGTCGTTGGGACGAGTAACCGTGATCTCCGTGCCTTCGATCGCGACCGTCATATTCGGGTGGATCTTCTGGGTCAGGGTGCCTTTCGGGCCCTTTGCCGTTACCACGCCGTCCGCAAAAGTGACTTGCACATCAGCGGGAATGGTAATGGGTTTGCGTCCAATTCTCGACATGTTCTTCTCCCCCTTACCACACAAAGGCGAGGACTTCGCCGCCGACATTTTCTTTGCGTGCTTTCTTATCGGTCATAACACCCTTAGATGTAGACACGATGGCGGTGCCGATGCCTTTCATAACCTTCGGCATATCCTCACTGCTGGAATAGATGCGCAAACCGGGCTTGGATACGCGGCGCAGACCCATCAGAACCGGCTTCTTGGAAGGGCCCTGATATTTCAGCGTCACACGGATAACGCCCTGCTTGCCATCTTCAATGACTTGATAGTTTTTGACATATCCCTCGTCAACAAGAATCTGGGCAATAGCCTTCTTCATGTTGGAAGCGGGAATATCCACCGTGTCATGCTTTGCGGAACTCGCGTTGCGAATTCTGGTCAGCATATCGGCAATTGTATCGGTGATTTGCATATACCGTCAACCTCCTTTTTAGCTATTGCTTACCAACTGGCCTTCTTCACGCCCGGAATCTGGCCCTTGTAAGCCAGTTCTCTGAAGCAGATACGGCAAACGCCGTACTTGCGCAGATAAGCGTGGGGACGACCGCAGATTTTGCAGCGATTGTACGCCTGAGTGGAAAACTTAGGCGCTTTCTGCTGCTTAATTTTCATAGAAGTCTTTGCCATTCGTTTTCCCTCCTTACTTCGCGAACGGAGCGCCCATCAGTGTGAGCAGCTCACGCGCTTCTTCATCGGTTTTTGCGGTGGTAACAAAACAGACATCCATACCGCGGACCTTGTCGATCTTGTCGTACTGGATCTCGGGGAAGATAAGCTGTTCTTTGATACCCATGCTGTAGTTGCCGCGTCCGTCAAAGGAGTTGGCATTGATGCCGCGGAAGTCACGAACACGGGGCAGAGCCACATTAAACAGACGATCCAGGAACTCATACATACGCTCACCGCGCAGCGTTACCTTTACGCCAATGTTCATGCCTTCACGCAGTTTGAAGTTAGCGACCGACTTTTTCGCCTTGCAGACAATCGGTTTTTGACCGGTGATAGCTGCCAGATCGATGTTGATGGCATCGATGACTTTCGCATTATCGCGAGCTTCACCGCAACCAACATTGATAACGATCTTGTCCAGCTTCGGGATCTGCATGACACTCTTGTAGCCGAATTTCTTCATCAGCGCGGGAGCGACATCTTTTTTGTAATACTCTTTTAATCTAGCCATTACGTATGTCCCTCCTCTTACAATGTCTCGCCGCATTTGCTGCAAACGCGGACCGAGCGATTCTTGCCGTTATCATCGGCAAACTTTTTATAAGCTACGCGCACTGCCTTTTTGCAAGCGGGGCAGACAACCTGCACCTTGCTGGCGTACAACGCACCTTCAGCCTCAACGATGCCGCCGGCATCGCCCATTTTGCGAGGCTTAACATGCTTTTTGACCATGTTCAGGCCTTCCACGATGACCTTGCCTTCTTTCGGGCTGACCTCTAAGACCTTGCCCTTTTTGCCCTTGTCATCGCCGCTGATAACGAGGACGGTATCGTCCTTTTTCACATGAAGTTTGTTACTCAATTTCGGCACCTCCTCTTACAGCACTTCGGGAGCGAGACTTAAGATCTTGAGATACTCTTTTTCTCTCAACTCTCTCGCTACCGGCCCAAAGATACGGGTACCTCTGGGGTTTTTGTCATCACGAATGATGACGGCTGCGTTCTCGTCGAAACGGATGTATGTGCCATCCTCACGACGAACGCCTTTCACTGTACGAACGATGACGGCCTTGACCACATCGCCCTTTTTCACAACGCCGCCGGGTGTCGCTTTCTTAACAGAAGCAACCACAACGTCGCCGATATTTGCATACCTCCGGCCGGAACCACCGAGAACGCGAATGCACATAAGCTCCTTCGCACCGGTGTTGTCGGCAACTTTGAGGTAGGTCTGCTGTTGTACCACAGTGTGTTCCTCCTTTCAGATTGACCGACTTATTTCGCCTTTTCGATGATATGGTCGAGGCGCCAATGCTTATCCTTGGACAGCGGGCGAGTCTCCATGACCATAACGCGGTCGCCTACGCGGCACTCGTTGTTCTCATCGTGGGCTTTCAGCTTCACGGTATGTTTCACGATTTTCTTGTAAAGCGGATGACGGACGTTGTCCTCGACGGCGACCACGATGGTCTTATCCATTTTGTCGCTGACGACGAGTCCGGTCCGAGTTTTTCTAAGATTCCGTTCGCTCACAATGTTTCCTCCTTCCGTTACGCTTCTGCGCCGTTCTTAAGTTCGTTCTCGCGGATGATCGTTTTGACGACCGCGATCTCTTTCTTAACGGCTTTCAGACGCATCGGATTCTCCAACTGGTTGATAGCATGTTGGAATCTCAGGTTGAACAGTTCCTCTTTGAGGTCCGCAAGCTTCTTTTCCAACTCGGTTTCATTCAGTTCTCTGATTTTCTGGATCTCAGTGGACTTCATTCCTGCTCACCATCCGTTTCTTCCTTGCAAACGAATTTGCATTTGATGGGCAGCTTGTTGGCTGCGAGTCTCATAGCTTCTCTGGCGGTCTCTTCCGGAACGCCGGCGATCTCGAACATCACGCGGCCGGGTTTCACCACGGCTACCCAGTATTCGGGAGAACCTTTACCGGAACCCATTCGAGTTTCAGCAGGTTTCTCGGTTACCGGCTTGTCAGGGAAGATTTTGATCCACACCTGACCGCCACGCTTGATGTAACGGGTCATAGCGATACGGGCGGCCTCAATCTGATTGGATTTGATCCAAGCAGGCTCTAACGCCACCAGACCGAAATCACCGTAGGTGACTTTGTTGCCGCGAAGGGCCTTACCGGTAAGGCGGCCTCTTTGAACGCGACGGAATTTTACTCTTTTTGGTAACAGCATTACTTGCGGCCTCCTTCCCGACGGGGCTTCGCAGCACCGGCAAGAACCTCACCGCGATACAGCCACACCTTAACGCCGATACGGCCGTAGGTGGTGCTCGCCTCTGCGAAACCATAGTCGATATCCGCACGCAGCGTCTGCAGCGGAATGGTACCCTCATGGTACTGTTCGGTACGCGCAATTTCCGCACCGTTCAAACGACCGGAAACCTGCGTTTTAATACCTCTTGCGCCGGCCTTCATGGCACGACCGATGCACTGCTTCATCGCACGGCGGAAAGCAATGCGCTTCTCTAACTGCTGAGCAATGTTTTCGGCAACCAGCTGCGCATTGGTATCGGGATTTTTGATCTCTACAATGTTGAGCAGGGTGGTTTTGCCGAGCATCTTCTCACAGGACAGGCGGAGCTTCTCAATTTCAGCGCCACCCTTACCGATCACCAGACCGGGTTTTGCACAATGAATGTTCACGCGCACGCGAGTTGCATCGCGCTCGATCTCGACTTTCGAGATACCGGCAGCATACAGCGTCTTCTTCAGATACTCGCGCAGTTTGTAATCGGAAACGATCGTATCACCGATCAGATTCTTTTTAACAAACCAACGGGAATCCCAATCTTTGATGACACCGACGCGCAGGCCGTGGGGATTAACTTTCTGTCCCATAATCGTCCTCCTCCTCGCTTATTCCTTTTCCGCAAGCACAACGGTGATGTGCGAAGTCCGCTTCTCGATGCGGAACGCACGACCCTGTGCTCTCGGACGGACGCGCTTAAGAATGGGGCCGGGGCATACAAAGCATTCAGATACAACCAAATTCTGGCGGTCCATGTTGTAGTTGTTTTCGGCGTTGGCCAGCGCGGATTTGAGAACCTTATAAACAGGCTCACCGGCGGCCTTGGAAATGTTTTTGGTAATCGCAAGTGCGACATCAACCGGTTTATTGCGGATGAGGTCGAGAACGATTTTCACTTTGCGAGGGGACATACGGACATAGGTAACTTGTGCCCTTGCTTCCATAGCGTTTCTCTCCTTTCAACCGCTTACTTCGTTGTTTTCGATCCGACGTGACCGCGGAACGTACGAGTGGGGGCAAACTCGCCCAGTTTGTGACCGACCATATCCTCGGTGACATACACCGGAACATGTTTCCGACCGTCATGCACCGCGATGGTGTGACCGACGAAATCCGGGAAAATCGTGGAGGAACGGCTCCAGGTTTTTAAAATGCGCTTTTCACCGGCGGCATTCATTTCTTGAATCCTTTTCAACAGAACAGGCTGTACGAAAGGACCCTTCTTTACGCTTCTACCCATAAATGATGAATCTCCTTTCGCTTACTTGCCGTTGCGGCGCTTCACGATAAACTTATCGGAGGCCTTGTGATGCTTACGAGTCTTGTAACCCAGAGCCGGTTTACCCCAAGGAGTGACCGGGCCGGGACGACCGATGGGCGACTTACCTTCACCACCACCGTGGGGGTGATCGCAGGGGTTCATGACCGAACCGCGAACAGTCGGGCGCCAACCCATGTGACGCTTACGACCGGCTTTACCGATCTTGACGTTCTCGTGCTCAATGTTACCCACCTGACCGACGGTAGCCATGCAGTTCAGCGGGATGTTGCGCATCTCACCGGAAGGCAGGCGAACCATCGCCATGTTGTTTTCTTTACCAACCAACTGAGCCATCACACCGGCAGCGCGAGCGAGCTGAGCGCCCTTGCCGGGATACAACTCGACGTTGTGGATAAAGGTACCGGTGGGGATGTTTGCCATCGGCAGTGCGTTACCGGGTTTAATATCCGCTTCCGTACCGGCCGAAATGACATCGCCAACCGACAGGCCTTGCGGAGCAACAATGTAACGTTTCTCGCCGTCTTCGTACTGAACGAGCGCGATGTTCGCACTGCGGTTCGGATCGTATTCCAGTGTCAACACGGTGGCGTTCATATCCAACTTGTTGCGCTTGAAATCGATGATACGGTACTTACGGCGGTTTCCGCCGCCGCGATGACGGACGGTGATGCGGCCGTAACTGTTACGACCGGCTTTCTTTTCCAGAGGAGCCAACAGGCTCTTTTCCGGCGCTACCTTAGACAGTGCGCTGTAATCCAAAACGGACATTCCGCGCCGTCCGGGAGTCGTCGGTTTATAAAACTTTGTAGGCATTCCGATTCTCTCTCCTTTTTCTTGGCTTTGCGGGACACAGCCGCGTCTCTGTTATCACAGAGGGTGCCCCATACGTTGCCGCGACCTTTGTGTATTCGGCGGCGCTCCTTAGAACATACCGTCGAAGAACTCGATGGTCTTGGAGTCGGGCTTCAAGGTAACAACGGCTTTCTTCCAATCGGAAGTGTAGCCTTGATTACGGCCCATGCGGCGCAGATGACCTTTCATGCTGATGGTATTGACCTTGGCAACTTTCACGCCAAAAATCTCTTCCACCGCTTTGGCAATCTCGATTTTATTCGCGCTGTCAGCAACGCGGAATGTGTACTTCTTTTCGGGAAGTAACGACACTGCTTTTTCGGTGATGACCGGCGCGAGAATGATATCACGAGCGTTCATTATGCGTATACCTCCTCGATCTGAGCGACGGCATCTTTCACCACGATAAAGGTATCGCAGTTGAGGACATCGTACACATTCAAAGTGTTGACCTGAGCAGTCTTCACACCGGGGATGTTGCGAGCAGAAAGAACCACATTGTTGTTCTTCTCGGGAAGAACGATGAGAACCTTCTTGCCGGCATTCAAAGCGCCCAGCATAGTAACAACTGTCTTGGTTTTGATCTCGTCCATCGACAGGCTGTCGAGAACCAGCATCTCGCCGGCGAGCACCTTAGAGGAGAACGCAGACTTGAGAGCCAGACGGCGAACCTTCTTGGGCAGTACATAGTTGTAGCTGCGGGGTTTCGGGCCGAGCGCGATACCACCATGCGTCCACTGGGGAGCGCGGATGGAACCTTGACGAGCGTGTCCGGTACCCTTCTGTCTCCACGGCTTCTTACCGCCGCCGCGAACTTCCGCACGGGTGAGGGTGGACTGAGTGCCCTGACGCTGATTGGCCAGGTAGTTGACTACGGCGCTGTGCAGGACGGTCGCATTGGGAGTGATGCCAAAAACGGCATCGGCCAAATCCATGGTACCGGTCTGCTTACCGGTCATATCAAAAGTAGATACTGTAGCCATTGTCTATTTCCTCCTTCCCTTACGCCTTAACGGAATCCGAGATCAGGATCAGACCGCCGCGGGGGCCGGGAACGGCACCGCAAATCGCGATCAGATTGTTCTCTACATCGACTTTCACGACTTTGAGGTTCTGAACGGTTACGCGCTCAGCACCCAGATGACCGGCACCTTTCATACCCTTGAAAACGCGGGACGGAGAGGAGCAAGCACCAAGGGAACCGGCGTGACGGGCAACAGGACCCGTACCGTGAGTTTCCTTCAAGCGGCCGTGATTCCAACGTTTGATAACGCCGGCATAGCCTTTACCTTTGCTGACGCCCACAACGTCGACTTGATCGCCGGCGCCGAACACATCAGCTTTAATGATGTCACCCACATTGTAGGTGTCGCAGTTCTCAAAACGGAACTCGCGCAGCGCTTTTTTGGGCGCCACATCCGCCTTATCAAAGTGACCCTTCATGGGCTTGTTAACTTTGTTGGCGGAAACTTCGCCGAAGCCGAGCTGAACAGCCGCGTAGCCGTCATTCTCTTCGGTCTTCTTTTGAACAACAACACAGGGACCGGCCTCAATGACCGTGACCGCAACGGCGTTGCCCTTTTCGTCGAAGATCTGCGTCATGCCGACCTTCTTACCGATGATGCCTTTTTGCATGTCTTATACCTTCTTGGTTATTGGTTCCCCTCACCGGTTATACCGTGAGCGGGAACATGACCTCGCGTGTGGTGGAACAGAAGCGATACGCTTCTTCAAACCGGAGCATCACAGTTTGATTTCGATTTCCACACCGGCGGGGAGTTCAAGCCCCATCAGAGCTTCAACTGTCTTGTTTGACGGACGAAGAATGTCGATCAAGCGCTTGTGGGTACGGGACTCGAACTGTTCGCGGGAATCCTTGTACTTATGCACAGCACGCAGAATGGTCACGACTTCCTTCTCGGTCGGGAGCGGCACAGGACCGGAAACACGAGCGCCGGTACGGCGAGCGGTCTCTACGATCTTCTCGGCGGACTGATCCACCAACTGATGATCATACCCCTTGATACGAATACGAATTTTCTCTTTGACTGCCACTGAAAACGCCTCCTTAAAATTTAGTTGGCGGGCGACGCCAAAACTGCACACCCTGCCGGGTGTTTCTGCACCGGCATTTTAAAACCGGATGCCTGCTGGGTTTCAAGCGTCCGGGTGCAGTGTAAGCGTCTTGAAAAGACTGTGGCAAAGTTTAAGCGCCGCAAGCACGCCGAAGCAGAGTGCAACTCTCTGTCCGTTTGGCTTTGCCCCTTACAGCTATTCCTTGTCGCCCGGTTTAAAATCGGACATACTCCGCGGAAAAACCGACTGTTGCCAGCCGCAACCTCCCGCATCATCGCATATCGTGCAGTCCGCATAACTCTTGAAAAAGGGCGCAATTCGCCTACTTCCCATAGTCATGCCTAAACATTTTACCTCAACAATTTCAAAAAAGCAAGCATTTTTTTAAAAAAATTTAAAAAATTTTGCAAGAAAAAACGGCTTTAAACGGGGCCTTTTTAGTGTTTTTGACAAAGCCACAAGATGTGGTTATTTCTACTTCTCCCACCCCCATATGTGCGATTTCCCTTATATATTATAATAGGTATATATAGGGACATAAAAATGACCGAAAGGAGTTTCCCTTCCGGTCATGCAAATTTTGCTTATTGTTGTAATAACAGGTCGATGGCTTCTTTATATCCGTCAACGCCCTTGCCGCTGATGGTGGCGATACACGCCTCGCGAATATACGAAACTTGACGGAACGCCTCGCGGGCGCTGACATCCGACAAATGAACCTCCACCGCCGGCAGAGCAATCGCCTTGAGCGCATCAAGCAGCGCAACGCTGGTGTGCGTATACGCCGCAGGATTAATAACGATGCCGTCTGCTTCTTCAAAATACGCATTTTGAATGGCGGTGACCAGTTCGCCTTCGTGGTTGGATTGCACAAAAATCGGTTCGACATCTTTCTCAGTACAGTATGCCGTTACCACATTCACGAGATCTTCATAGGTTTGTCTGCCGTAAATGTCCGGCTCGCGAATGCCGAGCATATTTAAATTCGGTCCGTTTACAATATAGATTTTTTTCATTCAATCGCCTCCCGTATGCGCCGACAGGTTTCTTCCGGCGTGCCGTCAACAGCCACCGTAATATCCGCTGCTTCACGGTACAGCGGCATCCGTTGTTTGTATAAAGTTTCAATCGCTTCGCGGTTGCGGGATAACGGTCTGCCGTCTGTTGCCAGCGCGTCAAGTTCCCGTTCAAGGAACACCACCACCGCATTTTGCCGCAACGCATCGCGGTTTTCCGCCGTCAGAATCGCCCCGCCGCCGGTCGCAATCACCTTGTCGGCAGATTTGCCAAGCGCTTGCACCGCTTGTGCCTCCAAACGGCGAAAGGCGGCTTCGCCCTCGTCTGCGAAAATCGCGGGAATGGTCTTGCCCGCCATCTGTTCCACCGCCGCATCGGTATCCGCAGCTTGTTTGCCGAGCGCTTTGGCAAGCAGACGCGCCTGCGTGCTTTTGCCGCACCCCGGCATACCGATCAGTACAATGTTGCGAAATTGCCGTTCCAGCACACGCAAACCATCTTCAATAAGCCCCTTATCCAGCGGTTTATCCAAAAAGAGTTCTGCCGCGCGGTGAGCCTGTGCAACCAGCATAGGAAGTCCGTTGGCAGTTTTTATCCCCCGCCGCTCAGCATCCAAGAGCAGTCGGGTGCGCAACGGATTATAAATCACATCCACCACCGCTTCGCACGCGGGAAACTGCGCGAGTGACACGGGAGCCGTCGCCGTTTCGGGATACATACCGACCGGCGTGGTGTTGATAAGTATCTGCGCATCGCGATGCCGTTCCAAGTTTGAGTAATTGTGTTCCCCGCTGCGGGAAATTACCGTCACACTTTTGGCTTGTCGGTCTTTCAGCACACAACATACCGTTGCCGAAGCACCGCCGCTGCCGAGTACCAATACCTTTTTGCCCGCGACCGCAATATCCGCCCGCGAAAGCAAATATGCAAAGCCGTAATAATCGGTATTGTATCCGCGCACCGCATTCCCGTCAAAGCAAATCGTATTAACACTGCCGATGCGCTTTGCTACCTCGTCCAACTCGGTGCAAAACGGAATCACCGTTTTTTTGTACGGAATAGTAACATTCATTGCCGCCACCGGCGGGTCGGCAAAAAACGCTTCTATCTCGTCCCCCGATTTTTCAATCAGATCATACGCATACTCCCCGAAAAACGCATGAATCTGCGGTGACAGGCTGTGCGACAAGGTTTTTCCTAACAATCCGTATTGCTTACTCATACGATTTCGGTATAACTGCCGAGGTAGCGGAACGTTTCCGTTTCCGCCTGCAACTGGGCTAACAGATCGGTAAACGCCTTGGCATACACCGACACATCAATATCAAAATAGAACATAAACTCAAAATCTTTACCGGGGATGGGACGGCTTTCCAACTTGATAAGGTTAACGCCCAGCGAATAGAACTTGGCAATCACCGCATACAAAGAACCCGGCTTGTGCGGCAGTGTCAACATCAAGCTGGTGCGGTGTGCACCGGGATACACCTCTAAATTTTTTGAAATGCAGATAAACCGCGTATAGTTATTATCCATATTCGACACAGCGGTTTCAATCACTTCCAAGCCGTACAACGAGGCGCACGAACTTGAAGAAATCGCCGCAATATCTGCACGGTCACTTTCCGCTACCGCTTTTGCCGCCATGGCGGTGTTTTCGCACACATGCACCTTCACATTTTTGAGCTTTTGCAAAAAGGCACTGCACTGCTGGATCGCTTGCTCATGAGAATAAATCTCACGAACCTCCTCTAATTTTACGCCTTTTTTTGTGAGTAACACATGCGGGATATGCACACGCGTACTGCGCACAATATGAAAGTTATATCGCAACATCAAGTCATAAATTTGGTTGACCGAGCCGGCGGTACTGTTTTCAAGAGGCAAGATGCCATAACGGCACAGCCCTTTATCCACCGCCTGGAACACCCCTTCAAAGGTGTTCATATACATAATACTCGGTGCGCCGAACAGTTTTTCACAAGCAAGTTGCGAATACGCGCCCTCCACACCTTGACACGCTACAACGGCTCGTTCAGGGAACACCTTTTCGGTAGAGGAAATCGCCTCGGTAATCTTGTCGGTCAGCGTGCTGTCCAATCCCAGCAAATGACTCTGATGTGAGCGGCTCAAGCTTAAAATCAAGTGATACAAAATACGCGTCTGTGATTCCATATCCTCGCCCGCGAGATCCGATACCTTTTGAAGAAGTTTTCGTTCACGCTCGGGATCCAATACCGGCTTCCCCGTTTCTCTTTTATGGGCGGCAACCCGTGCGGCAACGCCCATTCGTTTGACAAACAGGGAAACGAGCTCCTTGTCAATTCCGTCTATTTCCTTGCGCAATTCTTCGATATCCATCATGATGACTCCTTATGCCAGATAATCTGCCAGCGCGATCGCGAGTGCCGCTTCCACACACGGCACGGCACGCGGGACGATGCACGGATCGTGCCGCCCCTTGATCGCAAGCGTATAGTCCGTTTTACTGCTCAGTTCCACCGTCTGTTGTTCTTTGGCGATGGACGGTGTCGGCTTGATTGCCACTTTGAAAATAAGCGGCATACCGGTGGATATCCCACCAAGGATCCCGCCGTGGCGGTTGGTCCGCGTTTTTACCGTGTCCCCGTCGTAATAATACGCATCGTTATTCTCGGAGCCGTAGAGCTCCGCGGCTGAAAAGCCGTTACCGAACTCAATGCCCTTAACCGCCGGAATACCAAACACGATAGACGCAATGCGGTTTTCCAGCCCGTCGAACAACGGGTCTCCAATGCCCGCCGGTAACCCCACCGCGGCACACTCAATCGTTCCACCCACCGAATCGCCATCATGGCGGGCGGCGGTAACGATCTCTTGCATGGCTGTTTTTGCTTGTTGGTCCCGTACAGGAAAGGAATCCGTCATAAAATCCGCGGTCGTGACCGTCACAGGGTCAAACGCTTGGTCTTGTATCGTTCCGATCGACGCAATATGCGCGCCGACCTCGATTCCCTTGGTTTTGAGGAATTGTATGCACAATCCGCCTGCAACACAAAGCGCCGCTGTCAACCGTCCGGAAAATTGTCCGCCACCGCGAATATCGTTCGCGCCGTTATACCGCACTGATGCGGGATAGTCAGCATGTGACGGGCGCGGATGATCACGCAATTCACGATAATCCCCCGAGCGCACATTGGTATTACGAATAAGCGCCGTTACGGGAGCACCGCAGGTAACACCGTCCACCAGACCACTGACAAATTCGGGCACATCCGCTTCCGCTCGTGCGGTCGCAAACGCACCTCCCGCCGCACGGCGTTTCATAAATGTTTGCAATTCTTCGGTATCCACGCGCAGTCCCGCAGGCAATCCGTCAACCACAACACCAATCGCCTCGGCGTGGGATTGTCCGAACACGGTAATGGTCAGATTGCGTCCCCAGACAGATGCCATACACTCATCCCTCTCTTTTCTATCTCTTCAAAAAATGTCGGATACGATTTGTTTACCGCTTCGGCTCCAATAATCGTAACCGGCTCTTTACAAATCAAAGCCGCTATCGCCGCTGACATCACAATGCGATGATCGTTACAACTTTGCACGGTTCCGCCTGTAAGCGCGCCACCTTGTATCCGCAAACCATCCGTGGTAATGACAACATTCCCTCCAAGTGCACTCAGCATATCCCGCACACTTTGTAAGCGATTGCTTTCCTTGTGAATCAATCTCTCGGCGTTGTAAATGACCGTCTGTCCCGGTAACGCACTTGCCAGCACCGCGACAATCGGCACCAGATCAGGAATGGCCTCGGCATCCACGCGCAACGGCTGACGGTTTTTGCCGCCCAAAACCCGCCATATGTCGCGGCTGTTCTCCGGGGAAAAGCCGGCCTGTTCCAACAACGAAATAATCGCTTTATCGCCTTGGCAAGAATCAACGGAC
Organism: Acutalibacteraceae bacterium; assembly: GCA_045595845.1. Taxonomy (GTDB): domain Bacteria; phylum Bacillota; class Clostridia; order Oscillospirales; family Acutalibacteraceae; genus RGIG3009. The sequence goes on from JAZOBF010000037.1 coordinate 22,219, forward strand.
AACCCCGACACTTCAAATCCGCTGCTTTGTGAAAGGGCGGCTCCCACCAACCAGAACGCCGCATTGGACCAGTCACCCTCTGCGGACAGTTTGCCGACAGCGGTGTAAGAACCCGAAACCGTAAAGGTCGCGTTTTCTTCCGTAACGGTTACGCCGAACTTGGCAAGCGCCTCGATTGTCAGCGCAATATACGGATACGATGCCATCTCCCCTGTGACGCGGATGCGACAGGGCGTTCCAAGCAACGGCGCCGCCATCAACAACCCGCTGACAAACTGCGAGCTCAAACTCCCGTTAATTTCAAACACATCGCCCTGTAACCGCCCTGTAACCGACAGGGGGAATTCCCCCTCTGCCGACAAGCGGCAACCGTGTGCTTCCAGCACCGGATAAATCGGGGTAAGAGGCCGCTCCGACAAGCGCCCCCTGCCGGTAAACCGTGCACCGCCGCACGCCGCCATGATAGGCAGTAAGAAACGCAAGGTCGAACCGCTCTCTCCGCAATCGAGCAATGCATCAACGGTTTTATGCGCGCGGGGAATGACCGTCACGCGGTCTCCCTCACACAGAACATCCGCGAGCGACGCGCGCAAACAAGCAATCGTGGCATTGATATCCTCAGAATAGGTTACCCCTTCAATTACCGTCTTGGTGTCACACAATGCGGCACAAATTAACAACCGATGAACAACCGATTTGGAAGCAATCATTGCCGTGCACCCGTTCAAGGTTCGTCCTGATACGGTAACCGTCATACGGACAACCCCTTTCGCAGATAGGTGTGGAACTCCTCTACCGGTATGGTAACCACCGTACCGTTGCCGAGCGTCGGAACGGCGATGATATGTAATGTTTGTTTACGGCGTTTTTTATCCGCCATCGCAGCACAGTACAGTTCGTCTGCCGAAAACGGGCATGCCGTCGGCAATCCGTATGCCGTCAGTACGGCATCCAAACGCTCCGCAAGAGCCTCCCCGCCCGCCTCGGCGTGTGCCATCACGGACATACCGACCGCTACGGCACTCCCGTGCGAAACGGCAAAGTGACTGCACTGTTCAATGGCGTGTCCGACGGTATGCCCGTAATTGAGTAACAACCGACACCCGTTGTCGAATTCATCCGCGGCAACCACCTCGCTTTTGATGGTAACACAACGCGTTATAATCTGTGTATCGGTCCACGCGTGATTTTCCAGCGCATGAAACAATTCCGCATCACGAATCATACCGTATTTGATAACCTCTGCCATGCCGTCGGCATACACCGCAGCCGGTAAAGTTTTGAGTACCAACGGATCAACCAGCACCAACCGCGGCTGATAAAAGGCGCCGAGCAGATTTTTTCCCTCCGGCAGGTTGACAGCCGTTTTGCCGCCGACCGATGAATCCACACACGAAAGCAAGGTGGTGGGAATTTGCACAAACGGAATACCGCGCAGATATGACGCCGCACAAAACCCTGCTAAATCGCCAACCACGCCTCCGCCAAGCGCAATAACGGCATCGCTGCGCGAAAAACCGCCGCTTGCCAGCACAGACACCACGCGCAAATACTGATCGGTGCTTTTGGACTCCTCGCCCGCGGGAAGAATGTACTCCGTCACTTGATAGCCCGCCTGTGTCAACGCGGCATGAACCGCGCCCGCGTACAGCGGAGCTACATGGCTGTCGGTGAGCAACAGCAATTTTTCTGCATTGAGTACGGCAGAACATTCCTCGGCAACACGACCGAGGATACCTTCTTCAATATGGATCTCGTAGGTGCGGGATGTCCCAACTTTAACTATCTCCATAAGGGCTATCGATCCTCTCTTTTCGGTCGCTGCCGTCCTTGAGCAACACTTTGAGCGTTTCGGCATCACCTTGTTGGAGCGCCACTTGATATTCTCTAAGCGAACGCACAATATGATCAATCTCAGCAACCAAATTTTCACGGTTTTCCAAGAACAGTTCCGTCCACATGGTTTCGTTTAGTTGTGCTACACGGGTAAGATCGCGATAGCTGCCCGCCGAAAAACCGCGATGAATCTTCGCTCGGGGACTTTTGACATACGCGTTGGATACCACATGCGCCAATTGGGAAGTAAACGCGATAATTTCATCGTGTTTGTCGGGGGTGGTCACCGTGACCGAGCTAAACCCAATGGATTTAATCCAGCTCGTCACCTTTTCAAGCAACAGAATATCTTCGGTATTTTCCGGCGTTAAAATCATGGAGGCCCCCGCATACAAATCGGCGGTGGCATATTTGATACCGGAACGGTGCAGCCCCGCCATGGGATGCCCGCCGATAAAAATCCACCCGTTCTGTTTGGCAAGCGGATAACACGCTTCGCAAATACGGCGCTTAATACCGCCGCAATCAATTACTACCGTTTCAGAGGCGATCGCATCGGCCATTTCTGTCAGATACGAAACGGTCGCGCGCGGGTATACCGCTATCAAAAGCAGTTCACATTCGGAAATGGAATCCCTATCCACCACACCGTCGATGGTGTTCGTCAGTTGCGCATACTGCGTAACAGCAAGGTCTACATCATACCCCAGCACACGATGATTCGTGTGTTTTTTAAAGGCCTTTGCGAGGGAACCGCCGATTAGACCTAACCCGATAATTCCTACTGTCATTCCTTGATCGCCTCTCGAATATGGTAAACTCGCTTTGCTACATCATCAAACTGTTCGGGCGTGAGTGATTGCGCGCCGTCACACAGCGCGTTTTTCGGATCATTGTGCACTTCAATCATCAAACCGTCCGCGCCGGAGGCGGCCGCCGCCATCGCCATGGGCTTTACCATCCAGTTGATACCGCTGGCATGGCTGGGATCCACCATCACCGGAAGATGCGTCAGTTCATGTAACATGGGAACTGCCGACAAATCCAATGTGTTGCGGGTATAGGTTTCGTAGGTACGGATACCGCGCTCACACAAAACAATTTGTTCGTTACCACCCGCCATGATATACTCAGCACTCATCAACCATTCTTTCATCGTGTTGGCAAGGCCGCGTTTGAGCAAAATCGGTTTGCGGATACGACCAAGCTCCTTAAGCAACTCGAAGTTTTGCATATTGCGCGCACCTACCTGAATGAGGTCAACATCTTCAAACAAGGGCAGATGATTTGCGTTCATGATCTCGGTCACGATCGGCATACCGGTTTCTTTTTTAGCTTCTTTAAGCAATTCCAACCCGTCAGCGGCAAGGCCCTGAAAATCATACGGCGAGGTGCGAGGCTTAAACGCCCCTCCGCGCAACAAAGTAGCACCCGACGCTTGTACCTGTTTGGCAATCTCAATGATCTGTTCTCTCGATTCGACCGAACAGGGACCGGCAATAATGGCAAAATGACCGCCGCCGATCTTAACGCCCGCCACATCCACCACCGTATCCTCGGGATGGAATTTTCGGTTGGCACTTTTGAACGGTTCGGAAATGCGCGTAACATTCTCCACGATTTCAAGATTCTTTAACAGTTCAATATCTACATGTGTCGTGTCGCCAACCAAACCAAGGATGGTATTATACACCCCTTCCGAGCGATGAACGGTAAGCTGTTGTGTTTCCAGCCAATTGACCAGATTGTCAATTTGTGATTGGGATACCCCCTGTTTGATAACGGCGATCATAGCATTTCCTCCTAAAAAGATAAGGGCCCGCGTTTTTACTGCGGGCCCTTGTTACGGGTTTTGTTAAAGGGTGTCGGCCTTTAATCAACGGCAGCAAAAAACGCTTTTACTGTTATGGCTAAAGTAAAAGTAATAGGCGTATTCTACTGCAAAGTTATTTTGTTTCATAAAGCAACACCTTGCTTTGGAGTATAGCACACCCCGTACGGTTTGTCAACCGAAATTTACCAAACCGGCAACACCACTTGATGAGTGCTTGTATCGGTCACGGAATAGTAATGCCGCAAAATCTGCACATAGTTCCAACCCGCTTCGTTGGCATAGCCCACGGCACCCATCTGACTGAGTCCGACACCATGTCCCCAACCCTGCACCGTGATGGTTACGGTCTGCGTGGCTTCATCGTACGAGGTACGGAACGCGTGAGAGCGAAGCCCCAATGCATTGCGGATATTATAACCGGTCACCGGTTTTTGGTTTCCCTTGTTGTCCACATAATAGAAGTTTGTGTGGAATACATAGTTCCAGGCATCCCCCGCACCCGCACTACCGTCACCGTCATAGCTCAGTGCGCGTAACGGAAGCTGTCCCGAAGCCGTCGTAAACTGTTCTTCCGGCATGGTATAGGACGGATAGCGGTTTTGCACATTGTTTGCAAACCATTTTTTCACCTTGGCATACAAATCGTCACGGGAAATGGTAACGGTCGATACAAATTTCTTGCCGCCGTATTTCGCGTTGGTAATGGCATCGTCATACTTGCTGACAACGCTTTTCGCATACGCAAGCGTACCTGTCCACACGCGGTTGCTGGACGCACTGTATCCGCCCGTGGAAGCGGAATAAACCGTCTGCAAGGTCATGGCGGGAATAGAGGTTTTAGAGGTATTCACTAACTTGACACCCACCACCTCGCCTACGGCTTCGTAAATCTTCTTGTCCCACTTATTGTTCAGATTGATTGCTGACACATTGGACGGATACGCACCCGTGTGGGTATTATAATGTAACAAATAGGAGTACGATGCGACCGCCTGCGCTTTTTGTGCCTCTGTGGAATTGACCATCGTGCTGGCACTGCCGAGCTCGGATTTCACAATACCGGCGATAAGCAGTTGCAACTGTTCTTTGGTTTTGGGCCTTAGTATCCCATCTTCGTCCGCGGCAAATCCCGAAAACGCACCGCTGTTTTTCACGGCAACATATGACAGAAATTCATACTCCGAAATCTTCCCTTGTACGGTTCCGGCCAGAGGCGTTATGGGTGTGGTAGGTGTCTCCTGCGCGGGCGGTTTCGTCACCACCTGCGTGGTCGGCACAGTCGTCGTTTTCTCCGTAGTCGTTTCACCAATCAGCTCGTTACCTTCCGTATGGGTAGTTGTGGTCGTCTTCTTGGTGGTGGTTGATTTTTTGGTTGTGGTTGTCTTTTTGGTGGTAGATTCGGTGGTGGTCGTCACCGCTTCCGTGGTAGTGATTTCCGTGGTGGTTTCTGTGGTCTCTACCGTTGTAACGGTGGTGGTTGCGGCCGTTTCTTCGCCGTTTGCCTGAAGCCAACCTTTCGGCATTTTGGCAACACGGTTAACACGCGCCTTCGAAAGATCGTTTTCCTTGTCCTCGCCGGCTCGCACACGCCGTGCGGCAACCACAATACGCGCACCGTCATATCCGTAATCGATCGGTGTGGTTAACAATAATAGTTGATCACCTTCGATAATATCGACCGGGGTATCAAACAGCGAACGCGTACGCAACTGTGCGACATGATACGCAAAATCCTCTTCGTCCTCAAATACCGTGCGCGCATAGTTGAATTCGTCTTTGTCGGTATCATCCACCAAAATTACCGCAAAAATCTTGTATTTTCCCTCTTGATAGATGGTGTTCATCTCAATCATCGGGTGGTCTTTGAGGAAAGCAAGCTCGGTATACTCTGCGAGTTGGGCAAACATCTGTCCATTTCCCGCATTGTTGCCGTAAATAGTGAGATTCCGCTTAATATTGGCTTGGTCCACCTGCGTTCCGGTTTGCAGATACGGCACACCGAAAGTAGAAGCATTTTTATAAAAATCGTGTTGCTCGTAATAACCAAGTGACGGTTCAACCATCACCGGATAGTTAATCCGCGTATCCTCAATATGCACCCACCCGCGCACATCATCGTTGTTGCGGTACAGCGTCATAAACTGAGTTAAAATCCCATTGGGGTACCAACCGTCGGTTTCCACCTCGGCCTGTGTATACATTTGATACAGCGCCTCATATTTTTGTTGGTTGCGATACGGTGTATATACGTACACATATGCCCAAAACGCAACCGCTAACAAGAGCACCGAAACAGCGGATATCCAACGAAGCAACAGCGCACGGCGGCGGCGTTTTTTTGCCGTTGCATTTTGCTCTTCGGTCATCGCCAAAACCTCTTGTTGCATCTGCTCAAGCGATTGACCGCCTGCCATGACACCGGGCAAGGTTTCCAAATACCGACGCGACATATCCAACGCATACAGCGTGGCCATGCTTCGAATATGTTCACGATCCTCTCCGCCGTGGCCCGCAAAGACCTTCTTAACCCATACGCGTTTTTGATCGGCTAATGCGACATACACGGTGCCGACCGCTTTCCCTTCGCTGGAATCCGGTCCCGCAACACCGGTAATACCGATGCCGATATCGGCACCGCCGACTTGACGGGCACCGACCGCCATCGCGCCTGCGGTTTCGGGCGATACCGCGCCCCGTTCTTGTAACACCGACTCGGGGACACCCAACACTTGGTGTTTGATTTCTTTGGAATACGCAGCGATACCGCATTCAAATACATTCGACACGCCCGGTACTTCCGTAAGCCGTCCCGAAAGTAAACCGGCCGTACAGGATTCCGCTGTGGCAATCTTCATTTCTTTTTCGGTGAGCAACGATACCACGCGTTTGGAAAGACCGCCCGCGTCCACGCCGTACACGGCATTACCGAGCCGTTCGCGAATCTCCCGGATAACGGGATCACACAACGCGTTAGCCGCTTCCACCGTATCGGCTTTTGCGGTGACGCGCAGTACCACTTCGCCATCCTTGGCATACGGTGCGACGGTTGGGTTACTACCCTCCATTAAATCGCGGAGCCGTTCATCGACTGCCGCTTCCGGAATGCCAAACACGCCTACCGTGTGCGAATGAATCGTACCACCCGAGCTTTGTGTCAGGTATGGTGCGACATATTCAAAAAACATCGGAATGAGTTCTTTGGGCGGGCCGGGCAATAAAATCACCCGATGCGCCTCATGCTCGATCGCACAACCCGGGGCGGTGCCGTGATCGTTTTGAAACACGATACACCCCTCCGGCAACATTGCTTGTTTTTGATTGTTTTCCGTATATTCTTTTTGGGTGCGCTCAAAATAGGCGCGAATGCGCCGATCGCTTTCTTCATCCAGCACCAGCGGCAACCCTAAGCACTCTGCCACGGTTTCTCTCGTCAGGTCGTCCTCCGTCGGACCGAGACCACCGGTCAGAATCACCGTATCACAGCGTGTCAGCGCCAACTCGATTGCCTGCTGCAATCGCTCTCGGTTATCACCAACGGTGGATTGATACAGGGTATCGATCCCGTAAGCCGCCAGTTCGCGAGCAAGGAATTGGGTGTTGGAGTTGACAATATCCCCCAACAACAATTCTGTTCCTACCGAAATAATTTCAGCATTCATCGATTTCGCCACCTTTCATCAGATGTGTAACACCCGTACGCCCGCTATCGCTTCCTCTATCAAAGCGTCCACCGAAAGGGCGTCTTCCGCCGCTTCGACCTCGCGCAAGACGGGGCGGGTACGCGGATGCCGCGGTGTAAATACCGTACAACAATCCTCGTATGGTTGAATGGACGTTTCAAAAGTATCAATTCGCCGCGCAATCGCGATAATTTCTTCTTTGTCCATGCCGATTACAGGACGAAAAACGGGTAACTCTGCCACCGCATCGGTACAAGCAAGCGCGGGAATGGTCTGACTCGCAACCTGCCCCACGCTTTCACCCGTAATCAAGGCACCGCATTCCGTATTTTTGGCGATACGCGTAGCAATCCGCATCATAAAACGGCGCATAATCAGCGTAAATAATTCTTCGGGGCAAGCGCGCCCGATTTCCTCTTGAATATGAGTAAACGGCACAATATGCAACTCGATTCGGCCCGCATACACGCCGACTTTTTCCAATAACGAGATAACCTTCATTTCCGCACGCTCGCTGGTATAGGGGGGCGAAGCAAAATGGACCGCGGTGAGTCGAATCCCGCGTTTTGCCATCATGTACGCCGCTACCGGCGAATCAATACCGCCGGAAATGAGGATGCCGGCATTCCCGCCGGTGCCGATGGGCATACCACCAGCACCCGCAAGCTGTGGGCCGTGAACATACGCCCCAAAATCACGAATTTCCACCCACACCGTCATTTCGGGTGTGTGCACATCCACCGACAGGTGCGGATACCGCTTTAGCAAATGCGCACCGACTTCGGCACAAATCTCAGGGGAAGAAAGCGGGAATCGTTTGTCGGCGCGTTTTGCTTCCACCTTGAATGTGCGCACCTGCGACAACGGCTGTTCCAGATAACTTGCCGCCGCCTCTTGTATCGCTTGCAGGTCTTTTTCCACCACGCAGGCACGGGAAAAGGCAGAAATACCAAATACCGTTGCCACCCGCTTACTGACTTCGTCCCACTCCACATCTTCGTCTTGCGGCTCGATATACACCGTCGATTGGGCTTTGCGCAAGGTAAAATTCCCCAGCGATTTGAGACGGTAACGCAGATTTTTAAGCAAGGCTTCTTCAAAAGTCCCGCGATTAAGTCCTTTGAGTGCCAATTCGCCGTTTTTAATCAAAATTACTTCATTCATTGCTGTTTGTTCCTTTGTCATTGATACGCCTCGGGCAATGCCTTACCCTGCGCCATATACCACATTTTCGGCATCAACACCGTTTCGTTGAGAACCGTTTTCTCGGTATCCACCGTTGGTTCCTCTCCCTCGCGCAACCGTCGCGCCACAATCACCGTACGCCCGTCCTTGAGGTGCGTTTCGCGTTTGTTGCTGCAAGTGGAAAGTGTCAGCAATTCATCTTCTGCCGTCACATCCACATCCGCAAAATTATACAAAGACCGCTTGCGCACATCGTCAATAAACTGCGCAAAGCTCTCGTCGGTAAACTCGGTGCGGATGTAATTAAATACCGATTCCTCCGCCGCATTGGCGTTGATGATCATCACCGCAAACACCTTGTACGTGCGTTGCTCATACAAGGTATCCAGCGTCAGCGTCGTCAATCGTCGGGCGCGCTGGAGATTGCTTTTGGCGAGCAAATTAAACCGAGAAAACATCAAACCGCTGTTGAGGTTGTGCCCATATATAATAAGGTTGCGGTTCTCCCCCTCTGCCGACAAGTCGTTGCGATAGTCGAAATACAACGCTCCCGCTTTGTCGGTATCCCCTAAAAAATCATGGGTAAGGTAAAACTCGTTATCCGCTCGTTGTACCACCGGATTATCAATCGCACCGCCGAACAGATCGTCGCCCGTTGTCTCAAATTTCAGCCACCCGCGCACATCGCTGTTGCGACGATACAAGGAGCGAAACGCCTCGTTCATGCCTTCGGGATACACGATAGTCTCTGTATCATCCGTCTCAGACTTGTCCGGTTGTTCTTCGTAATATAGGTCGCGCAAAGTTTCCGTAACCCGTTGCGTGTGCCGCGGCTGCAACAGGAGATCGTCCACGAGATACGCCGCCGATCCGATAAACACCAGCACCGCGACTATAAACGCAATTTTACGGATACATTCCCGAGCAGAATCCCCCGCCATAGGGATAACGGCGCTCAAAAAACGAACACACCGGCCCGTCCTCTTTTGTATGGTGTTTTTCATCACACCTGTCTCCTTTGTAATACCTGTGTCGCCTCGCGCAACGCTTCGCACAATGCACGGACATCCTCAAGCGTCGTATCGCGACAAAAACTCACGCGCAGGGAACCGTCAATTTCGGCGGCGGGCAACCCCATCGCCGTCAACACCGCACTTCGTTTGCCTTTGGCACACGCCGATCCACCGGACACGAAAATCCCGCGCTGTGCCAAAAAATGCAACAGGGTTTCACTACGAAAACCGACCAGCGACAGATTCACAATATACGCCACACCGCCCGAGGGTAAATGAAACCGTACATCGGGATGCGAGCCGAGTTCGTCCAATAAACATGTTTTGAGTGCCTCATACCGTTTTGTCTGCTCCGAAAAATTCGGTACAGAAACCGCCGCCGCGCCAAACCCCGCGATGGCGGGTACGGGTTCGGTTCCCGAACGAAGTCCATTTTCCTGACCGCCACCGATAATGCGCGGCAACACCCGCACACCCTTGCGAATGTACAGAGCACCGACACCTTTCGGCCCGTGTATTTTATGAGCGCTGACCGACAGCAGGTCCACACCCCATGTTTCTGCGCAAAGCGGAATTTTTCCCGCCGCCTGTACCGCGTCGGTATGAATGAGTGCCCGCGGTGCCACACGGCGCACCCGCTTAACAACGGACGGGATATCCGTCCGCGCACCCGTTTCATTGTTCACCGTCATCACGCTGACAAGTGTGGTATCCGCCGTACACGCGCGTTCAATAGCCTCAGGGGAAATCGAACCGTCTGATTCGGGACGAACGCGAATCACCGTCCACCCTTGTTCTTCCAGTCGGTCGAAGCAAGCCGCAACCGACGGGTGCTCAATCGCGGTTGTCACCGCCACATGCGGTTGACGGGTACGCGCCTCGGCACCGCCGAGTACGGCAATATTGTTGGCCTCGGTACCGCCGCTGACAAATACGACCTGCCCGGGTTTTGCCCCGAGCAACGCCGCCACTTCCCCGCGCGCTCGCGTTATCTCGCGCTCGGCATGGATTCCGAGCGTATGTAACGAAGAAGGGTTCCCGTAGTTCTCCGTCATAACACATATCATGCGTTCAACCGCCTGACGACATACCGCCGTCGTCGCGCTGTTGTCCAAATAGATCACGGATTTCCCCTCCTTTCATTCGGCAATATGCGGTTATATTATACCACACTTTTCGCCTGCTGACAACCCCCCGCTCACTCGGCAAATGTTGGTGTATGGGAACACGCATAAACCCCCTCCGTTAACGGAGGGGGTTTGGTTTCATCATGGATTATCAGTCGGACTGTCTGTAATCCGGACACCACGCTTTGCGCGGGTCGTCACAATGTGCTAAGTAATACGAGGTGCTCTGCTTGGTGCACAAACCGTTTTGATAGTATCGACAAATCAAGCGCCGTTCCACACTTTGCACCAGGTCGATGGATTCGGCGTGACCTTCCTTCGCCAAGCGCTCAATGGTCTTAAAATCGTTGGCTTGTAAGGCTGCTCGATACTCTTCCTCCATGCGCCGCACACGGCGATTTCGTTGCGCGATGGGGCGTACTTCTTCGAGATGCGATTTGCAAATACCGGCAACGGTATCATCGCACCCGAGTTTTAGCGCTTTGTCCATCAAAAACACAATTCTATCATAGTCATCGGGATTGTTATGAGCATCTAACAGAGTAGCGGCATACATCGCCATCCCATTGGGAGATTCCGCATCTGAGGCAACTTTTAAATAGGACAGCGCCCTTTCGTATTCGCCTTCGGTTACAAGACCAACACCGATAAACAGGTTAGCATCAATTGAACCTTTTTCGGCGGCGGCGTATAACAATTGGGGATTGTTGTCAGCATCTTGTGCCATCGCGTACAACTCATCGGCGGTGTATGTGTCGATTGCGTCTTCGTTGATTTTACCGTTTCGTGCATCCTCTAATGAGATGCAATCCCCACACAAGGTACAATAGGCCGTTTCAACGCCGCTGTGCAGGCGGATTTTTCCCGCACACGCAGGGCACAGTACATCAACAAAAGCCATTTATTTCCCCTCCTTTAGTTGAGTTGTGGTCGTGGCGGTATCGTCAGCCGTCTCTTCTGTATAGACCACCGACTTAAGCGTGGGGAGTTTGCCGTCTTTCATTTCCCAAATCTCCTCACTCCAACCAAGCGTTTTGGTTAAGAACGATTTGGTGGTCATGGTTTTTGCCGGTTTCAAATGCTTGCCGTTGGGGAAAATGGAAGCCGATTTATACGAATTTTCGATAACCAGATCTTCTTGACCGCAACTTTTGGAGGCTTTCTTGGTGCCGTACACAAACGAGTTCACCAAATCGGGATCGGCGCTGTTGCTCACTTTGGTGCCGACAACGATGCAGTAATCGCATGTTGTGGTTTTGTTTTTGGCAGTTGTGGTTTTTACCGAGCAGGTAAGTGCGTGATAACTGTTTTCAATCACATCATCTGCTTTCAGCGTTCCGGTAAGTGCACCGACATAAGCCTTCACCGTCTTATTTTTGCTGTCACGGCACACTACCGAAAGTTCACCCTGTGCATAGGTATTGTTCATGGCAGCATGACCACCCACGGCACCAACCGAACAAGCGGTTTGACCGTCTGCGGTTTCGTCCGCGGTTACGCTGACAACCAACTCACCGTCAAAAAATGAGCGTGCGGCACTGCCGTTATTGCCAATAAGCCCGCCTATGTATAAGGAGGCAAGCGAGGTTGCAGATGTATCGTTGACGGTGACATTAAACTTGCCGGTATACGAGGAACCGTCCAACACGCCCCGATTGTTGCCTATCAAGCCGCCCCATTCGTAATCGGGACTGCCGTGTCCCGTAAGCCAATCCAACTTAAAGGTGATGGGCGTATCGGTATGGCAGTTAATGACCGTACCTTTGTTTTGTGCGGCAAACGCCCCGAAACGGAACCGTTTCACATGCGCGTTCTCAGCCGTAAAGGTGATGGCACCGTCCGTAATTTGGCAATTGGCAAGTGTCCCGTACTTCCCGTTACTTTCGGCAAGTACCGCTATGTCGAATTTTTTCGGCAAAGCTTCGCCGAAGGTACGGGTAACACCATTGACGGAAATGTTCAACAACCGCCCGTGGTTTTTCCCAACCAGCGCTTGTTGCCATGTGCCGTCTCGGAAGGTAAGGTTGTGCAGTTTCCCGAAATTCCGTCCGATCCACGGCGCATCGGTTTGCGCGGCATGGGATACGGCATGACCGTTTCCGTCGATTTCGCCAAAGAAAAACTTCACGGTGGGCAAAGCGTTATCTTGCAGGTCCAAATCCGTTTCCAAACGATACCGGCCTAACGGATTGGTAATGAGCAACGACAGATCGTCGATATCGTCAATGGGCAGCACGCCGATGTGTGTATTGAATGTCAACAACGACCACACAAGGGCAACAAGCGAAAGCAAAAAGGCGGCATTGGTAAGGCGCGGTGCCCAGTTAGTGAAAATGCGACAGGCGGCGGTATAATGTGCCGCTTCGCTTTGTGGTTGGTTGCGCAAACGGCGCGACTCTTTTTGAGCTTTTTGAATAGCCACCAGAATAGGACGAAGCAAAAGCCAACCACCCAACAACAAGCCGTAAAGCAGATAAACCGAATATTTGAGCACTTGTTGCGGCGACAACAACCAATAAACCGAAACAACAAATGCCGCCACGGCAACCGCCAACGCCACACTCGATATGATGACCGCAGTTTTACCGTTTCGCTGACTGCTTGCTTGCAGGTCGTTATCAAAATTACCAATTGCTTGCGTTACGGTATCAATGGCTTCATCACAGGCGGCGGTGTGTGCCTGAGTTGCGTTATGCAACGACTCCGTAAAGGCATTCCACTCGCTTTGATAAGGGTTGTTTTCTGCTTGCAACGCGCGTTCCGCCCACGGGGTAAGCGGATCTAACACTTGACGCTCTAATGTGAGGGTCCATTCACGCTTTTCTTTGAGCATTGTCAAGGTTGCGTCTCGCTTTTGTTGATCGGCGAGTTGATTTTTGAGAAAAGCGTCTACCTTTTTCTTAATATCCAACGGCGGCAACTCTATCGACAGGTTGTTTGACAACGCCTTAACACAGCGCCACGCGGCTTCGCCGCCGTTTTTCGCGCGCAATGCCACATATTGCATTTCCTGTACGGTTATGTCTTTGCGTGCCAGAATGGATTGATGAAACGCCTCCCGCGCCTCTTCGTCACCAAGCGTGTCATACAACGCATCAATCACCGCATAACGGTCAACCGTCCACTTGGTATCGGTATCCGTCAACCGTTTGACAAACAGGCGCAACCGCTCGAGAACGGCGGTGGGAGAACCGTCCGGCAAGGTATCGGCAAGAGCAGGCGTCCCTCCCCAGTTTTCCCATACCGCAGCCGGATTGGTCCAACATAAGATATCGTCGTTTTCTTGTAATAAAGCGGCAGCGCGTTTACGCAAGGTGGCATCCGCTTTCACGGCATCCGTATCGAAGTCGACACCTTTGAGCGATACCGTCGCAGCTTCGACCGCTTTCTCCGCAAAGAGCTTTTCAAACCCCTCGAACAGATTTCCCAAGGCAATCGCCACCTCAGAGGTATCGACAACGGTATTCCCGTTTTGGTATAGCGTGTGCAAAACGGAAAGAAGTCCTAACGAATGCTTGCCCTGTTCGACAAGACCGCCTGCTTTTTTAAGCAGTTTGTGCAAAGCAGCCAGAGAATCGTTTTGGGAGCAGTTAGCCGCATAATGACCAATCCACTTATTCATGCGGAATACATCGTTTTCAAGGGCACAACGCAACACTTTTGTATGGGTGAAAAACAAGGTTTTTACGGCAGCCTGTTCGTAATGCTCTCGCTGTTCGGCGGTGGCATAGCGACAAGCATAGGTATACGAGCGCTCCTTTTCGAAAGGAATACCGCGATTGATGAGCGTCTCTTGATTGTTACACTGCCGCTCGGCCAATAACAACAACCAATACACCACGCTGTTTTTCGGTTGCTCATCCAATTCTTGGTTGAGCACCTCAATCGCACGGTCGAACTCCTCATCGTTCAGCAAATTGATTGCCCGTTCCATACGGGGGGTGAGTTGCGATAAAAGACCATCCACAGGGTTCCCCTCCTTATTTCGGTTGATTGTATTGTATCATATTTAAAGAGACAAAAGCAAGACATCGGCTATCTTGGTTATTCATATAACCGATACAACGATGCATACATGCCGTTTTTCTCCATTAACTCGGCGTGTGACCCCATTTCAGCAATGCCGTCCTTGGTGATTACCGCGATCACATCTGCATTTCGAATAGTGGTCAGACGGTGTGCCACGATAAATGTCGTGCGGCCTTTCGCAAGCCGCATGAGGGATTCCTGTACCAACCGCTCGGATTCGTTGTCCAACGCGCTGGTCGCCTCATCCAAAATCAACACCGGCGGATCTTTCAAAAACACCCGGGCGATGGATATGCGTTGCTTTTGCCCACCCGATAATTTCACGCCTCGCTCGCCGACATATGTGTCATATCCCCGCTCAAGTGCTTCGATAAAATCTGCCGCCCCTGCAAGTCTTGCCGCTTCTTTAACTTCTTCAAGCGTCGCATCGGGACGCCCATACACAATGTTTTCAAATACCGTACCCGAAAACAAATACACATCCTGTTGTACCACACCAATCGCCTTGCGTAACGAGTCCAGTGTTGCTGTGTGAATGTCCGCACCATCAAGCAAAATCGAGCCGCCGCACACATCGTAAAAACGCGGAATCAACCCGCAAAGCGTCGTCTTTCCTCCGCCCGACGGCCCCACTAAAGCCATTGTTTGCCCCGCCCGAACGCGCAAATTGATATGGCTGAGTACATCCGTACCGTCCTCGCTGTACCGAAAACTGACATCGCGAAACTCCACATCACCCTTCACTTCGCCAAGCGGTTTGGCATCCGGGTGGTCTACGATCGTCTCGGGCGCATCCATGATCTCTGCAAACCGTTCAATGCCGGTCATGCCACGATAAAATTGTTCGGAAAATTCAATGATGCGCCGTACGGAGGTAAGCAATGCGCTTACATACAACAAATACGCGACCAAATCCGCCGCCGTCACCGTTCCTTCTATCATAAACAACGCACCCGCCACCACAACCGTGATGTACATGACACCGTCAAACAACCGCGTTGTTGCATGGAATCCCGCCATGGCGGCATAGATGTGCTTTTTGACCGCCAGAAACTTGCCGTTTCCGTCCTCGAATTTTTCAGCTTCCACCGCTTCGTTGGAAAAGGATTGCACCACCCGTATACCGAGCAAACTGTCCTCAACCTGTGCGTTAATCTCCCCAATCACCACTTTAGATTCGCGAAATCCCATCTTCATGCGATGTTGGAACGGCCCGCAGACAAACAACATCAGGGGTATAACGGCAAACACGATGAGCGTCAACCACACATTCACACTGCACAGGATAATAAACGATGCCACGATCTTAATTCCCGCAATGAAAAATTCTTCGGGACAATGGTGCGCAAACTCGGTCACCTCAAACAGGTCATTCGTGATACGCGACATCAGCGTACCGATTTTGGTATCGTCATAGTACGCAAACGGCAACCGATGCAATTTTTCAAACAAATCACTACGCATTTTGGTTTCGATTTTGGTGCCCATGATATGCCCGATTGAGGTCATATAATAATTGGCGGCAGTGTCAATCAACCGCAACACCAAATACAGCACACCGATAGTCAACACGGTTTCGACCGTCAGGGATTGTAAATTGTTCATCCCCATATCAGTAATATACCGCACCATCATAGGTAATACCAATTCACAAACGGTTGTCAGCGCGGCACAAAACAGATCCAATATCACCACGCCGACAAATGTTTTATAATACGGCAAAAACCGTTTAATAAGCGCCCACGCGCTTGCTTTTTTTTGCATACCGTTACCTCCTCATGCCTTTCAAATCTAACCGTGATCGATTAACGCTCCGCCTTGTCGCGGTTATATTGGTCAAGCCGTGACACCGTTGAGGAAAATATCGGGGCATAATACGGACTCTCCCGCATTGAATAACACCCGTCCTGTGCCACAATGACATGATCGAGCACACCGATATCCATCATCTTAAACGCCGAAACAAACGATTTGGTTGTTGCAATATCCTCTTCCGACGGCAAACAAAATCCGGCAGGGTGATTATGGGCAACAACAACGGCCGTAGCACGGTTTCGCAATGCCGCCTGAACCAGTTCTCGGGTGTTTGCTTCCGTCGAAGTAATCGTCCCCGTATGCACCACCGTACAACTGATCATCTGACCGCGATTATTCAGCGACAACAACAGCACCTTTTCGCACTTTTCGTTGACAAGTTGCATTTGGAGGTACTCCGTGATTTCGCCGAGATTGGAAAAGGTCCGCTTTTGGGATTTTTCCTTATAATAGCGCGACAACAGTTGGCCGCACAACACCAGTAAGGTTGCAGAATGTTCCGAAATACCGTCCACCATGCAAAGTTCTTCATACTCCGCATCCAACACCGACGGGAGATCGCCGAAACGATCCAGCAACCGATGCGCGATGGGATTGGTGTCGCGTTGCGGAATCGCAAAAAACAGCAACAGCTCCAACACCTGATGCGGCTCGTATTGATTGATACTGCCGCGTATGAACTGTTGCTTCATGCGCTTGCGATGGTTTTTGTGAGGGTTTATCTTCTTCTGTTCAGACAAAACCGGCCACCTCTCCTTCGTTCTCTGTCAGTATACCAAATAATCCCGCAAATGAAAAGAGGGAGTCGAAATTTGTCGACGCAAAAAAATGAAATGAAAAACGAGAAACAGAGGAATTCGAAGAGAAAACGAGAGAAAACGAGCGTTAGAGGGATATAAATTAAAAAATCTGGAATTTAGGTCTTGACAGGCAATTTTGGGTGTGTTATGATGGGCAAGCTGTAAAAAAACTATTGAACTATAACAGGAGGTATTCACGATGTCCACCTTTATGGCAAAAGCCGGTCAAGTCGACCGCAAATGGTATGTCATTGATGCCGCCGGTAAACCGTTGGGCCGCGTAGCTACTCAAGCTGCTGTTCTCCTTCGCGGAAAGCACAAACCCGAGTATACGCCCCATGTAGATTGCGGCGATCATGTTATCATCATCAACTGTGCCGAGGCAGTGCTCACCGGTAAGAAATTGGAGCAGAAAGTCTGGTACCGTCACACCGGTTGGATCGGCAACCTGAAAGCTACCAAGTATGCTACGCTGATGGCGCAGCGTCCTGAGAAGGCAATGGAGCTTGCCGTCAACGGTATGATCCCGAACAATTCCATCGGCCGTCAGGCCGCCACCCGCTTACGCGTTTACGCCGGCGCTCAGCACGAGCATGCCGCGCAGAAACCCGAAGCGTACGAAATTTAAAGAAGGAGGCTGCAAGATATGGATTACAACAAAAGACCGTATTTCTACGGTACCGGTCGCCGTAAAAAATCCGTTGCCCGTGTCCGCCTGTACAACGGCACCGGCAAAGTGACCATCAACGATCGCGATATTGACGATTATTTTGGTCTCGAAACCTTAAAACTGATTGTTCGTCAGCCTCTGGCTCTCACCAACTTGACGGAGAAATTTGACATCGAGTGCCGCGTTGCCGGCGGCGGTGTTACCGGTCAGGCCGGTGCCATCCGTCACGGTGTTGCGCGTGCGTTGTTGCAGTACAACAGCGACGAGGTGCGTGCGGCTCTGAAAAAAGCGGGCTTCCTGACCCGCGACCCCAGAATGAAGGAACGCAAAAAGTACGGCCTCAAAGGTGCTCGCCGCGCTCCCCAGTTCTCGAAACGCTGATTTCCCAGTATTTCCTATCACAAGAAAAGCCTTCCCTTTTTGGGAAGGCTTTTTTATTGCTCCTTTTTGGCAGACATGGTATCCTGTTAGGAGAGGTGATACGATGAGAAGCATACATCTACTGTGTCTAACACTCTTATTAGCACTAACATTAACGGCATGTGCCGAGCAGACGCCTCCTCAGATAGGGGAGCCCGCCACATCGAGCACCGATACCGGTATAAGCGCAACCACCGATAGCAGAGTAAGCGACATATCCGATACTGCAACATCGCAAACAGAAACAACGGCCATCGCCACCACTCGCTCAACCGCGCAAAGCACAGCATTCACTACTACACAAACTACAACTAAGAAAAAGACGACTACCACCAAAATCACAACAACAACCAAAAAAGTGACCACTACCGCGAAAATAACCACAAGCGCCACGGTGGAGGCAACACAATATGAAAACGAAGTATTACGGTTAGTGAATGTTGAGCGTGCTAAGCAAGGACTTGCCGCGTTATCGGCGGGCAGCTCTGCCGCGATGCAGGCGGCGGATGTTCGCGCCGATGAAATCAAGACGAGCTTTTCACATACACGCCCAAACGGCAGCAATTGTTTTACCGCACTGGAAGAGGCCGGTGTTTCCTATCGAGCGGCAGGCGAAAATATCGCATCCGGATACCGCACGCCCGCCACTGTAGTTGAAGGATGGATGAACTCGGCAGGGCATCGTGCGAATATTTTGAACAAAACTTTCACACACTTAGCAGTCGGATACGATAACTACAACTGGGTGCAACTCTTCTACGCCTAACACTCGGGGGAGCATTTCCACTGATGCCTGCCACGCAACAATTTACGGGGGTGCCATACGCACCCCCTTTTTTGGTATCACCCAATTACAACAAACAGCCCCCTGCCTAAGGCAGGGGGCTGTTTGTTGTCTAAAATACTTGTCCGCTCATCCGTTTTGCCATTCAGAAGAGAATACTCCGTATCACATAATACATCATATTGAAAAGCAATACAGGGTACAGAAACCAAAACACAGCTTTCTTTTTTTGAATAAATTCCAAATTCAAAATCAGCCACACTGCCACCGTCAACGGAACAGCCATTGCGTGTTGTCTGAAATACATACCAATGTCCAACCTAAGCAACGAAAACAGTGCTGTCGTAACACCACAGGTAGGACAGGAAATGTGGAAAATCTCTTTCCACGGACACGATAACCCCAGTATTTCAAAAAACAAAGTGTAAACAATAAACAGTAACAAGAAAGCCGTATTTTTCTTCAAAAATTTAATGCGCAGCACTTAAATCAAAGTCATCAAATTATTAAAATTGACTTCCTTTGCTTTTTTACTAATCGTAAACCAATCAACGATTGCTAAAATTCCGCAACATCCGCCGGTGAGAAGCTTAAGAATACCCATACCGGTATCGCCGATCATAAAGCGATCGATACCCAGCGCTCCTAAGAATAATGAAACCAATAAAATCGTAGTAGGATCTTTGAACTCCATCGCCGATACCAAGGTGAATTTTTCCTCGTCAAGACCTTTGAGTTTTTCCTTCAAAAACACCATTTTTTCGGCCGGAAAATACTTCTGATTTGTCATGATAAACATATCAATTTTTTGCTGATCCATTGCACACACTCCTCAAAATATGTTGTTCGACTTTTGTCGACAAAAATGATTATACTCAATGTTTGAGTATTTGTCAATACTCATATCGTGAGTAAGTAAAATATTTTGATAGAATCAGAAGTAGATGAAGGTGAAGCAAGTGGATTATCGAACCCGAATTAGAAATGTTCGCGAGGATCATGATTTAACTCAGGCGCAAATCGGCAAACTGCTTCAAAAGTCGCAGCAAGGATATAATCACATTGAAGCGGGCAGAGCGGAATTGAAAA
>JAZOBF010000038.1:0-3770 GCA_045595845.1 Acutalibacteraceae bacterium
GTGGCGGTGAGGACACCGGCAGGCTTATGGAGCAGCACATAGATGAACTTCTCGTACTTTAACGCCACCCCATCCACCGTGATAACGGCGGTGTTCTCGTCCACCTTCATATCGGCGGCGGCTGCCAAAATGCCGTCCACACAGACGCGGCCCTGCTTCACCAGCGTTTTCACTTCTCGGCGGGATGCCGCCCCACAGGCGGCGATCAGCTTATCCAGTCGTTCCATACACCTGTCTCCTTCCGCTTTTTTATATAGTATAGCATACTTCCCGCTTGTTGGGAATAAGCATAAGCAAAGGAGTTGAGGAACATGAAGATCTACCATATCACACGGCGGCGGTTGCGCTTTACAGGTGCATTACTGCTGTTGCTGGTCTTAGCCGTCCCCATTTTGGCGGGTTGCTTCAGTGGAAAAGACACGGCTGAGGACGCCATTTTACTGCCTACACCTTCTTCACAGGTGGAGTTTCTCCAATCTCTTGGCTGGCAGGTGGAGGCAGCCCCCGTGGAAACGCTGGATCTGCGCCTGCCGGACAGCTGGGACGAAGAATGGACGGCCTACGGGAAAATGCAAGCCGAACAGGGCCTTCCCTTTACAGACTTCGCAGGGTCTACCGTGCGCCGCATCACCTATTCCGTCACCAATTATCCCCACATTCCCGATGGGGTGCAGGCCAATCTCTACCTTGCAGGCGAACAGCTCATCGGCGGCGACATTATCTTCACCGGCCAAGGCGGGTTTCAGACAGACCTGCGCTATCCAAAAGAAAAGTAACTATCCACTGTCAACTATCAACTAAAAAAAGAGACCGCATCAGCGGTCTCTTTTTTATCGTATAAGAGTTAGATTAGTCCTTGATCTCGATAACGACGCCGGAACCCACGGTACGGCCACCCTCACGGATAGCGAAACGCAGACCCTTCTCGATAGCGATGGGGGTGATCAGCTCGACCTTCATGTCGACGTTGTCGCCGGGCATGCACATCTCAGTGCCCTCGGGCAGGGTGATGACGCCGGTAACGTCGGTGGTACGGAAGTAGAACTGAGGACGATAGTTGTTGAAGAAGGGGGTGTGACGGCCGCCTTCATCCTTGGACAGAACGTAGACCTGGCCGGTGAACTTGGTCAGGGGCTAAGTCGGATCGTAGCCATGTCGTTCTGTGGGCCAAGGGGTTGGCACAATAATTTGTCTTCCTAAGACCGCTTGGCCTCCGACTTGCCAACGTCTACGTCCTGTCCAAGGACGAGGGCGGCCGTCACACCCCCTTCTTCAACAACTATCGTCCTCAGTTCTACTTCCGTACCACCGACGTGACCGGCGTCATCAACCTGCCCGCCGGCGTTGAGATGTGCATGCCCGGCGATAACGTCGAGATGGATGTCGAGCTGATCACCCCCATCGCCATCGAAGAGGGTCTGCGTTTCGCTATCCGCGAAGGCGGCCGTACTGTCGGTTCCGGTGTTGTTACCAAGATCAACGGCTAATCCCGTTATCCCGTAACGAACGCAAACGGCGTGTCCTTTTGGACACGCCGTTTTTTATTTCGATTGTTTGTATGACGAGACTATCGCGAGGGGTGGCAGTACGCCACCCCCGTATTTTTTTACATCGCAACTCGCCTTGAGGTGGAAAGTATCAGGCAAGATTAATGACAGTCTTTTTCTGTTTCTCAGCAAGCGCTTTAAACTTTGCGGCGCGGCTACTCGGAGAGACAACATGCGTGATGACAAACTGGCTTTTGTTAAGCATCCAGCGATTTCGCCATACGATGGCAAACCGTTTCGGCACCGACTCAATCCCAGCCGGGTAAAGCGTATTTTCCGACTCGAATGTATCGGATGTGGTAGGCAGGTAAGCCAGAACGATGCTATATTCTATGCTCGGATGCTCTTGTTGGAGTGCTTTCAAGGTGCGTATGACAAGTCGGTCAAAATTGCCGTGATTTCCCACATAAAAGCAGGAAACACCATGATTTTCAATTAATTTCACGATTTCCCGCTGTAGTAGCGGGAGGATTTCTTCCGATGTATCGGCGTGTCCAAAGAATGTACAGGTTGCCATATAGTGCCTCCTCATAAAAATAATGCGTCATTTTAGCGTTATTATATCACCAATTTTGTTGTGACGCAATAATTGCGTTAAAATGATGTCATACTATCATCAAAAGTGCGGAGGCTGAATATGGACGAGAAATTAGTGCGTTATACCTTGCGCGTTGACCGTGAGTTGTTTCGAAAGTTTCGGTATATTGCGGAATCGGAAGGGCGTTCGGCGAACCGCGAGATTGAGCAATATCTCAAAAAGCGCGTAGCGCTGTTTGAGGAAAAGAACGGAAAAATCCCTAAGGATTAACTACTTGCGGCACAGGAGGCGAATGCCTCCTGTTTTTTATTGACTGTTGTGTACGTGAATGGTATACTGAATACAGGTGATGCGTGTGAAAATTGTAGTAACGGATTGGAAAACGGTATCGCGCGGCGATTTGGATGAGGGATTATTACAATCGTTCGGTGAGGTGTTTTTTCATCCGCTCACCGATGATGAGCAACTCATTGAACGAATCGCGGATGCGGATGCCGTGTTGTGCAACAAATCACGCATGACCGCCGATGTGATAGCGGCGGCGCCGAATTTACGGTATATCGGCCTGTTTGCAACGGGGTACAACAATATTGATATAGACGCAGCACGGGCGCACGGGGTTACGGTGTGCAACGCGGGCAGTTATTCCACCGAGGCGGTGGCGCAGCATACCTTTGCGTTGCTGTTGGAGCTTGCCGGCCGTGTGTCCGACTATCATGCCATGGTACAAGCGGGCGAGTGGATTCGCAGTGATGTGTTTTCGCCGTTTCGGTATCCGATGACCGAGCTTTGCGGTAAAACAATGGGTGTTATCGGGTATGGCAGCATCGCCAAAGCGGTGATTCGTATTGCCAAGGCGTTTGGTATGACGGTGCTGTGCCACACCCGTACCCCGCGCGAAGCGGAGGGCGTGCAGTTTGTGAGCTTTGAGCAATTGCTGACGGCATCGGATGTGGTGTCGGTACATTGCCCCTTAACCGACAAGACGCACCACCTGTTTAACCGCGATGCGTTTTCCCGCATGAAAGACGGCGCGTGGTTTATCAATACGGCGCGCGGGCCGATTGTGGACGAGCAGGCATTGCGCGAGGCATTGGATGCCGGTAAGGTCGGCGGCGCGGCGGTGGATGTGTTAGCGCAAGAGCCGATGAGCGGCGATTGCCCGCTTTTGGGAGCGCCCAACTGTATTATCACGCCGCATGTGGCGTGGGCACCGCTTGCGACGCGCGAGCGTCTGTTGCATTTGGTATGTGACAATCTGCGAGCGTACCTGAGCGGCACGCCACAAAATGTAGTATCATAACCACAACTGACGCACTCGAACCCGCCTCAAACGGCGGATTTTCGGTGTTTTGTGGTTTGTTATCATCGCAAGGCGACAGCCTTGCTTCTTCTGCCGCACCCCAAACCATCCCAAAATCCGTCCGTTTGCAGGTCGGAGAATGTATTTTGAGGGAAATGGTGTGGGATGTAAGGCAAAAACACAGTAAATCCTTTCGGATTTACGAGTATTTTAACGCAGCAGACACATCATTTCCCCAAAATAAATCGGGTTCGAGTGCGTCAGTTGTGGTTAAACGAAAAGAAATAACCCTTTCCTCCGTTGCATAGATATGTAAACGGAGGGGATTTCGGTGAAAGCTGTGCTTCTGGATATGGCCATAGCCATCGTCGGTGTCGCGGTG
>JAZOBF010000039.1:0-30344 GCA_045595845.1 Acutalibacteraceae bacterium
CCCACCCTGTTTTTAAGGGTTTTGAAACAAAACCCCCCCCCCTTGAGGGGGAGGGGGGGGGGGTTTTGTTATAATGAGGCGAACCTCTCGGTGAGGGTTGCGTATTGTGCGAGAGTCAGTTCCTCCGCGCGTGCGGTAGGAGAAAGCCCTGCTGCTTGTAATGCCTGTGAGACCTGTTGTTTCGTGTACCCTGCACCGCACAGGGAGTTTGCCAGTGTTTTGCGCCGTTGTCCGAACGCGGCGCGGACCAAGCGGAAAAAGAGAGCTTCATCGGTTATGTTACAAGGCGGGGTATGGCGCAGTTGTAAGCGAATGACGCTGCTGTCCACCTTTGGTGCAGGCAAGAAACTGCCGCGAGAGACCGAAAACAACAGATTGGGCTCTGCAAAATACCGCACCGCCAAGGTCACCGCCCCACACTCACGCGTGGCGGGTTCGGCACACAGGCGGACCGCCGCTTCCTTTTGTACCAAAACCGTGATTGCCTGAATCGGCAAGCGACTTTCCAACAACCGCATGAGAAGCGGCGAGGTGATATAATACGGCAGATTGGCACACACCACCACGGGTAAGCCGTCGGCGTGTTCCTTTATAACGGCGGCAAGGTCCAGTTTCATGGCATCGCCGTTTATGACGGTAACATTTTCATACTCAGAGAGCGTTTCTTCCAAAATCGGAAGAAGGCGGGTATCCAGTTCAATGCTGATGACGCGCTTTGCGACTTGTGCGAGCTCTTTTGTCAGCACCCCGATACCGGGGCCGATTTCCAAAACGGCAAATTCGCCGTCCAGGTTCGGGTGGCAAAGTTGTGCCATTCGCGGGCAGACCGAAGGGTTAATGAGAAAATTTTGCCCCAATGATTTTGAAAACGAAAACCCGTGCCGCGACAAAATATCGCGAACGGTGTTTAAGTCTGTAAGTGTCGGCATAATACCCCTCCGTTTCTTCCCTATGGTATCACAAAAACGGCATATTTTCAATATAAAAGCGGCAAAAGGTGGAAGGATCGGTTGAAAGTGTGGTCGGTTCGACGGGATGCGGCAACGGTCGCCGACTTGCGCGGGAACACAAAAAGTTTTCCACCAAAGTTTCCACTTTTCAACAGGGAGAAATTGTGGAAAGTTTGGGCGTGCCGTCTTATCCCAAAAGAAAATATAGTTGAACCGCGAAGAAAAAAGCGGTATAATAAGGGACAGAGTTTTAGTAGTAGGAGCAACGAGCATGAAATTTTGCGCAGGACAATACGATGTTGCCGTTATCGGTGCGGGACATGCGGGTATCGAAGCGGCTTTGGCGGCGGCTCGCCTTGGGTGTAGCACGGCGATTTTTACCATGAATCTCGATGCAGTCGGGAACATGCCGTGTAACCCGTCTATCGGAGGTACCGCCAAAGGACATTTGGTTCGCGAAATTGACGCACTCGGCGGTGAGATGGGAAAAGCGGCAGATGCCACTTTTTTACAATCCCGTATGCTCAACCGCGGCAAAGGGCCGGCGGTTCATTCTCTGCGTGCACAAATCGACCGTCGCATATATGGCGCGCACATGAAACAAAAGCTGGAAACCACACAGAATGTTGCGCTTAAGCAAGCAGAGGTCGTATCCCTCGAGCGCATCGAAAACGAGGAATGGCTTCTGACCACGCGTCTGGAGGAGCAATATACTGCCAAAGCGGTGATTCTGGCAACCGGTACTTATCTGCGGGGAACCTTGTTTATCGGAGATGTGTCATACGACGGTGGTCCCGATGGGCTTTTTCCTGCCTCGGCACTTACACAATCGCTTGTGGATATGGGGTTGTCACTCAGACGGTTTAAGACGGGCACGCCTGCGCGCGTGTTACGGTCCAGCATTGATTTTTCCAAAACAGAAGAACAACTCGGCGACGAGCCGGTGGTGCCGTTTTCGTTTGAAACCGAAGGGGTGCTCGAAAACCAAGTGGCGTGCCACATTACCTGGACGACAGCGGAAACCAAACGCGTTATTTTGGATAACCTCCACCGTTCGCCGTTATACGGCGGGAAAATCAGCGGTATCGGGCCGCGGTATTGTCCCAGTATTGAAGATAAAATCGTGCGGTTTGCGGACAAGGAACGCCATCAGGTATTTATTGAGCCTTGCGGACAGAATACCGATGAAATGTATTTGCAGGGGCTTTCTTCGTCTCTGCCCGTCGATGTTCAATTGCAATTTTTGCGTACCATTCCGGGCCTTGAAAATGTGGTGGTGATGCGGCCCGCCTATGCGATTGAATACGATTGTTGCGATCCGTTACAGCTGGCCGCCACTTTGGAATGCAAAGAATTCCCCGGCCTTTACGGCGCGGGACAGTTTAACGGCAGTTCCGGTTATGAGGAGGCGGCGGCGCAAGGGTTGGTTGCCGGTGTCAACGCCGCTTTAAAAATACAGGGGCGTGCACCGATGTTACTGGATCGCGCATCGAGTTATATCGGGACGCTGATTGACGATTTGGTTACCAAAGGATGTATGGATCCGTATCGGATGATGACTTCACGCTCGGAGTATCGTTTGGTTTTGCGGCAGGATAATGCTGATGAACGCTTGACACCCATCGGAAGAGAGGTGGGGTTGGTGGATGACGGCAGGTGGGAGCGGTTTTGCCGCCGTCAACAACAAAAAGCCGAGGAGCGGGTGCGGTTGCACGAGACCATTCTCTCCCCTACCGCCGAGCTTAACGCGCTTTTAGAACAAAACGGGACAACGCCTGTTGTAAGCGGGGTTCGGTTGGAGGAACTGCTCCGCCGTCCGCAACTGAATTATGATAACCTGACTGCTGTTGACAGTACCCGTCCTTTGCTTGATTCGTTGGTGCGTGAACAGGTTGAAGTGGAAATCAAATACGAGGGATATATCCGCCGTCAGCAAGCGGATATTGATGAAATGCGACGGCTTGAAAATCGGTTGTTGCCCGAAAATACGGACTATACAAGCATTGTAGGGCTACGGAAAGAAGCACAGGAAAAGCTCAGCCGTATTCGCCCGCGCAGTATCGGGCAGGCATCTCGTATCAGCGGCGTAAGCCCTGCGGATGTATCAATACTCATCGTATGGTTGGGGGCGAACACATGATAGATACACGGTTGTTGTGCACATACGCGGCGGAATACGGTATTACGCTCGATACTGTCGCGTGTGAAAAATTTAATCGGTATGCGCAGTTGCTGGTCGACTGGAATCAGCGCATGAACCTGACCGCCATTACCGACCCGCACGGGATTGTGCTGAAACATTTTGCAGATAGCTTGACCGCCCTTACGGTGCTGCCTCAAAAATCCCACCTCTCCCTCATTGATGTAGGAACGGGTGCGGGGTTTCCGGGCATTCCGCTTGCCATTGCACGCCCCGATATTCGATTGACATTACTGGACAGTCTTAATAAACGGCTCACTTTCTTGAAAGAGGTTTGTAGCGATTTGGGGATTCGCGCCGAGTGCGTTCATGCCCGTGCCGAAGACGGCGGAAAAAACATCGAATGGCGAGAAAGGTTTGATGTCGCAACTGCCCGCGCGGTGGCGGCCATGCCGGTTTTATCGGAATATTGTTTGCCGTTTGTGAAGGTGGGCGGTTGCTTTATTGCGATGAAAGGGCCGGACAGCGATGCGGAAACGGCCGCGGCCCAACGCGCCGTTGAGCTTCTCGGCGGAAAAATAACCGCCGCAAAGGCTCTCACTCTTCCCTGTCAACCGCATGGCGGGGTGGAACAACAAGAACGGTGTTTGTTTGTGGTCGAAAAGAATAAACCCACGCCGCCGCGGTTTCCTCGTCCGTCGGCAAAGATAGCCAAAGAACCGTTGGGGTGATGTATATGCAACAAAGAAAAATGGAACGGATCAGTGAATTGACGCGCATCTCGCGGGAACGCGAACTGACCGCTGCCGAACAACAAGAACGACAACAGTTACGGGATGAATATCTTCGTGAATTTCGGTCGAACATGAAGCAGATTTTGGATAATACTACGGTTGAAAGACCCGACGGCACGATTACTCCGCTACGCGGAATGAAGCATTAAAAAAGCGGCGTTGCATTATGCAACGCCGCTTTTAATACGGATTATTCAAAAACCAAGCTGCCGCTTAAGTTTTTATCGGTTAAGAACATGTAGGTTTTTCCGGTGGAGAGCAGAGCGGTGCTTCCGTCGGTTTCCATGATGTTCAGACTGTCCGCGGAACGGGTGAATTTGATTTGGCGCGCTTTGCCACCCGAAACTAAGTAGCCTGTCCCCTCACCGCGGAAGTTGTACCAGGTGTATTTTTTATCTTGGTGCTCTACAAATTTCTCGGCGTGCAGAATCAGCACATTGGAAACCTTGATTTGGTTTCCTTCCAAGGATTTTTGCGGTTTGCAGGAAGCCGCTTTCCCGTTGTTTTTGCCGTATAGACCGGTTGCGGCATCATAAAGAAATGTTACATTGGTGCTGGCCGTCGATTTGAGTTGTACGGTGTTGGCGGTAATGTCGCCCGTCTTTTCACCGAAAGCAAAGGGAACATTTTTAATTGCTTTATCTGAGATTTTGCTTTTCTCCATTCTGGCAACAAGCTTGTCCCCTCCGGTAATGAGGTTGTTCCAGCTGACATTAGCGTGGGAGGACAGATACGAATCCCGCCACAAGGTCACGCCATCGGTATTGGTAATGGAATTAAAGTTGGGGGTGGTCTTGATGACATCCAACACATAGGTTGTAGCACCCGAATACACATATACGGCGCCGAGTGCGTTGGCGGTCGCGATAAACGGGGTGCGGCCGCTGCGGATCGGACCCAGTTTGTCGGGGATGCGGTCGGCGCTGGCAAATACCGCCATCATACGCGCAACACCGCCCTCGGCTTCGGTTTCCATATAAAAATCCGCTTTATCAATGCCGTATTGTTTGCCGATGATGCCCGGTTCATTGGTGATCATGACCGCAACCGGACGATTGCTGTCCCCTTCCATGTCGTTTTCACCGGTAAGCGGGTTTAAATTCTTGCTGACCGTCGTGGTCGTGGGTGCGTTTGTCGTCGGGTCCGTCGCAGGCTCATCAACCGTGCCGCTGCACGCTGTAAACGCGCACAACAGTGCCGCCACCAACAGAAGAGAAACAGCCTTTTTCATACATCAAAACTCCCTTTGCGTCTGTATCGCCGTGTTTTACAATTTTCTACAGTATACCACGAACGATTTTAAAAAGCAACGAATTGACAAAGAAAAAATGAGTGGTATAATTATCCTGTTGTGCACACGCCTGCATAGTTAAATGGATATAAGAACCCGACCCGCCGACGAAATCATAGATTTCGGGCGGGTGCCCGGAACCTTGATGCTCGCGTCGCTCGCATGAACAGCCCCCCCTCTTAGACACATAACCCCACACGCCTGCATAGTTAAATGGATATAACAGCCCCCTCCTAAGGGGCAGTTACAGGTTCGATTCCTGTTGCGGGTGCCAAAAAAAGAACGAAGCAATCGCTTCGTTCTTTTTTTGTGTTTGTGTCCGTAGGACACAACATCGTTTTGCAACGCAGTTGCAAACATCATTTGACAGTAGGTCAACATCATTCCGTTTGCGGACACAAAACGATGTTGCCTTCGGCAAACAGTGTTATGCTTCGCACAAACGATGTGGCTTCGCCAACGATGTTGCGCTTTGCGCAAATTTATAGTATAATCTATACCATAAGAGAGGTGATAGTAATGAAAGAGGATAAACTGTCGGATTTATCTATGCAACTTTCTGTTGATGTTCTAAAACTGACAAAAGAACTTCGTGCAAAACACGAAACTGTAATTTCTAATCAAATTGGCAGAAGTGCAACAAGCGTTTGTGCTAATATTGCGGAAAGTAAATACGGTCATAGCCGTGCAGATTTCATTGCTAAACTTGAAATTGCATTAAAAGAAGCAAACGAAACAGGAAAATGGCTCGAAATGCTTTTGAAAACTGACTATATTGATGAAGCGACATACAAGTCTATTGATAAAACTTGCTCGACAATTCGTATATTATTGATTGCTTCAATTAAAACTGCAAAGAACAATTTGAAAAAATAATATGTGGAGTGATTTCTATGAGAAAGGTATATATAATCGTTTTTAATAGTGAAAATGAAATGCTGAATGTTTCCGAAAAAATTGCAGAGCGTTTCTCAAAATCAAATGATTCAGCGGTTTACTGTGGCTCTTGGGGTGAAATACAGTTTAATAAAACAGAGTGCTTAAATTCGATTTCTTCTACAGTTAATTATTTTGTTCGAATGCCAGATAAGAAAGAAATTTACTTTGGTTGTAATGCTAAAGATGTTTTAGATATTAAATCTTTGTTAGAACTTGAAAATTGCGAGTTAGTTGAGGTGCCTTATTGCAAGTTTATTAAAGATTATATTTTATAAAGAAAATCAGGTTTTCGGGCATATTCTATTCGTGCCACTAAGTTCAAAACACCCAAAAATAAAAGCAGGTCAATCGACCTGCTTTTATTTTTGGAAATGAAGCGCACCTGCGGTGCATGAAAAATGAAGCCGCCTACGGCTATGAAGCGTTCCCTGCGGGAACATTGAAAGTTAGTGTGCGCTTTGCTTCATATTTTGCGAAGCAAAATGCTTCATGGCGGCAAAGCCCCCGCTTCACGCGAGCGAAAGCGAGTGCTTCATTACACCTCGCCCCTCCGCCGCTTTATACGATAAGAAATAAGCCGTGAACATCACGGCTTATTATTGCTTTCAATTCTATTAATATGTTGCTTTAACACTAGGTTTATATATTGCGAAAGAGAACGGTCATCGTATTCTGCTTTTTCTTTAAGTTTAGCTAAAATGTCGTTATCAATTGTTATACTAATCTTTTCTTTCAACGGCTTCAATATTATCACCTCGAAAAATATTATAAGATAAAATGCCGAAGAATATTGACAAGTAGGATAAAGTAGGATAAAATAAGACTATCTTAAAAAGGAGGGATCAATATGGAGTTTGCATTGATTTCAATCTTGACAACTGTAGGCGGTATCGTTCTATATTTAATTATGGGGGCAGCGGTGAAAGCACCGGGAAAAGTTTTGGCTTCAAAATTTGCTTCTCTTGGTAATATGAGTGGTAAAACCTACAATGAAATTAAAAATGTTGTTGGAGTAGAAAATTCTGTTTCACGCACAACAACTGATGATGGACAGGTTGTAACTATTAGACAATGGATGGCTACGGGTTATCATATTGTTTTGTTGTTTGATAGTGAAGACAACTTTATTGGAATTAGCAACGAAACATCTGTATAAAGTGAAAATCAGGTTTTCAGACCGGTTCCATTTTGAGTGTCGGTCCCAAAAAATCCTCGTTCTTCGGAACGAGGATTTTTTTATCCATTGCGAAAGCAATGGCATATCATCAACACGGCATTGCCGTGTTGTATCTCATCAGTCCGTCACGACTGCATATCATCACGCGTTAGCGTGTATAAATAAAACTTTCGCAATGATGATATTCAAAACTAAAGTTTTGATGATATGCAATTCCTTGCGTAATTGATGATATACAATGCTCCGCATTGATTTATATTTGTTTTTATGCTATGGTTGAGATACAATAGGGACAAAAGAAGACTTTACAGTACGGATTTTAACTGTAAAGTCTTTTTATTTACTTTTTTATAATTAGCTTTTTTATCGATATGAAAAGCCCAAATAATCCGATAATAATTAAAGGTATGTCTACTGGATTAGGAGAACTCACTCTTGCCGAAGTTGTGTCACCGCGCCACGAACCAGAACTATTGTCGGAAAGCGTTTGGACTATGTCAGTTATACCGCAAATAAGACATATAACAGAAATAAACAGTATTACGAATAAAATGGTTCCTTTGTTGTTTCTGTAAAATCTTCGTACTGATTCCCAAGGGGTAACTTTTTCGTTGTTTGTTAAAGAAGATGTTGCACAGCCACAATGGGGGCAAACAACAGCTTTATCAAAAATTTCTTTCCCACATTCTCTACAATACATTTTATACCTCCATAAAATAAAAAAGTGCGCCAACCGAAGTTAACGCACCGAAAAACGCAAACCCCGATTGTCGCCAAACAAATTTAAATAGAATTAGAGCATCTCTGCCATAACCTTTTTAAATGGAATTTGCGTTTTTACCAAATTCATAAAAAAGGCTTGACAGAAAAAGGGTATATTATTCCCATAAAAGAAAAAGACACCACTAACTCTATTTATTAAATTTGTTTGGCAAGTATTAGTATACCACAACACTTGTAAGAAATCAAGAAATTAGAAAAAATAAGTCAAGGCAGGAATAACCGTCATACTTTCGGCGGTTTTACGGCTTAAAAACAAAGTTTTTAACTACATTTATTCTGGTATGATTTTCAATGTGTCAGTATGATTTTTGTCATACCATCAAAAATAGAGTTATCTCGTAATTTCGGGATAACTCTATTTTCATATATAACTTGAAAATTATAATAAAAAATGTTATATTAAAGTCAAGAAAATGCTTGTTGTTATGCGGAAAACTCAACTTGTGGAAATGACTTCCACAAGTTGTTAAAAAAGAGCCTCCACTTGTCAGGGGAGGTGGCAAAACGAAGTTTTGCCGGAGGGGTAGTCTCTCTCCCTCAGTCTTTTGCTACGCAAAATCCAGCTCCCTCGTCAGAGGGAGCCAAGGACGATTTGTCCCTAACTTGACACAAGCATATAATAAACCCAAGGCGGTGATGATATGTCATTACAGACTGTAGAAATTAATTCTGTGGAAATCACATTTGATAAAGGAAAAACCACAGAGTATCGTACAGATTTTAACAAGCCTTGTGATTGTCAAGAGTGCAGGAATTATTACAAACATGTCGAGAATAACTTAGATCTTGTTGCGTTCTTAAATGAATTTGGAATTGATTATAATTGCACCGAAGAAGTTTTTTCTTGGGACTTAGGAAATGATAAGGATTCTTTGATTCACCACGAAGGATACTATGGTGTTTTCGGTAAAATTGAAGGCAATGAATTTAATCTTGAAAAGTTTGGTGTAAAAATTACCTTTCAAAAAGTCACTTCCGTTCCTTGCGATAGGACAGGAGATTATTTTTGGATATGCATTGAGGGAGATTTCCCTTATATACTTGATGAAGAAAGAGATTTACCTATCACTTTTTCTCAAAGGATTCAAAAGTCAAATATAATCAGTAAAGTTAAAGCTATATTTAGAAAAAAGTAAAGAAATCCTCGGTTTTCGACCAGTTCTTTTTTGGACACGAGAGACAAAACACAGAGCGCGGTACAATACTGTATTTATTAAAGACTGACCGCCCGCGGCAAGCGGGCGGTCTTTTTGATATGATGCAAAAGCGACGCAACGCTTGCACAAGTGACTTTGATGTGATATGCTTAATCTGTGTTTTTTCAAAACAGGAGGGTTATCATGAGAGATACTTATCATAAGCTTGCTCTTAAAATTGAGGAAGAAGTAAAGACAGTCGTCTTGGGTAAAGATGAGGTTATTAACAAAATTCTTGCGGCAACTCTTGCAGGCGGGCATGTTTTGCTTGATGACATTCCCGGCGTCGGAAAAACCACATTGGCTCTTGCCTTTTCCCGCGCCACAAGCATGAATTATCGCAGACTTCAGTTCACACCCGACGTTTTGCCTACGGATGTTACGGGATTTACGATTTATGACAAAAAAACGGACGCCTTTCAGTATAAAGAAGGCGTTGCGTTTTGTAACCTGTTTCTCGCTGATGAGATTAACAGAACTTCGTCAAAAACCCAGTCGGCACTTCTTGAGTTGATGGAAGAAGGAAAAATTACGGTTGACGGGGTGGTGCACCCTTTGCCTGACCCGTATGTTGTGATCGCCACGCAGAATCCAATGGGCTCTGTCGGAACACAAATGCTTCCCGATTCTCAGCTTGACAGATTTATGATTTGTGTTTCAATGGGCTATCCCTCGATCGCTGACGAGGTTGCTATTTTGAAAGACAGACAGGCTAAAAACCCCCTTGAGCTTGTACAATCCGTTGCAACAAAAGAGGATATCAAAGCAATGCGTGAGATGGTCATGAGAACCTATACGCATGATATCTTGTACGATTACATTGCCCGCATTGCCGACGAGACGCGTAAAAATGAAATGTTTAAGCTCGGCCTTAGCCCTCGCGGGGCGTTGACGCTTGCCAAGCTTTCTCGCGCCGTCGCGTTTCTGCGTGGCAGAGATTTTGTGATTCCTGACGATATTGCTTACATATTCCATGATGTAGCGGCTCACCGAGTTGTGTTAAGCCCCAAAGCCAAAATATCCGGCCTTTCGGTGCGCGATGTCTTAACAAGTGTGCTTGAAAAGGTCTCGGTGCCGAAGTTATCACAAGGAAGAGAGTAAATGACAAAAGAAAAGCTTATCTACTTGGCGGTCGTCGTTGTTTCAGGCGCGTTTTTCATCCTTTACCGCGACATGCTTTCCCTTGTTTTGTTCTTGGTTATTCTGGCGATTCTCCCCTTGCTTTTTATCATCACCGTTTTGATGCGTCTTGGCATACGAATTCGCGTGGAAGACAATCAATTGGTTTGCTCCGGTGATGATACGGCAAAGATATCGCTTGTGATAACCAACTATTTTGTGTTGCCTGTTTCGCGGATAACGGTAGTGGCGAATTATAAAAATTCGTTTTTCAAACATTCTGATGTGGGCGAGCTTGCTTTTTTTGCCCCGCCGCTTTCTAAAAATCGCTACGAAATCGAAGTTCAATCGCGACACGCGGGAGAGGTCGAGATTTTCTTTAAAAAAGGGAGAGTTTTGGATTATTTCGGCGTGTTTTCCCTTCCGATAAAGATAAACAAGAGGGTTTCGGTGTCTTTTCTGCCCCGGTTGCATTCAATCGAGCCGGCTCTTCGCAAAAACAACTACACCGCGAGTGAGACAACACTGTATTCGAAGCACAAGCCCGGTGACGACCCCGCAGAGGTCTTTGCTGTCAGAGAGTATGTTGATGGGGATAAGCTTAGCCGAATTCATTGGAAATTAACTTCAAAGCAAGATAAATACATGGTCAAGGATTACAGTTTTCCCATAAATGAATCGGTTTTACTATTGCCTGAGCTTGTGCTTGGCGAGGGAAAAGAAACCGACCTTGATTGTATTGACGCGGTTTTGGGGATTGTGTTTTCGCTTTCTCACACCTTAATTGAACGGAAAATCCTGCACGCTATCGGGTATTATAACGCTCAGGTCGACAAGGTCTGTGTTCAGAAAATACACGACCTCGATGAGTTATATTCTGTGTTCGGGGAAATTTTTAACACATCAACATACTACAGCAAGCCCGTTTTGGCAAACATGGAGTCCGAAATGTATCAAAATCTGTCGCATGTTGTGTATATTTCCGCTAACATGACGGCAGGGCGATACGCAGACCTGTCGGCAGGTAAAAACGAAACGGTGCTTTATACAGCCATAAATGTTGTCGGCGAGGATGTTGCCGGTGGTGATGTTGCCGACGAGGGACTCAATTGTATATGTGTCAAAAAAAGCAATCTTGTCCAGTGCCTTAATGATGCAGTTTTATAGGAGTTGTTATGAAAAACAAACAGACTCTTTCCGCCGGCAACGGTGTATCGGTTTCCTATAAGGTCAATGTTAATGAGCGGATAAAAATACCGTTCTTTAACGAGATCGCGCTCACTTTACTGGTCACTATGACTTGTGTGGGCGCTATCATGACTTTTGTTACGATTCTGAATTTTTCGGTTATTCCCGGCGTTGTCATTGCGGCTATTGCGGCATTTTCGGTTGTATATACGATTTTATATAAACTTATTAAAAAACGGCGCGCTTTGGTTATTGTAGGAACCGCGGTTTTGGCGGGACTTGTTTTTTGTCTGTTCTTTAAAGAGCTTTCAAAAGGCGTTGTTTTTATTTATGACCAGTCAAAAGCTACCGTCAGCAGCTTTATGTTTTGGGAGCAAACTCCGCCGACATATGAGTGGCAGTATGAATTCCTGAAACTTACCAATGCGGTCACCGTCCTTTTATCCATGCTGCTTTGCTCGGCAATCAGCTATTTTACCGTCGTAAAGCAAAGCTTTATTGCGGTTTTCCTCTTGACATTTCCGTTTTTTGAAATAGGTGCAGCGTTCGGTGCCGTTCCAAACTATCTGTGCTTTTCTTTGTTGTTGGCATCTTGGGCTTCGGCGCTTACCCTTTCGGGAGTGGCAAATGCCAAAATAAAAATGCGCCATTCAAACGGCGAGAAACAAAAAGCCAAGATCGGCGGAAACAAACAAAGGTTTGCCGGAGTGGCCGTCGTTGCCGCTGCAACAGTATTCGTTTTATTTAGCTGCATAACCGCCCATCTTAATACCATCGGGTTTAGCCGTGCCGAGAACATTGACAAATTAAGAAATGATACCAAGTACGCGTTTGAGGATTTTGTGGATTATATTACCGGAAAAGACCACGACGGAAGCCTTAAAGAAGGAAAACTTGATGAAGTCGAAGACCGCATTATTAAACACCGGCATTATATCACCATGGAAACTGATATTAGTTCTACGGAAGAACCAATAAAATTAAAAGGATATACCGCCACCATATACAAAAATAATCGCTGGAATCAGACGGATGAGTATGAACAATATCAAACGATGTTTGACGGGTTTGACGAGTCGACGCCCTTGATGGGTAACAATACGGGCAGGTTGATTACCAGCAGCTCTCGCTTTGCGGGGCAGTTTTTTGTGAATATAACGCTAAGCGATTTCAGACGAAAAAAGTCCTATGCGTATGCCCCCTATTATGCGAGTTTCACGGCAGAGTATACGGCCATCTACGATAGCTATGTTGCCCCGACAAGCAAGTCGCGGTACTCCTATCCCGCTTATTTGTGGGAGGACTATCTTTATATGGTTCCCGATTCCGCCGTGTATAAGACGGACGAATATCAGGCGGCATTTGCTCAATATACCGAGTTTGTAAAGCAAGAATATGTCAAGTCGCAGACAACCGAATCGGTCAAGGCACTTGCGATGAGCTTTGAGGCCTCAGATAAATTCGAGTACATAAATGCGTTGCGCCCGTATCTGCAAAAAAACATGGAATATACATTAAAATCCGGAAAGTGCCCCGCGGATGCGGACTTTGTCGAACAATTTCTTTTTAATACCAAAGCGGGATACAGCACCCATTTTGCCACCGCCGCCGCGGTCTTGTTACAGGCAAGAGGGTATGCGGCGCGGTATGTCGAGGGGTATTACATCCCCGCCGAAGTGTTTAATTCCACGCCGTCAGATCGCCTGTACGGGTTTAAGACGATAGACATTACCGATGAGTATGCGCATGCGTGGATCGAGGTTTTTGATGAAACATACGGTTGGATTCCGGTTGAGGTAACACCGGGATTTTGGAGTGGGGACCTTCGCAATCCCTCAAAGCCCACACCGCCACCGCCGCCCGAAGAGGACACTCCCCCATCTTCCGACGGAGACTTGTCCATAGACTTTGAGATTGTCGAGGATGAAGTAGACAATACGGTTGAGGAAGAACCGTTTCAACCGAAAAAGAGCGTTTCAGGCCGGGTAATCGTGCCAATCTTGTTGGCGGTAACGGTTGTGACGATTTGCGCGAGATACGGCGCCTCTGTTTTCATAAAAAGGCGCATGTATGCCTCGCGTAATGTCAACCAAAAACTGAAGTTTGCTTATAGGCAACTGGTCAGGCTGGCGGCGTATCAAAAAATCGGGATTGACAATGTCCGTGATTATCGGGCGCTTGCTCGGCGCATAGGCGACGGCGGCTACATTACAGCGGAGAGACTGTACCGTGTTTTCCATGTACTGTTGAAGCATGCCTATTCCCGTACGCCCGCCACCTTAGAGGAGGCAGATGAAGTGTTAAGTGAATTGCGCGCGTATTCCCGCGCGATATATGATGATTTGTCCAAGCCTAAAAAGATGGTGTATAAATATCTGCGGAACCTATATTAAAAAGATAACGGCATGGCGCGTCGTCCTTTTTGACACGCGCCATGCCGTTCGTTTCGGCCGCCACTCCCCCGTGGCTAACAACGAAAAAAGAACAAATGTTCTTTGTTTCACATGAAACAGTTTATGCGTGGTGACGGGAGAACACAAACCAATGTTTCATGTGAAACATTGGTTTGTTGTGATTGCGGGGTTGTTTCATGTGAAACATTTTAAAAATTTGCGCAAAAAACTGTAAAATTCTCTTTTCACAAGAGGAAAAGTGTGATAGTATAAGAATACACCGAAAAAAGAGGTGAGAAAATGGGAAAAGTTATAGCTGTCGTCAACCAAAAAGGCGGCGTCGGCAAAACGACTACCACCGTGAACTTGACATCGGCGGTTGGTGCGCTCGGAAAACGGTGCTTGTTGGTGGACTTGGATCCGCAGGGAAACGCAACCAGCGGTGTTGGAGTTGATAAGCGGCAAGAAATGGTTTCCACCTATGAACTTTTGATCGGACAAGCCGAGCCGCAAACGGCGGTTCGTAAAACACCGTATGAAAATGTGGATGTGTTGCCGTCGAGCATGCAGCTTGCGGGTGCGGAAATTGAAATGGTGGAAATTCCCCGCCGTGAAAACCGTTTGAAAGCGGTGCTGGCGGAGCTGCGCGAGCAATACGACTACCTTTTTATTGATTGTCCGCCGTCTCTCGGATTGTTGACGCTCAATGCGTTATGTGCCGCAGACACCCTTTTGGTGCCGATTCAGTGCGAATATTACGCGTTGGAAGGGTTATCGCAGTTAATGGCGACGGTGCGGCAGGTCAAGCGACTGTATAATCCCATGCTGGATCTTGAGGGCGTGTTGCTGACAATGTATGACGGACGGTTGAACCTGACACAGCAGGTAGTTGCCGAGGTCAAGCGGTTTTTCCCGCGCAAGGTATTTGCTACACCGATTCCGCGCAGTGTGCGCTTGTCGGAGGCGCCGAGTTTCGGAAAACCCATCAATTATTATGACAAGAACTCAAAAGGCGCGAAAGCGTATGATGCGCTGGCGCGGGAATTTGTTATAAAGCGGTAGGAGGGGTATTATGGCGAGTAAAATCGGAGGACTCGGAAAGGGTTTAGACGCGTTGTTTGCCGAAAATGCCGTGGAGGAGCAGGGGAAAACCGTTGCCATTCGCATTGCCGAGATAGAACCGAACCGCGCACAGCCGCGTAAACAGTTCGATGAGGCGGCACTCGGCGATTTGGCTGCCTCCATTTCGCAACACGGTGTCTTACAGCCGCTGTTGGTGCGCCCGTTGCCCAACGGACGGTATTCATTGGTTGCCGGTGAGCGCCGTTGGCGCGCCGCGCGTATGGCGGGATTGACGGAAGTGCCGGTGGTGATTCGGGAAATGACCGATCAAGAGGCCGCCGAGCTGGCGTTGATTGAAAATCTTCAGCGTGAAGACTTAAATCCGATGGAAGAAGCAATCGGCTATCGCACACTTATGGATTCTTACGGGTTGACACAGGAGGAAGCGGCGAAAGCGGTTAACAAATCGCGTCCGGCAATCGCCAATGCGCTACGATTGCTCAACTTGCCTGATGAGTTGGCGGCGATGGTGCACGGCGGCACTTTGTCGGCGGGCCACGCGCGCGCACTTCTCAGTTTTGAAACCAGGGAAGAACAGCTTGCGGCGGCAAAAGCTGCGGTTGAACAGGATTTATCGGTGCGTGCGCTTGAAAAAATGGCGAAAATGGCCCGCACAAAGCCTGTTTCCGAGCGCAAAATAACGGTGCGCGACAGTTTTTACAACGAAGCAGAATTGTTGCTCGCCGAAAAACTGGGGCGCAAGGTTCGCGTACAGGTTAAAGGCGAGGGCGGCATATTACAGTTGGAGTTTTACGGGAAAGACGATTTGGCAGAGCTTGCCAATCGTTTGGTACCGCAGGAATAAGAGAGAGGGAAAAGACGATGATTGATATTAAATTGGTGCGCAGTAATCCTGATTATGTGAAAGCGGCGGTTCGTAAACGCGACATGGATTTGGACGCGGTGATTGATGAAATTTTAAAGATTGATGCCGAACGCCGCGAATTATCCGGCAAGACGGATGCGCTCAAGGCACAGCAGAACGCGGCGTCCAAGAAAATCCCCCAGATTAAGAAAGAGGGTGGGGATGTTTCGGAAATCATGGCCCAAATGAAGGAATTGTCGGCACAAGTTAAGGAAGCCGATGTGAAGATCGGCGAACTGGAAAACAAGCAAAAAGAGCTGATTTATGCGATTCCGAACCTGCCTGACGAGGATTTGGCCGCGGGCGGCAAGGAAAATAACGCGGTCGTACATACATATAAGGAAAAACCACAATTCGCATTCCCGATTAAAAACCATGTGGAATTGTGCGAGGATTTGGGGCTCATTGATTATGAACGCGGCGCAAAACTGGCGGGTAACGGTTCGTGGGTATACCGCGGTTGGGGTGCGCGCATGGAATGGGCACTTCTCAACTATTTCATTGACGAGCACATTAAAGACGGTTATGAATTTATCCTGCCGCCGCACATGTTGGGCTACGATTGCGGGTATGTTGCGGGGCAGTTCCCGAAATTTACGGAAGAAGTGTATTGGATTCAAAATCCGACGAGTTCCGACAAAAAATTCATGTTACCGACCGCGGAAACGGCACTTGTCAATCTGCACCGCGATGAAATCTTGACCAAAGCCGAACTTCCGCGCAAATATATTGCATATACGCCGTGTTATCGCCGCGAAGCGGGCAGTTACCGATCGGAGGAGCGCGGCATGATTCGCGGACATCAGTTCAACAAGGTGGAAATGGTGCAGTATACGACCGCCGAGGGGTCGGATGCCGCGTTTGCCGAGCTTGTGGAAAAGGCGGAGCGTTTGGTACAGGGATTAGGGCTGCATTATCAGTTGAGCAAGCTTGCCGCCGGCGATTGTTCGTTCGGTATGGCACGCACCTCTGATATTGAGGTGTGGATTCCCAGCATGGAGATTTACAAAGAAGTCAGCTCGGCTTCCAACGCGCGGGATTATCAGGCACGCCGCGGAAATGTCAAATATCGGGACGATGACGGGAAGCTGAAATTGGCGCATACGCTGAATGCGTCGGGGTTGGCGACCAGCCGTGTGATTCCGGCTATCGTTGAGCAGTACCAGAACGCGGACGGTTCCGTTACCGTTCCCGAGGTGTTGCGTAAATATATGGGTATTGAGGTAATCCGCAAGGATTCTTAAACAATTCCAAACGGTCAGTTCGGAACCATCCTGACCCTATACTTTGAGGTATAGAAATCAAAACTACGGGAGCGAAAATCATGCAAAAAAGAATACATTATCTGACCAGAGCGGGTTTTATTGCGGCGGTATATGTCGTATTAACGCTTGTTATCCAGCCGATTGGGTATGGAACGGTGCAGTTTCGCGTGTCTGAGCTGCTCACGGTACTGCCGGTGTATATGCCCGAAGCGATACCCGGACTGGCGATTGGGTGCTTTGTGTCCAATCTGGTAGGATTGTCTACCGGCGCGAACCCT
This sequence comes from Acutalibacteraceae bacterium, assembly GCA_045595845.1. Lineage (GTDB taxonomy): Bacteria > Bacillota > Clostridia > Oscillospirales > Acutalibacteraceae > RGIG3009. The sequence goes on from JAZOBF010000039.1 coordinate 17,501, forward strand.
GCGGGTGGCTGGGATCTGCTGATTGGTACGGCGGCAACGGCTGTGGCGGCGGTGCTGACTTATCTGTTGCGAAACATTCGCTTTAGGAATCTGCCGTTTTTGGCAACCTTGCCCCCGGTTATCGTCAATGCACTCGCGATTGGTGCAGAATTGGCGCTCGTCTATGGCGGGGTGCCATGGTATGTGCATGTGCTTGGTGTGGCGGTCGGTCAGTTTGCGGCATGCTCGGTTTGCGGAACCATTCTTGCCGCCGCGCTGAATAATATAAAAAAAATATAAAAACAGACAACTCCGCACGCGGAGTTGTCTGTTTAGAATAGTCTTTTAATCAGCATATCCACCAAAAAACACAGGCCATAGATTACCGGTTGGTGCAGTACATAAATCCACAGGGTGTATCGACCGATTGCGGAAAGAAACGGCACGCGCGAGCGGTACAGCGTTTTGGGGAACTTGCCTTTTTTTGCCCATACGCCGATGTAAGTGCCAATCAAAAAACAGAAAAACCAAGGAATTAAGGGGAAGAAATCTGCCGCGTTGTATACCGGACACAGTCCAAAGGGGTATAGCCATGGGGTATTGGGACGAGCGTACGGAACCGAAAGGGTGAATATGCCGTCAATGCCGAAGTAGGCACCGTTATCAAAGGGAATGTGCCAGCACAATACGAACAGCGCGGCGTTTATCAGGATACCGATCCACGGCGGAATTAACTGTAGAGTAGGCCGAAATAAGGTATATAATAGGATACAAGCTGCTAAACAGTGTAAAATACCGAACCATACATACGAATCGGCAGACAGGATGCCCCAAAATATTGCACACCACATGATAAGAGAGATAAGCCCCGCCGTGGCGGCCAGAAACACACCGCGTTTTATGTTGCTGTGTGACAGATGACAGGAAATACCGCAGATTACAACAAACAGACCGGCGAAAAATGGTTGTATTGGTTCAAAAAAGGTAAAGAGCGTGCGGAAAAACGAAACATCGAACAAGTATCCGATAACATAGAACGCGTGGTAGCATACCATTAACAGGATACAGAGTCCGCGCAATTCGTCTAAAAAGCGAATTCTGCCGCGTGGCATCGGTGGCACCCCCTTTTTCTAATCAAAGGGTATTATAACACGCGTTTGGGCAAAACACAAGAAGTTTACAAAATGTAATTTAAAATAAAAATTATACAAAGAGGATTCGTGTATGTCGGCTTTATGGGGAACATTCGTCAATGTAGGGGCAATTGTTGTCGGTTCGTTGGCGGGAATATTGCTGAAAAAGGGGTTGCCGGAGCGCATTTCGAGCGTTCTTGGCATCGCTGTTGGGTTATGCGTATGCTATATTGGGATTGACGGATGTCTTGCCGGAGAAAATATGTTGGTGGCGGTACTGTCAATGGTGATCGGTGCCGTAATCGGTGAACTGTTGGATTTGGACGGGAAGCTGAATCGCTTAGGACAGGCGGTGCAAAATCGTTTCAGCAAGGGCAAAGCGGGCCAATCCACTATCGCGCAGTCGTTTGTAAGTGCCAGTTTATTGTTTTGCGTGGGCGCGATGGCAATTGTCGGCTCACTCCAGAGTGGTATCAGCGGAGATCATAACACACTATATGTCAAATCCGTTTTGGACGGCATTTCGTCAATTGTGTTTGCCACCACACTCGGTGGCGGTGTTCTGCTTTCGGTGATTCCGTTGTTTTTATATCAGGGAACGATTGCTTTGCTGGCGCAATTTATTGCACCGTACCTGAGCGAGGCCGTGATTGCGGAAATGACTTGTGTTGGGTCATTGCTTATTTTGGCTTTGGCACTTAATCTGCTGAAAATCACCAAAATCAAGGTTGCCAATCTCTTGCCGGCGGTGTTGTTACCAATCGTTCTGTGCCCGCTGTATCAGTTGGTGTTGTAAGAGTTTTTATCAGCCAAATTTAAGAGCGGTATTGTCATTGTTTGACAATACCGCTCTTAGATTTTAGTCAGCAGATTCGATTGTGCCGTTTTCTTCCTCAAACTCACGCACACATTGACGAATTAAATATAATACTTGTCCGTTTATGGAGCGGTCTTCGAATTTTGCTATATGCCGCAGTTTTGCATGCAATGCCGGTTCAATTTCTAAACCAAGATGTTTATTATCCTTATTTCTCATTACTATCACCGTAAATCTTAATTTAAGTATATTTTAAGATTATTTTGTGGTACAATGTTGCAAGTATACTCAAAATAAGTATACTAAATTTAAGGGTGGTGAGAGATATGGTCTGTACCTTTTTTGGACATCATGATTCTCCGGCAAGTGTGAAAGTGCCTCTAAAAAAGGTTTTGGTAGATTTGATAGAAAACGGAGGTGTGAATGATTTTTTGGTTGGTAATCAAGGGGCGTTTGATCGTATGGTAATAGCAACATTAAAAGAATTAAAGGTTATATACACAGCAAAAATTCGATGTACCATAGTTTATGCTTTTTTGCCCACTGCACAAGAACCTGGAAATGGAATAGAAACAATATATCCGGAAGCGGTGGCAACAGCACCGCCAAGGTTTTGTATAGACAGACGAAATCGATGGATGGTGGAAAAAGCTGATTATGTGGTAGTATATGTAAAAAATTCAGTGGGCGGAGCTGCAAAATTCAAGGATTTAGCTGTAAGAAAAAAGAAAACGGTCGTTAATTTAGCAGAAAAATAAAATGGACCGTTGGCATGTAAAAAAGTGTTGACAGCAGGAATTTCGTATGCTATACTAAGCGTTGCCGCTTGTTCCGGGCGGTGTTTTGTCGTGCGATAAAACACCATAAGCACAGCGCCCGAGCGCAGCGAGTCTAAAGAAAAGGCAGGTACAAAGTATGTACGCCATTGTTGAAACCGGCGGTAAGCAGTACAAGGTGCAAAACGGCGATGTTTTGTTCATTGAAAAACTGGATGCGGCCGAAGACACCCAGGTAAAACTGGACCAGGTTGTGGCTCTGCACAACGACAAAGAACTGAAGATCGGGTCTCCGTATCTGAAGGGCGCGTATGTGGATGCAAAAGTTCTCAAGAACGGCAAGTCCAAGAAGATTACGGTGTTCACCTATCGTCCTAAGAAGGGCAGCAAGCGTGCCATGGGCCATCGTCAACCCTACACCAAGGTGCAGATCGAGGGTATCCATGCAAGAGCGCCCCGCGCTCCCAAGGCAGAAGCTCCCGCCGAAGAGGCATGATTTGCGCGAAATTGCTGACACGGAACGGGCTTTTGTGCGGGTTTGATGTGCAAGGACATTCCGGTCAGGCAGTATCCGGTCGTGACATCGTATGTGCGGCGGTATCGTCAGCCGTGTATATGGCGGCTAACACACTTACGGAAGTAAGCGGCTGTAACGCGGATATTCACGAAGCAGACGGAACGCTTATCTTTACGATATGCGAAGCGGATATAGACAAAGCGCAAGAAGTGCTCAGGGGACTTCTCATTCATTTGCAGGGGCTGGTTGCCCAGTATCCCACATTTATTAAGATACAACTTACGGAGGTGTAACGATATGTTGAAGATCAACATCCAGCTGTTCGCCCATAAAAAAGGTATGGGTTCTACCAAGAACGGCCGCGATTCCGAGTCCAAGCGTCTGGGCGCAAAACGCGCAGACGGTCAGTTCGTGCTCGCCGGCAACATTTTGGTTCGTCAGCGCGGTACGCACATCCATCCCGGTCAGAATGTCGGTATCGGTTCGGATGATACGCTGTATGCGAAGGCGGACGGAACGGTTCGTTTCGAGCGCATGGGCAAAGATCGCAAACGCGTGAGCGTTTACGAAGTGGAGCAATAAGCAAAACGAAAAAGCCTTGTCGTAAAACGACAAGGCTTTTTTTATAAAAACACTACCATATTTGTAAGGTTTTGTGGTACACTAAAAGTAAAGTAAATTAAAGGAACGAAAAAAGATGTTTATCGACAAAGCAACTATCCGCATCAAAGCGGGAAACGGCGGAAATGGTGCGGTATCTTTTCATCGCGAAAAATATGTGGCGGCGGGCGGCCCTGACGGAGGCGACGGTGGCAGGGGCGGCAATGTTGTGTTTGTGCCGCAAGACGGCAGTAATACGCTGTCGGATTTTCGCTATAAGCGTAAATTTTCTGCGCCGTCGGGTGAAAACGGCGGGGCAAAGCGCTGCTTTGGCAAGACCGGCGAGGACCTTGTTATTCCGGTACCCCGCGGTACGCTGATTTACGATAATGAAAGCGGCAGACTGATGGCGGATATGTCCGGTAATGAGCCGTTTGTGGCGGCGAAAGGCGGAAGAGGCGGGTGGGGAAACGCGCATTTTGCGACTGCTACCCGTCAAGTGCCGCGATTCGCCAAACCCGGCGTGCCCGGTGAGGAGTTTGAGGTGCGCTTAGAACTGAAGCTTCTTGCGGATGTCGGGTTGGTGGGGTTTCCCAATGTAGGAAAATCTACGCTAATTTCGGTGGTCAGCGAAGCTAAACCCGAAATTGCCAATTATCATTTCACCACTATTACGCCTGTGCTCGGCGTGGTGAGTGTTGCCCAGGGCGCTTCTTTCGTGATGGCCGACATTCCCGGTGTTATTGAGGGTGCGAGCGAGGGTGTCGGGCTTGGCCATGAGTTTTTGCGCCATGTTGAGCGGTGCCGCTTACTGGTCCATGTTGTGGATGTGGCGGGTAGCGAAGGACGCGATCCGCTCCGGGACTTTGACACCATCAATCGTGAACTGGAGCAGTTTAATCCTGAGCTTTCCAAGTGCCCCATGCTGGTGGCGGGAAATAAATGCGACCTTGCAACGGACGAGCAGTTGCAGGCATTTGAACATGCCATGCGCGAGCGAGGATTTGAATATTTTCCTATGATGGCGGCGATTGCACACGGCACCGACGAGCTTGTTAACCGCTGTGCTGCCAAGCTTGCCGAGTTGCCGCCTATCCGCACCTTTGAGGCGGAACCTGTCCCGATTGCGGATATCGACGCATTGCGTGATCGTTCGGTTAAAATCGAAAATCACGGTGGCGTGTTCTTCGTGGAAGCGGAATGGTTGCTGAAACTTTTGCAGACCATTGATCTGCAAGAACCCGATAGTCTGCAATATTTTGAGCGGGTTCTGCAGTCCAGCGGCGTTATTAAGCAGCTTGAAGAGGCCGGTGTACAGGAAGGTGACACGGTCAGCATCTATGATCTCGAGTTTGATTTTGTAGTATGACAGAGGTGAGTGCGATGGAACGGCTTTGCCCGATAGAGGTGGATCTGCACGGTATTAGCCCACTGAATTTGGCGTTCGTGGGTGACGGTGTGTACGATTTAATGGTGCGGGAACGCTTGGTGTGCCTTGCCAATCGGCCCAACAAAGAACTGCATCAATTGGCGGTACAACAGGTGCGCGCTGAAGCACAAGCCGCGGCCATGGACATTCTATTACCGCTACTCTCTGAGGAAGAACAAGCGGTTTACCGCCGCGGTCGGAATGCGCATACTTCGCGTTCGGGCGGTGCGTACCACAAGGCGACCGGTTTAGAGGCGTTGTTTGGGTATTTGTACCTTTCCGGGCGCATAGACCGCGTGCGCGAATTATTTTCACGGGTGATTGAGGAGGCGCTTTGATGCGACCTGACAGATGTCAGGAAGTTAAACAAAATGTAATAGATTTATTATATTATACTGTAGGTAGTTTTTTGTTTGCCGTATCTGTCAACTGTTTCAGTGCGCCAAACCATCTTGCTCCCGGTGGGATTACGGGAATTGCGACGGTGGTTCATTATCTTTTGCCGTCGGTGCCTATCGGGGGCGGTATCTTTTTGTTGAATATCCCGTTGCTTTTAACGGCATGGTTGAAAATCGGCCACGCGTTTACTGTGCGGACGCTGGTATGTACGGTTCTGTCAACGGTGGTAATGGATACGCTCGCCCCTGTGTTACCGGTGTATACGGGTGATCTGTTCTTGGTCGCGGTGATGGGCGGTGTATTGTCCGGATTGGGACTGGGCTTGATTTTTTTGCGTGGTGGATCCACCGGCGGCACGGAAATCGTGGCGCGGTTGTTGGAACACAAATTCCCGTATGTATCCGTCGGCAAGTTGTTGTTGACGGTCGATGCGGTCGTGATTGTATTATCTGCTTTTGTGTTTCAAAACGCAGAAAGTGCGATGTACGCGGCAGTTCTCGTGTTTGTGACATCGGTTTTGGTGGATGCCTTGGTATATGGCTCAAACGGCGGGAAATTGGTGTTGATTTTCAGTAAACGGCACGAAGAAATCGCGTGTGCGATTTTGCAAACTATGAATCGCGGTGTGACAAAACTTCGCAGCAGGGGCGGATATACGGGCGAGGAAGGCGAGGTTTTGCTGTGTGCCGTCAGTCGGACACAGATGTATCCGCTGCGACAATTAGTTGTACAAATAGATGCTTCTGCTTTCCTGGTTATCACTTCTGCCGAGGAAGTTTTGGGACAGGGATTTCGGTCAATCGGATGAAAAATTTTTAAAAAATGGGAAAAAGGCATTGACAAAACCTACAGATATGAATACTATTTTGGTAGAGGTTTTAAACTTGAAAGATGCTTAGGGAGGAACGATGCATGGTTTTTGAAAAGCTCAGAGCAATTCTCAGTCATCAGTTTGATGTAGAGGCGGATACGATTACGATGGAAACGAACATCATAGAGGATTTGGGTGCAGATTCGCTTGATGTTGTGGATATGTTGATGTCCTTAGAAGATGAATTCGATGTGGAGATCCCCGACGAGGAGATTGAAAAAATGCGCACGGTCGCTGAGGTCGTTGCATACATCGAAGAGAATACCTGATAGGCGAAACGCCGAGGCATATCGTTTGCCTCGGCGTTCTTTTATGCAAACATAAGAGCCGCATCTCTTGGAGATGCGGCTCTTATCGGTTATTTCAAATTGGCTTTTAGGGTGTTCAGTTCTGCTTTGAGTTCCGTGGGGAGCTTCTCGCCGAATTTGCCGTAGAATTCTTCAATACCGGCGGCTTCCTCTGCCCACAGCGCTTTGTCGACTTCCAAAATGGATTCGAGTGTTGCACGGTCAAAATTGTCCAAACCGTCGATGTTGATGTCATCGGCATTCGGCACATATCCGATAGCCGTTTGGTTTGCATCAACGGTGCCTTCGCAACGGCTGATAATCCATTCCAGAACGCGCAGGTTGTCACCGAAACCGGGCCACAGGAAGTTACCGTCGTCATCGGTGCGGAACCAGTTGACATTGAAGATTTTGGGAGCTTTGTCGCCGAGTTTTTTACCCATTTCGATCCAATGCTTCCAGTAGTCGCCCATGTGGTAACCGCAGAACGGTAACATTGCCATGGGGTCGCGGCGGACAACACCGACAGCGCCGGTCGCGGCGGCGGTGGTTTCCGAAGCGACGATGGAACCTACGAAAACGCCGTGGTTCCAGTTGCGGGACTGATACACGAGCGGAGCGGTCTTCGCGCGGCGGCCACCGAATACGATCGCAGAGATCGGAACACCGGCGGGCGAATCAAATTCGGAAGACAGGCAGGGGCAGTTCTGTGCGGGAGCGGTGAAACGGGAGTTGGGATGCGCGCCCTTTGAGCCGTCGGTGCAGTCCCACATCTCGCCTTTCCAGTTTTTCGCGTTTTTCGGCGGGTTTTTATCCATGCTTTCCCACCATACGGTATTATCGTCGAGGTTGTGCACCACATTGGTGAAAATCGCATTTTTCTTGGTGGAGATAAGCGCGTTGGGGTTGGATTTCATGCTGGTACCGGGGGCAACGCCAAAGAAACCGTTTTCCGGGTTGCATGCCCACAGACGACCGTCCTCGCCGACACGCATCCAGGCGATATCGTCGCCGACACACCAAACTTTGTAACCCTTTTCAAGGTACAGTTCCGGTGGAATGAGCATTGCGAGATTCGTCTTACCGCAGGCAGACGGGAACGCTGCTGCAATATAGGTGATCTCACCACTCGGTTTCTCAACGCCGAGAATGAGCATATGCTCAGCCATCCAACCTTCGTTGCGGCCAAGATTCGATGCAATACGCAACGCAAAGCATTTTTTACCAAGCAGAACATTTCCGCCATAACCGGAGTTGACCGAAATAATGGTGTTATCCTGCGGAAAATGGCAGATATACCGTTTTTCTTCGTCAATATCGCATTTGCAGTGCAAGCCGCGTACCCAATCGTCGCTATCGCCCAGTGCCGCGTACACATCTTTGCCCATGCGCGTCATGATTGCCATGCTGATGACAACATAGATAGAGTCGGTCAGCTCGATGCCGTATTTCGCAAACGGAGAACCGACAGGACCCATGGAGTACGGAATGACATACATTGTACGGCCCTTGTAGGCACCGCGGGCGATGTTGTATAGCATTGTATACGCTTCATCAGGCGCCATCCAGTGATTAGTGGGGCCGGCTTCTTCTTCCGTTTCAGAGCAGATAAAGGTACGGCCTTCCACGCGTGCCACGTCGTTAATGGCGGACAGGTGCAGGTAGCAACCCGGTAATTTTTCCTCGTTGAGTTTGAACAGTTCACCGGTGCGGCACCCCTCGGCGCGCAACTCTTCTAACTGCTCATGGGAACCATCGATCCACATTACGCGATCGGGTTGTGTTAATTCGATTTTTTCCTCGATCCATTTTAAGATAGAGGGGTTAGTTGTCAATGCATTTTTCATGACAGGGACTACACTCCTTTCAAAAAGCCAAAATTCCCACTAAATAGCAGTATATCCGAAAAATGCAATGATTTCAAGACGAAAACGAAAAATATACAAAAAATGTCCCGAATGAGATATTCATTCGGGACAGAGTTTATTCAATGGATAAGGTGGCACAGGCGTTGAGGTCCGGACCCGCGGTACGACCTGCTAAATATTCGTAATATCCTTGTGCGCCAACCATGGCGGCGTTGTCGCCGCACAACAAAAGAGGCGGTGAAAACAAGGAATAGCCGTGTTCGTGACACAACGCTTCCATACTGCGTCGCAGACCGGAGTTGGCAGACACGCCGCCGGCCAGCACCAGTGTGGTATCGCCTGTCATTTGTGCGGCGGCGTGAAAGCGGGAACAGAGAATATCGCAAACCGTGTGTTGGAACGAGGCGGACAAATCGTCGGTGTTTACGCTCTCACCGCGCTGGTCCGCTTTGTGAAGCAGATTGATGACGGCGGTTTTGAGCCCCGAAAAACTGAAATCATACGGAGAGCCGTCCACATGAGGACGGGGGAGCACAAACGCGTGAGGATCGCCTCTTTGAGCGGCTTTGTCCAAGTGGACACCGCCGGGGTACGGCATACCCATGGCGCGGGCGGCTTTGTCGAAACATTCGCCGGCGGCGTCATCCCGCGTGCGACCGATTACGGTAAATTTTGTGTAATCTTCCACACGCACGATGTGGCTGTGCCCTCCCGATACCACCAAGCATAAAAACGGCGGTTTTAATTCGGGATGGGCCAGATAGTTAGCGGCGATATGGGAGCGGAGATGGTGAACGGGAATCAGCGGAAGATCGGCTGCTGCGGCAAGACCTTTCGCAAAGTTGACACCCACCAATAAAGCGCCGATCAGTCCCGGTGCATGTGTGACGGCAACGGCATCAACTTCATTTAAGGTAAGGCCGGCTTCGGCGAGTGCTTGGCGCGTAATAAGACTGATGGCCTCAGTATGGCGACGACTGGCAATTTCCGGAACAACGCCACCGTATAAGCGGTGCTCGGCGATTTGAGATGCCACACAGCTCGATAACACTTCGCGCCCGTTGCGTACGACGGCGGCCGCGGTTTCGTCACAGGAGGATTCCAGTGCTAAAATGTTCAAAGGGCAATCACCTCTGGTTCGGATAGTAGTAACTGTAAATGCCTGCATCCTCGGTAGGGTGCGTATAAAAACGAGGGCGAACGCCGTCTTTGACAAACCCAAGTGATTGATACAGGGAAATGGCGGCAATGTTGGATTCCCGCACCTCAAGTGTTAACCGCGAAAGAGCGTTACCTTGCTCCATTGCCGCAGCTACCAGCTTGCGGGCGATCCCGCGGCGGCGGTGTTGTGGGTGGACCGCCACATTGGTAATATATCCCTCACCCGCGATGTGGTGGCAACCGATATAACCCACAAGTGTGTTCCCGTCCAGCGCGACCAAAAAGCGCGCGCAAGGGTTACAAAGTTCCTCGGACAGCGAATCGGCACTCCACGGATCGGAAAAACAGGCCGTTTCCAATTCGGCGACCGCCTGAATATGCGTGGCAGATAATGCTTCGACGGTTATACACATAAGGCTTTAATATCCTCAATAAGCTGCGGCAAGGTTTCAAGCAACCTGTCGCGGCATTGACGGTAGGCAGCAAGCGGTCTGCCGAACGGATCGGCAATGCCGGCACCGGGAACGATAATCTTTTTCGGATCGGCACCGTGGTAAAACGCAAGCGTTACGCCGTGCTCAGGGGTGAGCGCGACAAATATATCCGTGTTTTCTACAATTTTATTAGTAATTTGTCGTGATGTGTGCTTGGAAATATCCAGTCCGAGTTCATTCATGGCGGTGACGGCTTGTTCTGTCGGAATCATGCCGTCATCTGTCATAGTGCCGGCGCTGGAAACCGTAAAATCGCAAAGACCTTGCTTTTTCAATTCACAGCGCAGCAGTTCCTCCAACATCGGACTGCGGCAAACATTACCCGTGCAGACGCATAAAATATTCATGCAACGATACACTCCTGTTTTGATTTACCCCTTTATTATAAAGGATAAGATGTAAATACTCAACCTAAATTTACAGATTTTCGCATACGACTTGTTTTTATTTGAAAAATGTGGCATACTTTTAACCTATACTACTACGAAAAGGAGGAACGAACAATGCATCTGTTTTCGTCGCGGGATACTCGATATCGCACCCCGTTCGGTGCTGTGGCGCAAGACACCGAAATTTTATTCCGTATTTGCTTGCCGCGCGAATGGCGATGTCGCGGTGCGTGGTTCGTTCATCAACAAGACGGATGCCTTACCCAATGGGATGGGATGTTTTGGGCGGGCATGGAAGGCGACGACCGTGAGTGGTGGGATTGCCGCTTTACGCCCCATACGCCGGATGTGTATTGGTACTTTTTTGCCATTGACGGTGATGACGGCAGACGCTACTTGTCTTGTTTGCCGGATGGCACCGCGGTTTGTGTGGATACGCCGCGCGATTCGTGGCAGCTTACTTGTTACAGCTCCGGGTTGAAAACTCCGGACTGGTTGGCGGGCGGCGTGTTTTATCAAATATTCCCCGATCGGTTTTATCGTTCCGAACAACCCAAAAACGGGGTCCCCTCCGATCGAGTGCGGCACGATACATGGGATGAGCAACCGCGCTGGCAACCGGACGAGGCCGGTGTGATGCGCAACAATGACTTTTTCGGCGGTGATTTGGAAGGTGTCCGTCAAAAATTACCGTATCTTCAACAATTGGGTGTTACCTGTATATATCTGAATCCGATTTTTGAGTCTCATTCCAATCATCGGTACGATACGGCGGATTACACGCGCATCGATCCTCTGCTCGGCACAGAAGAAGACTTGCGGCACTTGACAGACGATGCGCGCAAGCGCGGAATACGCGTAATATTAGACGGCGTTTTCAGCCATACGGGTGCCGACAGTGTATATTTTAACAAGTTTGGGCGGTATCCGCAGGCGGGTGCGTATCAAACATTGGACTCTCCGTATGCGCGTTGGTACCATTTTACACGATGGCCGCAGGAGTACACCGGTTGGTGGGGGTTCAATACGTTGCCTGAAGTTAACGAACTGGATCCTTCTTTTATTACCTATATAACAGGCGAAGACGGTATCGTGCAAAAATGGTTGCGTGCCGGCGTGTCCGGTTGGCGACTGGATGTTGCCGACGAGTTGCCGGACGGATTTTTGGAAGCGTTGCGCCGTATTGCCAAAGAAACCGATCCTGAAGCCTTGGTGCTCGGTGAGGTGTGGGAAGACGCCAGTAACAAGCAGAGTTACGGGCATCGCCGTCGGTATTTGCTCGGGCAACAACTGGACAGTGTGATGAATTACCCGTTCCGCACCGCCATATTGGAATTTATTAAAGATGGGAATGGCGCCCAATTTTTTAATCGTATCGGCAGTATTGTGGAAAATTATCCGCCGCAAATTACACGATTGCTCATGAATTCGCTTGGCACACACGATACGGAGCGGGCTATTACCATGCTGGCGGGTGAGCCGGTGAGCGGGCGCGGCAGACGCTGGCAATCCGAAACGCAGCTTACTGCCCAACAGCGCGAAGACGGAATTCGTCGGTTAAAAGCGGCGGCAGTATTGCAATATTGCTTGCCGGGTGTTCCGTGCTTGTATTACGGCGATGAAACCGGCATGGAAGGATACCGCGACCCGTTTAACCGGGGGTGCTATCCGTGGGGGCGGGAAAACAAAGCGTTGATTGATCGGTTTTGTAAACTTGGTCAGGCGCGTGCGGCATACGATGCGTTCCGTGAAGGGGCGTTCGTTCCGATCTATACCGCACAGGATGCTATCGCGTTTGACCGCGTGGGTGAAAAAAGCACCGTGCGTTGTGTGGTTAATCGTTCTGCCGAGGAAGCGCACATTCCTCTGGAGAGCGGTTGGAAAACCGTGCTTGGGGAAGCGATTATTCATGAAGATTACCTATGTTTACCCTCTATATCTGCTGACATTTTAGTGAAAGATTGACATTTTCAAAAAAACCGAAAAAAAGTGTTGACAAAGGGGATATAGAGTGGTATGATAGCAAAGCTGTCGCAAAAACGGGGCAGCGAAAAGGACCTTGAAAATTAAACAATGCAAACGAGAAAGAAACACACTACCCGTTAATTAAGATTCACACAGAAT
>JAZOBF010000040.1:0-2516 GCA_045595845.1 Acutalibacteraceae bacterium
TGATAAAAAATAAAACCTGCTATAAAATTGACAGGTTTTGTTAATGATTTGGTTTTCTGTTTCTATTTTTGCACAAGTATAACACGGTTTTAAAAGCAGGTCAAAATTATTCATTATTCATCAGCTTGAGTGACTTCAATATTCATTATTTATTTAAAAATCCGTTCCCGTTTAATGAATAATGAATGATGAAAAATGAATAGTGAATAATACAAACAAAAATCCGTCCTCAAGAGAGAACGGATTTTTGTTTGGTGCCGATGACCGGACTTGAACCGGTACGATATTGCTACCGAGGGATTTTAAGTCCCTTGTGTCTGCCTATTCCACCACAGCGGCGTATACTGTCGGCACATCGTGCCGACAGATATTTATAATAGTATATTTGCTCCAAAAAGTCAAGAGATTTCTGTACCTGTCAACGATTCGCTTTGAGAGATGCGAACAGACGGGTGTTTTTGCGTTTGACATTGGAAATGAAGGTGCCTTCCCACAATGTCAGAGTCACACAACCCATGCGGATGGGGAGGAGCATCAGTTTCATCATGGTCGAGCGGGGTTTGGCGATTTTGAGAGAGTTTTTGACTTTGGCATCACCGATGATGCGGCGAATCTCGGCGCGTTTTTCTTTTCCGCTCAAGGTGCAGGCGGGGTTGGTGATGTTCTCAATACAGCCCACTACGCGTTCAATGTAGCGGCGCGCCAAAAATTCGCGGGAGTTCTCGTCGTCAACATCCCAATGCTTATACAAATCGACCATCCAGCCGTGTTCTTCCTCGCGCTTATCATACATCTCGGGACGGTACTTTGCCGTTTCGCTCTCCGCGCGGGCGCGCATGAAGTGATAATATTTCTTGTCGGATACCACCACGCGCTCGACATCCCGCAACACGCTTAAGTTGAACGGAAAATCATCCCAGAAGGTGATGGGGAAGCGCAGGTTGTGTTCCATGATGTATTTGGCGAGGTACAGTTTGTTCCACGGGGTGTACAACAGGTTGCAGTCAAACAAGCGGTAGGCGTTCTCGCGGAATTCGCGCTGAGATGCAAACACCTGCGACGGTTGGAAGTTTTCTTGCGTGACATACTCGGTATCGCTGTAATAGGTGTCGATGTAATACCCTGTCACCACGAGTTCTGCTTCGTGTTCCTCCGCAAGAGCAACCATATCTTCCAGCATGGTGGGCTCCGTCCAGTCGTCGGGATCCATGAAATAGAAATACTTGCCGCGGGCCTTTTCAATCGCCATGTTACGGGCGGTGTGTGCGCCGCCGTTTTCTTTGTGCAGGACCTTAATGCGCTTGTCCTTAGCGGCGTATTCGTCACAGATTTCACCGCTGCGGTCTTTTGCACCGTCATCTACCAAGAAAAATTCCCAGTCGGTAAAAGTTTGCGCTTGCATACTTTCAATTGCTTTGCCGACATAATTTTCGACGCCGTATACCGGCGCGATGATGGATACCATCGGTTTTTTTACAGCCATTGTTTTTAACTCCTTAAAACAATTTTTCGGTCAGAGCAAGTGCCGACTCGATGACCTTATCCATATCGTAATAACGATACTCCGCCAGTCTGCCGCCGAACAGCGTGTTTTTCTCTTCTTTGGCAAGGGCTTCGTATTTCGCGTACAAGTCGCTGTTGCGCGCGTCGTTGACGGGGTAGTACGGCTCCATACCGTCTTTCCAGTCGGTGGAATATTCGCGGGTAACCACCGTTTTCGGCTGTGTGCCGAATTCAAAGTGTTTGTGCTCAATGACACGGGTATACGGGGTTTCGCGGTCGGTGTAGTTGACCACCGCAACCCCTTGATAGTTCGGCTCGTCCAGAAGCTCCGATTCAAAGCGTACGGTACGGTATTCGAGCTTGCCGAAACAAAAACCGAAATACGAGTCGATGGTACCCGTGTATACCACGGTATCCGCCATTTGGCGGTATTTGTCGGGATCGGAGAGGAAATCCACGCCCGTCATGACATCCGCTTTGGCGAGCAGTTTGTCAATGATGACATTGTACCCGCCGATGGGGATGCCCTGATAGCGGTCGTTAAAATAGTTGTTATCGTATGTCAGACGCACCGGCAGGCGTTTGATGATAAACGCGGGCAGTTCGGTGCAGTCGCGCCCCCACTGTTTTTCGGTATAACCCTTGACCAGTTTTTCGTAAATATCTCTGCCGACCAAACTGATTGCTTGTTCTTCCAGATTTTTCGGCTCACCCGTGATTTCCGCGCGTTGCTTGTCAATCATCGCCTGTGCCTCAGCGGGCGTGCGCACGCCCCACATGGCACGGAAAGTGTTCATGTTGAACGGCATGTTGTAAATCTCGCCCTTATAGTTGGCAATAGGGGAGTTGGTGTACCGATTAAAATCTGCCAGCTCGTTGACATAGTCCCATACCGCTTTGTTGTTGGTATGGAAGATGTGCGCGCCGTACTTGTGTACGTTGATGCCCTCGACGTTTTCGCAATAAACATTTCCGCCCAGTTGAGGACGCTTGTCAATGACCAGGCATTTCTT
>JAZOBF010000041.1:0-35632 GCA_045595845.1 Acutalibacteraceae bacterium
ACGGCGAATTTCATCTCTCGGCGTCTTGCGGAGTTTCAAACCGAATGCCATGTTCTCGAACACGGTCATGTGCGGATACAACGCGTAGTTTTGGAACACCATCGCGATATCGCGATCTTTCGGTGCTATATCGTTGACCAGCCGGTGACCGATGTAAGGCTCACCGCCGGCGATTTCTTCCAGACCTGCAATCATACGCAGGGTGGTGGACTTACCGCAACCGGAAGGACCAACCAAAATAATAAATTCCTTATCCTTAATCTCCAAGTTAAAATCGGAGACAGCGGTCACGCCGCCGGGATACTTCTTGTAGATGTTTTTCAAAGACAAACTTGCCATTCTTAATGACCTCCACATTCTTTCGTCTTTCGACGGTTGTAGGTGCACAGGCACTCTACTATACATTCCCTATTGTAGCAGAAACTTTCAAGATATGCCATTCCTAATATACACAAACTTTTTAAACTTTTTTATTAGTGTTGAACAAAATTCAAATCACCCGTTGAGCAATTCGCGCTCTTGTGCGGTCAAAAAACGGCATTCTCCCTCTTTCAAAGACGGGTCCAACTCCACCGCACCGATTGATAGGCGCTTGAGCCATACAACCCCACGGTCCAACACGCCGAACATTCGCTTAATCTGGTGGTATCGCCCTTCGGTGATATGCACCTCGGCAAGCGGCTGTTCTCCGTTTTCCAGAACTAAGAGTTTCGCCGGTCGGCACTGTGTCCCGTCAGCAAGTGTGATTCCTTGTGCAAAAGCACGGCAATGCTCGTCCGTCAGCGGTGCGTCGAGCCGCACCTGATACCGTTTTAGGATTTCCCGTTTCGGTGCCAATATCCGATGCGCAAGGTTACCGTCATCGGTCAACAACACCAACCCTACGGTATCTTTGTCCAGCCGTCCCGCGGGGAACAGGTTTTTTCGTTTCATATCGGCGGGCAACAGGTCCAAAACCGTACGCGCTTTAGGATCGCGTGAGACACATAAAATGCCGGCAGGCTTGTTGAGCATAATATACACAAACTGCCGATACCGAAGCAGCTGTCCCGCCACACATATGTCACAAGTATCCGCCTCATATTTTGCGGACGGATCGCGACACACGACGCCATCCACCGTCACCAAACCGGCACGAATCAGTCGCACGGTCTCACTTCGGCTTCGCGTACCCTGTGACGCGATCAACTTATCCAAACGCTGCACCGCCGCACATCCTTTCTACTGAATCGCGAACAGCTCTCCCTCGCGCTCAATATCTCCCGCCACAATACGGTCGCGGTAAACATACAAATGCGCCTCCCCGCCATCGACAACCTCATAGCTGTACAATCGCACCCGCTTTCCGCTGTAGGATGCAAGTGAGCGGCCCGTATCCTCTTGCAACATATCGTATTGTAAGATCACCTCGTCGGGCTCATCGGGGATACGCACTTCGCGCACTTCTTCGCTGTCTTCAACAATCTCATGACCGAGTGAACGCAGATACGCCACCCGTTGTTCACTACTCGTCACACGCGCGCTCGATACGGTAATAACCCGTTGCGGAAACACCGTCGTAGCCACCGCGGCAACCACCAACACCGCCACACAACCGAGCACCGCCAAAATCTGCTTATAACCGGTTCTTACGGAACAGATAAACATACACACCACATCCCTTTATAAAATACGGTAGTATATGTCTATTCCTTTATCCGTTAGTTTATGAGCAACAATTCCTTCGTGCTTTTCGTCAAATTTCGACACCCGTTTTTCTCGATAAGCACCATATCCTCAATACGCACACCGAACCGCCCCTCAAGATAGATGCCCGGTTCGACCGTTACCACTTGTCCTGCTTTCAGACGCTGTTCGCCAGCCGCGGCTGACAAGCGCGGTTCTTCATGTATCTGCAAGCCGACACCATGTCCCGTCGCGTGGCCGAAATACGCACCATATCCCGCCTGCTCGATCACACCGCGTGCTGCCGCATCCCCTTCGACACACAATAAGCCCTCGGCAAGGGTTGACAGCGCCGCTTGTTGTGCTTTTTGGACGGTATCGTATACACGCCGTTGCTCATCGTTTACCTCTCCGAGCGCAACGGTACGCGTCATATCCGAATGATACCCGTCCACCACCGCACCGAAATCCATTGTGATGAACTCGCCGCGCCGCACACGCTTGTCCGTGGGAATACCGTGCGGTAGCGAGGTGTTGACACCCGACACGACAATACAATCAAATGCGATACGCTCGGCTCCGCGTTTGCGAATAAAGAACTCCAATTCCAGCGCAATTTCTCGCTCGGTCATTCCCTCGCGGATATACTGTAGAATATGGTCAAAACCTTCCTCAGCGAGCGTCTGCGCCTGCAAAATTTTATCTACCTCCAAGGCGTCTTTGACGGCTCGCATTTCGCAAAGCCACTTATCCAACTCACCGCCATTATCAAAGGTAATGTCGGCAACCTGTTCGCGCAACCGCTTGGCAAACCCGATCGTCGTATCTGCGGTTTCCAAAAGAATGCACCGCAGATTATGCCGTTTCGCGATATCGTACACCGCAGAGCCGAGTCGGGAGATCATCACACATTCTGCTCCCGTTACCGTACGCTTTGCCGCTTCTATATACCGAAAATCCGTCAAAAAATACGCTTTTTCGCGAGTAACCAGCAAAAAACTGTCCCCTGACGGAAATCCGGTCAAATACCGAATATGATGCGTTGCCGTCACCAGTGCCGCCGTATCGTCGGCAGGCAAAAAACGGCTCAGTCGTTCCAGCCTTGTGTTCATACCTTCAGTCCTCATACAACCGCATTAAGGTGCATGCGTCTTCCGCCTGCGTACCGTCCGATTCGCAGATAAAAGTCGGTGTCAGCCCCCGCTCGCGTATCAGCTCCATCAGCGGTGCGGGTTCGGGCCCGTACACCGTATCGGAAAAGGTCAGATGACGCTTTTCCCCACCTTGCGTATACTCGATTTTTGAAAAGTGAGCATGAAATGTTGAGGCCCGCTCAGCGCCCAGCGCATCGTGCAAGCGATTTAACACCGCCTCAAATGCCTCGCGCGAATTAAGGCCGCCTTGCGTACGGGAATTAAGATGCCCGAAATCAATACACGGTAAAAACCGCTCATCAATCTGACAAAAGGTCAGCACCTCGTCCAAATCACCCAACTGATTGATCTTTCCCATGGTTTCGGGACAAATACGCACCGAGGACAGGCCTTCGGCATCCAACGCCGCCTGCGCACGGGACAAGGTTTGTGCCGCCAGTGCCGTGGCATCTGCACGGGATAACCCGCCGAGCCCACCGGGATGCACCACGATACGCTCACCGCCCATCGCGGTGACCGCGCGAGCACTTTCCAAAATATACCGAATGGAATTATCGCGTTTTTCAGGTTCAGCGGAGGCAAGCGAAATAAAATACGGTGCGTGCAAAGAGAGTTGTATACCGTACCGATTGGCAAGCTCTCCCATGGTCTTCGCCGTATCTTCCGAAACGCGCACACCACGCCCGCACTGATATTCATAGGCCGTCAGTCCCAACGCGTGTAGCCAAGCGGGGGCTTCCGCCGTCGATTTATGACCGGCAGCATAAAACGATTCACTGTTTCCCGCAGGTCCGAACCGCGCCGTCATGCACCCCGCCCCTTTCGCTTTTCATACAACTTGCGTTCCCATTTTCGTTTGAGCGCTAAAAACGGCTTGCCGGTTTCGAGCTCGATAGGCATTACCTGGATACAAGTAATTCCGCACAGATTGGCACCGATAATATCCGTAAACACCTGATCGCCAATGGCTGCGCACTCTCGTTTCGGCAACCCCAACCGCCGCACACCGCGTAAAAACCCAAACGGTGACGGCTTGCAAGACAGCGAGATGTGCCGCAACCCGATTTTTTCGGCAAACGGCGCTACGCGCCACTCCCAAGAGTTCGACACCACGGTCATACGGATACCGGCATCTCGCATACGGCAGAGCCACTCACGCACTTCATCGGACAGCGTCTGACTGCCGTGCGTGGTCAGCGTGTTGTCAACATCCAGCAACAACCCCCGGATACCAAGCTGCTCCAAATCCTGCAAGGTAATATCCGTAATGCGGTTTTTATATAAAGTAGGATAAAACAGCGCCATAGTGCGCCCCTTTCTCAACAAATAAAAAACGGGCAAATTGCTTGCCCGTTTTTTGAATCATTTGAACTTTCTTTTACGAGCGGCCTCGGACTTCTTCTTACGACGAACGGAAGGCTTTTCATAATGCTCTCTTTTGCGTACCTCAGCAAGCACACCGGAGCGTGCGCAAGACTTCTTCCATCTACGCAGAGCGTTGTCCAGAGATTCATTCTCTTTAACTTTGACTTCTGACATTCTTATTCCCTCCCTCCGCTTGACCAGCAGGGGTAATTCTCGCAGTGACATACAGTAACACTGAAAGTAGTATACAACACAAAGCCCAAACCGTCAAGAGCTTTTTAAAAAAATTACAATGGCTTAACCACGAGGTTCACAAGCTTCTGCGGCACATACAGCTCCTTGACAATCTGTTTTCCTTCGAGTTCAGGTATAATACGCTCATTCGCCTTAGCCGCTGCCAACACCGTTGACGCATCGTCCTGCATGCCAACGGTAATACGCGTACGAATTTTTCCGTTCACCTGTACCGCAATCTCTACCGTGTCAGCGGTGCACTTGTTCGGATCGTAGGTCGGCCACGGCCTATAGGCCAGCTCCTCGGTATACCCGAGCTGCTCCCAAAGTTCTTCTGTCATGTGCGGTGCAAAGGGATTGAGAAGTTGCACCAAAATCGCGTATTCGGCACGATTGGGACCGCCCGCATCACTCATGTCATTGAGCAACGCCATCATGGCGGCAATGGCCGTATTGAACTTCAAATTTTCGATATCCTCGCCGACTTTGCGGATGGTGCAATTGATGGCGATTTCGAGTTCGGGACGCACCGTGTCGCCGTCTTTGAGATGTTCAAACAACGCCCACACTCTCTCGAGAAAACGGTGTGCACCGCGAATGCTGGCGCTGGACCACGGCGCGGCTTTTTCAAAGTCACCGATAAACATTTCATACACGCGCAAGGTATCGGCGCCGAATTCCGCCACGATATCGTCAGGGTTGACGACATTTCCGCGGGACTTGGACATTTTCTCGCCGTTTTCACCGAGAATCATGCCGTGACTGGTACGCTTGGCATACGGTTCTGCCGTCGGAACGACCCCAATATCGTACAGGAACTTATGCCAAAAGCGGCTGTACAACAAATGCAGTGTAGTGTGTTCCATGCCGCCGTTATACCAGTTAACAGGCGTCCAATATTCGAGGGCTTTCTTGGAAGCGAGTGCCGTATCGTTGTGCGGATCGCAGTACCGCAAGAAATACCAAGACGATCCCGCCCATTGCGGCATGGTGTCGGTCTCGCGCTTAGCGGGGGCTCCGCACTTCGGACAAGTGGTGTTCACCCACTCATCAATCGCCGCCAGCGGAGATTCACCGTTATCGGTCGGCTCGTAACTGTCCACCTTCGGCAAACGAATCGGCAGCTGCTCTTCGGGCACCGCCACTTGCCCGCAATGCGGACAATGCACAATCGGGATAGGCTCGCCCCAATACCGTTGACGGGAGAACACCCAGTCACGCAGTTTGAAGTTCACCTTTTGTTCGCCGATACCCTCTTTTACAAGATAATCGATGATGGCTTTTTTTGCCTCGTCGACCGAAAGGTCGTCCAAGAAACCGGAATTCACCATCACGCCGGCAGCGCAATCGGTAAACGCTTCTTTTTCCACATCGCCGCCCTTAACGACCTCGATAATCGGCAAATCAAACTTTTTCGCAAATTCCCAGTCGCGCGTGTCATGCGCGGGAACGGCCATGATGGCACCCGTACCGTACGACACCAATACATAATCCGAAATAAAAATCGGAATTTCGCATCCGTTAACAGGATTAATGGCCAAAACGCCGTCCAAACGGACACCGCTCTTATCTTTCGCCACTTCCGTACGCTCAAAATCCGACTTGCGGGCCGCCGCTTCTTGATAGGCACGAACGGCGTCTACATTGCGGAGCTTGCCCGCCTCAATCCAGGTTTCAAGCAACGGATGTTCGGGAGACACCACCATATATGTAGCGCCGAACAAGGTATCGGGGCGGGTGGTATACACCACGACAGGCTCACCGGCGGTAGTCTTAAAGGATACCTGTGCACCCGTCGAACGGCCGATCCAGTTAATCTGTTGTGCCCGCACACGGTCAGGGAAATCCACCAAATCTAAATCATCGATCAAACGCTGTGCATAGGCGGTAATCTTGAGCATCCATTGGCTCTTTACTTTGCGCACGACTTCACCGCCGCAACGCTCGCACACACCGCCGACAACCTCTTCATTGGCAAGCACGCATTTGCAAGAGTTGCACCAGTTAACCGCCATTTCCTTTTTATAGGCAAGACCTTGCTTAAACAGTTGCAGGAAAATCCACTGTGTCCATTTATAATACGACGGATCGGTGGTATTGATTTCTCTTGTCCAGTCAAACGATAACCCGAGCCCCTGCAACTGCGATTTAAACCGCGCCACATTCTTTTCGGTCACAATCTCAGGGTGAATGTGATTCTTGATGGCATAGTTTTCAGTGGGCAAACCGAACGCGTCCCAACCCATCGGATACAACACATTGTACCCTTGCATGCGGCGTTTGCGCGCAACCACATCCAATGCCGTATACGAGCGGGGATGTCCGACATGAAGCCCCTGTCCGGACGGATACGGAAATTCCACCAACGCAAAATATGCGGGTTTGTCCGTATCATTCGACGCGGCAAAGGTATTCTCCGTCTGCCACTTTGTCTGCCATTTTTTCTCAATTGCCGAAAAATCCAATTTTCTCATGCCTTTTCATCCTCCAAAAACATCGCAAGGTCCAATGCGCGGGCATCCTGCCACAATCGCTCCAAATCATAAAAATCACGGGTATTATCGAGAAAGATATGCACCACTACCGTACCGTAATCCAACAACGTCCAAAGAGATGTCTGATACCCCTCAATACGGCGCGGTTGCACTCCCAGCTTGCCGACTTCCATATCCACATAATCCACAAGTGCGTGTACACCGGTAGTGCTGGTACCCGAAGCAATCACGAAATAATCCGCAATAGAGGTAACATCGCCTACCTTAAGCACACGAATATCCTGTGCCTTATGCGTATCAAGCGACCGTACAACCGCTTTTACCAGTTCGATTGATTCCATATAATATTCACCTTATTCATCTTGTTTGACATTCTGCTGGACGGCGATTTGATCCATCGTCTGCATCTTGGTATCGGCGTTGCCGCCCGCGGCAATCTCGGTCACCTGTACATGCGCTTCGGTAATCTCTTCCCCATAAGGGTTAAAATAGGTGTTCAACACCTCAATCAACTGCTGACGATGCACGCTGTAATAGGAAACGCCTTCCAGTTTTGCCGCCTCACCGGGAATAATCATGGCGGTAACCTTATCCGCAGAAATCTGTCTCCACGCGCTTAGAATCTCCAACATCTGATCGTTGGTCGTGCGGGTACGAAGCGGCGTTGAGCCCTTCATAAGCGGTATGAGCGAATCTTCCGTGAGCTGTTGCTCATCCTGCAGACACAACCGTTGGAACAGCGCAAAAAACACGCGGCGCTGCCGTTCAATGCGTTTGAGGTCGGCGTCGACCGTGTCACCGCCCATCGTGATATAGGCAAGTGCGCCAGCACCATCCAGCGTTTTTACACCGGCGCTGAATTTAATTTCACCGAGCGTGACTGCCGCATCCAACTTCACATCCAACCCGCCCAGCAAATCTACCAATTTAACGAACGACTCGCGGGGAATCATAAAATATCCGTCCACGGGCAACGCGTACTGCTCATTGAAAATGGAAAGCAGGTTATACGACGCCGAACCGACTTTTTGCGACACGGTATGTCCCTGCTCCTCGCATTCCGCGATCTGCGCTTTGTACAGCCGTTTTCCTTCAAAGTCACACCAATCGAGCGGTGCGGGATTTCCCCAAACATTCCCCGCCTTCTTTTCAATCCACAGTTCACTGTCACCGAGATAAGTCGCTTGCGGGATCTCCAAAACATTCAGCGTCTTTTTCTTTTTATCGTGGCAAAGCAAAAAGAGCGACGAAGTCGGGGAGGTTTCTTCCTCGCCGAGCAAACCCACCACATAGTATGCCACTTTCTTTTGCAGGGATACCGGTGTGGTATCGTAGGTATTCACATCGGATTCCGAACCATCCTTGCGCGCGGAATTCTTGACCGCGTTCACCAATACAATGCCGAAAATAACCAACAACACACAGCAAACCGCCACGGTAACCGCCAAAAGGCGCTTGCCGCGAAGAGTGACTCTGCGCTTTTTACCGCTTGTTTTCTTGCGTCTGTCCTTCGCCATTCGTATCGCCTGTCCTTTCTTGATAACACGCAAGGGTATCCGGATGTACCGGACGACCTTGTGCGTTGAGATCGTCAATGGTATACGCGAGCGCATACCGCATCGCCGCATTGAGATCGCACTCCGTCAACTCCCGCATCACACCAATATCGGGATAGTCGCGGTCATCAGAGGTAAAATCAGCCAAATACAACACGACCTCAAGTAATGACATATTCGCTCTTGCGGTGGTATGATACCGCACGGCATTGAGGATATCTTCATCGGTAATGCCGAGAATATGCTGTATAAATACCGCCCCGGCGCGGGCATGCCACAGTTTGGGGGCTTTTTGTTCCACAGCGTCTAACAGTATATCAAAATCTTTAAAAATTTGCAACTGGGAATCGCCGTCGGTATCCTTTAAAATATCGTGCAATAATCCCGCAATCCGTGCCTTTTCGGGATCGGCACCGTATTTTTTTGCCAAATACTCCGCGCGTGAAGCCACCGCCAGGGAATGTTCAAAACGGCGGGGTGTCAACCGTCCGCGAATAATCTCAATATATTGGTCCTCTTTGCTGAGCGGCACGCGCTTGTCCGTATATAATCCGTGTGCCGCAATATACGAGGCGACTTGGGGCGGCACCTCATTCGTAAGCGACGCCCCGCTTTGCAATTGCTCGCGGATTTCGGTAGAAGACCATACGGGCAAGGTAAACTCCGCCACCGCACACCGCGCTCCCTGCTCTTCCAGCTCAGCGGCATACGCGCGCAATTCAGCGGCGTTGACGGCATCGCGCGGTGCCGCGCACAGAGTTGCCATGCGCGCAATATCCGCAAACCGATACCATGTCCCCACCGTCAAAAACATATCGGCTCCCATCAGCAAATACAATTCCCCGTCGGGATATTGCTGTTTGAGTTGCTCCAAGGTGAAAACGGTAAAACTCGCACCACGGCGGTTGATTTCGAAATCCGATACCGCCAATTCCGCATACGGCGCGCACGCCAAACGGCACATTTCAAGCCGATCGACGGCAGGGGCCATATCACTTTTAAGCTTGTGCGGCGGTTGAAAAGTCGGCATAAAAATTACTTGTTCCAACCTAAGCTGTGCCGCAAAGCGACGGGCAAGTTCAATATGCCCGTTATGAATCGGGTCAAATGTTCCGCCGAACAGCGCAATACGCTTGTGCATGCTCACTTTTTCCTTTCTTTGGGTAACACAATCTTCGGTTCTTTCTCATTCGCACGATACAGCACGAACACACGGCCGATTACTTGCACTACCTCGGCACCCACCGAAGCGGCAATCTCCTCCGCCGCTTCGCGTGCGGTTTCGGGTGCCGTTTCCAGCACCTTTCCTTTGATAAGTTCGCGAGCCGTCAGCGCGTCATCCGCTTGCTTGCAAACCGTATCCACAACCCCGCCTTTACCGACATGCACAATGGCTTCGAGCGGGTTTGCAAGTGAGCGCAGATACGCGCGTTGTTTACTGGTCATAGTCCCAATTCTCCCTTTAATTTATCCCGAAATATCCGCAATGCTTTCCCGCGGTGACTGATAGCATCTTTCTCCTCGGCGCTGATTTCGGCAACGGTTTTGTCACCCACCAAAAATAACGGATCGTATCCAAACCCGCCGCTCCCGCGTTCCGCGGCGGCAATGACGCCGTGCATCTCACCTTCAGCCGTGATAGGAGCATGTCCGTCGGGGAACACGCAACAAATGGCACAGGCATAATGTGCGGTGCGCTTTTCGTGCGGTACGCCCTCAAGTTCCGACAACAGCAACCGATTGCGCCCTTTGTCATCAAGTCCGTCTCCACCGTAGCGTGCAGAATAAACACCGGGAGCACCATTCAGCGCATCGACCACGATGCCCGAATCGTCCGCTATCGCGGGAAGCCCCGTAACCTCGCACGCCGACGCGGCTTTTAAATACGCATTTTCCGCAAATGTCGTGCCGGTCTCGTCCACCTCAGGCAATTCGATGCCGAGGTCACGGTCGGTCACCGCCTCAATGCCGAGCGGCTCCAAAATACGGGACATTTCAATAATTTTATCCTTATTATGAGTTGCCATAATACAGCGCATACACTTATCCCCCAAACAAGCCATCGGTAAAGGCTTTGGCATCAAAAGGCTGAAGATCGTCAATGCCCTCGCCGACACCGATAAATTTCACCGGTATCTTCAGCTCCTCGCGAATGGTAAGCACCACTCCGCCGCGCGCCGTGCCGTCGAGTTTTGTCAATACAATTCCCGTAATACCGGCGGCCTCACGAAACTCTTTGGCTTGGTTGACCGCATTTTGGCCGGTGGTGGCATCCAACACCAGCAACACCTCGCACGAAGTATCGGGCAATTCCCGATCAATCACGCGGCGAATCTTGCCGAGTTCGTCCATCAGATTTTTCTTGTTATGCAAACGGCCTGCCGTATCGCAAATCACAATGTCCGCACCGCGCGCCTTGGCGGCGGAAATCGTATCAAACACCACCGCCGCAGGATCGGCGTTCTGGGAATGTTTCACAATCTCCACCCCCGCGCGCTCGGCCCAAATATCCAGTTGTTCGATCGCGGCGGCACGGAAGGTATCGGCGGCGCCCAAGATAACCTGCTTGCCCTGTGCTTTCAACTGTGCCGCCAATTTCCCGATAGAGGTCGTTTTGCCGACACCGTTGACACCAATCACCAATACCACCGCGGGCTTACCGTCCAACAACAGTCGGGACTCGCCCTCGATCATATTTTGCACGAGTTCTTTTAACAAAGCGCAAATGCGCACGGGGTCCGTCACCCCCAGTTCCTTGACGCGGGCGCGCAGCTGCTCGCACAATGCTGCCGCCGTCGCCGCTCCGACATCTCCCGTAATGAGAATTTCTTCCAACTCCTCAAACAAGTCTTCATCAATGCGGGTAAAAGACTGCAACATACTGTTCACGGTTCCCATCAGAGAATCGCGCGTTTTGCGGAGTCCTTCACCAATCTTATTGAATAAACCCATAACCGATACCCTTTCTTATTGTGCGTTACCTGTGATACCGAGTTTGGCCTCCACCTCGCTGGCACGCAGCTCGAGCAGTTTGGAAATGCCTTGCTCCTGCATGGTAACACCGTACAGCACATCCGCTTCTTCCATGGTGCCGCGGCGATGCGTAATCACGATAAACTGTGTCTTGTCGCACATACGGCGCAAATATTGCGCATAGCGATCAACATTGACATCGTCAAGTGCCGCCTCGACCTCGTCCAACACGCAGAACGGGGACGGCGTCACTTTTAAAATAGCAAACAACAAGGCGGTAGCTACGAGCGACTTTTCGCCGCCGGACAGCGCATCCATGTTGAGAATAACCTTTCCGGGCGGTTGCGCGTGCATTTCAATACCCGAATGCAAAATATCCTGCGGATCGGTCAGCACCAGTTCCGCTTTACCGCCACCGAACAGATCACTGAACACCGTGCCGAAATGCGCGTTGATTTGATGGAACCGCTCAATGAACATGTCGCGCATACGCACGGTCAACTCGTCAATAAGCTTGAGCAGTTCCTCGCGTGAGACTTCAACATCGTTCACCTGTGCGCTGAGGAACTCATACCGCTCGCTGACTTCCTTGTATTCTTCCACCGCATCGACATTGACACTGCCGAGAGCGCGAATCTTATTTTTGAGTTCCGTCAGGCGGCGGGTAGCTTCTGCCATATCCTCAATCGGTTGTGCACCGGCCTCCGCTTCGCTGAGTGTCAGTTCATATTCTTCGTACAGACGGCTGACAATATCCTCGGTTTCCTTTTGCGCCGCGGCACATTTTTCTTCCAGGCGCGTCATATCGCGGCCGACGCGTTCGCGCTCGTCCGCCTTGTCGCGGCTGAGTTGACGCAAGGCGGTTTGTTGGGCCTCACCCTGCATGCGTTGTTCGGACAAAGACCCCACGCTTGCAACCGCCTCTTTGGCTTGTGCCCGCAGTTGTTCGGCGCGCTCGACCAACAGCACGGCCTGTGCTTCCAGTTGTTCGTTCTGACGGATAAATTCCGCAATCTGCTCTTCCATTGACTGCGTAGCACCGCTTTGGTCCGCTTGCCGCGTCTGTAACTCGACAATGGCTTCCTCAATGCCCTCAATTTCCTTGCGGAACGCCACAACCGCCAATTTCTGATCGCCGATACGATTGGATAACGCTTCGCGTTCTTCCGTCAACTTCTGACGACCGCCGTCTAAGGAACTCAGTTCCTCTTCGACCGCCGCTTTCTTGGCTTCCACCGCCGCGCTCTCATCGGTCGCCTCGCTCATTGCCGCACGGCAAGCTTCGGCACGGGCGCTGAGTTCTTCAATCTCGCGGGTGCACTCGTCTACCGCGTTCGCGCAAGCGGTCTTCCACTCATTCAAACGGGTGCACTCACCCTCCAAGCGAATTTTATCTTCCTGCGCAGTAGACAGTTCGCCTTGCGTACCGAGCACCTCTGCCTGTGACGCGGCGGCATCCTGTTGCAGATTTTTCTGGGTAATGTCTGCCTGCGCAACTTTGTCTTTGAGTTTTTTAAGCTCGCCTTGCAAGCGTTCAATCTCACTGCGGCGGGAAAGCAGTCCCGCTCCCTTGACATGGGAACCGCCCGTGAGCGAACCGCCCGCATTAACCACTTGTCCGTCCAATGTTACCACACGGAAGCGGTACTTGAATTTCCGTGCAATCGCAACGGCATAATCCAAATCCTCGACAACCGCCACATGACCGAGCAGGTAGCGTGCAATCTGTTCATATTCCGCATCCACCTCAACCAAAGACGAGGCAAGACCGACAAAGCCCGCTTCATCGTCGAGTGACGGCTCATTAAGCAAAGTCCCTTTAATTGACTGAATGGGCAAGAATGTCGCACGGCCCCCCTTGGTATCCCGTAAGTACGCAATACCGCGTTTTCCATCTTCTTCGCGGTCGCACACGATATGTTGTGCGGCGGCACCCAGTGCCGTTTCCACGGCAAGCGCGTATTTTGCCTGTGCGTGAACAAGACGGGAAATCGGCCCGCGAATACCCCGCAGTTCACCGCGCTCCGCCTGTTTGACAACCGTCTTAACACTGTGCGAGAAGCCCTCTAAACTTCTCTCCATTTCTTCCAACAAACGGATACGGCGTTCTTTTTCCTCAACATCAAGATGTAAGCGATCCGTCTCCTGCTTAGCGGTTTCGAGTTTGGCAAGGCGCGCATTGTACCGCATCTCATAGCCGCGTAAGGCGTTTTGCAGTTCCTCAATTTTGTCAGAGAGAACTTTTAGGTCCGTCTCACACGCCTCTAACTCGCGGCGCGCCTCATCGCGTTGTTCGGTGCGCTGTGCCAGCGCCGCCGTCACCTGCGACACGCGCAGGGTAATTTCTGACAGCGAAGATTCATTCGTCACCGTCTTAACGCGAATATCCGACAACTGTGCCGCAAAATCCGCCGCCGTACGGCTCAGCTCTTCCATCTTATCGGAGACTTCCTCGTTGCTGCGCAAGAGCGCTTCCAACTGCTCTGTCAATTCCATGCGCAACTGCTCGGCATCAACAATTTCCTGTTCTTTGGCGGCAATCTCCTCGCGACGCTGTGCAATGGTTTCTTCTATCCGTTTATTTCCTTGCTCCGCTTGCTCGATATCGCCGCGGATACGCGCAATATTTTCCTCGTTATGGCTGATATCGTTGCGCACCAGATTGGCATTCCCCTCGCAACGCACGGCCTCTTCTTCCAGTTGTCCCGATTCGGTACGCAGACGCTCCATTTCGGCAGACAACGAACGCCCCGCCTCAGCGAGTGCCTCCAATTGATTTTCGGCATCTTCAATCGCATTACCCGTCGCCTCGTACTGTGTGCGGGCAAGCTCCAACTTGGCATCCATCTCGCGCAAAATCTCGCGGGAATTCGCCATGGTGTTCAGCCATACGCCAATCTCGAGTTCCTTTTTTTCGGACGCATAGGTTAAATATTTTTTTGCCTTTTCCGACTGAATTTTGAGCGGCCCCACGCGTTCTTCCAATTCCTTAAGAATATCGCGCAGGCGCAGCAAATTCTCCTCTGCGGATTTCAAACGACGCTCCGCCTCGTTTTTGCGATAACGGTACTTGGCAATACCCGCCGCTTCTTCAAAAATCTCGCGCCTCTCGTCGGATTTTGACGATACAATTGCATCAATCTTACCCTGTCCCACCATCGAATACCCATCGCGACCGAGACCGGTATCCATAAACAACAATTGAATGTCTTTGAGCCGAACCGTCGCGTTGTTGAGCAAATACTCA
Source organism: Acutalibacteraceae bacterium (assembly GCA_045595845.1). Classification (GTDB taxonomy): domain Bacteria; phylum Bacillota; class Clostridia; order Oscillospirales; family Acutalibacteraceae; genus RGIG3009. The sequence goes on from JAZOBF010000041.1 coordinate 14,690, forward strand.
CTCTCACCCGACCGATAATACCGACGGGTGACCTTGACATCATCGGAATCAAAGTCCAAGATGCGCTGGGTGTTATCGATAATGAGCGACACCTCCGCAAAGCCCGTTGCTTTGCGTTTGGATGTGCCGTTGAAAATCACATCTTCCATTTTGGAGCCGCGCAGCGTCTTGCTGGACTGTTCACCCAGCACCCAACGCACCGCGTCACTGATATTGGATTTGCCGCTTCCGTTTGGACCGACAACCGCCGTAATACCGGAGCCGAATTGCAGAACCGTCTTGTCGGGGAACGATTTAAATCCTTGTATTTCCAACGCTTTCAGGATCATGTTGTGACTTCCCTTCGTTTGATATCGCCGTATGCCACCTCACTGTCAGCAACGACCTTTACCCTGTAACCATCATTCATAAAAGCGGTCAGATTTTCCCGCCTGTGTCCCACCATACGGGACACGCATGCGGGGTTTACCGCTAACACTATCGGTTGTTTTTCGGAATTTTTCACGATTTTTTCCGCTTTTTTTCGAAAAATACGGCTTTCACAAAGCTCGCGGAATGCAGGATGTAACGGCCCCGCGATACAATGCCGCATCATGTCCTCTTCCGCGTGCAGTCCTACCCGAATGACGGGAATCCCCCGCTCTTCCTCAAAAAATGTAAGCAACCGGACACAAAGTGCCACCGCCTGTTCCAAGGTTTGCGGTACATAAGTACCGGCGCGATACTGCTCGGCAAGGGGTGAACCTTCAATCACCAAAGTGGGATAAATCCGCACCTCATCCGGCTGTAACGCCGCCAATTTCTGCGCGGTTTTAACAGCCCCCTCATCGGTATCCCCCGGCAACCCCGTCATCATTTGCAAACCGAGCGATAAACCTGCCTCGCGAATGAGGCCCGCCGCCTGTTCCACCTGTTTTGCGGTATGTCCCCGCCGACAAGCAGTGAGCACCGTATCGTCCATGCTTTGCGCGCCGAGTTCCACCGTCGTCACGCCGTACGCTTTGAGAAACTCCAGCACCTCACGGTCAATCGCATCAGGACGGGTGGATACCCGAATCCCAAAAAGTGCCCCACTTCGCACATACGGTGCGGCCGCCTCCAACAACACGGCCGTATCCTTGCGCGGAATTGCCGTAAAACTGCCGCCGAAAAATGCCAGCTGCACCTGTGCACCCGTCGGAAGTGTGCGGCACGCCGTTTCGCACGCCTGTTTCACCTCGTCCGCCGACGGAAACCTTGTTTCTCCCGCGATATGTCGCTGATTACAAAACGTGCACTGCCGCGGACAACCCGCGTGCGGTACAAAAACGGCAACATTCGCGTGGCGGCTCGGCTTAATCATCGTACCCCATCAATTTGAGCGCTTCTCTCGCCGCCAGTTGTTCGGCTTCCTTTTTGCTGTGACCGTTGCCCGTCCCAATGACATTGGAGTTGAGATGCACCTCCACGGTAAACCGTTTGTTGTGGTCGGGGCCCGACTCACTCTTCACTTCATATTCGAGGTGTTCCTCAGGGTTTTGTTGAATAATCTCTTGCAACGCCGTCTTGTAATCACGGAACTGCGGGCGGCATTGTCGCACGCTGAGCTCCTCTTTTAAAAACGGTAGGATAAACGCTTCGGCGACGGGCAACCCCCCGTCCAAATACAACGCCGCAATCACGGCCTCAAACGCGTCCGCCAAAATGGACGGGCGCTCGGCACCGCCGCCGCGCTGTTCGCCTTTTCCGAGCAACAAGCACTCGCCCAACCCCAATTTGCGGGCATACGAGCTGAGTGCTTTTTCGCACACCAACGAAGCACGCTGACGAGTCAGTTGTCCCTCTTCGCCGCGCTCGTTTTCAAACAAATATCCCGCCGTGATGAAGCCGAGTACCGAATCGCCCAAAAACTCAAGCCGTTCATTGCTTTTAAGCCCGCGATTGCCCTCGTTGGCATACGAGGAGTGCGTCAACGCCGTTTCAAGCAATGCCGCGTCCTTGAAGGTATACCCAATCCTCTCCATCATGCACTTGGTAGTTTCTTTCATCACAATTCACTCCATGTGATCTTCAATATATTCGACAATATCCTCAATCATTTGCCAGGCATCGATTTCGTCAGCGGAAATTCCCACGCCGTACAAGTCTCCGAACCACACCGCAATTTCGGTGCGGTCATCGGCATAAAGATTCAGATCATCCAATGTCGCCGTCAGCGTAACATCCTCGCCGTCACAACCGAATCGGTCTGAGAGCAAAGCACGCAACTTGTCCTGAATCATTCTGCCGCTTCTCCCTTCACCGACTCGGTGATTTTCTCAATTACACCGGCACGGGCAAATTCCGCCGCCACGCGAATCGCGTTTTGAATGGCACGCGCTTTCGCGTTACCATGTGCCTTGATAACCGGTTTTGCGACACCGAGCAACGGCGCACCGCCATGCTCCTCGGTGGATAATTTCTTTTTCAGCCCGCTCAAGTGCGGCTTAATAACCAGCGCCGCGATTTTGGTAAGCAAGTTGGTATAAAAGATCTGTTTAATATAGCCGAGCAACATCCCGACCGTGCCCTCTAAAGTCTTGAGCAACACATTGCCGGAAAACCCGTCTGCCACAATCACATCAGCGGCACCCGCCGGCACATCGCGTGCTTCCACATTTCCGACAAACGGCATATCGCTGTTTTTAAGCAATGCATAGGTTTCGTGTTGCAAATCACTGCCTTTATGCTCCTCGGTACCGACATTGAGCAGTCCTACCGTCGCGGGTTCACCCTTTTTCATCACAAGGCTCATATACAGGCTTCCCATGCGAGCAAACTGGAACAACATCTCGGGACGGCAATCCAGATTGGCACCCGAATCGAGCAACATAAACGGTCCGTTATCCGACGGAATGATTGCCGCAAGCGCGGGACGCGACACACCTTTGATACGCTTGACGAGAAAAGTGGCTCCCATGAGTAACGCACCCGTACTGCCCGCCGACACAAACGCGTCTGCGCCGCCTTCGGCAAGCAGACGAAGGCCAACCGCCATTGAACAATCCTTATGTTCACGCAAAATGGTTTTCGGCACATCGTTCATGGAAATCACATCAGTGGCGTGTACAATCTCAATGCCGTCAAGAGAGAGGTCTTGTTCACCCGCAATGCGGCGAATCTCCTCCTCATTACCCGTCAGCACGATCTCAAAGCCGTATGCGGCGCGTGCCGCTACCGCACCTTTGATCACCTCAAGCGGTGCGTTGTCGCCGCCGTATGCATCAACGATAACTCTCATTTAAAACACTCCTCCAACTTTGCAAGTGCCCGCGCGGCAAGTGCCGCATAGCGTTCGCGTTTGTCACGAATGTGAGACTCCAGTGGTGGTAATACGCCGAAATTTGCGCCCATCGGTTGAAACTCTTTCACCGAGGGATCGCTGACATGATGCGAAAGCGCACCTGCCATGGTTTCACGAGGTAATATCAGCAACGGTTCTCCCCGCACGGTACGCACGGCATTGAGCCCCGCCAACAAGCCCGAGCAAGCGGATTCCATATACCCCTCGACACCCGTCATCTGCCCCGCAAAGAATAAGCGGGGTTCATCTTGTAACTGAAACGCTGCATTGAGCAATCGCGGAGAATCCAAAAACGTATTGCGGTGCATGACACCGTACCGTACAAATTCAGCGTTGCGCAGTGCGGGAATCATCGAAAACACTCGTTTTTGCTCGGAAAATTTGAGGTTCGTTTGAAATCCGACCAGGTTATACAAAGTACCCTCTGCATTCTCGGTGCGCAGTTGCAACACCGCCCACGGACGGTGCCCGGTGTGCGGATCGCGCAGTCCCACGGGTTTCATAGGCCCAAAACGAATGGCATCGGTGCCGCGGGAAGCAAGCACCTCAATCGGCATACACCCCTCATACACCTTGGGTTTATCAAATTCATGCAACAATGCCCGCTCGGCAGAAATCAGCGCCGCATGAAAGGTTTCATATTCTTCTTTGTTCATCGGGCAATTAATATAATCCCCGTCGCCGCTTTCTTCACGGTCATACCGCGACGCGCGAAACGCCGAAGTCATATCCACACTGTCCACCGTCACAATCGGTGCCGCCGCATCGTAGAAGTTGAGCCCCTCGCCGAAACGCGCGGCAATCGCGCCCGCTAACGTATCGGATGTCAGAGGGCCTGTGGCAACCACCGTGACACCCTCCCCCGGCAACTCGGTTACTTCTCGGTGCTCCACCGTAATGTTCGGATGCGCGGTAATACGGGCGGTAACACCCTCAGAAAACCGATCGCGGTCCACCGCAAGCGCCCCGCCTGCGGGCACCGCACATTCGCGGGCAACCGCCACACACACCGAGCCCATGCGCGCCATTTCTTCCTTTAAAAGCCCCGCCGCGCTTTCGATACGGGAGGCTTTGAGCGAATTGGAGCACACCAGTTCCGCCAAGGCGGGACTGTGATGCGCCGGCGTGTACCGCGCGGGTTTCATCTCAATCAGCGTGACAGATACACCGGCATTTGCGGCCGACCACGCGGCTTCACATCCGGCAAGACCCCCGCCGATAACCGTAATATGCTCACTCATCGGTCTTTTTACCCCGACCGACCTTTTCGTATCCGCATCCCTCGGCAAGGCAGACAACCCCGCCGCCGCGACCTTTGCGACGGAACAGCGTTTTGCCGCATTGCGGGCAGGTGTGCGCCGTCGGCTCGTTCCAGGTAACAAAATCACAAGTCGGATACTTCTCGCAACCGAAGAACTTGCGTCCGCGTTTGGCTTTTTTAGCAACAATCGTGCCGCCGCATTTCGGACAAATACCCACCGTTTTATCTAAGAGCGGTTTGGTGTTTTTACACGCGGGATACCCGGGACAAGCCAAGAATTTTCCGAACCGTCCCGTTTTAATTACCATACGGCGGCCGCACTTGTCACACACCTCGTCGCTTTCTTCTTCGGGCACTTTGATGCGTTCACCCGACAAGGTATCCTCTGCTTTTTTGAGCGTTTCGGAAAACCCTTTGTAAAACTCGCTGAGTGTATTTATCCAATCCGCTTCACCGGATTCCACCGTATCCAACTGGTGTTCCATATGTGCGGTAAATTCCGTATCCACAATTTCGGGGAACTGCTCTTTCATTAAGTGCGTGGTCACTTCGCCAAGTGCCGTCGGCTTTAAGGATTTTCCGTCGCGCTCAATGTATTCCCGCGTCAGAATAGTGCTGATGGTCGGCGCATAGGTGGACGGACGGCCGATGCCGTTTTCCTCAAGCGCCTTGATAAGCGTCGCCTCGGTATAGCGGGCGGGCGGTTGGGTAAAGTGCTGAGAACCGCTCAAATCACGCAATGTCAGCGTATCTCCCTCGGAAAGCGGCGGCAACGCGCTGTTTTCCTCATCGTCCTCGTCTTTCCCCTCGACATACAACACGGTATATCCGTCAAACCGCACGGTATACCCTGACGCTTTAAAAAGCGCATCCCCCGCCGCAATCTCCACTTGGCAGGTATCTTGAGTGCCGCTTGCCATCAAACTGGCAATAAACCGCGACCAAATCAAACTGTACAATTTGTACTGATCGGCACTCAAAAACGGTTTAACCTGCTCGGGGGTGAGTGACGGCGATGACGGACGAATCGCTTCGTGCGCGTCCTGCGCGCTCTTGCGCGTTTTGTAGTACCGCGGTTTTTCGGGCAAGTATTGTGCCCCGTACCGCGCTGTGATATAAGCATTACCCTCACGGCGCGCATCTTCCGAAATGCGCAACGAATCGGTACGCATATAGGTAATCAAACCCATCGAGCCTTTGTCGCCGAGGTCGATACCTTCATACAGCTCCTGCGCCGCTTTCATGGTGCGCTTAGACGAGAAACCCAGTTTGCGGCTGGCTTCCTGTTGCATGGTGGAGGTCGTAAACGGCGGTGCAGGCGACACCTTGCGCTCGCCGCGCTTAATGGCAGAAACGGTAAAGGTTTCGTTGCGAATCGCCTCAAGCATGGCATTGGTCTGTTCTTCGTTTTTGAGTGCGACTTTACTCTTGCCGTATTTATATAAATGCGCCGTAAAGGGTTTCCCTTTTGCCGATTTGGATAACTGTGCATCGATATTCCAGTATTCGTCGCTGACAAATGCACGAATCTCCTCTTCGCGGTCAACAATGATGCGCACCGCCGCCGATTGCACACGGCCCGCAGACAACCCTTTGCGAATCTTTTTCCACAAAAACGGACTGATGCGGTAACCGACCAAACGGTCAAGTGCCCGCCGCGCCTGTTGCGCATTCACCAAGTCCATATCCACCGAACGCGGTGCCGCCATGCCCTGTGCCACACCGCTTTTGGTGATTTCGGTAAAGGTCACACGGTTTTGTTCGTTTAAGTTCACATTCAACATCTGTGCCAAATGCCACGAAATCGCCTCACCCTCACGGTCCGGGTCGGTCGCGAGAATGACGCCGTCACTGGCGGCGGCCTTGGCTTTAAGTTCGCGAATCAAAGCGGACTTACCCGCAATATCCACATACCGCAATTTAAAGTTGTGCTCGACATCCACACCGAGTAAACTTTTGGGCAAATCGCGGATATGCCCCATGGAGGCCATGACTTCATAGCCGGCACCTAAATATTTTTGAATCGTTTTGGCTTTTGCGGGAGATTCCACAATAACCAATTTTGACATACTGTTCACCTCATTTGGAATACCGTTTCCCGGGATAACTGCGTGCACATCCGTACAACTCCAGTTCTGTGATCGCCGAGAAAAATTTGTTGGCGGGAATGCCGATAGCGGTACATAATTCCTCCGCCGTGACAGGCTCGTCTGTTAACGCACCGTATACAGCCTTTGCAATATCACTTGCCCCCTCGGGACACGGATACTGTATCAGCAGCGGCGTACTGTCCGCTACCCGCTGTACTTTTCGAACCTCGCGTACGGGTTCAGCCCGCAAAATATACTCACTGTAAGCCGCCTGTGCGCGGTCGGCTTCCTCTTCCCGTAACATGCCGCCCGAACGCACCTGATACTCGCGCAAAATCTCGCTTGCCCGCGTGACCAGTACCGCGCCATCTTTGATAAGTTCGTTGGAACCAACACTCGCGGACGAAGTAATGTTACCGGGGACTACAAAGACATCGCGCCCCTGTTCTCGGGCGTACCGCGCCGTAATAAGGGCGCCGCTTCTCTCGGGAGCCTCTACAACACATATACCCCATGAAAGCCCACTGATTAGTCGGTTTCGCACATGAAAATTGTTTGAAAATGCCGGTGTGCCCGGCAAATATTCCGTAATCACCGCGCCGCCCTCTTCGACAATCTGCCGACGAAGAGACCGATTCGGGACCGGATATTCCACATCCAATCCACAGGCCTGCACCGCCACGGTGCGCCCGCCTGCATACAACGCCCCTTGGTGCGAAGCACAGTCTATCCCCTTCGCTCCGCCGCTGATAATCGTACTGCCTGCGGCCGCAAGCCCTGCCGCGATGCTACCCGCAACTTTCACACCGTACTCCGTACATTTTCGTGTGCCGACCATCGCTATAGGCGGCACGACAGCCGCATCAACATTGGGCAACAACCCTCTGCCGTACAACACAAGCGGCGGCGAGAAAAGTTGGCGAAAGATGGCGGGATATCCCTTGTCTTCCGGCGTTAAAATCCATCCCATCTTGTCACAACGCTCCGCCATGCGTAGCATCGGGTCAATCGTTTTGCGACATAAACATTCCAGCGGCTTGCCTGTAATACCGGCTTGCTCGAGTTCCAAACGGCCGGCCTCGTATACCGCCTCCGGTCCCGAAAACGCCTCCAGCAATTTCGGCACTGCCGAACTGCCTTGCCCCACCGCTTGCTGAATCCACATCCAGTATGGTGTGCTGTTATTCATACGCGTATCCTCGTACCATTTCCCAAAATACGATACCCGCCGCCATCGACGCGTTGAGTGATTCGGCACGCCCCGCCATCGGAATGGTAATGCGCTTTAAGCACGCATCCACCGTTTCGGGTAACAGGCCGTTCCCCTCGTTGCCGATAACACAGACCGTCCCGCCTTGGAACTCCACGGTTTGTACCGCCATGGCATCGTTGTCCACGACACAGGCGTACGAACAAATGCCGTTTTCGTGTAGTGACGGCAGATAGGCGGCAAGGTTGCCCACAGGGATGAGCGGCAAACGAAACACACCACCCATACTGCTGCGCAGCACCTTGGGGCTGTACGGATCACAACAACCGCTCGACAATAAAACGCCATCCAACCCGAACGCTTCGGCGGTACGAATCATCGTACCCAGATTGCCGGGGTCCTGAATTTGCTCAAACGCCGCATAACGGCCGCCCGTCTTTAGCAAACCCTCAAATGCGGGGATACGGCAGATGCCGAAAACACCCTGCGGTGTTTCGGTATCACTCAAATAGTCCGCCATGCTGTCGGAAATTTCGAAAGCCTGCAAAGCAGCGCTCTCTACCGCCGCGGTTATTTGGGGGTATTGTGCACGGGCGCGCGCGGTAATCAGTGCGGTTTCCATGACAACGCCGGAACGCACCGCATCCTCACACAAACGCGCCCCCTCGGCAACAAAAAGCCCGCTTTGGCGGCGATATTTGGCGTCGCTGTTTAAACGGCGATACTCTTTGATAATCCGATTTCCACGGCTGGTGAGTTCCATGCTTGCACCCCCAAAACCTCTGTCAATTTCTCGCTAATACAAGGAAACAGCGCCCGCAGGCAGTGCCGGCGGGCGCAATTACAGCTTAATTTAAGGCCGCTTTTGCTTTCTCTGCCAAACTCGCAAACGCGGCGGCATCCGATACGGCAAGCTCAGCGAGCATCTTGCGATTTAAGGCAATGTTTGCCTTTTTCAAGCCGTTCATGAATGTGGAATAATTCATGCCGTTGATTTTCGCAGCTGCGGAAATACGGGTGATCCACAGACGGCGGAAATCTCTTTTGCGCTGTTTACGGCCGATGTACGCATACTGGCCGGATTTCATAACCGCTTCTTTCGCGGTACGGAACAGCTTAGACTTAGCACCAAAATAACCTTTGGCAAGTTTTAATACTTTTTTTCTTCTTTTGCGCGTCATCATTGCGCCTTTAACACGAGCCATGTTTCATATCCTCCGTTTCTGAACTCTCAATTATTTGTAGGGAATCAGGCGCTTGACCTGGGCCACATTGGTCACATCGGCGATCGTCGTCTTGCGAAGATTTCTCTTGCGCTTGGTCGTCTTCTTGTTCAGAATGTGGGATTTGTAGGCATGTGCACGCAACACCTTGCCGGTCTTGGTCAGCTTGAAACGCTTTTTCGCGCCGCTGTGGGTTTTCATCTTGGGCATAATCATATCCTCCTTAGTTGAATGCCATAGTTTTATTTCGCAGTTTTCGGTGCTAAGAACATCAGCATATTGCGGCCTTCCATTTTCGCGGATTTCTCCACAACGCCGATTTCAGAACAGGTTTCAGCAAACCGATTCATGATATCCAGACCAATCTCCGGATGCCCCATTTCACGACCGCGGAAACGAATGGAAACCTTCACCTTGTTGCCTTCTTGCAAAAAGCGCGTGGCGTGTTTTGCCTTGGTGTTGAAATCTGCCACATCGATATTAAGCGACAAGCGGATTTCTTTGGTTTCAACCAATCGTTGGTTTTTCCGTGCTTCCTTTTCCTTTTTCGCCTGTTCAAAGCGATACTTGCCGTAATCCATAATACGACATACGGGCGGAACGGCTGTCGGAGCGATCTTGACCAAGTCAAAACCACGCTCGTCTGCCAAAGTGAGCGCCTCCTGTGCGGACATGACACCAAGCTGGGCGCCGTCCTCACCGATTACGCGGACTTCGTTGTCACGGATCTGCTCATTGATCTGCAATTCCTTTGTTGCTATGGGGAAACACCTCCACCGTTTTTCTGCGTAAAAAACGCGGGCAGAATTCTGCCCGCGCGAAACGACACTTTCCCTCGGCTTCCCGAAGAATACGCCTATCAACCTGTCGAGAACAAAATCTGCAGGTGAGAGCGGGCAAACGCTCTGCTTTGTTTTCTTACCCGATGAGTATACCAAGTCTTTAAGCGAAAGTCAATACCTTCGCAAAAATTTTTTTAAACGGAAATCTCGTGCGCCATACGGTACAAATCGAGATCGAACGGTTTCTTCATCGAAAGTGCCTGTTCGATATCGTAATCCGTGATATGGTCGCTCTGAATGGTCACCACACGGTTGCTCTTACCGGCAAGCAACAACTCTACCGCACGGTTACCCATACGGCTTGCCAGTACACGGTCGCGCACCGTCGGACTGCCGCCGCGCTGTACATGTCCGAGAATGGTCGCCCGCGATTCTACACCGGTCTCTTCCTCAATCCGTTTTGCCAATTCCATCACGCCGCCGATACCTTCCGCAACGATAACAATAAAATGCTTCTTGCCCGTAGAAGAAATGTTTTTCATGTGGGCGATGACATCGCGTTCAAAATCAAACGGAACCTCCGGTACCAAAATACTGGTCGCACCGACTGCTATACCCACATTCAAGGCTAAATAACCGGTGCGGCGTCCCATAACCTCAATCACACTGCAACGATCGTGCGACTGTGCCGTATCGCGCAGTTTATCCACCATCTCCATACAGGTGTTCAGTGCCGTGTCGTAACCGATTGTCTGCTCGCAACAATTAATATCGTTATCAATGGTACCCGGCAAACCAATACACGGAATGCCCGCACGGGTGAGATCTTGCGCACCGCGGAACGAACCGTCACCACCGATAACAACCAAACCGTCGATGCCCATTTCGCGACATTTATCCGCCGCTTTTTGTACGCCCTCCGCCGTTTTGAATTCCGCACTGCGCGCGGTATACAATACCGTACCGCCTCGATGGATGATATCCGATACGCTTCGCAGATTCATCTTGTCCATATCGCCGTTAATAAGGCCGTTATACCCATAACGGACACCGTATACTTCCACGCCGCGTCCGAGCGCTGTACGCGTCACGGCACGCACCGCCGCATTCATGCCCGGTGCGTCTCCGCCGCTGGTTAAAACCGCAATTCGTTTGATGGCCATGTTCATTTTCTCCTTACAAAGGTAAATTAGTATTATTATACACACCGTCTGTGACATGTGCAAGTGTACAATTCGGGTTGCGGCACATTTTTTAGCATAACTTCGCCACATTTTCCTCGCCAAGCACGCTTTTTAACTCCGCAAGCAAAATCGGTTCGGGCGTTACCCATAATTCTGACGGCACACGAACCAGCTTGCCGCTGTCCGACACACGCAGATAGACCGGTGTTTTTCCGTCGAATACCCGCAACAGTTTTTGCACCTTGTTCCACTCCGTGCCCGTCAATGACGGAATCTTTAAATACAGGCCGGGATTCCCCACCGCAGACGGTTTTGATTCCGGTGCGGGAAGCATTTCGGATACCAGTACTTTGGGTGCCTCCTCTTCGCGGACATTCAGCTTTCCGCGTACCATCACAATTTGCCCCGTATGCAACAACGCACGACAAGTTTCCAACACTTTGGGGAACAACACCAACTCAAGTGAACCGTACATATCTTCCAACACGGCATACGCCATCTGTGCGTTGTTTTTGGTGGATTTTATACGGATACGGTCCAGCATGCCGAGCAAAGTGACCGTCTGCCCATCACGGTAACCGGTTTCGTCGCCCTCCGCAAAAGCATCCAGTATGCGGTCCGTGCGCTCTGCTCCCACGCGGCGATGTACGGCTTCATACGGTTTCATGGGGTTACCGGTAAGATAAAGTCCCGAAACTTCTTTTTCCATTGCGAGCAATTCCGCAAAGGGGAATTCCGGTACCTGCGGCAATTGCGGTTCGCCGAGTGCCGCCGTGTCGGGATCGTCAAAAAACCCTATCTGCCCCGCAAGGTTGCGGCGGTTGATATCGTCAAGTTGCTCGAGAATATACGCCGATGCCTCCAGCATTTGACGGCGATTGGCAGATAATCCGTCCAACGCCCCGCAACGGATCAGACTTTCAAGTGCACGGCGATTAAATTCGCGGTAAGGTACCATGCGCCGACAAAACGCATAAAAACTCTCAAATGCACCGTTTTCTTCCCGCTCACGCACCATTTCATCAATAAATCCGCGACCGATGTTTTTGATTGCCAATAACCCAAAACGAATATGATCGTCCACAACCGTAAAATCGGCGGTGCTCTCATTTACCGACGGAGGCAATACCCGAATACGCATGCGTTCGCATTCTGCAATATATCCGGCGACTTTACCGCTGTCCCATACACTCGTCAACAAGGCGGCCATGTACTCTCGCGGATAGTATGCCTTCAAGTACGCCGTCTGATACGCGACCAGTGCATACGCTGCGGCGTGGGATTTGTTGAAAGCATAGGATGCGAACGATGCCATCTCATCAAAAATGTCATTTGCCACCGCCTCGGGTACACCGCGGCGGACACAACCGGGGACGATAACAGTTCCATTCTCATCCGTCAGGCCGTGCAAGAAAATTTCTCGCTCTTTTTGCATGACATCGTGCTTTTTCTTAGACATGGCACGGCGCACCAAGTCAGCACGGCCAAGCGAATAACCCGCCAAGCTGCGGAAAATCTGCATGACCTGCTCCTGATACACGATGCAACCGTAAGTAACCTCCAAAATCGGCTTGAGGCGCGGATGCGCATAAGTGACGCGGGCAGGATTGTGCCGATTTTCGATATACCGCGGAATTGACTCCATAGGTCCCGGGCGAAACAGGGAAATCACCGCAATCAAATCTTCAAAATGATCGGGCTTTAATTGCGTCAATATCCGCTTCATACCGGCGGATTCAAATTGAAACACGCCATCGCTGTTACCCGACGCCATCATCTTATAGACGGCGGGGGCATCCAACGGAATATTCTCAATGGAAAAATCGGATTCCCGCCGCCGTATCATACGCACGGCATCGTCAATAATAGTCAGGTTGCGCAAGCCCAAAAAGTCCATTTTGAGCAAGCCCAGTTCTTCCAAAAATGTCATGGTATACTGCGTGGCAACCATGTCCCCGTTTAAACAAAGCGGCACATATTCCGAAACCGGTTGAGCGGTAATGACAACACCCGCTGCATGAGTAGATGCATGGCGGGGCATGCCCTCCACCTTGCGCGCCATATCCACTAAACGACAAATCTGATCGTCACCGTCATATAACTCCTTGAGTTCTTTGGACTGTGTAAGCGCCTTATCCAGCGTCATATTCAGTTCCCACGGCACGCGCTTGGCAACGGTGTCACCCACCGCATACGGTAATCCCATCGCGCGCGCCACATCACGGATCGCGGCACGCGCCGCCAATGTTCCGAATGTCACGATCTGCGCCACATGATCCGCACCGTATTTGCGGATTACATAGTCGATAACCTGTTCACGCTTTTCATTGCAAAAATCAATATCAAAGTCCGGCATACTGATGCGTTCCGGATTTAAAAACCGCTCAAACAGCAACCCGTATTTAATCGGATCAATGCCGGTAATACCAATACAGTACGCACACAAACTGCCCGCGCCCGAACCACGGCCGGGACCAACGGGAATATCGTGTGTTTTCGCATACTGCACAAAATCATTCACAATAAGATAGTAGTCCACATATCCCATACGGTGGATGGTCTCCAGTTCGTATTCGAGACGCTGTACGATGGAAACATCCGGGGCTTGTCCGTATAAGCGGTACAAGCCTTTATAACATTCGTCGCGGAAATAAGCATAGCTGTCCCCGCCGGGCGCTTCAAAGTGCGGCAGTTTTGTTTTGCCGAATTCAAGCTCCACCTGACACCGCTGAGCAATACGGGCTGTGTTGTCAAACGCCTCCTGCAAGGCAGGGAACAAGGACCGCATTTCCGCTTCGGATTTGATATAAAATTCATCGGTTGGAAACGAAATCGGGCTCGGCTCGTCCACCGTCGTGTTTGTCTGAATGCACAGCAACACCTTCTGCACGGCCGCATCCTCGCGCGTTAAATAATGCGCGTCGTTGGTACACACAAGAGGAATCCCCGTCTCGCGCGACAACCGCACCAAATCGCCGTTAATTGCAGCTTGTTCCGCCAAACCGTGGTCCTGAATCTCTAAAAAGAAATTGTCTGCGCCGAAAATTCCGCGGTATTCGAGTGCGATGCGTTTCGCCGCCTCGTAGTCACCGCGTCGCAGTGCTGACGGAATCTCGCCCGCCAGACATGCGGAAAGGGCAATCAACCCCTCATGATAGTTGGCAAGTAATTCGCGATCCACGCGCGGCTTGCCGTAAAACCCGTCCGTCCAAGCCGCCGAAATCATACGCACCAAGTTGGCATATCCCGTTTCATTTTCACACAACAACACCAGGTGGTGGTGCTCGCTGTCAACACCGTGCGTTTTATCATGACGGGTGCGTGCCGCGACATACGCTTCACAGCCCAAAATCGGCTTGATTCCCTCTTGCTTCGCGGCTTTATAGAATTCTATTAACCCGTACATTACCCCGTGATCCGTTACCGCCACGGCGGTTTGTCCCAGTTCCTTGACACGGCGAAGCAATCCGTTTAAACGGCAGGCGCCGTCTAACAGACTGTACTCACTATGCACATGGAGATGAACAAAAGCCACGGTTTTAAAACTCCTTACTGTACAGTTTTGGCAAATTCCAACACGCGCTGTAACCGATGATTGACACCGGAACGGCTGATTTTAGGCTCGAGCGCCTCCCCCAATTCGCGCAAAGAATACTCGGGGTGTTCCACACGCAGCCGACACAAGTCCCGCAAATCCTCCGGCAAGCTGTCCAATCCCATCGTCTGCTCAATTTTGCGTACCGCCGCAATCTGCGGCAAGGATGAAGCCAGCGTTTTATCCAAATTAGCCGTTTCACAATTGGCCGCGCGATTGACATTGTTGCGGATGCTTTTGACAATTTTGACATTCATTAGTTCCAGCGAAGCGTTCATCGCCCCCATGCCGGTCAAGCAATCCTCGATTTGTTCGCTTTCCTTAAAATAGACAATGTAATTGCCTTTTCGCCGCACGGTTTTCGCGGCCAACCCCTGTTCACCCAGCAACGCCATCAAATCACGGCTTAAATTCCAATACGGAACTTTGAATTCCAAATGATAATCCACCTGCGGATTGGTGATGGCACCGCAGACCAGAAAGGCTCCGCGTAAAAATGCGTTCGTGCAATTCTCACACTCTAAATTGGCACGGTTAAGCCGTCGCGTAACCTCTTTCCCTTCATGACCGAATCGCGCCAGCACCTTCCCGCGCTCCTCGGCATTAACGGATACCGTGCAAAGTCCCGCGCGCGGCGGCGTTTCGATTTGCGGCGTCACGCCGCAAACGGTGCGAAGCAGGTCCGCATACCGCTCAGCGACCACCCGACTTTCAGTCTGCAGGGAAACGCCGGATGCCGAAAATGACCGCGCAAACTCCACCATGCCGTATGCCTGCGCAAGATCACAGCACCCCGTGCCGTCTATCATAGCCAATTCCTGTTTTATATCCGATGAAAATGACATCCTGTTTTCACCTCTTGGGATGGTTTTTCTGTCCTTTTACCGTCCGACCAACTGCACCTCGCGTTCCAGCTCAACGCCGAACGATTCTCGTACTTTATCTTGTACCTGACGGCACAGTTCCATCACATCCGCACAGGTTGCGCCGCCGCGATTAATCACAAATCCTGCATGCTTCTCGCTGACCTGCGCCCCGCCGACAGTCAATCCTTTGAGTCCGCATTGTTCAATAAGCGCCCCCGCGAAATGTCCCGCAGGCCGCTTAAAGAAACTGCCGCCGCTCGGAAATTCCAACGGTTGTTTCGCTTTGCGTGCCGCCATATGTTCTTCCATTTTTGCACGGATATCTTCCGGTTTTGCCGCCTGTAACTCAAGCGTTACCGACCAGACGGTAAACGGTTTCTCCGCCAATATGCTGTGTCGATATCCAAAATCCAACTCATCTGCCGTCAGTTGTACAATCTCGCCGTTTGCCGTCAAAACCGTGGCAGACCGTACCACATCCGATAACTGCCCGCCATACGCACCCGCGTTCATGTACACGCCGCCGCCCATGGTTCCGGGAATCCCATACGCAAATTCCAGCTTTGACAATCCGTGTTCATACGCCGCCAGACACACCCGTTTTAAAGACGCGCCCGCTTGTACCGTCATACGCGTACCGTCCACCGTAATGTCATCTGCGGCTATGCGCAACACAACGCCCTCGATACCATCGTCACTTACCAACAGGTTAGAACCGTTTCCCATCACCAGCAAGGGGATGTTCTGTTCGGTACAGTACCGTAAAACGAGTGCCGCCTGTATCACATCGGTCGTGCTGATAAACCTATCCGCCGCACCGCCGATTTTAAACGAGGTGTGTGCCGCCATCGGCTCATATTCTTTGACTTGGCACCCCAGCGCTTTCAACGCTTTCGTAATGTCGGGCTTACTCATGCCATCTCTCCCAAACACGCCGCACCGATCACACCGGCATCGTTACCGAGTTCGGCGGCGCACAATCTTGACTGACGGACGCTGTTTCGACTGTACCGTTCGCGTTCGACCTTTTCGCGCATCGGCCCGAGCAGGGTTTCGCCCTCTTTGCTGATCCCGCCGCCGATACATATCACCTCAGGCTGGAAAATGTTGATCATATCGATCACACCCACCGCCACATAATCAATATACGCGTCCACCACAGCTTTCGCGACGGCATCACCCGCGCGCATGGCATCAAACGCCGTCAAACCGTTTGCGCCGTCCAAGGTTTTTGCCAATTTCCACATGTGGCTTTCAGGGTGTCGTTTCATAGCTTCGCGGGTTTGCGCGACCAAAGCGGTTGCCGATGCATACGCTTCCCAGCAACCCTTTCTGCCACAGGTACACGGTGCGCCGTCTTTGACGATGACGGTATGACCGATTTCCGCGCCGGCAAAGTTAAAACCGGCGTAAATCTTACCATCCAGCACAATGCCGCCGCCAACGCCTGTCCCCAGCGTCACACAAATGCAGCTCGACGCTCCTTTGGCGGCTCCCGCCTTTACTTCGCCCCACGCGGCAGCGTTTGCGTCATTTTCCATATATATGGGTTTGCGCAAGCGGTCATGCATCATGTCCCGCACCGGCAGATTGTCAAACGGCAGATTGTTCGCATATTCCACCTCGCCCGTGTGCGGATTGCAGGTACCGGGCGCAC
Organism: Acutalibacteraceae bacterium; assembly: GCA_045595845.1. Taxonomy (GTDB): domain Bacteria; phylum Bacillota; class Clostridia; order Oscillospirales; family Acutalibacteraceae; genus RGIG3009. The sequence goes on from JAZOBF010000041.1 coordinate 31,880, forward strand.
CGATGCCTACATACGCAACATCATTCATGGTCAACCCCGCTTTTTTGACGGCTTCGCGGCAAATATGCGCCATGTCATCGATAATTGACTCTGCGGGGCGTTGCGCATATGTCTTGCATTTCGTCGATGCCAGAATACGATAGTGTTGGTCCACCACACCCGCGACAATATTGGTACCGCCCAAATCAATCCCGATGGTTACCATGCTGTACTCTCCTTACCAGTCAATGTCTTTTTCGCGAAAAAATGTTTCCAAGGACTCTCGGCTGTTGTTAACAATCAGTTCAGACGGAAACGCAATCTCCGAAAGCAGTTTCACGGATTCCGCAAACTGTCCGACGTGCGCGTGAAAATGAGCGTCCGAACTTAAAACAATCCGTACCCCGTGTTGCTTACACAACACCGCAATACGCTTACAATTTTCATACGAATCCCGACGCACACGAAAGGTGCCTTCGTTAATCTCCACAACTTTGCCGTGCTGGCCAAACAGCGGGATCACCGTTTCATAATCAAACGCATACAGCGGCGTACCCGCATGTCCGATAATATCAATGTCGGGATCGGCTGCCACCGCCGACCACGCTTTCGTAATCTGCTCCACACTGCCCGTCGGCATCGTACCTGCGTGCATGGATGCAATCACCAGGTCCAGTTGCTCCCGAATTTTCGGTGAGGCATCGATACGGCCGGTATCATCCAACACATTGGCCTCCATGCCGTGAAGCACCCGCACGCCCTCAATGTACGGCGGCAAAATCTTCTGATTGGTAAAATGCCAATGGTGTCCGCTATCGGGCGTTGCGCCGGCATGATCGGTACACGCCACAGCCAACAACCCGCATTTTGCCGCCGCGGCGGCATTTTCCGTCAGCGTACTGTACGCGTGCGGAGAAAAAACGGTGTGTGTATGAAAATCCGCAATCGGATGAATGGCATTGCTCATGAATTGTCCCCTCTTTTAAAATGCCGTACTTTCGTTGTGATTGCCGTCATCACTCATGCCCAGATTTTGCATTAATTCCTGTGCCGCATTGTACCCCATCTTTTTCTGACGGTTGTTCATGGCGGCAACCTCGATAATAATCGCTAAATTACGGCCGGGCTTGACGGGGATGGTCAACATTGGGACCGTAATGCCCAAAATATCCATATACTGATTTTCCAGTCCCATACGGTCATACACCTTTTCGTTGTTCCATTGTTCCAGCTGAATGACCATATCGATTTTTTCGGTGACCTTAACAGAGCCCATACCAAAGATGCGACGGGCGTTTACGATACCGATGCCGCGCAACTCGATAAAGTGACGGATGTTATCGGGCGCCGAACCGACCAAGGTTTTAGATGACACACGGCGAATTTCCACCGCATCATCCGCAATCAACCGATGCCCGCGCTTGACAAGTTCAATGGCAGTCTCGCTTTTACCGACACCGCTGTCTCCAATGAGTAAAATCCCCTCGCCGTACGCTTCGACCAACACGCCGTGTCGCGTAATACGGGGCGCTAACTGCACATTCAAAAACGAAATGAGTGCCGCCGTGACATCCGACGTAGTGTCGTCGCTGTGAAGCAGCGGAACCTCGTATTTTTCACACGCCTTAATGAGCTCAGACGGAATCTGTAATTTGTGCGCCACCACGATCATGGGGGGCTTTTTGGCAACAAAGGTATCGATATGCTTTGCCGCCTCGTCTGCCGACAACCCCTCCAAAAACCCCAATTCGCTTTTTCCAATCACCTGAATTCGCGCATTATCAAAATATTCGAAATACCCGCTCAAAGCCAGTCCGGGGCGGTTAATTTGGGCACTGCACACCAAGCGTGTTTCGCCGTCTTCGGGCATATACACGGGTTCCAGCGTCAACTCACGGATAACTTTTTCAAGCGCTACGGTGTAGGATCTGTCCATACTATTGTTCACTCCAACCTTATATACTTATACATAGTATAGTATATCGCACTCTCGCGTCAAAGAAAAGACTTTTTTGAATTTTTATGCTCTCGATACACAAAAATTTTTTCAGCGCCTTGAAACACCGCAAAAAACGGAGTATACTGAGTAGTATAAACGAAGGGGGGCTCGTTATGAACGAATTTTCTGTTGGACTGTTCAACGACTCGTTCCCGCCGCTCATTGACGGCGTTTCCCAAACCGTCAAAAATTATGCCGCACACCTACACGATCTGGGATGTCAGGTCACGGTGGTAACGCCGAATTATCAAGGAGTGGAAGACCGCTATCCGTTTGATGTGTTGCGGTATCCGTCGGTTTCCGCAGGGGAAAAGGTCGGCTACCGTGTCGGTGTACCGTTCGACCCCGCCACGATCGTCAAACTCCGTTCCAAAAAAATGGATCTCATGCATGTGCACTCCCCGTTTGCCTCATCGGTACTGGTCAATGCCATCAATCATCGCCCCCGTGTACCGGTAGTGCTGACTTATCACACACGCTTTGATCTGGATATTCAAAAGCGCGTTCCCACCGCCGCCATGCGCAAAGTGGCGATGGCGTTTTTGCTGGATAATGTTAACTCGGCTGACGAAGTGTGGGTGGTAACGGGTGCCAGCGAAAAATTCTTAAGGGATATCGGTTACGAGGGTGACTGCCGCATCATGGAAAACGGCACGGATTTCGCACGCGGTAAAGCCTCTGCCGAAGCAACGGCAGCACTGCGAGAGCGGTATCATATCTACGAGGACAAGCTTGTGTTTCTGTTTGTCGGCAGAATGATGTGGTACAAAAACACCCGCCTGATTTTGGATTCGTTAAAGATTTTGTATCAAAACGGCATGGATTTTCACGCATTTTTTATCGGTGACGGATACGACCTACCCGACATGAAAGCCTATGCCGCCGAGCACAATTTGCAACAACAAGTCACCTTTACGGGCCCTGTTTTTGACCGCGAAGAATTGCGCGCGTACTACAGTTTGTCGGATCTGTTTTTGTTCCCCTCCACCTACGACACGTGCGGTATCGTGGTCAAGGAAGCGGCGGCGTGTGATTGCCCGTCATTGCTTGTGCAGGACAGTTGTGCAGCAGAAGGTATCATACACAACCAAAATGGTTATGTAGCGGCAGAAAATGCCGCCGCATACGCCGCCGCCATATTGGATGCCTGTTCCGACCGCGCCGCGCTGAAAATGTGCGGAACACACGCGGGAAAAACATTGTATTTATCTTGGAAAGACGCCGTCGCGCGTGCACACGCGCGATATAAGGAGATTCTCCGCGAATATTAACTTTTTTCGGATAAGCACTTGACAACCGTCGGAATTTGCGTTAAGATAAATTCCGCTATGGGCTCGTAGCTCAGCTGGGAGAGCGCACGGTTCGCATCCGTGAGGTTCGAGGGTTCGATCCCCTTCGGGTCCACCAAACAAGTTAAAGGCGAACCCATTTCCCTTGGGAGATGGATTCGCCTTTATCGTTTATTTCTAAGTATACATATGCAAAGCCACAGACGGTTTCCCACCTGTGGCTTTGTGATTTTGGGTATCCCTTAGTTCCTGTCACTAAGATTCATTTCTTCTTTTGATTCCGTGCTCACAGTGCCATTTGCACCATCTTTCATTCGGGCTTGCCATTCCTGCCAATCCCGTTTTCCTTCCTCCGAGTCAATATACTTCTTCAAAATAGGAAGTAACATTCTTGCCAAAGATTCCATTTCGTACTCCGGAATACCCAAATCATTTCGAGGAATTTTCTTCTTTCTCGGCATGATCGAGTATCCTTTCCTATTGCTT
>JAZOBF010000042.1:0-38155 GCA_045595845.1 Acutalibacteraceae bacterium
GTGCCCTTGACCATCGAAAGAGTTAAAAGCGACAGTGGTATCGGTAGAAAAACCACCGATGGGTGTAAAATTATCTACTCCCGAAAGATCAATATCCGCCGTCAAAACGAAATATCGGGCACCGAACCAACCGTAACTGCTTTGTCTAAAGGTCACCGCGGATTCTGTATGATCTTTGACAGAAACCGTCACGGAAGTGGTGGTTTGATTCGAAACATATGACAACAGCATCAACTGGTTCACATTTCCGATCTGATACGGGTCAGTCGATGTACCCGAACCACCGAACATTTCATAGGTGCCGTCCCACTCATTGGTATCGTCTGCCGCACCAATGAGCGTGAAGATGCCGGTCGGTAATAGGGCAATTACCATACACAGCACCACAGCAATGCTTATCATTGCTTTGGATTTGGAAAACAGTGCTTTCATAACCTTTTTTCCTCCTATTGTGCAATAAATTATAAGGTTCCCCCCGCCCTTTTTGCGCATGAAAAAAACACGGGGGCACAATATCCATGTATATTATACCAACACTTTTTCAAGTGTGCAAGGTAAAATGTTGTCATTTGGTTGTAAAATGTTGGCGAGTTTTTTTTCAAAAGGGGAATAATACCTTTCTGCCGTATCTATTAAAAGCGGATAGCCACCTCCCGCCACATGTGCAAAAACGCTCTGCACCCAAACGATGCAGAGCGTTCGTTTAAAAAAAGTTAGGAAATTACCGCGATGCCGCGCATCTGTGCATCTCCGCTGATGAGAAAATAGCGGAAATCCAAGTTCACGCCGGAGCTTGTCGAGTCGGTCGGTGAGAGCGTCACGACGACGGTGTGTTCGGTATTGGCAAGACCGCTTGCAACGGGGAGCACCATGTGGTTGTTGCCGACAAGCGACAGCTTGACGGTTTTACCGTTGTCGATTCTCACTCTAAGGCAACCCGCCGCATTTTCCGATGTAGACTTACCGTAAACCCACAATTTTAACTCCGTGCCGGTAAATGTAATGGTAAAGGACGCCCCCGCCTTATTAGAGTTGACAAAGCCGTTACCGTTGACATTTAATTGACTGTCCGTAAGAGTCAAGCCTTTGAAGTTATCGATATACGGTGCTTTCGGCAGCGTGTTGAGCGTTGCCGACGGCATATACGCATTCACACGGCCGGACGGTACGGAAGGCTTGTTGCCTAACAGCTTCGCCAAGTATTCTTGAATGTACGCGGCATATTTTTGGTAACCCGCGTTAGCCGGATGGACTCCGTCGCTAAAGTACTTCTTCCAAACAGCAGAACTTGAAGTCGGGATCGTGCCGCCGTTTTGCTGTACGATTTCTTTCCACAGACGCGCACCCACATCAATACACGGAATCTGATACGCTTCCGCGACCTCGCGATGTGCCATCTTGGTGACATAATCGGAATCCTTGTTGTTGTAGTCGGTGGTAAGGACCATCACAATATCCGCCTGCGGTGCGTATTGGTAGATAGTGCGGATAATGGATTCCATATACACGGCGGGTGTGACATTCACCTTGGCGTCGTAGTGATCGTTGATGGCAAATTCAATGAACACCAAATCGGGTTTTTCCGCCGCGTTGGTGAGTTTCAGGTCTTCGACAGCGCGGTAGGCACCGTAAAGCGTACCCGTACCGCCGATAGCGGCGTTGGTTTCCGTGATGGTTGCGGCGGGATATTGCGATTTAAGCCATTTGGTAGTCAAAGCGCGCCAAGACGATGACTCAGCATCGTAATTACTGTCGTAGCTGAACCCCGATGTAACGGAACCGCCGAAATACGCCACATTCAGCTTCTTGGCGGTTTTTAATTGGTAATAGGTGTTCTGTAACATATCGACCTCCGAGCGTTTGACAACGAATGTAATGGAATAGGTTGTGTTGTTCAACGAAATCTTGGCAGTACCGTTAACACTCGTTGCCTGTGTAATCTTGATCGTTCCGGTGCCCGCCGACTGGGTGGCGGTAACTTGCGGCACTGCCGTTGTGCCGGTAGGCAGATAATAGGTGTATGAAGTGATGTCGGAGCCAAACCCCTCGAGCGCACTGCCGTTGACAGAAAGACCGGTAATCACCGCTTTACCCTGTTCGGGTGTCGCGGTTGTCAGCGTATTCTGCGGTGACTGTGCCGAATCGGACGGAGAGACGGTCACCGTCGTTCCTGCGTCACCCGACGAGGCACCGTCCCCCGCCGTAGTTGTTGCATTGGGAACGGTGGTGGTCGCGTTGGAGGATATACCACCGTTGCAACCGACAAGCAGGCAGACGCTCAACGCGCAAACATGGAGAATCGCGCAAAATTTGCAGATAATCCTTTTCATGTTTTTCGTCCTTTCAAAAATCTATAGCAGTGCACGGGTGCACTGCTATAGAAAAAAGGTATTCAATTAGAAAGTAACGGGTTTTCCGGTTTCGGCGGATTTGTAGATGCCGTTGATAATACTCATGAGGGTGATCGCCTCTTCGGGCTTCACGATACACGGTGTCTGATTTAGGCAGCAATCCACAAAGTGGGTGAACTCGCCTTGGAACGGGTCAGCCTTTCTGCCGAGAATCGGTTTGTACTCCATCATGTAATTGTTCGCATCCAATGTGACGATGGACAAGTCGTCACCAAGTCTGGCACCGGCTTTATCACCTATCACTTCGACATAGCGACCGGGCTGCATCGTGAATTGAATGCTGGCAGATTTGACAAGAATGGCGGCACCGTTTTCAAAGGTGACAAAACCGTTTGCTGCGCTCTCAATGGTGCGCTCATAGTGTGCCTTGTCCGCAGACGGCCAGCCGCCGCCGACGCCCTGAAGCGTGTTATACAAGTCTTTGTTGGCATCGGTGGTAAAGCCCAAAACCGATTTCGGTTTCGGATAGCCCATCAAATACAACAATTGATCCAGTTCGTGAATAGCAGCGTCCATGAGCATACCGCCGCCTGCTTTTTTCTTATCAAGGAACCAACCATTGGAAACGGCACATCTAACGGAACGAGAAGCTTCGCCGTAGTAGATGTTGCCAAGGTGGCCGTTTTGCTGGTACTGTTTCAAATACTGCAAATCGCTTGCAAAACGCAACACGAACGCATACATCAGCACGAGGCCCGATTTTGCCGCTGCTTCGGCGCACTGTTCTGCCTCAGCGGCGGTCAGTGCGGGGGGTTTTTCACACAATACATGTTTGCCTGCCGCCAACGCATCCAACACGATGTTGCAATGCGTAAAGGTAGGGGTTGTAATGCTGACGGCCTCGATGGTATCGTCACGCAACAATTCCTTATAGTCCGCACAGTATTTCGGGACATTGAAAGAGGCGGCCTTGGCCTTGGCAAGCTCTTCGTTTACATCGGCAATCATTACGACTTCCGTGTTGGGGTTTGCCGCATAATGTTTTAAATGGTAATCCGATATAGAACCGGCACCGATGACACCGACTTTCATTATTTGTCACCCTCCCAATACAGATGCACAGCCATCGCCTTGGTGCGATCAGCCATCAACATATCATACATGCCGATTGCGTCCTTGTAATCAGCCTTGTTCGAAACCAAGTTTTTGACGGAAATCAGCCCTTTTTCGAGCAATTCCACAAAATACTGGTGATCGCGATACTGAGTCCACGGATTTTCCCATGTGGCAACCGCCGGATGAATGGCACCATTGTGTGCGGCGGTAATGGAAATTCCCATGCCGGAGCAGAAGTTGAAGTCAACAACGGAGGTTCCGCGCGGGCTGCTGGTGATAATCATGCGGCCGCGTCTTGCCAGACAATACAGCTCACTTTGGACGAGATTTTGATTACCGGTGGTCTCAAACACCACATTGGCAAGACCGCCGTTGTTGTGTTCTTTAATGAATTTGGGAACATCCACTTCACCGGAGTTGACTTTGATATAAGTAGGCTCATCCGGTAACAGGCTAAGTCTGTAATCGGACAGGTCAGCAACGAACACTTTGGTTGCACCGGCGAGTTTTGCCAAGCGCGCCACCAACTGGCCAACAATGCCCGCACCGTATACCACGGCCGCTTCGCCCGGTCGGATGCACGCCGCACGGATACTTGCCATAGCTACCACAGCGAGAGTAGAGAAAGCCGCTTCGTCTGCGTCCACATTGTCTGGCAACACGATGACATCCTTAGCGCCCCACACATAATATTGAGCATGGCGAGCAGGCACCAGAACGCGCTTACCGATATAAGACGGATCAACATCTTTGCCGCCGCCTACCACAACACCAATGTTCGAATATCCCGGATAGTAGGGATATACATTCTTCATCTGCCCCCATGACGAGTTGGGATCGACCTCCATTTCGAGCATCGTCAACTCTGTACCGGTACTGATCTGCGATACCTGCGTTTTGACCAACACCTGTGTGTCGTTCGGCACAGGCATCGGGACTTCTTGGATTTCTACCTGTCTTTGACCGGTAAAAACCACTTGATAGTTCTTGTCCATGGAAATTCCTCCTTATACTCACGCTGTTCCAGCGTTTTTGCCCCTTAAATCTTGATCTGCTGATAGCCTAAGTATTTGGTAAAGGCTTCGGTAACCGCATCAGCAACCGTATCGGGAACAATCGCCGCATGGTGATGGAAACCACCTGCACCGATCGTGTACAGTTTATCCTGCAAGTTTTCCATTTGCAGAACACCGGATACCCCAAAGAATTCTTTTTCTACCGGATCGCCCGTCAAGCGGCCTTCTCCGATAAAGAATTGCAAACGGCCGTTTTCGGTACGCATGCCCGAAACGGTCACATCGCCGGTCTTCATCGTACCGACATTCAAGCCCCAACTGCAATCGGGACCGTAGGATTTATCCAGCATTTTGTGACTCTGCACCTCACCGGGACCTGTCATCAGATCCATCGGCAACGGACCGCAGTGGAACAGAATGCATTTATCCAATTCTTCGCCGTAGTTGTTGTTGAGGTCTAAGCAGCCGGCACCTTTGTCCGCCGCCAAAGACAATCCTTTCATGGCAACCGCATTGGCAACATCGCACTCGCACACAGCCGCCACACCGTTTTGGTTGAGAATGCCCATCACGGCGCAAGGTGAAATGCCGAAGGTGGTTTGCAATTCACTCCAGCAACGGATGGCAATCGCATCGAGTTGGTTCTCCTCAATAAGGCGGGAGACCACAACGCCGAGTTTTGCAACCGACAGTTCACGGCCGGCGGGAGCTTTTGAGAAATCAATCACACCGGCGAGTTTTTTGCGCCATGCCGCCACTTCGCTGTCATCATCGTTCAACTGTTGCATTGCCTGAATGAAGGTGGACAAATCGAAGGTTTCTACATCAATGCCCACGGCCTCCAATGCGTTCTCGTCGAAACGGACGCTCTTGAACGCGGTGGTTCTGGCACCGATGGCACCGATGCGCAATTTTTTCATACCACGAACCACGCGGCATGTTTTGACAAAAGTCGACAGCTGTTTGTGGAAATCATCGCTAAGCGGATGCACCACGAACGGGCTGTATGTCGTGTACTTTTTACCCATCTGAGCCAACACGCTGCCTAAAGCGAGTTTACCGCAGAAAGCGTCACGACGATGTTCAAAATCCATTTTGCCGATTTCATCCGGATATGCCTGTAACAAAATCGGAACATCGCAATCGGCAATCGCCTCTTTGATACCGTTCTCATCGCCGAAGTTCGGCAAGCAGATAACGAGACCATCGTATTCGCCGCGATGTGCGTCGAGGAATTTGGCGTACGCCTTACCCTCTTTTGTGGTTTCTACAGCATTGTATTTCGTAATGCCGTCATCTATGCACAGAGCTTCTACGCCGACTTTTTCAAAAGCCGTCAGCATCTCGCTGTAGGCCGATTCAATGACCGAACTCGGGAAAAACCCACGGTTGGCTACCAATAAGGCTAATTTCATGTTTGTCACCTTCCTATTTTGTCTCTCAATCTATTGTACAAAGAGAATCACTAAGGACCGTGTTCATTCCCATGGTTCGCCACGGGAATGAACACGGAAATTTATTTTTAATTTTCGCGCCGTTTTCTTCCGACGAGGAGGAAAAGGCAAGCACCGGAAATCAGTAACAATACGATAGCAGCGATGTACATCGAGGTTTCACCGGTAATCGGACTGCCACTTTCTCCGAAACCACCGTTGTTATTGTTGGAATTGTTCGGATCTTTCAGCGTACCGCCTTCTTTGTTGACGAACGCATCATACCAGTTGCCGTCATTGTAATAGGCATCGTTGGTATAGGTTCTGTAGTCGGTAACCAAGAGAACACCATCCGAAACGGGATAACCGTTCGCGCCATCTTCCCAATTCCAGAAATCACCATACATTTCTGCATCGTTCAGCAACGCGGTCACCGTACCGTCCGCAAACTCTGCCGCCGAGTATTCCTTGGCACCATACACGGTCGTAGCGTCAACCGTTCCCGCAATGGAGCCGGTGCGGTAAAACACAGCCGTATCAATCGACAAGGTCATACTGGGAGTCACATTACCGATAATCGGGTCATCAGTGGGAACGGATCCCGCAAAATACGAGCGTCGAATGGTGAGTGAACCGGTCGAGTTCACCAACTTACCGATCAAACCGGCAACACACAGGGGATTATCCGCCGTCGGCGTAAAGCTAACCCCTCTCACGATATCCACTACGCTGTAGCTGTTCACGATTTTTGCTTCTTGGGTAAGAAATGCCTGACCGATGAGACCGCCGAGTTTGTTACCGCCGATCACGGTACCTTCCGTCCAACAACTGTTGATATCAATTCTCGCAAAGGTCGAACCGACCAAACCGCCCGCATGGGAATCCCAACTCACAGCTTTTACGATTCCCGAGTAGCTGCAGTTTTGGAAAGTACTGATGAAACTGGTCATGGTATGGTGAGTCGATTTGCCGACCAAACCGCCCACATGAGAGAGACCCTCCACATAACCCTTCTCGATGTGCAGGTTACGAACGGTAGCGTGGCCGGTACTGCCGAACAGGCCTGTACCATCACCATGGTCGGTCACACAATACAAACCGGTAATGGTATGATTATTACCGTCAAGTACACCACCGAAGTATCTGGACTCGTTCATGCGACCTTCTGTTCCAATATTAAAACCAATCGGAGTCCAGTTATTAGGCGGCGCCGTTGTCGCCCAGTTGTCATAGTCATCCACAGGATTTAATTGCAAATCCGTACCGAGTTTGAAATAAACATCGGCATACAGACGATACCGACCATCCGGCTCGGGTATTGTATAAGGCACACCGTCATGGTACACCGTCTCACCGTTGGTCATTGCCGCAAGATAGGCGAGTTGTGCCGCATTTTCAATGATAATCGGGTTATCAAGGTCAGTACCCTTACCGTTGGAAGTGTCAAACGGTTCGTAGCTGCCGTCCCAAACGCCGGGCATCTCCGCATTGCGGATCGCACGAACAGCATAGAAAGTGGTATTCCCACCTTTGGTGAGTTTAATGGTAATCGTGTTGGAACCGACCGCAAGCGGGACACGCTGCGAAGCAGTGCCGCTTTGTACCGCCTGACCGTTCACGGTGATTGTCACACCCGCCGGAGCAGTGGGAATCACGAAAAGTGAGGTTTGCGAATACCCAAAGGTGTTCGTAAACAGCTTCGTTGACGGATCAAAGGTGAATTTACCGTCACTTAAAAGCAAGTTTTGCAGTGACAGAGTCACCGTGCCGAGCACGGGCGTACCTCTGCTGTTATCGTTCCAAGCATTACCTCCGATCTCGGCGACACCATTATTTAACAAAGCTGTGACCGTGCCGTTTGCGAATTCGACAACAGACTTCTCTGCTGCACCGTTCAGGGCGCCGGCGGCTTGTGCCGCGGTGTACGAGCCGGTTCTGTAAAACACATTATACAGGGTGATGTTGTCAAGCTCGGGAGCAATGACCTGGGACGCAGTTTCGCCGGCAAAATAACAGTTGTCTATATTGACCGTCGAGGCGGAATGAGCATATCCTACGATACCGCCCTGTTTATCCGCTGTTCCCGTAACCGTCATATCACTCCAGCAGTTCACGATGTTCGCAGTGATGCGCGCACGGCTAAGACCAACGATACCACCTACACCGCTACTGCCGGTTTTCACTTCACCGCCGGTAGTATAGCAACCATTGATATTGATGGTGGAATAAACATCGGAACCGGTGCTCAACAAAAGACCAATCAGACCGCCCGTTTGGTCGGTGCCGGCACCTGTTACATCACCGTCGAAACGGCAGTTTGCAATCGTAAATGTACCATTAGAGCCGGAACGCTCTACCTGACCGACAAGACCACCGACAGGTATGTCAGCATTGCGCGCAGCCACTACCGTACCGGTAAAACTACAATTTTCCACGGTACCTGTGTTGTAAGCAACGGCCATTCGGCCTACAAGACCGCCTACATAATATGTACCGGCACCGCCTTTGACACTGCCGCTTACATGCAGGTTTTTGATTTTCGGGCTTCCGTTACCGTTCAATTGACCAATGAAACCGGCGGATGTTCCGTTAGTATCCACCTTCATACCGCTGATGGTATGCCCTTGCCCGTCAAAGGAGTTGAAGGCAACCGCATTAGCGCCACCGCCAAGCGGTGTCCATTCAACACCACTGAGATCGATATCCGCCGTCAAAACGAAATAGTTGGCAGCAAACCAGCCGTAACCGCTCTTGGTAAATTTCACCGTGTTGTTGGGATCGCCGCCAATCGGGACTTCCACGGGACTGGTGGCAGAATTCGAAACATACGATAACAGCATTAACTGATTCAAATTGCCGATTTTGTACGGATTGGCAGCCTTACCCGCATCTTTTTCACCATAGTTCGTGGGGAGCTCATAGGTGCCATCCCACGCAGCCGCCGAATGGGTAACGGTTACGGTGTAGACAGTCGTCGCGCCGTTGTTATCACCGACTATGGTGATAACCGTCGGTTGATTAAGCGATACCGGAATATCGGCAGACGCCACACCGCTTTCGGTCGGAACACCATTGATTTTAAGAGTAGTATCGACACCGGCAACTGCCGTGACCTTTATGCTGGTAATGGAGAGCGGAAGTACCAGCTCATACGCATGTACGGAGGGATCGAAATCGAATGAGCCACGGCTCACCGTTAAATCGATGATGCTGGCCGGCGTGGCATGGATCGGATACCCATCGTCGCCGTCTCGCCAGCTCATGCCGCCAAGCGTAGCCGCACCGTTTTTCAGAAGGTCTCTGACCGTGCCGCTTGCAAATTCCGTAACAGATTTCTGCGCAGCGCCTGTCAGCGCACCGTCAGCTTGTGCCGCCGTATACGAATTGTCTCGATAATACACATTATTCAGAGTGACCTTGGAAGGCGTGTTGACCGTATCCGCGTTGACGATTACCTGAGAAGCAACCGTGCCGGCAAAATGGCTATTGGTTATCTTGAGTGCCGCAATTTTGGCGTAATCCACATAACCAACCATACCGCTGACCTTACCGGTTGTGCCCGTCAGCGTCATGTCACTCCAACAGTTATGAATATTCAGCGAGGTATTGGTGTTGGCAAAACGACCAACCAAACCACCGACACCGTAAGAACCGGTCTGTGCCGCACCGGTAGTATAGGAGTCATTAATATTAACAGTAGAGGGGTTTTTCAGAATAAGGTCACCGATCAAACCACCCGTTTGGTCATCGCCGGACCCCGTCACAGTGCCGTCAAAATAGCAATTGTTAACGGTCACCGCCGCACCAACGGCTAAGGAAGTTTCTGCCTGACCGATAAGGCCGCCCACAGGTATGGCACTGCGCGTAGATTCCACCGTGCCCGTAAAGCTGCAGTTTTCCACAAGACCGGTAGTAGCACCGCCGTAGTTGAATCGGCCGATAAGGCCGCCCACATAGTATGAGCCGCCGCCGCCTTTAACGCTACCGCTGACATGCAGGTTTTTAATCGTTAAGTCGCCGTTTAAATAGACCGTTCCGAAGAAACCGGCCGACATTCCTTCGGTATTCACCGTAAGGCCTTTCACGGTATGCCCCTGTCCGTCAAAGGACTGGCAGGCAAACGCGTTGGTCCCACCGCCAAGCGGTGCCCATTCCACTGCACTGAGATCGATATCCGCCGTCAAAACGAAATTTTTGCCTTGGAACCAACCATATATGCTTTTTTTGAATTCCACGGTATTATTGGGATCGCCGCCGATCACAACATTCACGGGACTGGTTTCAGAATTGGAAACCTTGGACAAAAGCATTAACTGGCTTAAATTTCCAATCTGATAGGGGTTCGTAGCCGTACCCGCATTTTCTTCTGCGTAGTTGGTAGGCAATTGATACGTGCCGTCCCACGCGGCCGCCGAATGCGTGATCGTTATCGTGTAGGAAATTTTCGGACCGTTACTGTCACCGATTACGGTGATGACTGTTGTTTCATCCACCGGCAACGAAATATCGCCGGAGGCCACGCCGCTTTCGGTCGGGATATTATTGACCGTAAGTGTCGTTCCGGTCTTGGCAGTTGCCGTCACCGTCGTGCTGGTAACGGACAGCGGGATTGTCAATTCATACTGATACACAGCGGGATCAAAAGTAATCTCACCGCAACTCAAAGTCAAACCGGTAACTTCCGGCTTGCTGCCATGAATCGGATACCCGTTGCTGCCGTTCTGCCAGCTAAAGCTTCCCGCAGGCAAGCTGTTGTTTAACAGGTCTGTTACCGTACCGTTTGCGAATTCAAGAGAGGTTTTCTCGGCAGCACCCGTCAACGCGCCGTCTGCCGCATCCGCCGTGTACGAGCTGTCTCTGTAATACACATTAGTAAGCGTCACCTTTGAAGGCGTATTAGCCGTATCGGCATTGACGATCACCTGTGAAGCAACCGAGCCTGCAAAATGACTGTTTGTAATATTGATAGCCCCGATTTTGGAGTAGTTGGCATACCCAATCAAGCCGCTAACTTTACCGGCTGTGCCCGTCAGCGTCATGTCACTCCGACAGTTACGCACATTCAAGGTAATATCGGTGGCATTATACTGACCGGTAAAGCCGAGCAAGCCACCAACGCCGGTACTGCCGGTTTGGGCTGTACCGGTAGTATAACAATCGGTAATATTTACCGTGTTACCGCTCTTAAGGGAGTACAGATAACCGACAAGGCCACCCGCTTGACCGGTACTGCGACCTGTCACCGTACCGTTAAAGAAAGAGTTTTTAACAGTAACGGCATAATCACCGGTATAAGCCATGCCGATCTCGCCCATAAGGCCACCCGCAGGCACGGCATCACGCGTTGCTTGTACCGTACCCGTAAAGCTGCAGTTTTCGATAACACCGGTACCGCCGGCGCTGTAGTTAAATTGGCCGAGAAGACCACCCACATAGTAGGTGTTGGAACCGCCCTTAACACTACCGCTGACATGCAGATTTTTAATCGTTGCGCCGGCATAAGGTGTATAGACCTTTCCAAAGAAACCGGCTGCCATTCCGTTGGTATCAACCGTAAGACCGCTGACGGTATGCCCCTGTCCGTCAAAGGACGCGCAAGCAAAGGAACGTTTGTTAGAGCCGCTGGCAGCACCAATCGGTGCAAAATTATTAACGGAAGAAAGATCAATATCCGCTGTCAAAACAAAATGTTTGTTTGTAAACCAACCGTAAGAAGCGTGAGCTGAAAAAGATACGGGGTCAGTTTGACCGACGACATTGACACTCATGGGACTGGTGTCGGAACTGGCAACATGTGACAACAGCATCAATTGCCGCACATTTCCGATCTGATACGGGTCATCTACTGTACCCGAACCGCCAAACATTTCATAGGTGCCGTCCCAAGCATCTGCGGAAACCAACAGAATACCCGTCGGCAACATAACCGCGAGCATACACAGCGCAAGAACCACGCTGAGTGTTGATCGGGAAATCGCTTTCATTTTCGAAACGAAATTTCTGAAACCTTTACTATACATATAGTTATAGGACTCCTTTCAGGTAGTCTTCAAGTACTATCAGCTTTAAAAACGCATCAAGATAACCATTTAACCGTCTTGGGGTTAGGATCCATAATGGCAACAGCTGCTTCAAGCTCGGCTTGGTTGGTAGCATACTGTTGTTTTGCCGTGCCAAACGCGAGTGCTTTGTTCTGTGTATTGGCTTTCTGGTAGAAACTGTTACCAGAAATCGTCAAGCCCTTGGTTCCGTAGTCCGTACCGGTCCAATACACCAGGTTTTGAATAGAACAATCAAAAATATTATTACGGATGGTAATGCCATCACCCGGAAGTTCGTTGTAGAGGTAGTTCCAACCGTTATAGTGCGAAACAGAATAACTGCGGTCGGGACGGGTGGACAACCAGCCGTAACCCGCAAAGCGCATAATGTTATCCTCGATGACGAGACCATCCCATACGGAATCCTCATGATGGTCAAACACTTCAATAGAATAGTTGCAGTATTCAATTAAGTTTTTGCGGAACACAAGATTCTTGTAGATATGTACACCCACACAACCTTGCGGGGTAATACCGGTATCATATATTTGATAAATCCAGCAGTTTTCGACCAATGCGTTGTAAGTATCTTCCCAGAATTGGATACCATTACCGAGACCGTAAGCCGTGTCACCGTAACGGCAACCGCCTACCCATCCAATCTCCAAGTTGGTGAAACGGAGATTATCTGTGGATGCCTGCACATCAAAGGTGAACAGGCCGGCGTACTTAACGCTCAAATTATCAAAGGTGACATTCTCGGTGAAATCGGGGATCGTAAACACATTCTCACGCGTACCGATCTCAATATCTTCGTACACAACATTCGGATATCCTTTATCCAAATACAGATACAGGATAGACTCGTCAACATTGTGATAGAAGTCCCCGTTTTGTTGCAACTCATTCAAACCAAAGTATTTCGGGATACCAAAGGCCTCTCCGTGATTAAAGACCAGCATGCCCGCCTCACGGCTGTACAGGTTGATTTTCCAAACATACTGTCTGCGGCTGGGCTCCCATTGCGTGCCCCACGCATAGTTGGTGGAGGAACCGTAAATTCTCGGTTTATATCCCTCACCATAGGCAGCATAAGTGACACCGCTGACTACCTCAATAGGCGAAGTACGGCGATAGACGCCGCCGCGCTCAAACAGAATCGCATCGCCCGATTGAATCATATACGAATTGATGACAATAGCATCACAGGTCTGCCACGCCGTCTCGGGAGACAAGCCATCATTGTTATCGTTACCGTGCTCAGCGGAAACATAGTAAGTCACACCGGTGATTTCTCCCAGCTGATCTTTGGTGTTGAGGATTTCCTCTCGAAGCACGGCTGCTTCGGCATCCGAACCGCCGGTTTGGGGAGTAGCCAATGCGTAGTCATCAACATCCGGCAATACTTCCACATATTCAATAGCGGGACTGTAATCGTCGTCCGAAGTATAGTCATCGTCATACCAATCCGAAATTACCGGCTCTTGGAAATCGTCACTCCAGTCGGTATCCGACCAAGAGGTATCATCCGTCATGATAGTAGTATCGGTGGTTGTTGTATCGGTTGTGGTCGTGCTTGTCGGTTGCCCCGTCGGGCCACAGGCAGACAGCAACAAAACGCCGAGTAGACAACATAACGCTATAATTTTGCGCATAAAAAACCCTCCGCTTGTCAATATTACTTTATTCTATACTATCAGAACTTTTCTCGTTTTGCAATAGAGAATGTTGTTGCGTGCTTGTAATATATTGTCAAATTTGAAGAAATCCTGCGTTTTCTTGATTGTAAATGTAATGCTCGTTTCACTCAAACAGCGGGATGCCTTCATTCAATGAGGTCATCCCGCTGTAGTTACCATTATGATACGCTGATAATCGTGCCGTTAAGTAAGAATGCCGCAAGCAAGTGGAACGCCAGAATCTTGATGATGCATCTCAGGCACATGCCATCATACTCGCCTCTTATAAATTTAATATCCGCTCGGCAGTTTTATACACAATCTGTTCTTTTTCCGCGTCCGTCAGCTTCAACCGCATAAAAGAGTCCCTCTCTCGAACCGGATCCCAAATCGGGTAATCCGTCCCGTAGGCGATACGCTCCGCACCGTACGCGCGAATATACCATAAGGCCCTTTCCGCTTCCATAAACCTCACAGAGCTGGAAAGATCCATCACACAATCGGTATCCCGCAACAGCTCGTATGCCGTATCATACATGGTATACCCGCCCAAATGCGCGGCAATCACCGAAAGTCCCGGAAATAAATCCAGTATTTTTCGAAGTCTTGCCGGGTGCGAATAACCGTAACGCGGATCACCCATATGTATCAAAAGCGGGATTCGACCGCGTACCGCCTCGTACAAGGGGAACAACCGCTCGTCATCAATGGCAAACTGCTGCGAATCGGGATGAAGCTTGATACCTTTGACACGGAGTGTTAACAACCGTTCCACCTCGTCGGTCAGGTGTTCCATATCGGCATGCACCGTCCCGAACGGAATAAAGCAACTGTGTTCCTTTGCCTGGTGTTGCACAAAATCGTTAATGTGCCGTACCCGATCGGGACGAATGGCTACCGGCAGAACAACAAATTTTTCCGTCCCCGCTTGCCGTCCTCTGTCGAGCAACATGTTCACGGTGCCGTCCATAAGGCCGTCACCGACACCGTAAAACTCCCTCACGCTGTCCGTCGCTTTACGCGCAATGGCATCGGGATAAATATGCGTATGAATATCAATAATCTTCATGTTTTATTATTAAAGGACACAACCATACACCACATTACGCAAACGCGGCTGATAATAGGCTTCTTGTTGATTCAACATATGATGTGCGTAAAATACAGATAATTTGATGGCAGGGTCTACCAAAACGGTGGCACCCGCAGCACCGCCCCAACCGAATTCACCGATATTGCCTACCGAACCGGAGGCCTTATCAATCAAAGTACGCACACCCAAACCATACCCATACCCCTTCAGCTGCGGCCACACCATGGTCTCTCGCTGTTGCGGGGTAAGCTGATTGGTTCTCAGCAGGTCAATGGTTCCTCCGGAAATGATTTTTTCGCCGTTGGCACCAATACCGTTATTAGCCAACGCGACACAAAGCTTTGAATAATCCGCGACCGTTGTGGTAATACCGCATCCGCCACTGTCGTGTTCGGGGCCCCACACGCCCTGCACCTCTTTCCCCACAAGAACCGCTCTGCCGTCGGCGGCGCCTCCCTGTCCGGCCTGTTGAGCAATATAATCCACCGAATTGTCGTTGACATACTTATATTGTTGCGCCATTTTATCCTGTACAGTCTCATTGTGATACATGGATTGTTCCATGCCCAGCGGCTCAAAAATGTTATCACGAACATAGTCGCTGAATCGTTTTCCGGAGACAACTTCCACAACCGCGGCCAACACATCGTGAGAAAAACCGTACCCCCAGCAAGAACCCGGTTCGAACGCCAACGGAACATCGGAAAAACAGCGTACAACGGTCAGCGTATCCATTCTGCCGTTTGTAAGCTCTTTTGCCTTTTGAAGTGTCTTCTCAGGCTGGTCATAAGTCAAGCCGGAGGTCATCGTAAACAGATGTCGCAGGGTAATGGGATTTTTCGCCGGACGAACGCCGGAAGCATCGGAAATGTACACATTTCGATATTCCGGAATGAAATCATACAACGGATCATCCAACAGGAATTTCCCCTGTTCATATAATTGCAGAGCAGCCGTCACCGTAGCAACTTTTGAACAGGAATAAATATTAAGATAATGATCACCGGTCATGGGGATTTTATGTTCCGCATCCGCATAGCCCGAGCTGTAGGAATATACTTCTTTGCCCTCGATACAGACTTTAATACTGTTCCCCGGCATTCTCCACCCTGTCAAGTGATCCATATACCGTGTCAATGCATCAAAATTCATAACATCCTCCTATTGTCCTTCCACAGGGGCACTCTCCCCCGCCTACGCATCCGTTTTCATTATATATAACGGATAACGGAAATGCAAGACAAAACACGAAATTCAAGCCCTCGGTTTTTATGGAGGATCAGCCGCACTTACTCTTAATAAATTCTATAAAGCTCTTCACTTTTCCGTAGTACGCCTTTTCGGCATAATAGGCATAGAGCGTATACCGTTCCTTAAAATCGTATACATCCAGATCTGCTACGCCATTGTTGTGTTGTTGGGCGTCTTCGGATCGCCGACCGATACCAATCCCCATTTTACTTGCAATAAACTTTTCGTAACACTCAATATCGTTGCACACCACCGATATTTGAGGATGAAATCCTACCCGATTGCAAGCCTTTACGAGAATTTTATTCATATTACCGCCGGTGTCCATTACGATAAACGGGTATCGGCACAGTTGGCTGAGCGATAGCGTTTGACCGCTCAGCAAATCGTCGGCAGAACACTTTAAGCACAGCTGCATCGTAAACAACTCGAGCCTCTCAAACTCGGAATAGCACTCGTTTTCTTCATCAATAATAATATCATAGTCACCAAAATCAATATTTTCTCGATCAAACGCGATCCTAAAAACGGTATCCGGATAAATGGATTTGTATTCTGTTATGTAGTTCGTGATGTTACGGCGCATTCCCCGAACGACCAATTTGATTTCACGAGAATCCTCACGGTGGTCGTTTAGCTTTTCCGTTACCGCATCCAATTCATGAAATATGGCACACAAAGACTGCTGTAACAACTTCCCGTTGTCATTCAACCGAATTTGATTCACACTGCGGTCAAACAACCGACACCCCAATTCTTTTTCCAAGCGCTTAACGGAAGAAGAGACCGAACTGGTCGGCACCTGAAATTTATTCGCTGTTGTCGTAAAATTTTCCGTTTTAGCGCTTTCATAAAAATACCGTAATTGTAAAATTTCCATCCACACATCCCCTTTTTCTTGATTCTACCACATATTTTATTATATAGCAACCGCATTTTATTTAACTATATACAATCCCGTAAAAATAGGATAGACTTTTTTGGGGTGATAAAAAATGGAACATACTATTGTCTTTTTAAGCAACAAAGCCATGGAAAAAGCAGGCGTTCTGGATATGAGCGCCGCCATTCAAGATGTAAAAAACGCGTACATTCTTAACCGCAAACAAGATGTCATCAATCCGGGAAAATGTGTTCTGCGTTGGGGGCAAACCGTAGAAGACGAAAATGTGTTAGGCCGTATCAACGCTATGCCGGGATATATCGGCGGCGATTACCATATGGCAGGTATTAAATGGATCGGCAGTGGACCCATGAACTACAAAAAAGGTCTGCCCAGAGCCAGCGTTACCGTCATTTTAAACGATCCCGATACCAAGCTTCCGGTCTGCGTTGCCGATGGTACGGCGATCAGCACCGTTCGCACCGGTGCTTCCGGAGGCGTTGCCATTGAGCTGCTGGCAAAACAAAAAGCTGAGGTTATGACGATTTGCGGTGCTGGTGCACAGGCACACACACAGCTTGAGGCTGCTGTCATCAGCCGTCCCAGTATTAAGAAAGTGTATGTATATGATATCGTTCACGCCAACGCAGAACGGTTTATTACGATCAACAAAGAAAAATATCCCCACATTACCTTTGTCAACACAGACAATGTAGAAGCCGCCGCAAGAGAAAGTGATATTATTGACTGTGTAACGCTGGCAACCGAACCGTTCATCAAAGGTGCTTAGCTCAAAAAGGGTGCACTCGTGATGAATATGTCTGACTACGAGGTTGAAAACGACTGTGTTAAACTGGCGGATAAGGTTGTCGTGGATTTCTGGGAAAGTATCAAACATCGTATGATCAGCACCGTCGCGCTGATGTGGAAAGACGGTCTCTTTAAGGACGAAGAATTGCACGCAGAATTAGGCGAAATCCTTTCCGGCGAAAAAACGCCGAGAGAATCGGACGAGGAAATCATTTACTTCAACGCAGTCGGCGCCGGCATTTTGGATATTGCGGTTGCTACCCGATGCTATCAAAAGGCTTTAAGCGCGAACGAAGGTACCGCCATTCCGTTCTGGGAATAACAAACAACACAAAAGGCTTGACCGATTCGGTCATTCCTTTACCATGTTCTCATCCAATACAGTAAGTCCGTACGCCACCGTTGCATACGCAAAAAAGTAAGGATAATCGAGTCAAAAAGGGGGATTTGAAATGAAAAAAATTTGGGGATATTTTCAAATAACATCGGTCGCTGTTTTGTTAGCATTCGTATATTATATTTTTATTATTACCAACAATTTTGCACCTGCCGGGTTAAACGGTATTGCCACCATGATTCAATACAAAAGCGGTTTTAGTATCAGTTATATGTCGTTGCTGATTAATATCCCTCTTTCTGTGCTCGCTTACTTTTTGGTTCAAAAAGATTTCGCAATCAAGACGATACTCTTCTCCGTTGTATATTCTGTTTCATTTTTATTGTTGCAAAACTCCGATTTGACATTTATACAATACAACACGTTGGGGCACGACACCATATATCCGGTAATCATCAGCGGTGTGTTGGCGGGTGTTGTATATGGTGTTTGTTTTCGCAACAATGCCTCGACAGGTGGGACGGATATTATTTCTCGATACATAAATAAAGTACGACCGAATACCAATTTTTTCATAATCACCTTTACGCTCAATGCAATCGTTGCCGTTGCCTCTATCTTTGTCTATTCGCAAGATGTGTTGAATTATAAACCAATGGCACTCTGTATTATTTATTGTTTTATATCAACCTTTGTCGGAAATTTGTTGTTAAAGACCACAAAGACGGCATATAAATTTACCATTATTACCACGCACAAGCAAGCCCTGATTGATGATATCACAAAAAATTGCGCCACGGGTGCACAGAAATCGATGCGTGCGGAGCATATACCGGCACAAAAAATCGGTTTTGCTCTGCGTTATCAACAAGCATCAGTTGAATGATTTTCAAAAAATTTTGGCCAAATACAGTGATACATTTTCTTATTTTGAAGTGGTTAACGAAACATACGGGAACTTTAAGCATATAAACGCAAAAAAGACTTGACCAAATCGGCCAAGTCTTTTTTGTTAGAATAATGTGGTAATCCAATAAATCAAGCCATACACCACACTTGCCACCGTGCCGTACACAATGACAGGTCCCGCGATGGTGAACATTTTCGCGGCAAGCCCTAAAACAAGCCCCTCGGACTTGAATTCCATAGCAGGCGATGCCATGGAATTAGCAAACCCCGTTATCGGCACGATGACGCCCGCGCCCGCATGCTTGGCGATATTATCATAGACGCACAACGCCGTGAGCAAAACACTTAAGAAAATAAGCGAAAGTGAACCGACCAACCGCGCACTTTTTTCATCCATGCCCGTTTTTAACACAAGGTCAATCACAACCTGTGCTACCGCACACAATGTACCGCCCGCCAAAAAGGCAAATACGCAATCTTTTACAATCGGTGACCCTTTCGCGCGTTTTTCCGCCATCGCCTGATAACTTTTTTGTGTCATTTTCATCGTCATATCACACCCCATGCGGTTAGTGTGACATAAATATGTGAAAATATGCAAAACGCGGTCTTTCTTTCGAAAGACCGCGTTTACCGGTTTTAGCGTATTTTACGCACTTCCATATAATAACGCTTTTCGTTGGCTTCACCCATGGAAAAGGTCTTGCGCGGGAAATGCCCGCCAACGCGAATCCCCTCAAAAAATCCGTTTTTCGGGATTCCTTCGAGTAAAATGCCGAGCGAATCAGGTGCCGCGCACAAGTCACGCACCGTCTGTTCGCCGTGAATGTAATCAATCACCGCATCGTGCGATTGCAGATACTCATCCAGATAATTCTGCAGTACGGCAATCGGGAGCATGCCGTTGGCATTGCCGAGTGCATACCCTTTATGACCGACAAACACGATCTCCTCACCATCCATGAGCGTCATGCCTTGCCGTTTCACATAATTGTTAAAGCCCTCGATCAAGTCGGCGGCATCCACATGGAACAATACACGGTGAATCGGCTCAAACAGAATGGCCTCATCATGTAGGTTTTCAAGTTCCACCAACGCATACCGTGCAGGATGTACTTCCGCTTCAGCGGGCGACAATGTCGCTTTGAGATTTTCCCAACACAATTTGGCGGTCGCGAGTGAATGATTCCCGTCCCCCACTGCATACAAGAACCCATCCGCCTGTTGATACAGCGCATCCATGGCGTTTGCTAAAGCAGCTTTGGACAGTTCATCCTCTACCGCCCAACCACGCAAATGACCGCCGTCCTGCATGAGCTCGATGTCATAAAGCGGCGTTTCGGCTTGTTTCTTCCTAATCAACGGTTCAATCACCGTGCGATTGGGATCGTCAATCAATACCAATACATGCGGTAATTCCAGCGGCGCATTCTGGCGGATTTTTACGCGCGGCGGTAAGCGATCCGCCACCGTTCCTTCCGTAGCGCGGGTAAGCAGTGTGCCCGTTGTAAAATCATAACATTCCAGATCCAGCGCCGCCATTAACCCCAAGCGTTTACCTGACGGCGTTTCACGTTCCACCGCAATAAAGCCATCATGAACAGCACGGATGAGCGTGCCGTCATCCAGATAACGGCGCATGGTGGCATTGACTATGTCGGTGTTATCCCCTTGTTCCAAAAACGCCTCGGGTTGAATCAAGCGTAGCGTGGACGGGGTATCTCCTACAATTCTCTCCACCTCATGCCAATACGCGGGTTGTGAGGTGAACTGATCGCACGCGACCACCGCCCATTTTGCGCCATCTACTTGCGGGGCGGGCAGATAGATATCCGTAGGTGCAATTCCCGGAAATTTCATAATAGGAACTCCTTTTCAATCTAAAAGCCGGCGTTGCCGTCACGGCAACGCCGGTCTTTAAACATGCTTCTTAATACATTCCGTCCATGCCGGCAGGTGCGGCAGGTGCGGGCGGCAACGGTTCTTTCTTGTCTGCTACCAAAGACTCGGTAGTCAACACCATAGCCGCCACAGACGCGGCATTTTGTAATGCGGAACGCGTCACCTTCGTGGGATCCACGATGCCCGCGGCGAACATATCGACATACTGCTCGGTTGCAAAATCGTAGCCGAAGTTCTTAGCGTTCTCCGTGCGGATCTTGTCAATGATAACGCTACCCTCAAGACCGGCATTAAGTGCAATTTGGCGTACCGGCTCCTCGATTGCTTTAAGCACAATCTTCACGCCGGTCTTCTCATCGCCGTCGGTGGTATCCAGCATGGAAACCAGCACATCGGAGGCGTTGATAAGAGCGACACCGCCGCCGGCAACCAAGCCTTCTTCTACTGCCGCTTTGGTAGCTGCCAAAGCATCTTCGATGCGCAGTTTCTTCTCTTTCATTTCCACTTCGGTAGCGGCACCAACCTTGATAACGGCAACACCGCCTGCCAGTTTTGCTAAGCGCTCTTGCAACTTCTCGCGATCGAAGTCAGAGGTGGTCGTTTCAATCTGAGAACGAATCTGACCAACACGCGCTTTAATTTGATCGGCATCACCGGCACCGTCAACGATGATGGTGGTCTCTTTCTGGATTTTCACCTGACGGGCACGGCCGAGCATCGCAATACCGGTATCCTTGAGTTCCAAACCGAGTTCCTCGGAAATAACCTGACCACCCGTGAGAATGGCAATATCCTGAAGCATTTCCTTACGGCGATCACCAAAACCGGGGGTCTTAACGGCAACACAGGTAAAGGTGCCGCGCAATTTATTGACGATCAAGGTAGACAGCGCCTCACCCTCGACATCCTCAGCAACAATGACAAGCTTTTTACCCGATTGCAAAATCTGCTCGAGAAGCGGCAGAATATCTTGAATGTTGGAAATTTTCTTATCCGTGATTAACAGATACGCATCATCAATGACCGCTTCCATCTTATCGGTATCGGTCACCATGTAAGGCGTAATATAGCCGCGATCGAACTGCATGCCTTCCACGACTTCGGTATAAGTCTCGGCGGTCTTGGACTCCTCAACCGTGATGACACCGTCAGCCGAAACTTTCTCCATCGCTTCCGCAATCAGCTTACCGATAACCGCATCACCCGCAGAAATGGTGGCGGCAGAAGCGATATCCTCGGTACCGTTCACTTTCTTGGAATTGGCTTTGACCTCAGCCACAACCGCATCCACAGCTGTTTGAATGCCACGCTTAACGCCCATCGGATTCGCACCCGCAGCGACATTCTTCATGCCCTCGCGGATGAGTGCCTGCGCCAGCAAGGTAGCCGTGGTGGTACCGTCGCCCGCAACATCGTTGGTCTTGGTAGACACTTCTTTGACAAGCTGTGCGCCCATGTTTTCGAACGCGTTATCCAGTTCGATTTCTTTGGCAATCGTCACACCGTCATTGGTGATGAGCGGTGCACCGAATTTCTTATCCAACACCACATTGCGACCACGCGGACCGAGCGTGATTTTTACGGTGTTTGCCAACTGGTCAACACCGGCTTGTAACGCTTTGCGCGCTTCTTCACCATACAGAATTTCTTTAGCCATGGTTCAAATCCTCCCTTATTCTACAATAGCCAGAATGTCATTTTGACGGACAATGGTATACTCCACGCCGTCCATTTTGACTTCGGTACCGGAATACTTACTGGTAATGACCTTGTCGCCCACCTTGACATACATGGTCACATCTTTACCCTCAACATTACCGCCGGGGCCTACCGCGACAACCTCTGCCACCTGCGGTTTCTCTTTCGCCGAACCGGCAAGAATAATACCGCTTTTGGTAGTCTCCTCCGCTTCGACCATTTTGATGACTACGCGATCAGCCAAAGGCTTCATCGTCATAACAAATTCCTCCTTACGAGTATTAATTTTCACAATTTAGCACTCCGCTTAAGCGAGTGCTAAACCTATTGTAACAAGTTTCAAGGAAAAATCAAGTAGAACTTTGGTAAATTTCGGAATTTTTAAAGTTTCTTAACAATTCCTGTGCGTTGTCGGCGGGATACACGAATTTCACCGCAGACGGACGCAGCTCAAAACTGGCAACCGTGGTCGTAAAGCACTCACCATCCGCAGTAACACAAGCAGGCGTGTCCGCCAGAATCTGCATTTTGGTACCACGAAACGACTCGCAAAACGGCAAATCCAAATGACGACCGTTTTTATACAAATCCAGAACCGATAAAACTTTAAAATGGCTGATTTTGTTGATAAGAATGAAATCAAGCAACCCGTCATCAGGCTGTGACAAGGGGGAACCATGATATCCACCCCCGTAATATTGACCGTTAGCCGCCAGTGCAAACATATAGTTACCACGGCGCTCAATGGTACCGTCCGGTGTTTCCATCACCACGCGCAATTGTTGTCCGAGCGGTCGCAAAAAGGTTTGTACCAACGCCAAATTATACGCCATCGGGCCACTGACCAACGGCAGATGCTTATACCGCACCATACGGTTGGCGACATCGGCATCGAGTCCCATGGAACATATATTGAGTGCCCACTTTTCGTTGCACAGCATCGCATCGATCGGACGCGCCGTTCCCATAATCAACGCCGATAGATCTCGAAACAGTTCTTGTTCGGGAAACATGCGTAAAAAGTCGTTGCCCGAACCGCACGGTATACAGGCAAGCTCTGCATGAGGCGTTTCGGCAAGGCCACCCAGCACCTCTAACACCGTACCGTCACCGCCGCAAGCATAAAAACGAACAGGTTGTGCCGCCGCGATTTCTTCCTGCACGATCTCGGTAGCATGGCCGCCACGCTCGGTAACACAGATGCGGTACTCCATCGGATATTCCTTAAAAAAAGCATCAATGGCCGGTATCAGTTGCAAGGCTGCCTGTGATTTTCCCGCCGCGGGATTCAAAATAAAAACATGCCGCATGCAAAGGCTCTCCCCTCGTTTTACTTCACCGATAGTAACAATACAACTGGCACTTGAGCATACCGTTGTATAATTTTCGACGCTTATCGGCCTTGCGTCCGAACAACTCCTCAAATTTTTCATCCGGACTGATGATAGCATAACTCCAACCCGTTTTCGGGATGAAAACCTGCCCCATCACACGATACAATTCCTGCGCAGTCTCAACATCCGCCAACCGCTCGCCGTAAGGAGGATTACACAAGACCACACCGCGCTCCCCCTCAGGGGTAAATTGCCTGAGATCACGCACACCGGCGTGTACTTCGTTTGCAACCCCCGCCTTAGCGGCATTATCCGCCGTCAAGCGTACCGCCTCGGGATCAATATCGCCGCCGACAGCTCTAAATACACGGTCCGATAATACTTGTTCCATCGCGCGTTGCCGTTCCGAACGCCACACCGCGTCCGAAGTCCAGCCCCAGTCCATAAAAGCAAACCGTCTGCGAATACCGGGCGCGATTCGGCGCGCCGCCAATGCGGCTTCAATAAGCAGAGTGCCCGATCCGCAACAAGGGTCGACTACACGGTCGGCCAATCTGGCACGGGTGACATCTACGATGGCAGCGGCAAGCGTTTCCTTGATGGGTGCACCCCCCGCATTCTGCCGATACCCGCGTTTATGAAGACCGGCACCGCTGGTATCAATCAGCAACGAGACCTCATCTTTCAAAATGGTAAACTGCACCTGTACCGTTGCCGCCGTTTCCTCAAACCAACCGATACCATACTTGGATTTGAGGCGTTCCACGATAGCTTTTTTAATAATAGATTGACAATCGGGAACACTGTGCAACGCGGAATTCAATGACCAGCCCTTGACGGGAAAGGCATCTTTTTGCGAAATGAAACGCTCCCACGGCAACGCTTTTACCCCTTGAAACAAGTCTTCAAAGGTGCAAGCGGTAAACCCGCCGACCAATAACTGAATTCGTTCCGCGTACCGACTGCCGATGTTGGCACGCGCCAACACCTCTTCCGTGCCGGAAAACAACACCCGTCCATTTTGCGGTGTTACCGTTTCGGCACCCATACGGCGCAACTCATCCGCCAAGATGCCCTCTATGCCAAACAGGCAGGGCGCACAAAATTCAAATGTCTGCATACGAGGCCCCTTTACGATAAAAAATGCCGTTGCCATCGGGCAACGGCAAGTGTGACTGTTTAAGATTTTTTGCTGCGGGAAAATCCGCCGTGCTTGCCATCCATTGAGCGTTTGAGATCCAGCATTTTTTCATCACTGGTCTGCTTAAAGCGTGACATCATCTCTTCAAAACTACTGCTCTCGGTACGGGTAGCTTGCCACTCAAAACGGCCGGGACGGCCGGCTGACACATGACGCGGGGCACTGTGATTGGCACGCGCGGGAGGGTCCATCGCTTTTTTGATAGAGAGGCTGATTTTGCCGTCTTCTCCAATGCTCAAAATTTTGACCTTGACCTGCTGATTTTCCGTGATGTGGTCGCGGATTTCTTTGACATATGTCGGCGCTACCTCCGAAATATGTACCATGCCGGTCTGACCGTTCCCCAGTTCAACAAAAGCACCGAATTTGGTAATACCGGTCACTTTGCCTTCAACACAAGCTCCCACTTCCAACGCCATTTTACGGAGTTCCCCCTGTTACCTAACGAAATTGCAATCAATCATTCGGGATCTCGACTAAGATTGTCTCACCCGGTCTTGCCATACCTTGTTTGCGTGCCTGTTGTTCTTTGTACGCTTCGCTGTTGTCGATCTGATCCTGTAAAACCTCGTTGATCTCCTCTTGCGCCGCCGTTTTGTCATTCAGCTTGTCCAGCTTTTCCTGTGCGCTGTTAAGCTGTAATGTCAACTGAACCATGGACACCACCACATACACCGTAAAGGCAACAACGGCAACGCGAAGAATCATGCTTTTACGCCGTTTGGCAGCTTTTTTGCTTTTCATCGTCGGTTGCCCTCCTTTTCTTGGTGATATCACGCAAAATTATACACATAGATTATACATCATTGGTTTCCTCTGTTTCAAGTCCTTTTTTGATTTTTTTTGGTTTTTTTTGAATTTTTTTCAGCAAATTTCGGCATAATTTGCCCATTCCGCCGACGGGTACGGCAATCAAGGCGCCGAGCCACCGTCCCCCGCGCGTCAACCAGTTAATTACGGCGGTAACAAGATGCACCACGGCACGCCCCACCGTATAGCGGTACGCAAAAAAGCCCGCCACGAGTCCCGCAAACAAATGCACCCGCAGCACACCGTCATTCACCGCCATCGCAAACAAAAAAATCATAAACGCGGCGGTAATAAAAAATACTAAATCTTGCCAAAATACACGCACGGCACCGGGGCGTAACACACGGCGCAGAATACGAAACACATCATAATACGCGCCAAGCAAAAATCCCATACCGCAGGACAAAAAGAGCTCCCGCACCTGTTCAAAATTCGTAAATCCCATTATCGAAACAGTTTCCCGAAAAAGCCGCCGGAGCGTGTGTGCACCTCGGTATACAGGAGCGATTCCACATGGCCTTCCATCGTCAAATCCCCCGTTTCAATATCTAAACGGTTGATGTGCAAACCCGTCCCCTTGACCGTTAACTCCCCTTGCTCTGTATACAGGATAACCATGGTATCATCAAAGCTGTCCACATCCTGCACACCGGATACAGACAACATCCGCCGTTCACTTAAAGTCAGCAAATGCGGCATGGCGGGCGTTGCGGCAGAACCTTGCTCTTTCATACAAAAACTCTCCCCTTACATCCTAAGATATATGGGAAGAGCGTCCGTAATATTACAATAGTTTATACAGCAAGGCCGCGTCGTTTTTTGCCACCGTTTCCTGTACGCTGACGACCTCCACCGTCACCTCGCGCGTGCCGAGTGCAATCGTCAGGGTATCGCCGATTTTAACATCATAGGACGCGCGGGCGGGCTTGCCGTTAACCGATACCCTGCCGGCATCACACGCCTCATTTGCCACCGTACGCCGCTTGATAAGGCGCGACACTTTCAAATACTTATCCAAACGCATAGTTTTGTCCTCCAATATGAACAAAAGCCGCCCACAACGGGCGGCTTTTTAATAACCGAATCCGATTATTTCGCAACAGCGTCTTTGAACGCCTTGCCGGCCTTGAAGACAGGAGCCTTGGAAGCCGGGATTTTGATGGTCTCTTTGGTCTGCGGGTTGAGGCCGGTGCGAGCAGCACGAGCGCGAACCTCAAAAGTACCAAAACCAACTAATTGTACTTTATCGCCTTTTGCAACAGCCTCTTTGACAGAGTCCAGAACTGCAGCGACAGCCTTTTCGGCATCTTTTTTGGCCAAACCGGTTTTCTCAATAACAGAAGCGACTAATTCAACCTTGTTCATGACAAATAACCTCCAACAATTTTATATTCCAACGGAATGGTTCCGCATAGAATCAAAACAACCTATATCATTTTATCCCATGTATAATTTTTTTGCAAGGGATTTTCAAAAAAAATCTCAAAATGTTTCTAAATTCCACAAAAACAATAAAAAATGGAGAATATTTTAGGATATTTTACCAAAAATTACGGGGTTATTATGGCATTAACAGCGTGTTGCACCTCAAACCGCACGCGTTCAATATCCAAAGTCAGAAACTCCCCGTTACGGTATACCGTGCATCCGTCCACTACCGTCATCTGCACCGCACGACTGCCGGCACCGTACACAATATTGGAAAGCGGTGCGTTCGCGGGGCACAGACCGATATCGGCTGTATCCACCATCACCAAATCGGCGCGACAACCAACCGCAATATCCCCGCAGTCAGCGCGTCCTTGCGACAGCGCACCGGCACGCGTTCCCATGTACAAAACATCCGACGCGGGCAACGCCCCCGCGTCACGGTCGATCCCTTTGGCAAGCAACGCCGTCATGCGCATTTCATTGAGCATATCCAACGCATTGTTACTCGCCGCCGAATCCGTTCCGATGGCAACGGATAAACCCATTTTACGGTATTTGTCTACCGGTGCCACCCCACTGCCGAGTTTCAAATTGCTCACGGCGCAGTGTGCTAAGGTAACATCATGTCCAGACAGGCACGCAACATCATCATCGGTCAACCATACGCCATGGGCAACGGTGAGCGGTCGTTCCAACATACCGACTTCCTCTAAAAGCCGTGTCGGTGTTTTGCCGTATCTGCCGACACACGCTTTCTGTTCACTTGCGGTTTCCGACAGGTGAATGTGCATCCGCAGATTGTGCTCCGCCGCAAGCTGTGCCGCATCGTACAAAATATCGGGACGCGTGGTGTATTCCGCATGCGGTGCGACATCCACCAAAATCCGCCCGTCTTCGGCGCCATGGTACTGTGCAATGAGCGCTTTGGTCTCGCTATACGCCGGGAGGTCGACCAAGCGTTTATCCGCATCAAAGCACGAGATCCCGCGACCGATATTCGCCTTGATACCACATTCGACAACCGCACGAACGGTATCCTCGCAAAAATAATACATGTCCGTAAACGAGGTGGTACCGGTCATCAGCATTTCGGCAATGCCGAGCATACTGCCCCAATACACCGCCTGCGGATACAACTTGTCCTCAAACGGGAAAATACGGTCGAACAGCCAGGATTGCAACGGCAAGTCTTCACCATAGCCCCGCATCAGCGTCATCGCCACATGGGTATGTGCATTGACAAAGCCGGGCAACAACACCCGATTGCGACCGTCTATGCGCTCGCCGTAATCCCCGGCGGGCGGCGTTTTTCCGACATAGCGGATATACGCGCCCTGTATCCCGACATAACAAGACGGCAGATAGGTTCCGTCCGCTTTGAGAACGGCAATATTTTCAAAAATCATACATCTCACTCGATTTCCGTCACGATTGCTTTCATTAACTCCCCGAAAGTACGGGACATCTTAGCCGCCGCTACAACGACCTCATCGTCACTGACCTCGGCACCCTCGACCATTCCCGCCGCCATGTTGGTGATACAGGAAATGCCGAGCAATTCCATACCGCTTTGCGCCGCCACAATGGCCTCGGGTACGGTAGACATACCTACCGCATCCCCGCCGAGCATACGAATCATGCGAATTTCCGCCGGCGTTTCGAATTGCGGACCGCCCATATAAAAATACACGCCCTCACGCAACGCAACCGATTGTTCTGCCGCTATACGGCGCGCAAGCGCCTGCAGACGCGGCGTATAGGTATGCGTCATATCGAAAAACCGCGCGCCCAAACGCTCGTCCGCGGGTCCTCTGGCGGGACTGTCGGCGCATAGCTTGATATGGTCGGTGATAAGCATGAGGTCACCCACCGACAAGGTCGTGTTCACCCCACCGGCGGCGTTAGTAAGAATGAGCGTTTTCACGCCGAGCATCTGCAACACCCGCACATAAAAGGTAACGGTGGCAAACGCGTACCCCTCATAATAATGCGAACGGCCCGACAAGATAATCAGCGGCGTTTTGTTTAAACAACCCACGGCAAAAAATCCCGCATGGGACGCCACGGTAGACATCGGGAAATGCGGGATTTCTTCATAGGGAATACGCACGGCGTTCTCTAATTCATCAGCAAGATAGCCAAGTCCCGAACCGAGCACCAACGCCGTTTTCGGCAACGCAATGCCTGCCGCCGCAATACGCTCACGCACGGATGCGGCCGCTGTCTCTACGCACTTAATCAAATCGTTCATATCAATCCAGTTTCGCGCCGCACTGATTGCAGAAAACAGCCGTCACTTCGTTGAAAGCACAACAAGCATTACAACGCACAACATTTTTGCTTTCGATGATGCGTTCTTCCAGTTCTTCGAGCTCAGCATTAAGCATGTTGATATGATCGATACACGCATCCACCATATCCTCCACCTGTTCGCCCGACTTGCGGCTGTCATAAACAAGTCTGCCTAATCCTTCATGCGCACCCGCAATTTCGCGCCGCAAATCTGCGATCTTTAATCTGATTTTTCCGAGTTCCACCCATTCACCGGTCACTTTGCCGGCAGTTTCCGCGACATCTTTTACGCGGGATACCACTGTGTCAAACACTTTCATCTCGATCGCTCCTTTTTCGTTTCCTACTTTTATTATAAGAAATTTCTTTTCAAAAGACAACAGTAATTTTATTGCGGCCCGATAAACTCTCTGAGCAATGCGTCTGCGGGCAACAAATCTGCCGACAAAGGTGCAAATTTCGACAAAGCGTCAATCAGATGCGCTATCGTATCGGCATACGGACTATCCGTCGGCACTTGTTGTAACAACGGCAACAAACGCGGTGCCAACATGGCCGGTTCAAACGCATGTGTCGTGTCAAACACCGCATTGGCGGTATCGGCATGCGGGAACATATACAGATTTTCACCGCGCACTACCTGCCGCCACATATCGAGTGTGTTTTCAATGGAACTGTTACGGAATTGATAATCCCGCAACATCCGCCGACACAGCCGCAAGTCGCGGCGCGTTAACAGTGTATCGTTCCCGTCATACACCCGTGACATCACATTGATAAAAATTTTAAACACATGGTCTCCCGGCAGATGGTCTTCAAATATCGGATTGAGCGCATGGATACCCTCAAAAATCACGACCGAATTGTCGGAAACGCGCAATTCATAGGTTTCGGGTTCCGGTTCACGGGTATTAAAATTAAAACGCGGCAACCGCGTCACACCGTCTGTGAGCAACTCTTTCATACAAGCTTGCAGTTGCGGCAAATTCAACGCTTCGATGGATTCGTAATCAAAACTACCGTCCGGCAAGCGCGGTGCTAAACCTTTGCCACGATAGAAATCGTCCAGCGAGATGATGTTTGCCTGTCTGCCGTGCGCTTCGAGTTCGCGTTTTAGATTGTTTGCCGTTGTGGTCTTTCCCGCCGATGACGGGCCCGACAACAACACCAGACACCGGCCCTTGATATGTGATGTCATGTGCTCGGCCACCCGCCGCACATTCTCCAGATACCGTTCACATTCCTCGGCAACAATGCCCTGAGAATCCTGCGCTATCCGCTTGTTGATGTCCGCAACTCGTAGGGTTCGCTGTTCAAAAAATCGATTCATCTGCGTATCCTTTCATAAAAATCTTTCACGGTTCCTTTACGGTTCAGCATTTCCGCAAGCCCGCTGTTGTATTCATATGGGAACTTATAATTGAAAATACGCTCCAAATATTCGGTCTCCGGCTGTTTTAGTTTAGACACCGCACCGGCACCGCACCCTAAAATGGTATGCGTTTCATCCATGATATAAACATTGTATAACCCTTCACTACCGTCTTGTGCCCAACCGATATTTTCCTGATTACCCACGGTGCGGCTTTGACGGTACAGGTAGTACGGCGAATATCCCGCCTGCGGTAACCGTTCGACGGTATAGCGCACCATACGAACCGTTTCATCAGCGCCACGGTAATCCGCCCGTTTTTGCAAGGTCAAATTGGCGGCGCGTTTCATGGAAAGGGTGTGAACCGTCACACTCTCGGGTGCCAAATTGACAATGCCGTCAATGGTTTCGCAAAAGCCATCATAGGTATCATGCGGCAACCCCGCGATCAAGTCGGTGTTAATATTGCAATGTCCCGTTCGGCGAGCACTGTCAAACGCTTCATAGAACTGTAAGACAGTGTGACGCCGTCCGATGGCGGACAACACCTCATCGCGCAATGTCTGCGGATTGATGCTGATACGCGAAACCCCCGCATTTTTCAAAAGACGCAATTTATCATCGGTCACCGTATCCGGTCTGCCCGCCTCTACCGTATATTCCCGCACGGTGGAAAGATCAAACGATGTTTCCACCGCCTGTGTCAAGGTTGCCAACTGCCGGGCAGTAAGCGTGGTGGGAGTACCGCCGCCGAAATAGACGGTTTCAAGGCGCAACCCTAACTCTTTTGCCAAGTTACCCGTAAACGCAAGTTCCTCTGCCAAACGCTCCACATACTCGGGAATCAATTTAGCGGCGCGTGTGACGGTCTGCGACACAAACGAGCAATAATCACAACGCGACGGACAAAACGGAACCGATACATACAGGCTGAACGATTCCGGTCGCGATAAACCCAAAATACGGTTCTCCGACTCCAAGGTAGCGCGGCACAACTGCAGTTTATGTTCACTGACAAACAGTCGTTCACGCAAATGCGCAAGGGCTTTCTCCTCCCCCTCCTCAGCAATTAAACGACGGAGTAATTTGACCGGCCTCACGCCTGTCACGATTCCCCAATCCTGTTTTGTGTGAAACGCGTCCGACAAGAGGTGATACAACAATTCACACAACACCAGCTCACACTCATCCTTGTAGGCGGGGTGTGTGTTATCTACCTGTGCGCACCGCGTTTGATCGTAATCGGCCAGTTGCAAGCGGCATGAGAGTGCCGTTGCCGTTGCTTGCTTTTCCAACCGTGCGATGAGTGCCGCGCCGTCCGACGGTGTATCGGCCGACTGTGCGACCGTCAGCCGCTCTTGCGGTAAAAATAAACGACACACATTTTGCAGTTCAAAATGATAATCGTGCCCCTGTAAATACAGAACCATCTCTTACATCCCCACTAAAAACGGGTTGGTTCGTTTCTCGTAACCAATGGTCGTTTCTTCGCCGTGGCCCGGCACCACCCGTATATCGTCCGAAAGCTGTGCCAGACGGGCAAGACTTTGGCGCATGGCGGTAAAATCACCGCCCGCAAAATCCGTTCTGCCGATACTGCCCGCAAACAAAGTATCCCCCGCAAACAGGGTAGTACCGCATTGATAACACACACTGCCGCGCGTATGTCCGGGTGTGTGCAATACCGTCAAGATAAGTTTCCCGTTCTTGATAACATCACCGTCATGTAAAACACGGTCAGCAGACAAGTCATACGGTGTCATCACCATGCTGTAAGTCGCATCGGTCAACGCGGGAACATCCGCTTCATGTACACATAACGATGCACCCGTTTCCGCTTGCAGTTCCCGTACCGCCTGTATGTGGTCAAAATGAACATGCGTCAGTAAAATCGCCTGTATCCTCAAGTTCTCTTTTCGTATATACGCGATCAGACGATCGGCGTCGTCACCCGGATCGATCACCACAGCGTTCCGTTCCTCATCGTACACAAGGCAACAATTCACCGCCAAGTCACCCACTACGATCCGCTCATACTTCATACCGTCACATCCAGTCTTTCGTATCCAGCGGAATGGTAACCGGCCCGTTGGCGCGTATGGTCACGGTCATGTGTGCGCCGAATTCACCCGCTGCCACCTTTTTAATGCCTTGTGCGCGCAGTTCCTCCATAAACAATTCGTACAGCGGTTCTGCTTTTTCCGGACGCGCCGCAGCAAAAAAGTCCGGTCTGCGTCCGTGCGAGCAATTAGCCGCGAGCGTGAAGTTGGATACCGCCAGCACTTCCCCGCCGATGGCGAGCAACGATAAGTTCATTTTATCGTTCTCGTCCGTAAACACGCGGAGGTTGGCAATTTTTTGTGCCATCATTTTGGCGTGTGCAGGGGTATCCTCCTGTTCAACACCGAGCAGGACAAGTGCCCCACAGCCGATGTCACCAACTAAGCGTCCCTCGACCTCGACCGATGCGTCATATACCCGCTGAAAAATTGCTTTCATACCGCTTTATGCTCCTCCGCGTTTTATTTCCTCAATGCCGTTTATACGCTCTAATCGATGCATGACTTCCTGCAAATGCGCTAAACTGTTGACGCCCACCGTAAGAGAAATCTCTCCGTGTCCGTCATTCTGCGTCCGTGCCTGCATGCCGTAGATCATCACATGCATTGAGGCAAGCTGCGCTGTGATATCCGCTAACAATTCAATGCGGTCCGCTACCGAAATGTGCAATTCCGCTTTGAATTCCTCGCGTACGCTGTCCTCCCACGAAACATTCACCCAGCGTTCCGGTTCCGCACTGCGTGACGGATCGGCGGGCACATTGGTGCAATCACGCTTGTGAATGGATACCCCGTATCCGCGGGTAATAAACCCAACAATTTCGTCGCCCGGCACGGGATTACAACACCGTGCAAACTTGACCAGACAGTTATCCATATTTTCGATAATCACACCGCCGTTATGATGGCGATGCGGTTTTGCCGCCGCCACAATGCTTTGTACGGTTACAGGTTCGGTGCGCGCGTATTTAGCGGCATCCTCTTTCATACGGGGAACCAGACGCGACAGTAAAATACCGCCGTAACCGATTGCCGCGTAGAAGTCATCAACACTGTCACAGTGCTGGCGCTTGGCCTGTGTATTCAGAAAATCTTCCAAATCTTCACCCGACAGGCGAATGAAGTTGCGCGCCATCTCCCGCTCGAATTCTTCACGCCCTTGCTGGATATTCTCCTCGCGGCGTTCTCGCTTATACCAGGAGCGGATTTTGTTGCGCGCCTCACTGGTCTTGACAAGTTGTAACCAGTCGCGACTGGGACCGTGGTTTGGCGCAGAAGTAGTCAGAATCTCCACCACTTCGCCCGTCTTGACTTCGTAATCAATGGATACGATGCGTCCGTCCACCTTGGCGCCGACCATGCGGTTGCCCACCTCGGAATGAATGGCGTACGCAAAGTCAATAACCGTAGAGCCGCGCGGCAAACTGACAACACGGCCACGGGGCGAGAACACAAACACATCATCGGAGGACAGGTCGGTTTTAATGGACCGTACAATATCCTCCGCATCGTCCACATCTTTTTGATTTTCAATGAACTGGCGTACCCACGCAATCTTATCTTCTAAACGGTCTTTCTTTTGAATGCCCAGTTTATATTTCCAGTGCGCCGCAATGCCGTACTCCGCCGTTTGGTGCATTTCCCATGTGCGGATCTGCACCTCAAACGCAATCTTTTCATGACTGATGACGGTGGTGTGCAACGACTGATACATATTCGCCTTAGGTGTAGAAATGTAATCTTTGAAACGATTGGGAATCGGATGGAACAGGTCGTGCACGATACCTAATGCATTGTAGCAGTCGTTAACGGTATCCACGATAATCCGCACCGCGTATATATCGTAGATTTCGTCAAAAGCGCGGTCTTGCATATACATTTTGCGGTAAATACCCGCAATACTTTTGAGACGCCCGCACAGGTATGGCTGAAGCCCGTATTCCGCCAGTTTTGTACGCAACTGCTCTTGAATAGTCTCCAAGAACACGGTGCGTTCGCCGCTCTGCATACTTAAATTCTTTTCAATCTCCTCGCAGCCCATAGGATCCAGCAGATGCAACGAAATATCTTCCAGTTCCTCTTTAATCGCACGAATACCAAGGCGGTGCGCGATCGGCGCATAAATATCCAATGTTTCTTTCGCTTTATCACGCTGTTTTTGCGGATACCAACCGGAGCTGGTACGCATATTGTGCAAACGATCCGCTAATTTGATGATAATAACACGAATATCCTGTGACATCGCCAACAGCATTTTGCGGACATTTTCCGCCTGTTCTTCTTCTTTGGTGGAAAACGGCATTTGCGTAATCTTGGTAACACCGTCCACCAACAGTGCCACATCTGCGCCGAACTCACGCTGAATATCCTCCAGTTCGACGCCGGTATCCTCTACCACATCGTGCAGGATGGCCGCTACAATGGTTTGGTTATCCATGCCGAGCTCAATGAGAATACACGCCACCTGTAACGGATGGCACACATAGTCACCGCCCGCATACCGAAGCTGCCCTTCATGTGCCTCACATGCCATCAATACGGCACGGTCAATAGTGTCTTTATCGTATTTCTTTTCACTCTCGGCAATCGCTTTGTGTAAGGCGGCAATCGCCTCATCCTTGTACATTACCATCTTTTCTTCCACGATCACCCCTCCTGTCCCAATAAGTAACGCGCCGTTTCGGTGCGCATCAAATCAAATTTCCCGTCGACGGGTTTGAGTGCTGCATAAACGGCATCACCGGTATTCTGCCAATCAATTAAACCCGCCTCCGAAAGCAAGGTCAGCGATACCAGTACATCCGTATCGGTAAACGGTGCTTTTCCCAGCGCGTACAGTAACCCCTCTA
This sequence comes from Acutalibacteraceae bacterium, assembly GCA_045595845.1. Lineage (GTDB taxonomy): Bacteria > Bacillota > Clostridia > Oscillospirales > Acutalibacteraceae > RGIG3009. The sequence continues at coordinate 35,869 of JAZOBF010000042.1, forward strand.
CCGTGCCGCGATACGGGTGCTTTTGTAAAAAGCGGTATACCGCTATGGCACAATCACGGTCCGGCAATATCGGTTCCGACAAGCGTTCGCGACGCAAAACCGCTTCATACCGCTTTAAAGTATGCAGCACCTTTTCTTGATCCATATCCGCATATCGCACATCACGCACGATAATGGACACATTGACGCTGCCGCGATATTCGTTTCGGTCAAGCGCAACCGACAAATTCAGTATATCCGAAACCGCAAAAGGAAATTGCTCGAGCGTGGTAGAAAACTTCATCGCCGTTATCCGTACGCCGTCGCGGCTCAAGGTAAGGCGCAAGTGTTTGCCGCCGCCCACCGCTTCAATACCGTCCAATGTCATGCGATATAACCCGAATATCGGGGACGGATTCCCCGCACCAAACGGTTCGAGTGTTTGGAGGCAGTTAAGTAACTCCGGCTTGATCTGATCCGGTTTGAGGCGGCAATCCATGCAAATCTCCGGTATCGGCATCATCGGTGCGACCGACGCCGCATACGCATTGATCTTTTCGGAAAATTCTTCTAACCGTGCCGCTTCTAAGGTCACGCCGGCCGCCAATTCGTGCCCGCCGTAACCGAGCAAGCAGTCATCACACGCCTGTAACGCATCAAATAACGAAAATCCTTTGAGACTGCGACCGGAGCCGCGGGCAATACCGTCATCTACCGACAATACCACGCACGGACGCCCGTACCGTTCCTGCAAGCGCGATGCCAAAATGCCCAACACCCCGTGATGCAAGCTCTCACCCCACACCACGAGCACGCGTTGTGCGGTCCGCTGGGGTGCCGCATATAACTGCTCAAGCAACGTGGACAGAATGACCGTTTCGGTTTCCTGCCGTTCTCGGTTCTTTTCACAGATCTCGCCCGCCAAGCAGTCGGCTTCTTCTGCATTTTCACTGAGTAACAACGCCGCCGCAAGCGACGGATCTCCCATACGACCGGCGGCATTGATACGCGGTGCCAGCGTAAATGCTACCGAAGTCGCGGTCTGTTTTGTACCCGCTACCCCCGCATGTTCACGCAATAATCTCAGTCCTACTCGGTTCTCGGCATTGATGCGCTGTAATCCGCGACGAACCAAAACACGGTTATCCTGTCGAAGCGGCATCACATCCGCCAATGTTCCCAATGCGACAAGATCCCCATACTCGCGTATCACCCAGTCGGGATCGCCCTCCAAGGCACATACCAGCTCAAACACCACGCCCACGCCGGCAAACTCTTTAAATTCACTCGGGCAATCACGGCGATGCGGATCAACAACGGCAACCGCATTCGGTAACTCGTTTTGTGGTTGATGATGATCGGTTATCACCACATCTATTCCGCACTCTATCGCAAAATCCACTTCGTCTACAGCGGAAATACCGTTATCCACCGTAATAATCAGTTGCACGCCCTGCTGTGCCATTTCCTCAATACTCTCACAATGCAGACCGTAGCCCTCGCCGTCGCGGCTCGGCAGGCGATAGGCCACGCGCGCGCCTTTGCTTTTGAGATAGGAATACAACAATACGGTGGCGGTAATCCCGTCAGCATCGTAGTCGCCGTATACCATGATGCTCTCGCCCTCATCAATCGCGCGTTGTACGCGTTCCACAGCGGCATCCATGTCAGCGAACATAAACGGATCACTCTGCAACTCGTTACCCGCCAGAAAATCCATGGCGGATTCCGCGTCGGTAATACCGCGCCCCGTCATCAGCAAACACAATAACGGATCCAATCCGCACGCCGCCGACAAGTCGCTCGCGATGTCCTTATCCACTTGTAAAAATGTCCAACGCTTGCAACTCATACGGCAGTTCCTTTCTTCAGCACATACATGATTATATTATCATTTCCCAAGGTATGATTCAATAGAATTCTTTGTATTTTACGACCAAAACCGCCGCTTTTGCCCAAAAAATTCCAACTATTGACATATTTTTCAAAATATGGTAGTCTTTAACTATTAAATTGTGGGGTGATCGTATATGAAATCAACCGGTATTGTTCGGAAATTGGATGATCTCGGGCGCATCGTGCTACCGGTAGAATTGCGTCGTACATTACAAATCGGAGAAAAAGATCCGGTGGAAATTTTTGTCGAGTCTGATATGGTGATTCTCAAAAAGTATCAGCCGTCTTGTGTTTTCTGCGGAGACGCAAAAGATGTTATCTCTTTTAAAGGACGCAATATCTGCCCCAATTGCTTGCACGAGCTGACAAAATAATCGTATTTATAAAAGCCGCGAGAGGACTTTACTCCTCT
>JAZOBF010000043.1:0-74903 GCA_045595845.1 Acutalibacteraceae bacterium
ATTTGCTTCGAAAACCGTAAAAAAGCACCCGATGCCAAACGGCATCGTGTGCTTACCATTTTAATAAATCAGTCGTCGCGGCGGCGGTTGTCACGGCGGCGGAAACCACCCTGACGGGCGGCGGGACGGCGGGGCTCCTCATCGGATTCCTCAACCGTCAAGCCTTCGACCTGTACGAGCGCATCGCGGCGGGACAGGTTGATACGGCCTTGCTCGTCGATCTCCACGACCTTGACGAGGATCTCATCACCCACGGTGACGATATCTTCCACTTTCTCAACGCGTTTTACATCCAGCTTGCTGATGTGGACCAGACCCTCCTTACCGGGGGCGATTTCCACAAACGCGCCGAACGCCATCAGACGGGTTACGCGGCCTTTGTAGATGGCGCCGATCTCGGGATCTTTGGCAATGGTTTCGATAATGGCGAGAGCCTGCTTCGCATTTTCGGTATTGACAGCGGCGATGAATACGGAGCCGTCTTCCTCGATGGTGATATCGCAGTTGCAGTCCGCCTGGATCTTCTGAATGACCGAGCCGCCCTTACCGATAACTTCGCGGATCTTATCCACATCAATTTTGGTGGAGAGCATTTTCGGAGCCCACGGTGAGAGTTCCTCACGCACAGCGGGAATCGCTTTGAGCATGATCTCATCGAGAATATACAAGCGAGCTTTATAGGTCTTTTCAAGCGCCTCTTTGATGATAGCGGGAGTCAGACCGTGTACTTTAAGGTCCATTTGAATGGCGGTGATACCTTTATGCGTACCGCCGACTTTAAAGTCCATATCACCGAAGAAGTCTTCGACACCTTGAATGTCGACCATGGTCATGAAACGGTCACCCTCGGTCACAAGACCGCAAGAGATACCCGCAACCGGCGCTTTGATCGGTACACCTGCGGCCATCAACGCGAGTGTCGAGCCGCAAATGGAAGCTTGAGAAGTCGAACCGTTTGAGGAGAGAACCTCGGACACCAAACGCATGGTGTAGGGGAACTCCTCCTTGCTGGGAAGCACCGGTACGAGGGCGCGTTCTGCGAGCGCACCGTGACCGATTTCACGACGGCCGGGACCGCGGGAGGGCTTTGTTTCACCCACCGAGTAGGACGGGAAGTTGTAGTGATGCATATAGCGCTTCTCTGTCTCGTCATCCAGACCGTCGAGCAGCTGTGCATCGTCCGCATTGCCAAGCGTAACGGTGGTGAGAACCTGCGTCTGACCGCGGGTGAACATACCCGAACCGTGTACGCGGGGGAGGAGGTCGACTTCAGCAGCGAGCGGGCGGATCTCATCGATACCACGACCGTCTACACGCTTGCCGTCATCCAGCAACCAGCGGCGCACGACATATTTCTGCAGCTTATACATACACTCGTCAATCTTAGCAATTTGCTCGGGATAGACTTCGTCAAACTTCTCGTGCACTTTGTCATACACGGGCAGTAACCGCTCGTCACGGATGAGTTTATCGTCGGTGTCCAATGCATAGCGGACATCTTCGATGGCAAACTCTTTGATTGCTTCGAACATTTCCGGATCGGGATCGTTGGATTCAAATGCGAACTTCGGCTTGCCGATTTCCGCCTGAATGCCTTTGATAAATTCCACAATCTGTTGGTTTGCTTCGTGGCCTTTCATGATACCTTCAAACATAGTATCGTTGTCTACTTCGTTGGCGCCCGCTTCGATCATGGCAACCAAATCGGCGGTGGACGCAACGGTGACATGCATTTCGGATTTCTTTTCCTGTTCGGCGGTGGGGTTGATGACATATTCGCCGTCAACCAAGCCGACCACAACACCCGAAATCGGACCGTCCCACGGGATGTCCGAGATGGAGATGGCGATGGACGCACCAATCATCGCGGTAGTTTCCGGCGGGCAATCGGGATCAACCGACATCACGGTGCAAACGATGGAAACATCGTTGCGCATATCTTTCGGGAACAGGGGACGGATGGGGCGGTCGATAACGCGAGAGGTTAAAATCGCCTTTTCAGTGGGGCGGCCCTCACGGCGTTGGAACGAGCCGGGAATATGACCGACCGCGTACAACTTTTCTTCGTAATCCACGGACAGCGGGAAAAAGTCCACGCCGTCACGGGGCTTTGCGGAAGCGGTGACGTTGCACAAAATCGAGGTGTCGCCGTAGCGCACCATGCAAGAACCGCCGGACAGCTGAGCCATTTTACCGGTTTCGACCTTCAAAGGACGGCCGGCAAGGGTGGTTTCGAATACACGATAGTTTTCGAACATGTTACATTCCTCCGTTTATACTATATTTTCTAAACGGTATGCGGATGGATTTTTAGCAATAAAACCAATGCTTTATCGTGAAAGCACCCGTTTCACTGCTAAAAAATCACACGCCCGCACACCGATTCAGACAAGGGAGTAAAAGCAGGTTGAGGCAGGAGAGCGTGTTGCTCACCTGCCTCAGGGAAGCCTTATTTACGCAAACCGAGTTTCTCGACGATAGCGCGGTAGCGGTTAATGTCCTTCTTCATCAAATAGTTGAGGAGGCCACGGCGACGACCGACCATTTTCAAAAGACCGCGACGGGAGTGGTGGTCTTTCTTGTGCTCTTTCAAGTGCTCGGTCAAATCGTTGATGCGGCGAGTCAGGACCGCGATCTGGACTTCGGGAGAACCCGTGTCACCCTCATGGGTGGCATACTGTTGCATGATTTCGGTTTTTTCGTTTGCTAACATGGTTTTACACCTCTTTTTATATTTCCGCAAATCCAGAAAGGGAAACGGTGCGTCCCGATGTATGGGCATACTCCGCAATCCGGATAAGGGATGTGCACATTCGCGTGCCATCGTAGTATATCACAGAAAAACGCAGTTGTAAAGAAAAATTTTTAAAAAGATGAAATCACACACAAACTTACTGCCGCAAGGGTAAGTGCGGCGGGACCGCCGGAAAACGAGCGGGCAATGGGTACGCGACGAAAGCGTTCCTCGAACAACGCGGCAACCGACAAAACCAGAGCGGTTACGGCGGCGGCGGTCAGCGCGTGCCACCATCCGTCAGACACCGGTATGGCGATGACCGGTGTCAGCGGTGCCCATGCTGTACGAAGCGGTTCTGCTTGTGACAAGAGCGCGGTGGTAAGCACCGTAATCCCCATTACCCAGGCATCGGTGAGAGACGGCAAAAATGCCACCGTCAATGCCTTTGCCGAACACACGGCAAGCGTCAGCCACACGGTATTGCTGATATGGCAATCTGACGCCCCCGTGACGGGGACGGATAAGCGGAACAACCATAATAAACAGGCGGCGAGCAAGAAAGCACCGACGGGTTCGGATGTGACGGGAAGCGGGGTGATGAGCGTTACCCCGCCTATCGTTCCGTATGTCAGCAGTTCCCGTATGATGCCGATGAGCAACATGACCGCGGCAGTACGCCACAGCGTGGCAGGAGGCGGGGGCGATGAGATAAGTGACGGTGCGAGCGCACCGCACAACAAAAAAGCGGCCATGGCCAGCAGGGTAATTTCTGTGGGATAGGGTGTCAAGGCGGTTAAACGTAAGAGTGTTATACCGCTTCCCATGGCGAATATCCATATTGTTTGTGTGGAGAGGTGCAGACGGGACAGCACCACCGCAAACAGCAAACACACCAACAGTTGTATGGGCAACAGTATCAGCAGTATCAACGCATCCGATACGGTTGTGCATGAAAGGACTGCGGCACACAGGAGCAGACCGTGTAGGTTGGGAGACGGGGACATGGTATCACCCCACAATATTTTTCACAAAAGTAGCGGCCGTGTTGACCGCGTTGATGACCGCCATGGAGGAGGTGGTGGCACCGCTGACACCGTCCACCGCGGCGGTGCCGCTTTTGACGGCTTTAGAAAGTGCAGCAGCGGATAAGCGGACAAACGGCTCGACCGAGATGGTCGCACCGGAATACGCATCTGTTTTTCCGGTACTCGGTTGGTATACCAGCGCGGACGGATCTTGTTTTTCGAGCAAGGCTCGTTCCATAATTTCCGCTTGCTCGTGCCACGGTAATCCGGTTTGACTCATGACATAGTTTCCCTCGCGGGACAACTCTTTTTTTGTTTTGTCGCTGTTTTTCTGCTCGGAATCCCAATTCACGGCGGTAATTTCTTGTCCTGATACGGTTACCTCCACAAAATCACGAAATCCGGAGCTGTCGAAACTGTTTTCTGCCGCTCGGTAGATACCGTCTTGCAGAAGTCGGTCACCGTCTGTAAGTGAAAACGGAGGCGTGCGGTTTTGAAATTGTGACAGAAACGCGGTATCGGTGATGCCTGCACCATAGCCTACGGTTTCGCGCTGTTCTCCAATGAGAATACCGTATACGGTGGAGGCATCAGCCGATAAGGCAGCGTGTACGGTGATGGGACCCGCATACCCGTCTACCCGTACCGTTACGGCAAAGCCGAGCAAACGGTTTTGTTCGTCAAACGCGCGGTAAGCGGCGGTGATTGGTTTGTTTTCGGCCGTGGAGAGTGCCTCGAACCGATGAGCAGGGAGAAGTTCGGCAAACACGGTGGCGGTCTGCTCATTCTCTTGTTTTTCGATGAGAGAACGGGTAATCCTGTCGCTTCCCCACAAAAGACCGGTTGCGAGCACGGCGGCTATGAGTAAGGAGAGAATATCTTTACCGAGTGGTTTCATAAGCGTTGTTTCCTTCCGTAAATATGGGGTACCGTCAGTCTTTCAATAAGAGGGGTGAGTCCGTTCCAAATCAGTACCGCGAAGCACACACCCTCAGGATAGCGCCCGTAGGCGCGCAGCAGGGCCACCGTGACACCGACACCGACCGCAAATATACACTCGCCGAGCGGAGTAGTGGGCTTGCCGGTATAATCGGTGAAAATGTATACGGCACCGAACAAAATACTGCCCGAAAGTAACGGCAACACGACATGTCCCGTTGTTAAAAGTGAAACGGCAGAAAAACCGAGAAGTGAGAAAAACGGCACTTGCCAACGAATGACACGGCGGGCAAATAACCATGCCGCACCGAGCACGATCATCAGCGCAGATGTTTCTCCGAGAGAACCGCCCACCGTACCGATAATCAGGGGCAGTACCGCCGACATAGTGGGTGTATTACCGGTGACTGCAAGCGGTGTGGCAGATGAAATCGCGTCGGGCAGAGCGTAGCCGCTAAGTTGGGCGGGGAAGACCGTCAGCATAATGGCGCGTGCCGCCATCGCGGGATTAAACACATTATTACCGATGCCGCCGAACGCATCGCGTATCACAAAAACCGCCACTGCCACCCCGAACACCAAGAGCCAAAGCGGTGTGCCGACGGGACAAGAGAGGGTTAAGATCAGTCCCGTGACGAGGGCGCTTTTATCAAAAGGGCGGCGAAACGAAAACAGGCGGTCGGTTACACAGGCGACACCGATGCCTACCGCCAACCGTACGGCGGCTTGCCAACCGAACACATACACGGCTGCGACAGCGGGCGGGACGAGGGCGATGCAGACATCGGTCATAATGGATGTGGTTGTGCGATTTGCACGGAGAAAAGGAGCAACCGCGGTCATGAGCGTTCCCTCATTTCTTTAGCGAGATCGAATGCATCAGTTTTGGCTACGCGCCGCGCCGATATGCGCGGCTAACCGGCGTTTAGCGGGGCAGATATACGAACAACAACCGCAAGAGATGCAGGCGGTAGCGGTGTTATCCTGTTCCCCCGCGAGATAGGCGGCCTCAATGCGAAACGGCATGAGTTTCGCGGGACATACGCGCACACAGCCCCCGCAACGAATACAGGGGTTTTCCCGCTCCTGTCGGGCAGGCACGACGGTGATTCCTCCGCAGGTTTTGGGTAAGCCCGCGTCAAGGGACACGATGCGTGTACCGGTCATCGGACCGCCGGCTATATAATGACATCGACGGCGCGGCAGGACGGGTTTTACCGTTTTGAGCAGTTCGGAAAACGGTGTTCCGATTGGTACAAGCAGGTTGACGGGGCGCGCAACCTCACCTGAAACCGTGATGGAACGGTGCGTCAACGGCAGACCGCGCGCTGCTTCCGACATGGCGATAGCGGTGGCAACATTGGAAACGATCACCCCGCAATCGGAGGGATGACGGTTCTCGGGAACTTCCCATCCCAACAACCCCGTTATCAATTGGCGTTCACTGCCCTGTGGGTAGCGGCGGTCCGCCAATATGGTGCGGATTCCGTGCTTTGAAAGCTGTATGGCGGCTTCGGGGGATTCGGTACAGAACACCGCTTTTCGGGGTGAAATGCCCGCGGCGGCGGCTAACAGATGAATGCCTTCCGAAACCGTTAAGCCTTGTTCAATGGATACGCGCACATCACTTGCTAAATACGGTTCGCATTCACAGCCGTTTATTAACAGATGCCGTATGCCGTTTCCCGCGTATTTGCGGTGTGTGGGGAACCCCGCACCGCCCATGCCGACGAGTCCCGCATCGTACATACGCTGCCGCAATGCTTCGCGCGACGCCTGTACGGTCAATGGTGGTAGTACGGTGCCCAAGGTGTGAGAATTGTCATTCGTCACGGTGATGACGGTGGCGGGTTGACCGTCGAGTGTAGAGGCGGAGTGTTCTATCGCCTCTACGGTTCCGGACACGCCGCAGTGGAGCGGCGGCACTTGACCGACAGGATCTGCGGCGAGTACATCGCCGATGTGAACCGTGTCACCCACAGCCACGACTGCTTTTAGTTCGGTATGTCCTTGCCTTAAGGATACCTGTAAGCGGGAGGGAAAGAACGGCGCAAACGGAATGCCGAGGGCGGTTTCTTTTTGACGCTGTACCGTGTCAGAGAACACAATGCCGCCGTGAAAGGTGTATTTCATTCGATTTTCTCCCTCAAAACGAGTCTTTGCAACATAGTTTTGGCATTAAAGGGCATAAATATACCGTAATGTGTGGTAATACGGAGGGCAAATATGGTCTTTTGTGCTGGTACGGGTGCAACGGCGGTACTGCGAACGATTGTGATTGCCGTTACGGTTGTTTTGACAGGCTTATGTCGATGGTTGACAGACACGCTTTGGTGCGGGATACCCATACTGGTTGCTGTGCCGCTTTGGATTTGGTATCTGCCGCGCTTGGCGGGTTCCCTGTATGGCAAAATGGATGAAGAACACCTTTATGTACGGTACGGGATCGTATGGCGACGGGAGACGGTAGTACCACTCAGCGCGTTGCGCACATTCGAGTCATGGGTATTGCCGATTCATCGCCTGTTTCGATGCCGTACGATGGTGTTGCGATTCGCGGGCGGGAGTGTGTATATTCCGTTATTGGACGAAAAAACGGCGAGGCGGCTTGCCGGACGGTTGGAGGAATGTTGATGGAGCAACGACCGTATGGAACCTATATTGTATACGATGTACGGCGGTGGTGGCCGTTGTTGCTGGTATCGGCTGTGCGTTTGCTCATGCCGAATCGTGACCTGCGGGAAGTGATACGGGAAGTGGCGTTGTGCGCGGTACTAATCGGTTATTCGGTGGAAAAATGGTGGGGCGCCCGCTATCGCGTGGGGCGTTCTCATGCGGGATTTCACAGCATTGGTGTACGGCAAGGCTTATTTGCCCGTCATTCGTTGCATATTGATGCCGAAAATGCCGCTTCGGTGGAAATTGAGCGCTCGCCGTTTCTTGCGTTGTGTCGCGGGTGCCGTGTGCGTGTCAATACGGCGGGATTACGGCGACGCACCGATGCGGTGTTGTATTTATCTGTGCGGCAAGTGCAGAATCTGTTTTCGCTCAGCGATCAACCGCGACAGCGATTTCGCGCTAAATTATGGCCGGTGATCGTCACGGCAGTGACCGGCTCTAATGCGGCGGTGGGATTGCTCACGGCGGTTCCCGTGTTGCGCCAGCTGGGGAACCTACTTGGTGAGCGCGCCGATGCCATCGGATTTGTGCAACAATTGTTGGCGGCTGAAATACCGTCAGCGTTGCGCATACTGGGCAATATTTTGATTATTGGGTGGGGTGTTGCGGCACTCAATATTTTCTTACGATATGTGGGGTTTTATGCTGCCGTACAGGAAAACCGCCTGCACTTGGTGTCCGGCTTGTTTACGCGACGCGATGTACTGATTGATCGGGACAAAATCACGGCATTGGAATTGCGGCAGACCTTGTTCATGCGGGTGGGAGGATTGTATACTGCCATTATCACCGCCGCGGGTTACGGGCGGGATATCGGCGCGCGACCGGTTTTGATTCCTGCGGCGGATGCCAGAACCTTGTGCGAGGGGCTGGAACAGCTGTTGCCTCAGTACCCGATTAAAGCGGGACGGATTAAAGCGGTGGCACGCGCGCGCTACTTGGCGGCACCCGTACTGGTGTTGTTTTTCAGCATATGGCCGTGGGCAGTGGGCGGATTCTTTAAAGCGCCCGCCCTGATATGCACCGTGTTCGGGGTATGGTTGTTGGTGATTCGTCTGCTTGGTTTTGCCAATGCGGGGTTCGGCGCCGATCATGAGGCCGTGACGGTATGGTATCCGCGCGGACTTGCGTTGTACCGTGTATACCTGCCGCGTGAAGTAGTGGACCATATTACCGTGACACAAAGCGTGTGGCAGCGCCACCGCGGCACTTGCACCGTAACGGTGCGCAGCTTTGGAGATAAGAAACGGCGGCATCGGGTATGGGGGTTGCCGTACGAAGCGGTACTCTATGAAATCGGGCAACAAAAAGCCGCCGCGAAGGATTGAACTCCTTTCGCGGCGGTTTTTTTATTTTATTCAGGTAGTGGTTCACCGGCAATAAATTTATGATATAGATTTTGCACATTTTGCACATCGCGCGCTGCTATCAAGTGCTTTTCACCGGAATTGTGAACGGCAATACAATGTCCCGCCGTGTATTCGTAAATACGGATACGGGTAGGATTGCCGTGTTGTTTCATGGGGGTAAATTCCAAGGTGAGTATCGGTGTCCCGATCGGGTTTTCGTTGGTTTGTCCCGCGCGGTACAGCGACAGCAGCGATTCATACAGCGTGCGGAAATCAGGAGTGCTGTAAGTTTTGCCGTTTGCTGTTACGGTAAGCGCGTTGTCACTGTCTTCTTCACCGGGGAAATGCTTGAGTGTAAAGGTTTTGGTGTCACCGTCGTCGACAATGGTAACGGAATCCAGATTCGTAATGTATTGGAAATACAACATGTTATCTGCGATGTCTTCGTACTGCGCATCTACCCAGTCGGCGACCGCACTCGGTTCAAACCGATAAACGAGGGGGATCATGGTGTTTTGCTGATACACCACGCCGTAATAGTTACCGTCCTTGTCGGTCTTGCCAAGCTTGATGGTGTACTTAAAGGTGCTGTGATAAGAGATCTCGGACTGCACTTCACCGTCGGCAATTTCCGTTTCGGTGGTGCGTTGAAGCGACAGGTTGAGGGTGCACACCGAATATGGATTCGACAGACCGTAAGCAGACAGATCCGAAGCGGTCGGCCGTAGTGCCACAACATCCAAAGCGGATAATAAGGTAAAGTTGGTGTAGGTAATCAGCGGACTGTTGGAATCCACCGCATGAAAATGCGGCTTCTGTATCGCATAACCTGAGAGCACCATGTTTTCTTCTTCGTTTTCAGGTTTCTCTGCTATTTGGAAGAAAATAGGCTCTGAACGAACCGTACCGGACAAGGTGACATCGCGTATCACCACGGTATCGGTGCTGTTTTCTGCGGTGGGAGCAACAATGGGCATCCGAACGAGGTATTGTACGGGTTGGTATGCCAGCACTTGGCAAAAAGTGGTGTCCATCAGGTAAATCGCCGTTTTACCTGCCTCCCGGAAATAGTACCCTTCTTCGGACGGCGCTAAATCGCCGATCTCAAAAGAAAAGGTGGTGTCATCGGAATAGGAAACCGAAACGGTAATACCGCTATCGGCTTTTCCCAACCCGAAATCGGCGGGGGTTTGCGGATTTTCCACCACCAAGCGAGTGGCGGTAATGTTGAGCAGGGATTCTGCCACGGTTTCAAATACAGCCTGATCCAACGGCAAATCCTCATATCCCTTTAGGGTATACAAATCGTCTTCGGTACGCGAAATGGTGTGTGAAGCATCCGAAAGGGAAATCACCGCCGACGATAGGGTAACGTTTCCGTCTGCCGTTTTATCCAGCAGTACCACGGATTCATCAACGGGATTTTCATCGTCGGAATCCTCTGTTAACGGGGGAAGCAACAGCAGCAACCCCACCAACAACACCCCAACCGCCGCCAACGCGATGACGGCGTATAGGAGCGAGCGGGTGCGTTTTGTCATGCGCTTACTCATAAATGCCTCCTCTTAAAGAAGACAACCAGACAGACGATAATCAATACCGCCGGAATGCCGAATGTAAACACGCCCAAACCGAGGACCTGAGCGACCATGGTCGAAAACGGAAGAGTCTCTCCCGAAAGATCTTTTCCGGAGATGGTGACGGTATTACCGATGTTGCACATCGTGCGCAAGGGTTCAATAACCAGCCCTTCGTTTTCATATTGAGAGGCGGTTACATAATTAGCAAACTCCAAACTACCGCTGACTACAATGAAGTTTTCAACGGTTTCATTGTTCACGGAAGCGCGTTCACGGGCATACGCCATGCCGATGATGGGGTAAGAGTCGGCTTTGGTCTGCACAATCTCTTCGGCGCTGTCCCCCGACAGCAAATCGGCACTTGCGGTCAGACGACTGCTTTCGGGAAAGGCAATCACGGTGTGGTTCGTCAAGTTCTCCGTGTCATCATCGGTGCTTTTGTCGGTGAGCAACTGGACGGTCAGCGGCATGAGGACTTTTTGATCGGCAACCGACGAGGTAAGCGTGGTTGCCGTAATAGTCGTCAACGGCATATACGGGCCGTAATATCCCATTTGATAATTGTTGGAATCGGTTTCCATAATAAGGTTCGAAGTGACCGTGATGCCGTAATCCGCCGACAGGAAATCGTATAGGTTCGGGCAGGTGCCGGCAAAGTTGACAAACACAAACAGATTGCGTTCCAGTTTGCCGTCGTTATGCAACCAGTCGCGTAAGCGTTTAATTTCGTCAACGGTATAGTCTTTGACGGGACCGGCGATTACGAGTGCACCGGTGGTATCGTTGATAGTGCTCGCCGTTGACAGGTCCAGTGTCTGGGTAAAATACCCGTTCAATTCGTACAGGCTTTTTAACGAGGCAATGGCATCTTCGCTTTCGCCGTGACCGGTTAAAAAGGTGACGGTGACGGTTTTACCGCCGCAAACGCTGCCGATGTTTGCAGCAAGTTTTTGCTCAACCAGCGAAGTGACCGTGTAATTGTAGGAATAATCCATATCGGTTTGCAAAAGGTCATCCAGCGAGATTTTGCGGTATTGATTGCCGCATAAAAACAGAATGTCACCGCTCGTCGCTTCGTATTTTTCTTGATACGAGGACGAGTAGGTGGGATTCTTTTCCAAATCAACATAGGATGTCTTGATTTTTCCGCCGCTGATAGTCCCGTATTCTTTGGTGAACAGGTAGAACTGACGGAAGATGGTGTCGTATTCCTCAGCCCCTGTGTTGGGTGCGGAAAAATACTCTTCGCCGGCAAGGGCAACAATCTCCACGTCGAGCGACACGGATTCCGCCAATGCGCGGCTGTCTTCCGAAAGGGAATAAGTCTGATCGGCGGTAAGGTCCAGTGTCCACGGGAAACGGTCTGCTAAAATGCCGCACACGACATTAAATAACACAACAACCGCCGCGATCACGACCGTAATGGCGGTGGCGGTGGCACCCAATCGCAGTTTTCGGTTGGAACGCCAGTTGAGTTGGGGGAGCTTTAAAAGTGATTTTTTCTGCTTTTTAACAGGCTCGGTGACTTCCGTTTCGTCGGGAGTCGTTTTCATATCGTCAAAATTACTCATTGTGTAGTACCTCCTCTCATCAGTTCCAACGCTTCCGTTCCAGAACGCGAACGGTGAAAAACAGGAACAGGGCGGTTATGCTGACAAAAAAGATAATGTCATCGTACTGCATTAAACCACTGGTGAAATTGGCATACCGTTGAGATACCGATAAGAAATCGGTGACGGCAACCGCTACCGTACTGTTGGGTAATATGGAGCTGACACTATCGATCATCAAGAGGGCAAATGAGGCAAGGAATGTGCCGAGCGCTGCCACGAATTGACTTTCGGTCAGGCAGGAAATCAACAGACCGATGGCAATAATCATACTGCCGAGCAACATAAGACCGAAGAAGTTGCCCAAAATCACCAGCCAATCGGGAGTGACTTGCGTGGCGATGATGAGGGCAAATACCAGCATAATGGAAATGCCGATGGTAAACAACAACACCGCTGCGAAGAATTTCCCGAGCACGATACCGGTCAAACTGACAGGCGCTGTCAGCAACGCTTGGTCGGTTTTTTGGCGCTTGTCATCACTCATCAACCGCATGGTCAGAACGGGTAATACGAGCAGCATTAAGAAAGTGAGTACGGAACTGAACACATATGACAGATCCGCATACCCGCTCGCCAGGTTATACATAAAGAAATAATAGCCGCTTAAGCCGAAAATCATGGCCAGTACGACATAGCCGATAGGGGATGTGAAATAGGTCTTGAATTCACGCTTGAAAATCGCACTCATTTTTTCTTACCTCCTTTGCGGGGCTGGGATAGCTGTTCGCGCGTGAGTGAAATAAAGATTTCCTCGAGAGACATTTCCATTGAGCGTAAGCCGAGCAAAGGATAGCCTTCTTTAGCGAGTGCCGTAAACAATGCGCGGCGGAAATCGGCACCGTCTTGCGGTTCAAGGGCATATTCAAATACACCCTCCTCTTTCTCGCCATAACGCACGACTTCGGCTACACCCGCAATGTGTGTCAAAATATCGGTTACGCGCTTCTCGTCACCGGCAACGCGCACCATCAAACGGCGGTCGGACGAATATTTTTCCGAAAGCGCGGCGGCGGTATCGTCGGCAACGATCTTGCCCTCGTTGATGATAATGATGCGGTCGCAGACCGCCTCAATTTCCTGCAAAATATGCGAAGAAAGAATCACGGTGTGGTGTTTGCCCAGATTTTTAATCAACGCGCGAATCTCAATTATCTGGTTCGGATCCAGACCGACAGTCGGCTCGTCCAACACCAAAACGGGCGGGTTGCCGATCAGCGCTTGTGCAAACCCGACGCGTTGGCGGTATCCTTTGGACAGGTTTTTAATCAGACGGGCGTATACATGCTCGATTTGCATTAAACGGCAGATTTCCGCAATATGTTTTTTGCGATTGAACCTACATTGCTTCAGGTCAAACACAAAGTCCAGATACTCGCGCACCGTCATATCCAAATACAGCGGCGGTTGTTCGGGCAGGTAACCGATGTTGGCTTTTGCTTCGTTGGGTTCTTCCAAAATGTCATATCCGTTTATGGATACGGTTCCTTCGGTGGAAGACAGATATCCGGTGAGGATATTCATGGTCGTGGATTTTCCCGCACCGTTTGGTCCGAGAAACCCTAAAATCTCACCTTCATTCACCTGAAAGCTGATATTATCCACCGCGAGGTGCGAGCCGTATCGCTTGGTCAGGTTTTGCACTGTAATCATATTGTGGGACTCCTCCTTTGGATATACTTAGACAAGATTAATCATAAATGCGAAATGTGTACTTTCTGTGTATTTTTTCAAAACAAGTTTTGCTTTTTTTTATAAGTGTGGTATACTGTGCAAAAAAGGGGGGGTTGCGGTGTCAATCAGGCGGTACACATGGGACCAACGGCATTGTCTGCCGACAGTACGGCGTGCCGTGGCGCTGGGCGTATTTGACGGGTTACATATCGGACATCGAGCGGTACTTTCGTCGGCGTGCGGCGTGACCGATGACGACGGCGCGATCCTGACAGCGGCGGCGTTGTGCATGACAGGGGTGCCTAAGTGCGAAAGCGGCCGTTTGCTCACACCCGAACGCGAAAAACAGTTGCTCGAAACGCTTGGTATTGATGAATGGATTGAAATGCCGTTTGAAGCGGTTCGGGACTTATCACCCGAGCGGTTTGTACGCGAAATTTTGTGTGAGCTGTTACAGGCAAGCGTGGTGTGTTGCGGATACAATTATCGGTTTGGGAAAAACGGTGTCGGAACGGTTGATACCCTTTGTGCTTTCTGTGAACCGCTCGGTATTCAAGTGGTGGTAACGGAAAAGATTCAACGCTACGCAGATACCATCAGTTCCACCCGCGTGCGCAGCGCCGTCGCAGAAGGCGATATGACACGGGCGATGAGCTTGCTTGGCAGACCGTTCTCGGTGGAATTGCCGATTACCAACGGTGACCATCGCGGGCGACGGTGGGGCGTTCCGACCATTAACCAGGTGTTCCCTGACGATTATGCCGTACCGCGGTACGGTGTCTATGCTTCACTGGTTGTCGTGGGTGAGCATCAGTATCAAGCGGTTACAAATATCGGTGTTCATCCGACGGTGGGCGGCGTTCCGGCACCGCAAGCGGAAACATGGATTCGTGATTTTCACGGTGACTTGTACGGGCAGACGGCACAGGTGTTGTTAATCCGCTTTTTACGGGATGAGCGTTGCTTTACCGATATAGAAGCGCTCAAAGCACAGATTGTTGCCGATGCGGACACAGCACACGCCATTCTTGACGGGCAAGGCGGTGAAAAAGCGGTTTTGTTCGATTTTGACGACACTTTACAAGATCGCACCGAAGCGTTTTTGGCGGTGGCGCGGCAATTACTTGCCCGTTATATGACCGCCGTCCCCGATGAACAACGGGAGCGATATGCCCGGGAACTGTTAGCCGCCAACGCGGGCGGGTATGTGAACTATACAACCTTTTTCCATGATTTTGTCGAGCGGTGGCCGTTTGATAACGGGGTGACCGGCGATGAGCTTTTAGGGGCGTATTACCGCTTATTTCCCCTGTGCTCGGCTTTATATCCCGATACGCTTGCGGTACTTGACGCATTGCGGCGGCGAGGCTACCGTGTCGGTATCATCACCAACGGCAATTCGTTATTACAAAACCGTAAACTGGATGTGACGGGACTGCGGTTATATACCGATATTACACTCGTATCGGGAGAAGAGGGTGTGCACAAGCCGCATGCCGAGTTGTTCCGCCGCGCGGCGGCGCGGCTGTGCGTAGCGCCTGAAAACTGCATCTATGTGGGTGATCACCCTCTTAATGATATACAGGGCGCGCAAAACGCCGGTATGCGACCAATCTTCTTAAATACCCGCAAACTGAGTGAGCACCCGAGCGGAGTTGAAGAACTATCCGACTTAACCGAAATACTCAATATACTGTAAAAGGCAGGGCCGAGAGGCCCTGCCTTTTATACACGCTTTTTTAAGGGGTACATATACTGTTAATAGCGCAGTTTGACAATGTTTGGGATAATCCCGCCAGCAGAATCGATATCAATAACCGCGTAGGTACTGCCATGCCTGAGGGAACCGGGATTGACGAGATACAGTCCGTCATCGTACAGCGTGAGTGCTTCATGTGTGTGCCCAAACAAGGCAACCTGCGCACCGCGGGAACGCGCGGCACAGGCGAACCGATACAAATCGTGTTTGACACCATAGCGGTGACCGTGTGTTGCAAAAAAGACCTGTCCCCCAAAACGAAACTCCGCGTCATCGGGAAACGGGGCGGAAAAATCACAGTTTCCCGCAACCTGTAAACGGCGCACCGTACACCATTCACCGATTGCCGTTAAATCAGCGGCACCGTCACCCAAATGTACGAGCAATGATGCATTCGGCTGAGCGTCAATGGCGGCTTGCAAGGCGCGGCGGTCGCCGTGAGTATCGGAAACAACCAACAAACGAAACATAGTATCACCTTTTACGACATAAGAATAACACAGGGAGGGATTCGTATGAGTCAGATCACACCGGACCAATTACAGGCGTTGTTGGGGTATGCGTCCAAGCGATTGGGCATGACACCCGAACAGTTAGCAAAGACCGTGCAAAACGGGGGGCTTGGTGCATTGTCGGATAAAGCGGGGGCACAGAATATGCAAAAATTCAGCGAGCTTGCAAGCGATCCCGCGCGGTTGCAACAACTGCTTGCGTCACCGGAAGTACGGGCATTTTTGTCAAAACTGACGGGAGGCAACGATACGCATGGATGACGAGCTTTCGAAAAAACTCGACAACCTGTTAAACTCGCCGGACGGGATGGATAAGATTCAAAACATGATGGCGGCACTGGGGATTTCACCCGATACTTTGAAGGCAGAATCGGAACCCCAACCGCCGTCTGCGCCTGCTGTGCCGGAACTGGACGGGCTTTTAAAACTAATGCCGCTGTTGTCACAAATGGGTAAAGACGATGAAAATACCACTTTGCTCAAAGCATTGCGGCCGTATTTGCACGGTGATCGCGAAAAACGGTTGGATGATTCGGTGCGTATGATGCAATTGCTCAAATTTCTGCCGTTGTTGCAAAAAGGAGGGAAAGCGGAATGAACGATCCCGGTGTGATGCAGCTTCAGCAGGAAGCGGCAAGGCGTGTACAACGCATGGCCGAACGCTCTCAACGCTTGGTGCGCGAACATCCCGTTAATATTTATCGCGGTGTTACCTTGACACCGCCCGTCGAGCGGGAGTGTCCGGTTGTTTCTCCTGAGCTGCCTTGTGAGCCCAAACCGCCGTGCGAGTCACCCACCCCAAAGCCGATAGGCGGGTTACGGGAACAAAAACCCCGCGAAAAGGATTGGTTTTCCTTCTTGGCGGGGGATGAAGAACGGGTATTGCTGTTACTGCTCATTTTGGTGCTCGGCCATAACGGGGCACCCACGGAACTACTGTTGGCGTTGCTGTATGTTGCGTTATGAGTCGGTAAATTCGGCAGACAGTGTGGTATATTGCGCGTAAAGAGCGGCGAGCGGGTCGCTCTTTTCTTTTTTATCCAAATGTAAGCAAACGATAAATATCACCTTTTTTAACACCCGTATCGGCGGCGGCTTGTTTTGCCGCATCCGAAGCAGACAAGCCTTCCGCCAGATAGGCACGGGCGATTTTGACCGCTTCTTCGGGCGTTGTCGGTACTTCTGCTGCGGGGGCGGCACCTTCTATCACCAAAACAAATTCGCCGCGCGGCGGGGTTTCGCGATAACGGGCCACCGCCTCGGATAAGGTTGTACGCACAATTTCTTCGTGCAGTTTGGTCAGTTCGCGGGCGAGACATATACGGCGATCGCCAAAGGCTGTCAGGAGATTTTCCAAAGTACCGAGCAATTTGTGCGGTGCTTCATAAAAAATCATGGTACGCTGTTCCGCGCGCAAGAGGTCGAGTTGTTCGCGTCTGTCGCGTCGATTGGCGGATAAAAACCCCTCAAAGGTAAACCGCGCAGTGGGCAATCCCGAAACGGCGAGAGCCGCAATACCCGCACAAGGGCCGGGAATCACCGTGACAGGAATCCCGCGTTCATGGCACAGTGCCACCAGATCTTCGCCGGGATCGGAAACGGCGGGCATACCTGCATCGGTGACCAACACGGCATTTTCGCCATCTTGGATTTTTCGGCAGATGACCTCGCCGCGTTCGCGTTTGTTATGTTCAAAATAACTGATAAGCGGTTTACGGATACCAAAATGATTCAGTAATGTCAGCGATACGCGCGTATCCTCGGCGGCGATAAAATCACAGGTTTGCAGTGCCTCGACGGCGCGGGGCGAAAAATCCGCCAAATTACCGATAGGAGTGCCGACCAGTGTGAGTGTACCCGACATGAAATCACCTACTTTTCAAGAATATGCGGGGGTAATACCGAAAGCATGGAACGGCCGTTTTTAACGGCTTCACACAACCATACAAACGGAGCCGTATCCTGTCGTGCGTGTACCCATTGTATGCGCCTGGGGACAAAGCCCTGTTCACGGAGCGCAACGACAACATCCGACAAGCGTTCCGGACGATGGCAAAAGTAAAAACGGCCACGGGGCTTGAGCAACCGATACGCGGCTGCCATTACATCGTATAAGGTGGCGGAGGTTTCGTGCCGCGCGCGTTGCTGTTCGGGATGTTGACTGACTTTCCCGCTGCCTGCGGCAAAATACGGCGGATTACAGGTCACGACATCGTAAGCCGCGGCGGGGAGGGTGAGAGATTGCCAATTTTGCTCGTATACGGTAATACGGTCAGATAACCCGTTTTTCTCGACGGAGGCGCGAGCGAGCGTGACGGCGCGCGCAGAGCAATCTACGGCATCCACTATGGGTGAAACACCGTTTGCATACCAGCACAACGGTATAATACCGCAACCCGTACCCAGATCACAGACGCGATTGGCGGTACGAACGGCGGCGAATTCGCTGAGTAATACGGCGTCTGTTGTGAATGTACAGGTATCATCCGTAAGCACAACATATCCGTTTTTGAGCGGTTCGGTGCGAATCATGTACACGACCTCTTTTCAAGACGAAAGGCTGCCGTACCGAGACAGTACGGCAGCCCTTTGAAATCGGCATCATTCAGCCTGGGGAGCGCCAACGGGGCACGCCTCGGCACAGGCGCCGCAATCGATGCAGGTCTCGGGGTTGATAACATATTTGCCATCGCCCTCGGAAATCGCTTCGGTGGGGCAACCCTCGGCGCAAGCGCCGCAGTTGATGCAATCATCGGAAATTTTATAAGCCATTGTTAAGCACCTCCTTTGCTCTTACAAGTAGTACGATAGCATATTTAAAAAGAAAAATCAACTCAAAAAATTTACTATTGGTTCGAAAAATGAAAAAGTGCTTGCGTTTCAGGTCGAAAGCTGTGTATAATAATGTGGGACTTCTTCGTGATGGATTCCGAAACAACCGAAAGGAGGGACAGTACATGACAGAGTATGTATGGAATGCAACGCTTATGCGTCGTGTTTTTGTCATACCGGAAGAAATTGCCGACCGACATTTGCGGTTAGCGGGCTCGGTCCAACTGAAAGTGCTGTTGTGGCTGTCCCGTAACGACGGTCAGTTTGATGCCGATGCGTGTGCTAAGGCAATCGGCGAAAACGCAGCCGATTGTCGCGATGCGTTGCAATATTGGGTATTGGCAGGTGTTGTGCACGAAACGGGTGAGTCCGAACTACCCACAGCAGTCACGGAGTTTAGCGCACCGCAACCCGTCAAAAAAGCGACACGGCCGAAAGTCATAAAACCACAAATGACAGAGGTCATTCGTCGGCAAAAAAAGGACGAGGAGTTCGGCGGCTTGTTAACCGAGGTCGGTGCCCGTATGGGGCGGCCCTTGTCGAACGGCGATGCGGAAACGCTACTGTACTTGTATGATACGGTGGGATTACCCGCCGCGGTATTGTTGATGGTTGTCGGGTATGCGGCACAGTCTGAGCGCATCACGATGCGGTACATAGAGAAAGTTGCGCTGGATTGGGCTGACCGCGGCATTTTGACCATGCAAGCAGCGGAAGAGCATTTGTGCTATATGGAACGCTGTGAACAGGCGGTTCGGCGTGTGCAAGCGGTCTGTCAATTGCCGAAACCGTTGACCGGTGCAACGGTGATGCGTGCGGCAGAAAAATGGATGTGCCAGTGGCAGATTGGTGACGATGTGCTGTTGCAGGCATACGCGATTTGCTTGGAGAAAACGGGGAAATTCGAAACGCGGTACATCGACCGTGTGCTGGATAATTGGCACAGCCAAGGAGCGGATACGGCGGATAAAGTAGCCGCGTTGTCGGGAAAGAAACCTGCAAAGGCACCCGCCGAGGAGCCCTCCGAATATGAAGAGATGGTTGGGCAGTATATGCCCGTATATAAGAAGAAAAAGAGGTGAGTCGCCGTATGTATAAACGAGATATCTATGACAAAGCAATGGCGACCTTAAAAGAACGGCGCGGTGCGGCGATGACGCGTGCAGCGGCGTTTCACGAAAAAATGCGGCAAGAAGAACCGCGTGTGCGCGAAATTGAGCGGTTAATGGCGGAGAGCTCTGCCAAAGTGGTGACGGCAATTTTGCATAAAGGCAATATTGAACAGCAGGTTGAACAGATTAAAACGGAAAACTTGGCATTGCAGGACGAGCTGGCGGCGTTGTTGCAAAAACACGGTGCAACGGCACTTAATTTTGAGCCGCAGTACACCTGTCATTTGTGTGAGGATACGGGCTTTGCGAACGGTAAACCGTGCACTTGTCTGGACCAACTCATGCGAGAATATGCCTGTATGGAACTTTCGGAGCTGTCTGCCATGCGGCCGACCTCTTTTGAGGATTTGTCGCTGAATTATTATTCTACGCGGGCGGACAGCCGTACGGGTATTGCGCCGCGTGCAAAAATGCGGCAGGTAATTGAATATTGTCGTGCTTATGCCCGCAATTTTGACGGGCGGGATGACAACTTGCTTTTGAGCGGGCCTACCGGCGTCGGCAAGACGCACTTATCGCTGGCGATTGCCGGGGAGGTGTTATCGAAGGGCTATTCGGTGGTGTACGGCCCCATACAACAACTGTTACATCGCATGGAACGCGAGCATTTCGGCAGAGCAGAAGGAAACACGGAGGATGTGTTGCTTGAATGCGATCTGTTGATTTTGGACGATGTCGGAACGGAATTTTCCGGTTCTTTTTACACATCTGCGCTGTATAATATCATCAATGGGCGGTTGATGGCGGAAAAGCCTACCATCATCAGCACCAATTTGAATCAAAAGCAATTGACCGACCGTTACGGCGAACAAATTGCTTCGCGTGTGACGGGCTTGTTTGAGCCGCTTGTGTGTGTCGGCAAAGACATTCGTCAGCAGAAACTCAAGCAATCCTTGAAAGGAGAGTAACCATGGCAACCAACATGATGTGTATGGGGTGTATGCACCCGCTTGAAGAGGACCAAACGAAATGTGCGCATTGCGGATACCCCGCGAGCGGGGTGAATCCGCCGGAATATTTGCGCATTCGCACATTGCTCGGCGGGCGGTATCTTGTCGGTCGGGTGTTGGAAATCGGTGGTGATGCCGCGGTATACATTGGTTACGATAAACAGGAGGACTGTGTTATCACCCTGCGGGAATTTTTCCCTGCAACCTTATGTACGCGGCAATCGGGTGGCGCTCTTCTTCCCGCTGACGGGTGCGAAACCGTTTTTGCCGCTTACCGCACGAAGTTTTTATCGGTAGCGCGTACCGTTGCCCGTTTGCGGGATGTATTGGTGATCGTGCCGTCGTACGATATTTTTGAAGAAAACGGCACCGCCTACACGGTGACCGAGTTTTGCGAAGGCAAAAGCTTGGAAAAATATGTGGCAGCAAAGGGCGGCCGTATATCGTTTGAAGAAACCAGACGGTTATTCTTACCGTTGTTATCGGCACTGTCCACTATCCACGCTGCGGGACTGTTGCATCTGGGCATCAGCCCCAAAAATATTTTGGTGGATGTTGAGGGGAATCTGCGCCTTAAAAATTTTGCTATTCCCGAAACACGCACGGTGAATACCGATTGCAAACCCAATCTCATCACGGGATACGCGGCACCCGAACAATATGAAGAAGGCGCCGACTGTACCCCCGCGTCGGATGTGTACGGTGTAGCGGCTTCGATGTTTTTTGCCTTAACCGGTCGGCATCCGACCGACGCGGTACAACGCGGCAAAAAGGCAGACGACCTGATGATGCCCGCGGAGGTTGCGGATAAGACGCCCGCTCATGTGAAAGAAAGTCTTATCCGTGCGCTCCGCGTGCATCCGCAACGCCGCACACAAACCGTTCAGCAGTTACTGGACGAAATGACCGCTACCTCTGCCGTTGCGGCGCTCATTCATGAGGACGATGAGGAAGAAGATGCACCGAAAAAAGGCGGCGCCAAATATTTGTGGATTATTTTCGTTGCGGCATTTGCGGCATTGGCTGTGGTGATGGTGTTGGTGCTTAACAGCTTGGGTGTGTTAAATATCGGCGACGAGCCTGTAGTCACGACCACCACGCAGGAACCGCTGACCATGGCACCCACGACCACTACGGAATTTGTCCCCACCCCCACAGGCGAAGCGTTGTTTGCGGTGGAAAATCTGCAAGGCCGATTCTACGCACAGGTCAAGAACGCTAAACTGTCAGGGGATATGACCGTTGAGCTCAAAGGCTATGAGTACAGCAGTACGGTTGCCAAAGGGAAGATTATCTCGCAGTCACCCGCAGCGAACGAAAAAGTGGACCGCGGCACGGTGATCTCGGTGGTTATCAGTGCCGGTCCGTCGATGGGCGTTATGCCGGATCTGACGGGCTGGAAAGAGGAACACGCGAGACTGTATCTGGAGGCGCTCGGATACAATGTGACAGACAGTTTGCTGTTGCAGGTATCCTCATTGGACAAAGGTCTCGTCGAGCGTTCTTCGCCGAAAGCGGGCTCTAAGATTGAGTACGGTGATACGGTAACCTTGTATGTCAGCGATGTTGCCACAACGGAATAAGCGGAAGTGATATCATGTTATTAAAAAACGCCACGATTTATAATGACAAATTTGAAACCGTTCAACAAAACATTACCATTGCGGGTGAGCGTATTGCGGCAATAGACGACCGCACGACGGGCGATACCGTATTGGATTTGGCAGGATATACCGTGTTGCCCGGCCTTATTGATATGCATATTCACGGTTGCGCGGGGCATGATACGGGTGAGGCGACAGAGGAAGCGTTGCAAGCAATGTCGGATTGCTTGGTCAAGCGCGGTATTACCTCCTTTTGCCCGACATCCATGACACTGTCTTTTGACGAATTACAGCGCATTTTTCGAAATGTGGCAGATTGCCGCTTAACGGTAAACGGCGCGTATATTCAGGGCATCAACATGGAAGGGCCGTATATCGCCATGTCCAAGAAGGGCGCGCAGAACGGCGCGTATGTGCGCAATCCCGATGCTGAAGAATTCAAACGGTTATACGAGGATTGCGGCGGCATTATCAAGGTAGTTGATATTGCACCGGAATGTGACGGAGCAGAAGAGTTTGTCCAACAGATTCAACCGATCTGTCCGGTGTCGATTGCTCACACGGCTGCCGATTATGACCAAGCGTGTGCCGCGATTGAGTGGGGCGTGCGCCATGTTACGCATCTGTACAATGCACAAAGCGGGCTTACTCACCGTAGCCCCGGTGTCGTGGGTGCGGTATTTGACAAGACCCGTGAATACGGCGTGCGTGCAGAAATGATCTGTGATGGATTCCATATTCATCCGGCGGCATTGCGCATCGCGTTTGCACAACTCGGAGAAGATAATTCCATTATTATCAGTGACTCCATGTGTGCGGCGGGACATGTTGACGGCGAATACGATTTGGGTGGCCAGACCGTATATGTAAAAGACGGCAAAGCGTTGCTTGCTGACGGTACCATTGCTGCCTCGACCTCCAATCTTTATGAGGAACTTTGCAATGTCATGCGGTTTGGTGTTTCGGTCAAGCAGGCGATCAAGTCTGCAACCATCAACCCTGCCCGCGCTATTCGTGTCGACCACGAAACCGGTTCGATCAAAGAAGGCAAGCTTGCTGACCTGTTGGTCGTGGATGACGATTTCAACATTGTACTGGTGATCGTTCGCGGTAAAATTAAGGTAGACAACCGTTAATCAGCAAAGATCCGAGCCACGCAACCGCGCCGTTTCAAGAGACGGCGCGGTTGTTCTCTTTACAGGATACGCGAAATATGCTATACTGACAACAGCAACTAAGGAGGTAGTACACATGGCAAGAGAACGATACTTAGTTGGGGTGAAAAAAGAGGAGTTGGAATATACACCACCGCCACCGCCGCCGTCCACACCGAAAGGGAAGTGGGAAAATTTTTGGTACCACTATAAATGGCCCGCGCTGTGCGCGTTGTTTGCGGGGATCGTTGCGGTGGTGGTTATCGTACAAGCGGCAACCCGTACGCGGTATGACTATACCGTGTGCGTTGTTGTACAGCAGGAGCTGTCGCAACTTGCAACGGAGCGGCTTGAATCCGAATTTGCGGCAGTCGGCAAGGATCTTAACGGCGATGGGAAAGTCGCCGTGTCGGTTCAGGCACTCAACATTGCTTCGACGCCGACAAACACGATGGCAATGACAAATCGGCAAAAAGTTACGGCGCATATTGTAGCGCGTGATATCTATTTGTTTATCATTGATCCGTCGTATTATCAAGAGACCTTGCAGCCGTTGATGAAAGACGATTCCCACTTTTTTGCACCGCTCTCGGTGCAGACGGCAGGCATCAGTCAGGATGGAACCTATTGGAACTGGAAGGACAGTCCGCTTATAAAAGAGGCGGATATGCAAGCGGTTGACGCGTGGGAAGCGGTGCCGGGCGAGTTGTATTTCGGTGTCCGCAACATGGGCGACAGTTCCGAGAAAGTAACAGCCGAACAGCAAGCGTATACCGAATTGCTGCAAGCGTTTATTGCGGCACATTCCTGAATAAATTGGGTTGTTTCGGTAACACTATCGTTGGTACTCTTATGTACCGGTCAAAAACGATAGGGAGGAACAGACTTATGCAGAACGAACAGAATAAGCAGAATCAGCAGAACAAACAGAACAACCAAAATCAACAGAATCAACAGAATCAGCAGAACAAACAAAATCAACAGAACAAACAGAACAAGCAGAATAACTTTTAAGCTTCAAGGGCACCGCTGGCAAGCGCCAACGGTGCTTTTGACATTAATGCTTGCGTTTTCGGCATTGGCATGATAGAATGATAAAGCACAAAGCGAAAGGGAGTGGAACAATGGCGGAATACGGAATGTTCAAAACAGCGTTTCGCGGATTTTGCAAAGAAGATGTTCTCGCGTATGTGGATGCGGTATTGGCAGAGCATTCGCAACGGGAATCGGCGTTGCAAGAGCAGATTGAAGACCTGCAAAAGCAACTGGCCGAGGCGACCGTGCAGCAAGAAGCCGTCCGCGAAAACGAGCGCCTGACACAAGAGGTCGAGCAACTTAAAGAACAAACCGAACTGTTGACCACACAGGTCGCCGAGGTGACGGAACAACTGGAGCAGGAACGCAAAGACGCTGCTGCCGTCACCGTGCGCGATGCCGAACTTTCCGAACAGTTGGAACAATCGCATCAGGCAATCGCCAAACTTTGGGAAGAGAAAGCCGAACTGCAAAAGCAGGTGGATGCGACTGCAGAGCAGATGCTTAGTCTGCGCTCACTTGGTGAGGATTTTTGTCGTCGTGTAACGGAACTGTTGCCCAAAACCGCTGAATCCAAAGCAGAGCAAACGGCCACCGTGCCTGAACCTTTGGTGGTGGACACGCCGAAAGCCGCTGTCAAGCCGATGGATAGATGGTTGTTCTAACGCGCGCATTTTAATGAGAGAAAGGATAAACAGACATGGCAGAACTGAAGTATGATATTGTAAAAGAATTAGGCGTATTGTCCGAGTCCCCCACGGGTTGGCGCAAAGAGATTAACTTAATCAGTTGGAACGATCGCGAGCCGAAATATGACATCCGTGACTGGGCACCCGAGCGCAGCAAGATGGGCAAGGGCGTGACACTGACACCGGACGAGGTCATTTTACTCCGCGATCTTCTGGGTGAAATTGACATCTGAGGGAGTAACATACCATGGAAATTTGGGAACTGCTCAAGGCGGTTTTACAGGGTATTGTGCAAGGTATCACCGAATGGTTGCCGATCAGTAGCACAGGCCATTTGATTATCGTCGAGGAATTTATTCCGTTTACGCGGTCCAAAGAGTTTTTTGATTTATTTTCCGTATTGATTCAGCTCGGTTCCATTCTGGCGGTACTGGTGTTGTATTTTCACAAACTTAACCCGTTTTCATCGAAAAAGACAGCCGAGCAAAAACGCGATACATGGACGCTGTGGGGTAAAGTGCTGATTGCCAGTATCCCTGCCGCCATAGCGGGTTTGCTGATTGATGATTGGCTGGATTCTATGGAGGCGGAACATAAAGGTCTATTTTTGTACATCATTGCCGCGGCACTCATCGTGTATGGTATGGCGTTTATCGTGATGGAATGCATGGTCCGCAGAACCAAAGTAACCGATCTGAGTGAGGTTCGCCCCGCTTTGGCGCTGGGTATCGGTGCGTTTCAAATGTTAGCGCTCATTCCCGGGACCTCCCGTTCCGGCTCAACCATTTTGGGTGCTACCGCACTTGGTGCTTCCCGTACCGTTGCCGCTGAATTTTCGTTTTTTATGGCGATTCCGGTCATGTTCGGCGCATCGGGTCTCAAATTACTCAAAGCTGCGGCTGAGGGCGTCCTGTCATCTTTTGAATGGTTAGATTGGGCGTGTCTCGCCGTCGGATTCGTGGTATCGTTTGTGGTATCCGTATTGGTCATTCGGTTTTTGATAGCATTTATCAAAAAACATGATTTCAAAGCCTTTGGCTGGTACCGCATCGCGCTCGGCGTTGTGTTGATTGTACTGGTCGCTACGGGATTACTTGGTGTATAACAAAAAAGCACTCTCATGCATGAGAGTGCTTTTTTATGTGCGTTAGCGGGCTTGCCAATATTTACGGTCCAAACTGCGATATTGAATCGCCTCGGACAGGTGTTCAATACGGAGTTTTTCACTGCCGTCCAGATCGGCAATGGTGCGTGCGACCTTGAGCAGACGGTCATATGCACGCGCGGATAATCCCAATCGCTCAAAAGCGCTTTCCATCAACGCATGAGCGTCATCTGATAAGGCACAGTGGCGGCGCAATAGGGAAGGCGTCAGTTGTGAATTGGTGCGAATACGCGTGCGGGCGTAGCGTTCCAGTTGTACACGGCGCGCCGCATTCACGCGTTCGCGGATAGAGGCGGAATTTTCAGCGGGTTCGTTGGCATTGAGATCGCTGTATCCGACAGGCGGCACCTCCACATGCAGATCGAACCGATCCAGAAGCGGGCCCGATATGCGGGACAAATAGCGTGTAACTGCATTTGGCGAGCAGGTACACTCGCGGGTGGGGTGTCCGTAATACCCACAAGGACACGGGTTCATGGCGGCAACCAGCATAAACGAACAGGGATATGTCAGCGAACCGCTCGCCCGCGAAATCGTAACATGCTGATCTTCCAAAGGTTGTCGTAACCCTTCGGTAGCCTGACGCGAAAATTCGGGTAGCTCGTCCAAAAATAAGACACCGTTATGGGCAAGTGAGACCTCTCCCGGTCGCGGCACTGCCCCACCGCCCGTCAGACCTACCACCGAGACGGTGTGATGCGGCGAACGAAATGGGCGGGAGGACAAAAGGCCGACATCGGCGGGTAAGGCACCGACAATAGAATGGACGGAGGTCGCCTCCAACGCTTCCTCGCGTGTCATGTCGGGCAAAATGGACGGTAAGCGCTTTGCCAGCATGCTTTTGCCGGAGCCGGGCGGTCCCACCAACAAAATATTGTGGTTGCCGGCGGCTGCAATTTCCATAGCACGGCGTGGGACCAACTGTCCCATCACATCGGCAAAGTCGGGTACGCGTCCGTCAGCGTGTGGATGAAATTCCGTTTTTGGTAGTTTTTCCAGCAGCTTTTCGCCCGACAGATGAGCGAGAAGCGCCTTGACATGATCCACCGCGTAAACCGTAATGCCGTCTACAACGGCACCCTCAGCGGCGTTTTCTTTGGGAATGAATACGGTGTCCAACCCTGCTTTACGGGCGGCAATGACCATCGGCAAAACGCCGTGTACGGCACGCACCTCGCCTGTCAGTGACAACTCGCCGACAAACGCCATATTATCAAGCTTCAAGGATGCCTGTTCCGTTGCGCACAGCAGGGAGAGAAACAACGGCAGATCGTAGATAGAACCCTCTTTTTTGACATCGGCGGGCGCTAAGTTGATGGTAATGTGACTGACGGGAAACGAAAACCCGCAATTTTTCATGGCGGCGCGCACGCGGTCGCGGGATTCCTTGACAGCGGGGCCGGGCATGCCTACCACATCAAATCCCGGCAGACCTTTCGCAATATCTGCCTCTACCTCGACGGCATAGCCGTCGATGCCGAGCAATCCTAAGCTGTGGACTCTTGAGAACATCGCACATGCCTCATTTCAACATCATTTGTTACCAGTATACAGGAAAACCGAACAATACACAAGAGAAAAAACGCACCATTTAAAAACGGTGCGTTTTTTGTTAATTGCGAAGTGCTTGTAACGGGGCGGGGATACGGCCGCCACGATGAATCAGGCGAGCAGGGGAAGCGGGGTTTACCGGCATGACCGGTCCGCTGCCGAGCAGACCGCCGAAGGACAGCTCGTCACCGACTTGTTTGCCGATGGCGGGAATCACGCGGACAGCGGTTGCCTTATTGTTAATCATACCGATTGCGGCCTCGTCTGCGATAATGGCGGCAATCACCTCTGCGGAGGTATCGCCGGGAATATTGATCATATCCAAACCGACCGAGCAAACGGCGGTCATGGCTTCCAATTTTTCAATGCGTAAACAGCCTTCGCGTGCCGCGTGAATCATGCCCGCATCTTCGGTAACGGGAATAAACGCACCCGAAAGTCCGCCGACATGAGAAGAGGCCATCACACCACCCTTTTTGACAGCATCATTGAGCAGAGCCAGCGCCGCGGTTGTTCCGTGTGCGCCGCAACACTCGAGTCCCATTTCCTCTAAAATGTAAGCGACCGAATCGCCGACGGCGGGTGTGGGAGCGAGGGACAGATCCACAATGCCGAACGGCACACCCAAACGGCGGGACGCTTCTTTGGCAACCAGCTGTCCCATACGGGTGATTTTAAACGCGGTGCGCTTAATTAAATCTGCCACGGCGGTCAGGTCGCAGTCGCCCGCTTTGGCAAGCGCCGCGCGAACCACACCGGGGCCGGATACGCCGACATTGATAACGCAATCCGGTTCACCGACGCCGTGAAAAGCCCCCGCCATAAACGGATTGTCCTCGGGCGCATTGCAGAATACAACCAGCTTTGCAGGGCCGATGCAATCACGGTCAGCGGTAAGCTCCGCACTGCGGCGGACGATACGCCCCATTTCGGCAACGGCATCCATATTGATACCCGCCTTCGTGGAGCCGATGTTGACCGATGAGCAAATATGGTCGGTGGTCGCGAGTGCTTCGGGTATGCTTTCAATCAGTTCACGGTCACCCGCCGCAAACCCCTTTTGCACCAATGCCGAATATCCGCCGATGAAATTGACACCGCACGCGAGTGCCGCGCGCTCCAAGGTCTGTGCGAGTTTCAGCGGTTCTTTTTTTAAACACCCAGCCAAAATGATGGCAATGGGCGTAACCGAAATGCGTTTGTTGATGATCGGAATACCGTATTCCTTTTCAATCTGTCCGCCGACCTCGACCAGATGCTTGGCTTTGGTGGTAATTTTCTCGTAAACGCGGCGGCAGACGGTGTCAATATCGCTGTCGCAGCAGTCAAGCAGGGATATACCCATGGTAATGGTACGAATATCCAAATTTTCCTCTTGGATCATCGTAATGGTTTCTAAAATATCACGCGCATTTAACATAACGATTATTCTCCTTAAATCCGATGCATGGAATTGAAAATATCTTCGTGCATGGCGTGAATAGATAGTCCCATAGAATTACCCAGGTCACTCAGTTCGTCTGCAAACTGCTCAAAGGGGATATCGCTTTTTTCAATGTCTACCATCATAATCATGGCAAACATATCCTGCAAAATGGACTGTGTGACCTCTAACACATTGATTTGATGTTCGGCACAGATTGTGGATACATTAGCAAGAATACCCACCATATCTTTTCCGATAACCGTAATAACTGCACGCATAGTTGTTCTCCTTTAATCAGGGTATAATTTTGATACTATCATACACCCTTTTCAGGGGAAAAGCAAACATTATATTTGCATATGCACGAAAATATGCTACAATGAGAAAAAGGATTCGGCAACTGTACAGAGGGAATTTTGCACAGTTCGCATTTCGTATTGTTGTTTAGTTGCGCGAATTCATGTCTTTTCGGAAAGTCGAGGATTGCTATGAGTGTTACGGTAAAAGCACCCGCCAAAATCAATCTTGTGTTGGATGTGGTCGGCCGTAGAGACGATGGGTATCACCTGCTTCAAACGGTGTTCCAAACGGTGGATTGGTACGATACGGTGACCGTGGATTTTGCCGACACCATCACGGTTTGTTGCGGTGGCGGTGCGCCACAGGATGCGTCAAATACAGCATACCGTGCGGCAACACTGTTTTTGGAGTATACAAAACGAAACGAGGGATACGGTATCACAATAGAAAAGCAGATCCCGATGCAAGCAGGTCTTGCGGGCGGCAGTGCCGACGCGGCGGGAACGCTTTTAGCACTCAATCGTCTGACAGGTGCCGATCTTTCGCTTGACGAGCTGTGTAAATTGGGCGCCATGATTGGTGCAGATGTACCGTTTTGTATTCGTGGCGGTACCGCCCTCGGAACCGGTACGGGAGTTGACCTGCAACCGCTTCCCGCCTTTGACAGCGGGTATTTTGTGATTGTCAAGCCAAGTGGCGGCGTATCCACCCCCGAGGCATATCGGCTGGTCGATACGAAACCCGACCTTTTTCACCCGTCTGCCCGCGCATTTTGTGAAGCGTTGCAAAACGGTGACAAAGAAGCGATGGCGGCGAGTATCGGCAACTCATTTGAAGATGCTCTTGCCTTACCCGAATGTTTAGCGGCGCGGGATATTTTGCTTGAAAACGGTGCCGCCGCCGCGTGCATGAGTGGTAGCGGTTCGGCGGTGTTCGGATGGTTTTGGTCGCGTGATGTGGCCGATAACTGCGCCGATAACATGACGGGACACTATGCACAGGTTTGCGTATGTCGACCGTGTCAAGGCGTCAAGTTTGAATAAATAGCCAAAACCCGTCCAATCTTATGGTACAACATAAGGAAAAGGACGGGTTTTATGAAACGATGGATCAAGGCACTGTGCGGTGCTGTTTTACTGTGTATGGCAGTCTCTGTGTGCGGGTTTGCGGGCAATTGCGCCGAGGTGCGTGACAGCGTGGTGCGGTTGCACATCTTGGCGAATTCCGACAGCGAAGCCGATCAAGCACTCAAGCTCAAGGTGCGTGATGCGGTGACGGAGGCGGGTGCGGGGTTGCTTGACGGTGTTACCACGCGAGCGGACGCGGAAGCGCAACTGGAGGCGGCATTGCCGCACTTAATCCAGACCGCACAGCAATGCGTATATGATGCGGGATACGCCTACCCGATAACGGCAGAACTCGACACCATGTATTTTTCCACCCGCACATACGACAGCGGAACATTTCCGGCAGGTCAGTACCGCACGATACGGTTTTGCATCGGTGAGGCAAAAGGGAAAAACTGGTGGTGCGTGATGTACCCGCCGCTATGCGTATCGGCGGCAACGGATAAAGCCTCGCTTGCCGATGTGGTAGATAAAGAGGCAAACGCCATTGTCAGCGATGCGCCGCGATACGCGGTACGCTTTAAGATTGTCGAATGGTTTGAAACGGTTGTGGAGTGGTTATCATAAAAAAGAACGAACAAAAAACCAATGTTATGCGCTTGCTGGATCAAGCGAAGATTCCGTATGTCTACCATTGTTATGCGGACACCGATGCTATCAGCGGTATCGAGGTAGCGGCTGTCTTGAAACAACCGCCCGAGCGGGTGTTCAAAACATTGGTCACGGTGGCAAAATCGGGCGTACACTATGTGTTTGTCATTCCGTGTGCCATGGAACTGCAACTCAAAAAAGCCGCGACGGCGGTGGGTGAAAAAGCGATTGAAATGCTTAAATCCAAAGAGTTGTTGCCGCTCACCGGCTACATACACGGCGGGTGCTCCCCCGTTGGTATGAAAAAACCGTTTCGCACCGTGATGCACGAAACAGCAAAAACTTGCCCTACCATTTGTGTGAGTGCGGGCAAGATCGGATATCAGGTCGAGGTTGCCCCCGAAGACCTGCAAAAAGTGGTGAAATTTACCTACGCGGATATTGCCGAATAAGATGATATCAAAAGACCTGTTGTGAAAATCACAACAGGTCTTACTTTTTTTCAAACTCTTTTCCGGTGATGAGGTAGTGGATGGACACATTAAAATATTCCGACATTCGGACAAGCAAACTCAAAGAAGGTTCGCGTTTGCCGGACTCGTAATACGAGAGGGACTCGCGCGATATATGCAGGTCGGTTGCAACCTTTAATTGATTGAGATTTCGCTGTTTGCGAATTGCCCGTAAACCAATCATAAAAATCACCTTGTTTTTATTGTAACTGTTTGTTACAATAAAAATGTAACAATGTGTTACGAGCAAAGGTGACTGCCCTATGCCGTTTAACCAAGCATAAGGCGTTTGCGTTTGCTATTTTATGTGCTTCAGAATATCGGCGATATCACATTGCAGAGCTGTGCAAATACGGTCCAACACATAACTGTCGTAGCGGGTGATTTTGTTTTTATAGTATTTATCAATGACAGGGTATTGGATTCCGGTTAGTTGTGACAAGCGATACCGCGTTACCCCTTGCTTGTCCATGAGCTCCTGTAATGTGAGTGTAATCATTTGCTCACCCCCTTTTCTATATTCTATTGAAAGTATATGCGGTTGACAATATGCTTATTAGTATATATATTTATATAAATATATAAAGTTAGAGAGGGCAACTGTGTGAAAAGAATCGCTTGTATATGTGCAGTGTGTGTTATTTTGTTTGTTGGTGGATGCCAAAGCATGCCCTCAACCAAGAGCGACGAAATTACACATATAGAAATGGTGTGGATACCGCGTACGGGGAAATGCTATCATCGAAACGAGAAATGCAGCGGAATGAAAAGCCCAAGCAAGGTCACGCTTGCGGAAGCTGTTGAACACGGCTTTTTGCCGTGCAGTAATTGTTATTGAGATATAAAAGCGCCCTTTGCTTGTCAGCAAAGGGCGCTTTGTTAGATGAAATTTATTTATCCAAATACCGACAGGCGGCCATAGCGGCAATCGCACCGTCCGA
This sequence comes from Acutalibacteraceae bacterium, assembly GCA_045595845.1. Lineage (GTDB taxonomy): Bacteria > Bacillota > Clostridia > Oscillospirales > Acutalibacteraceae > RGIG3009. The sequence goes on from JAZOBF010000043.1 coordinate 32,914, forward strand.
TGCGGCGGTGACGACCTGACGAATCTGTTTACGGCGGCAGTCGCCTGCAACAAACACACCGTCTATGTCGCCGACGCATTGTTCGTCTGCTTTAAAGTAACCGCGTTCATCTAAATGAGCAAGCTCGGCAAACGCCTCGTTTTCGGGTACCAGACCGACTGCCAAGAACGCACCGTCAACGGTGATGGTTTTTTCTTCACCCGTTTCTTCGTGGCGTACGGTAAGGCCCGTCAGAGCACCGTTTTCCTGCACATAGCCGGTCACCAGCGTGCTGAATAAGACCTCTACATTATCTTTTGCCATCAACGCTTCGGCGAGCTTGGCTTCTCCCGTAAAGGTGGGAAGATTCTGCACGACGGTAACTTTTCGGCAGACTTCCGACAATAAAAGCGCTTCTTGCAACGCCGAGTTCCCGCCGCCGATCATGGCGGTATCCAGTCCCGCGTAGAACGCGCCGTCGCACACCGCACAGAACGAAATGCCGTTTCCGATCAGCTCTTCTTCACCCTCGAGACCCAGCATACGGTGCTTAACACCCACCGCCAAAATAACGGCTTTCCCTTCAAAAGTGTTACCTTCCTCGGTTGTGACGGTGAAGATGTCACCTTGCTTTGACACCGCCGTGACGGTCTCAATTTCGGCATCCGCACCGAGTGCCAACGCCTGTTCGGTCAATTTCTCGGCAAATTCCGTACCGCCGATTTGCCCGAAACCGGGAATGTTCTCCACTTTCGGTGAAAAGGCGATTTGACCGCCGAAACCACCTTTTTCAATCACCAGTACGGTTTTCCCCGCACGCAAGGCGTAGATGGCAGCGGTAAGGCCGGCGGGACCGCCGCCGACAACAATGATATCATACATGTTTGGCACATCCTTCGTGAAAAGAGGTCGGGCATCGCCCGACCTCTTTTATTGTTCGATTTTACAGAGCGGCGAGATATTTTTTAATCTCAGGCACGCTGTAATAGGTCTTGAAATTCTCCCCGTCGGTGATGACCAGCGTGGGAGCACCCTTGATACCGTACTGGCGGCACATATCGGGATGCTCTTCGGCAATCACTTTTTCATATGCAACACCCGCTTTTTGGAGCAACTGCTCGGCAACCTTGCAGTTGGGGCAGGTCACGCGGGACACGAGAATCGCTTTTGCGTTCTCAGCTTCCACGGCGGGAGTCTCTTCACAAGTGCAAGTGCAGGCTTCGACAGGTGCTTTCTCGCGCAGAACGGAGTTCTCGATGTTATACACCTTGCGGTCCTTGTATTCCTGTGATTTACCATCGTTCCAGTTTTTAACGGGACGATAGTAACCGGTGATACGGCTGTACACTTCGGTTTCCTTACCGCACAGCGGGCATTTATACAGCTCGCCCGCGAGGTAACCGTGGTCCGCGCAGACCGAATAGGTCGGGGACATGGTGTAGTACGGCAGTTTGTGGTTTTCCGCGATCTTGCGAACGAGATCGGCGGCCGCTTTCCAGTCGGGCAGCTTCTCGCCGAGGAATGCATGGAAGACGGTACCGGAGGTGTAACGCGTCTGCAGCTCATCTTGAATCTCAAGCGCCGTAAAGATGTCCTCCGTGTAACCTACCGGCAGATGAGAGGAGTTGGTGTAATACGGTGTACCGTTCTCGTTGGCGGTAATGATTTCCGGATATTTTGCTTTGTCATGTTTCGCAAAACGATAGGTGGTGGACTCAGCGGGAGTGGCTTCAAGGTTATACAGGTCGCCGTACGCTTCCTGATAATCGGACAGACGCTCACGCATATGGTCGAGAACCTCTTGCGCGAATTTTTGAACTTTGGTATCGGTCAAATCCGCACGCAGCCATTTCGCATTCAGGCCGACCTCGTTCATACCGATCAGACCGATTGTGGAGAAGTGGTTGGCAAAGGTGCCGAGATACCGTTTGGTGTAGGGATACAGACCGTTTTCCATCAGCTTGGTGATAACGGTGCGTTTCGTTTTGAGAGAACGGGCGGCAATATCCATCAATTTATCCAAGCGGGCATAGAAGTCCGCCTCATCCGTCGCGAGATACGCGATACGGGGAAGGTTGATGGTGACAACACCGATGGAACCGGTAGATTCGCCGGAACCGAAGAAACCACCGGATTTCTTGCGGAGCTCACGCAGATCCAAACGCAGACGGCAGCACATACTGCGCACATCGGAGGGCTCCATATCCGAGTTGATGTAGTTGGAAAAATACGGTGTGCCGTACTTGGCGGTCATTTCAAACAACAACTTGTTGTTCTCAGTTTCGCTCCAGTCAAAATCGCGGGTAATGGAATAGGTCGGGATGGGATACTGGAATCCGCGACCGTTGGCGTCGCCCTCGATCATGGTCTCGATGCACGCCTTGTTGACCATATCCATTTCCTTTTTACTGTCGCCGTAGGTGAAATCCATCTCCTTGCCGCCGACGATCGCGGGCAGGTCTTTTAAGTCTGCCGGAACGGTCCAGTCAAGCGTGATGTTGGAGAACGGAGCCTGCGTACCCCAACGGGAGGGGGTGTTGACGCCGTAGACAAAGGACTGAATGCACTGCTTGACTTCCTTTTGTGTCAGGTTATCCACCTTCACAAAGGGAGCCAGATAGGTGTCAAAAGAGGAGAATGCCTGTGCGCCCGCCCACTCGTTTTGCATGATACCGAGGAAGTTGACCATTTGGTTGCACAGAGTCGACAAGTGGCTGGCGGGTGAGGAGGTAATCTTACCGGGCACGCCGCCGAGGCCTTCTTGAATGAGTTGTTTGAGACTCCAACCGGCGCAGTAACCGGTGAGCATGGACAGGTCATGCAGATGCAGAGCCGCACTGCGGTGAGCTTCTGCAATCTCGTCATCATAAATTTCCGACAACCAGTAGTTGGCGGTGATGGCACCCGAGTTTGAGAGAATTAAACCACCAACCGAATAGGTGACGGTGGAGTTTTCTTTCACGCGCCAGTCATTGATTTGCAGATAGTTGTCCACCAAATCTTTATAGTTGAGCAACGCCGAGTTGACATTGCGAATCTTCTCGCGCTGTTTGCGGTACAGAATGTAGGCTTTTGCCACATCCGAATAGCCCGCCTCGGACAACACCTGCTCTACGCAGTCTTGAATTTCCTCAACGGAAATAACACCGTCCTTGATTTTGGGCTCAAATGCCGAAGTTACCTGCAACGCCAGCATATTGATGACGGTGGGATGATAATTTTTCTCCAACGCGTCGAATGCTTTGGTCATAGCGGCGCTGATCTTGGAAATGTCAAATTCCACGGTGCCGCCGTCGCGCTTTAGTACTTGGTACATACTGAAATCCTCCTCTTTATGTATTCTTAATTCTTTAACACTTCATAAACCACCCTGAGAGGGCGAGTGTTTACACTATACCACAATTTGTAGCTAATGTCAATATGTTGTGTGTAATATTTTTTAAAAACCACAAGATATTGTGTTTAAGACTGCCCGCGAATGAAAATTTCCGAGACATAGGGGGCGAGACTATCGCGACAGGCAGCCAGTTTCTCGTCTGTCGGCGCGTGCAATCCTGCGCACAGTACGCTGTCGCGGTCTACATAGCTTTGTAAAAAGAACCGTGTCGCCTTGCGTTCCGGTGACAGGCGGGAGAGCCACTGTCCGATTTCCGCAAACGCTTGCTCATCGTGCAACTCGTCTGCAACCGTGGTGCGTAACTCGTAATCCACCGCACCGCTCAATAAAAAGGCAAGACTTTCTTCAACGGCGGCGAGGTCTATGCATGGAAAGCCGATGGTTTGCGGATATCGTGAGGGACTGTTCTTGACATCCATTGCGACATAGTCAAGCAATCCGTTATCCACCAATTGCTTGAGCACCTCCGGCCGACTGCCGTTGGTGTCCAGCTTGACCGCATAGCCGAGCGCTTTAATCGTTCGAATCAAGTCTGCAAGGTCCGCATGCAATGTCGGTTCTCCGCCGCTGATGCACACGGCATCCAACAAGCCCTGCCGCTTTTGTAAAAAAGCCAACAGTTCGTCGGTGCTAATCGTTTCGGGGGAGGCATCCAACAGGTCGCGGTTGTGACAAAACGGGCAACGAAAATTACACCCCTGCAAAAAGACCGTGCAAGCGACCTTTCCGGGATAATCCAGCAAGGTCATTTTTTGAAGTCCCGCTATCACCATTCGGCACCCTCCCCTCGTTTTTAGCGCGCCTTCACATCATACTATATGTAGTGCGGCTTGTCAACACAAAAAACACAAGATATTGTGTTTTTTTCTGTTTTAATCCCATATTTTGGGTAGCAAGCGTGAAAAATCGACGAAAGAAGCACTGTTTAGACAGCGGGATTCCCGCAAAAATTCACGGACAAGCCGTTATACTTTTACTCACAAGGAGGACGAGCAAATGGTGGTACGAATAGAGGAAACTGCGCACGAGGTAACGGCGTGGTTGTCGGGCGAACTGGACCATCACACAGCGCGTGTGATGCGTGAACAAATCGATGCGGCGGTGGGGAGATCACCCGCTACGGTATTACGGCTCGATTTTTCCGGTGTCGGATTTATGGACAGTTCGGGAATTGGGCTTGTCATGGGACGCTACCGTTTGATGCAATCACGCGGCGGTCGGTTATTGGTAGTGGGCGTGTCCGAACGCTTATTGCGCGTGATGCGTTTGGCGGGACTGGAACGCTTACCCGTTTGGGAAGACGCGACAAACAGTAGAACAAAGAAAGAGGCGTATAAGCGATGAAAAAACCAATGAATGAAATGAAACTGACATTCCCCAGCCGCTCGGCAAATGAGGGATTCGCGCGCTCGGCGGTGGCATCTTTTTTATCCCAACTGGATCCGGCGGTAGACGAACTGGCGGATCTGCGCACGGCGGTATCCGAGGCGGTGACCAACTGCATCGTGCATGCGTACCGCGATACCATCGGCATGATTACCATCCAGATGCGTCTGTATGCCGACGGACGCGCGGTCATCAAGATTCGCGACCGCGGTTGCGGGATAGCGGATGTAGAGCAGGCGATGGAACCGCTGTTTACCACAGGCGGGGATGACCGATCGGGGCTCGGCTTTTCCGTTATGGAAAGCTTTACCGATCGTTTGCGGGTATCATCCAAAGCGGGACGCGGTACGGTCGTAACCATGGAAAAATATATCGCGGTAAAGGAACGGCAGGCGACTTCGGCGTGAGCGAACGCGACGAAAAGATTTGTAGTAATATAGGGTTGGTACATACCTGTGCCCGCCGATTTGTCGGCCGCGGGATTGAATATGATGATCTGTATCAGGCGGGCAGCATGGGGCTTGTCAAAGCGGTAGACGGCTTTGACGAAAGCAGAGGTCTTAAATTTTCCACCTACGCCGTTCCGGTGATATTAGGGGAAATCCGCCGTTTATTTCGTGACGGCGGTACGGTCAAGGTCAGCCGTTCTCTAAAAGAATTGGCAATGCGCGTCTCGCGTGAGCGGGATGCGTTTTGTCTGCGAGAAGGCAGAGAACCAAGCGTGACCGAGCTCGCGGAAGCGTTGGGCATTGAACGCGAGCAGGCGGCAGAGGCACTCGGTGCCTCGCTCCCTGCGCTGTCGTTGACACGAAGCGGCGAGGAGGATAGCGGAGACGAAGTGGATATCCCCGTCGATTCGCCCGAAGAAACTATCACCAACCGTTTAGCATTACGGCAATTATTGGAAGAGCTTCCATTATCTGACCGTACATTAATTGAGTACCGCTATTTCAAACGCCAGACGCAACAGGTTACTGCTCAACAGCTCGGCATGACACAAGTACAAGTATCGCGGCGCGAACGCGCCATTCTGCGGCGGTTGCGTGAGCAATTAATAGGATAATATTAAAAAAATAAAACATTTGTTCGACTTTCCTCTTGATTTTTGCAAAAATAGCGAGTATAATGAAAAAAGTGATTGCAACATGTGGAAAAAAGGGGAAAACGAGCATGGCTGATATGAAAAAGAAAGCGGCACCTGCCGCGGCACCGACCACCAACAAACAAAAGGCGTTGGAAGCGGCGTTGTCGCAAATTGAAAAAGCGTACGGAAAAGGTGCGGTGATGCGGCTGGGCGAAAATGCCAATATGAATGTGGAAGTTATCCCGACCGGTTCGCTGACATTGGATTTAGCGCTCGGTGTGGGCGGGTTGCCCCGCGGCCGTATTGTGGAAATCTACGGGCCGGAAGCGTCGGGCAAAACGACGCTGGCGTTGCACGCAGTCGCACAGGCGCAACAGCAAGGCGGCGAAGCGGCGTATATTGATGTAGAGCACGCATTGGACCCGGTGTATGCAAAGGCATTGGGCGTGGATGTGGATTCGTTGCTGGTGTCGCAGCCGGATACCGGTGAGCAGGCACTGGAAATCGCCGAAGCGCTGATTCGTTCGGGTGCTATCGACATGGTGGTTATCGACTCGGTTGCGGCGCTTGTGCCGCGTCAGGAAATCGAGGGCGAGATGGGTGACGCGCATGTTGGTTTGCAGGCACGGCTGATGTCGCAGGCAATGCGCAAACTCGCGGCGGCAGTCGGCAAAGCGGGCTGTGTGGCTATCTTTATCAACCAGTTACGCATGAAGGTCGGTGTGGTGTACGGCAACCCCGAAGTCACGGCGGGCGGTAACGCGCTGAAATATTACGCCTCGGTGCGTTTGGATGTGCGCCGTACCGAAACGCTCAAAGCGGGCGGTGAACCCATCGGCTCACATACCCGCGTGCGCGTGGTAAAGAACAAGGTCGCCCCGCCGTTTAAAGAGGCAGAGTTTGATGTCATGTACGGCAAGGGCATTTCCCGCATGGGCGAATTGTTGGATCTTGCCATCAAACTGGACATTATTCAAAAATCGGGTTCATGGTTCTCGTATAAGGAAGAACGCTTAGGCCAGGGCCGTGATAATGTCAAGGATTTATTGATGGCGAATGCGGCACTCAGTGCGGAAATCGAGCAGAAAGTGATCGAGGCAATCCAAAGCGGCCATGCCGACTCCGCCGCGGAGCCGACAGGCGGTGTGCCCGTCGAAATCCCGATTGGTGCGGCGGCACAGTATACTACGAATGCGGCGCGTTCGGTCATTGATATTGCGGTAGACGACGAATGATTATCGTCGGTGTCCGTCCCGCCCGTCAGAGCCGCGTCAAAATCGTGACCGATACAGGTGAGGAGTTTTTAATTGATAAAAAAACATGGGAGGAGTCTGCCTATTCGGTGGAATCCTCCCTGTCAGAGGACCAACTTGAAGAGTTGATTCGGGAATCCAATCACCGCCGTGCGCAAAGCAGGGCGGTGTATTTGCTGTCTAAACGCGATTTTTCCCGCCGAGAACTCGAGCAAAAGCTGTGTCGCGAACGCGGACGGTATATACCCGAAAACAAGGAATTGGCTCAACAAACGGCGGCACACATGGAAGAGTTGGGATTTGTCAACGATACCGCCTACGCCGCGCGGCTGGCGGAGCGATACACTACCGAACGGTTGTATCCACGGCGTCGGGTGGTGCAAAAACTCCTTGAAAAAGGCATCGCCCGCCAAATTGCCGAAGAAGCGGTATCGGCGCTTGATACCGAGGACGAAGATCTCGCACTTGAATTTTTAAGAAAAAAGCGGTATACTGTTCCGAGTGAACAGCATGAGGCAGAGCGTATCGCCGCCGCCATGGCACGGTACGGGTTTGCCGGTGAAGTTATCCGTCGCGCCATGCGCCGATGGATGGAGGACGAACATGAGTAAAATCGGAATGGTATCGCTTGGATGTCCCAAAAACCAGATGGACGCCGAATTGATGCTGGCGAAATTGCAGAAAGCGGGATTTCAACTGACGGCGGAAAGCGGGCTTGCAGATGTGGTCATTGTCAATACCTGTGGGTTTATTGAGGATGCCAAGCGAGAAGCAATTGAAAATATATTGGAAATTGCTCAGCTTAAAAAAGAGGGACAGATTAAAAAGATTATTGTCACGGGATGTCTGGCACAACGCTACCAAGAGGAATTGTGCCGCGAGTTACCCGAATGCGACGCTGTGCTGGGACTCGGTGCCAATGACGACATTGTCGAGGTTGTAAACGAGGTGCTGGAGAATAAGACAACGGCGCGTTTTCCGTCTTTGTCCTGTTGGCATTTGGATGGTGACCGCCTGCAAACGACACCCGACTTTTTTGCGTACTTGCGCATCGGTGACGGATGCAATAACTGTTGTACTTACTGTGCGATTCCGCATATTCGCGGTCGTTTGCGCAGCCGCGATATGGACACGGTGGTGGACGAAGCACGCACCCTTGTTCAAAACGGCGTAAAAGAACTGGTACTTGTCGCACAGGATACCACGCTGTACGGCGCCGAAAACGATGGCGTTTCCAAGCTGCCGCAATTATTGACGCGGTTGTGTGACATTGAGGGCTTGTGTTGGATACGGCTTTTGTATTGCTATCCCGAGCACATTACGGAAGATCTGTTAGATGTGATGGCAAAGCAAGACAAGATTGCCAAGTATTTGGATATTCCGATTCAACACGCAAGCGGGCGAGTCTTAAACGCCATGAATCGTCCGGGTGACCGTGAGAGTTTAACGAAACTCATGGCGCATATCCGGGAAAAAGTGCCGGGTATGGTGTTGCGTACCACGGTGATGACGGGCTTCCCGAATGAAACCGAGGATGATTTTGAGCAGTTGTGTGAATTCATCAAGGAAGTTCGGTTTGAGCGGCTTGGTTGTTTTGCGTTTTCCGCTGAGGAAGGAACGGCGGCCGCCGCCATGCAACCGCAGGTGCCTGAAGAGGTGCGCCGCGACCGTCGCGATATCGTGATGGAATTGCAAACGCGCATCGCAGAAGATTATCAGTCAGCACAAGTCGGTAAGACGGTGGATGTGTTGGTGGAATCCTTTGATCGGTACGCGGAATGCTGGTTTGGCCGCACATACGGCGACGCGCCGGATATCGACGGAAAAGTGTTTTTTACGACGCGTGAGCGTGTTGTACCCGGTGATATTGTGCAAGTAAAGATCACCGAATACATGGATTGGGATCTTGTGGGGGAACGGATATGAATTTACCGAATAAATTAACGGTCGTGCGCATTTTGTTGACACCGCTTTTTTTGTTGTTTGCCGTATGGGACTTCCCGTTCCATTATGCGGTAGCGCTTGTTGTGTTTATTGCGGCAGCGCTGACTGATATGTTTGACGGGCGTATTGCGCGTGCCAGAGGACTTATCACCAACCTCGGCAAATTTTTGGACCCGCTTGCGGATAAAATGCTCACCACCGCCGCGTTTTTGGTATTTATGGTAACGGGGCAAATGGATATATGGGCGCTGATGATTGTGCTCACGCGGGAATTTATGGTGACTTCCGTTCGCTTGCTTGCCGCCAAAGACGGTACGGTGATTGCGGCCAGTATTTGGGGAAAAGCCAAAACGGTTGCACAGTTTATTGCCGTTATCTATACGCTGACGGCGCTCGAATTTTCGACTTGGCAACACGGTATCTTAGCGGCGCTTCCGTTGCCGAACGCGGTATTTTCAATTCCGTTGATCGTCGGTGAGGTATGTATCTGGATTTCGGTAGTACTGACGGCGGTATCGGGAGTTGAATATGTGTATGCTAACCGCCACTTTTTCAAAGATTCAAAATAACAGTAGACATTTTTAAAAATTCTGCTATACTAAAACTAATGAACTGCATTGAGCGGGAAAAGTAACCGACAGGTCACTGTATCAGAGAGAGGATGTCACCGGCTGAAAGCATCCTTAACAGGACGGCGGCGAACATGCACCCGTGAGCAGACAAGGGGAACGGTATTGCTCAGTATCCTTGTCCGGTGAGCCGCCGTTATCGGTTTTTAAGTGAAACACGAAGTGGAACCGTGCCTTGCACCTTCGTCGCGAATTGTCGCGACGAAGGTTTTTTGTTTTGGGAGGGATACGATGTTTGAACGACTCAAAGAGGATATCGCGGTCGTACGGGAAAAAGACCCCGCCGCGCGCTCAACTCTGGAAATTTTATTGTTATATAACGGACTCAAGGCGGTTCGGGCACATCGGCGTGCCAACTGGTGCTACCGCCACGGCTTTAAGTTTTGGGCGCGCTTTATTTCCCAGCACGCCCTTCGCCGTACCGGCATTGAGATTCATCCCGCGGCAACCATTGGGCGGCGGTTGTTCATCGACCACGGCACAGGCGTTGTGATTGGCGAGACCACCGTCATCGGTGATGATTGCACGCTGTATCAGGGTGTAACGCTCGGCGGTACGGGCAAGGATAAAGGGAAACGCCACCCGACACTCGGCAATCGGGTGATGGTGGGTGCAGGCGCAAAGGTGCTCGGGCCGATTGAAATCGGCGATCATGTGCGCATTGCCGCCGGTGCGGTGGTACTGCAAAACATCCCGTCGGATTCCACGGCGGTGGGCGTGCCGGCACGCGTGGTGCGGCGATATGGAGAAAAGGTGCCCGAACTGGATCAGGTGAATATTCCCGATCCGGTCGCACAAGAGATTCAGCGCTTGGAACAGCGTATTGACGAATTACTGCAAAACGGAGGGAACTGACACATGAAAGTTTACAACACAATGGCGAGAGAAAAAGAAGAACTCGTCACACTCGAACCCGGAGTTGTTCGGATTTACGCTTGTGGTCCGACTGTATACAACTATATCCACATTGGCAATGCGCGCCCGCTTTGCGTGTTTGATGTATTGCGTCGGTATCTGGAATGGCGGGGATATACCGTCAAGTTTGTGCAGAACTTTACCGATATTGACGATAAAATCATTCGCCGCGCCAACGAGGAGAATGTGGCGTATGATGTGATCGCCGAGCGGTACATCGAGGAATTTTGGAAAGATGCGAAGGGGCTTGGTGTGCGGGAAGCGACCGTGCACCCGCGTGCGACTGAAAACATGGGCGAGATTATCGACATTATTCGCACTTTGGAAGAAAAGGGTTACGCCTACAAAGCCCAAAACGGGGATGTGTATTTCCGCACCCGTAAGGACGAGGGCTACGGCAAGTTATCCCACCAACCCATTGACGATTTGGAGTCAGGGGCACGCATTGGTATCGGCGAAGAAAAAGAAGATGCGTTGGATTTTGCACTTTGGAAAGCGGCAAAACCGGGCGAACCGTATTGGGAGTCGCCGTGGAGCGAGGGACGCCCCGGCTGGCACATTGAGTGTTCCGCTATGGCGCGCCGCTATCTTGGTGAGTCGATTGATATTCATTGCGGCGGTCAGGATTTAATTTTCCCCCACCACGAAAACGAGGTGGCACAGAGCGAATGCTGTAACGGTGCGCCGTTTGCGCGTTATTGGATGCACAACGGCTATATCAATGTGGATAACAAGAAAATGTCGAAATCTCTCGGCAATTTCTTTACGGTGCGCGATGTAGCGGAGAAGTTTGGATACGAACCGATTCGGTTTTTCCTGATTTCTTCTTCTTATCGCAGTCCGATTAACTATAACAACGAAAGCATCGAACAGGCAAAAGCGGCATTAGATCGGTTGTACAATTGCCTCAACGCACTCGAATTTGCGCTTAAAAATGCGCCCGCAGGTGAAGCGGATGCGGCGGTACTGGCATTTTGTGACAAACGCCGCGAACAATTTATTGAGGCAATGGACGACGACCTGAACACAGCAGACGGCATTTCCGCCGTGTTTGAACTTGTCAAAGACTGCAACTTGATGATTGCCGACGGACAACCGAGCGAAGGCAGTTGTAAAGCGGCTTTGTCGCTGTTTAAAGAGCTGACCGAAGTATTGGGCTTGTTATACAACCGCCGTGAAGACGGTGATGATTCGGATATTGAAGCGATGATTGAACAGCGCCGTGTCGCGCGTGCGGAGAAAAACTGGGCGGAATCCGATCGTATTCGTGATGAACTCAAAGCAATGGGCGTTGTGGTGGAAGATACACCGCAAGGCATGAAATGGCACCGCGTATGAAAAAACAGTTTGTAAAATCACTGCTATATGCCGCGTTGACCATCGGTTTTTTGGTTTTCATCGGTATGTATCATACCGGCTTGCATAAAATTGATCAAATTGATGTATCCTATTTCAGGGCACAACGATTGATTTTTATTATCGGCGCCGTACTGCTTGGTATCGGCATATCCATTCGCAAGATTCACAAAGCCGATGCATGGTTTTTATCGTTGCTGGGCGGAGGACTGCTATGTGCGTTTGTGGTGTTGTTTTTATCGTTCGGCGGTTTGTCCGGGGCATTTGATGCTATCGGTTACGCGGCGGCGAATGCACAACTCGTGATTCTGGACACAGCGGCGATCGCTTGTTTTGTGCGGTGTGCGGTACTCAGCGGCGGATTGCGTGAGGCGGCCGCGCCGCAGAAATGGGTAGCGCGGCTGACCTGTGCTGTACTCGCCGTGGTCATGGTGTGCCTTATCATTACGGGAACCGGTATCCGATTTGCGCAGTATGATGAAACGGCGTCGGAGGGGTACGGGTATACCGAGTGTTAAGGGGATAGGATATGTTCTCAAAAGCAGAATCCATTACGATGCAGTTATCCGGAGTGCACGATGTTGCCACACAAAAGGCGGCGGTGCAGGCACTTAAGGGAATAAACGGTGTGCGTACAGTATCGGTTGACCGACGGCGTGCGGTGGCAGATGTCACTTTCTTTCCGGAAAAGACCACCGTGTCGGCGCTGACGCAGGCGTTGGCAGATGCCGGCTTTTCGGTAATATGACAAAAACGAACCGCTCTCAATACGAGAGCGGTTCGTTTATTGCAATTGAGCATACGATTCACGCAAGGTTTCACAAGAAGCGTGAAACAGTGCCTGTTCCTCATCATTTAAAACCATCTCATGAATTCGCCGTACGCCGTTGTGGCAAATCACACAGGGAACACCCACAAACACATCGTGTTCCCCATATTCTCCCAGCAGCTTGGCGGAGACGGTCAACACGCTGTTTTCATCTCCCAAAATGGCTTTTGTAATGCGTACCAAGGACATACCGATTCCGTAATAGGTAGCACTTTTGGCGCGAATGATTTTTTGCGCGGCATCACGCACCTCGTTTTCCACGCGGCGCAGCTCCTCCCAACTGCTGTACCCTTGCGGCGGATCGGTACAAATATCCGCGAGCGGGCGGGTGGCAATGGTAGCGCGCGACCAAGGCACGAACTCGCTGTCGCCGTGTTCGCCGATGACATACGCATGAACATTCCGCGGGTCAACCGATAACAAGTCCCCCAGCAAATACCGCAATCGCGCGGTGTCGAGTGCGGTGCCGCTTCCGATCACACGGCGCGGGTTGAAACCTGACATACTGCAGGCGATTTGTGTCATAATATCCACCGGATTGGTAGCGACTAAAAAAATGCCGTTAAATCCCGAACGAACCACGGGGCCGACAATGGACGAAAACACTTCGGCATTTCGGCGCAACAGATCTAACCGTGATTCGCCGGGCTTTTGTGCGACACCGGCGCAGATGACGACAATATCCGCGTTTTCACAATCATGGTAATCGCCCGCATAGATACGCATGGCGGAAGAGGCAAATGCCAGACCGTGGTTTAAATCCATCGCCTCGCCTTCCGCGCGCTCGCGGTTTTTATCAATGAGCACCAGCTCGTCGCATACACCTTGATTGAGCAGAGCGTATGCGTAACTCATACCGACCATTCCCGTACCGACAAGTACGATTTTACGATTATCTCGAGCCATAAAAAATCCCTCCTGCACGATAGTATGTGTAGGAGGGATAAAAATACTCAGTTTGCTTGTACGGACAGGGTATATTCCCGCGGTGTCATGCCGGTGGCCTGCTTAAAATGACGGGAGAAATATTGTACGGATGTATACCCGAGACGGTCTGCAATCTGGGTGATATTCCCATCACTTTCTCTGAGTAAAATTTTGGCTTGATCAATTTTTAACATACGGTAGTATTCCATGACGCCCCGACCGGTGACGGTCTTGAAAATCCGTTTGAGATTGGTGGCACTTTGGGCGGAATAACGACAGATTACGGAGAAAGACAGGTTATCACTTAAGTGGTCTTCCATGTACGCGATAATACGGTTGACCAAATCGTTGTCGGAACGGGTTTTGATGGAGGAAGACAGTTTGACGGGTTCATTCTCTAAGGCGGTATCACGAATCATATCGATGAGCAAGGTTTCCAAATATAAGGTGATCAGTTGCTCGCTGCCGAACGGTGCATCGGGGTTAAGGTTCATTTGCAGTGTGTACGGATCGCCGAGCGGGCCGTCGAAAGCGCGTCGCCCTTCTTCGATGATGCGGGCGAGAAGTTCGCGTTGCCGCGTGGTAAAACAGGTGATTTTATTTTCAAAAAATGCCATGGCGGGAGACTGACAGACAAAGGAGATGATCACAAGATTCGGCGCAACGGAACCGTTTGCGTATAAGTTATGGAATTCATTCGGTTTGTGAAAAATAACTTCGCCTTGTGTCAGTTCAAAGTTTTCGTTTTCCGCCAACACTTCGACGCGACCTTTATCTACATACACCAGTTCCCAAAAATCATGCGATTCCCCTTCAAACACATAGTTTTTCGCGTGTTCAAAGTAGTGTACGGTAACGATAGCCTCTACCGCAATTTCACGGCGCATAATCGTCGGAACATAGTTGGGCATCGTGAATGTCTCCTTTCTTACTTATTTTTAACCGGTCTTTTCCCGGTATATCCGCGCAACGCGCTTGTTGATGGCACACAAAATATCGTACGGAATGGTATGAGCAAAACGGGAAAAGCTTTCGACTGAGAGGTCGGTGGTTCCGAACAGGGTGACTGTTGTACCAACTTCCACCCGCGGAATATCCGTAATATCAATCAGGCATTGATCCATGCACACGCGGCCGATGCCGGGGGCACGATGCCCATTGACGGATACTTCAAAATTGCCGGAAGCGTGCCACGGTAAGCCATCGGCGTAGCCGATCGGCAAGGTAGCCAGGGTGGTTTCGCGGGGACAGGTGAAGGTGTGACCGTAACTGACGGCGGTTCCCGCGGGCACGGTCTTGATTTGTGAAACCACGGATTTGAGTGTCATGACAGGACGCAACGGCAGAGGATGCGTTGCGTCGGCAAGCGGGGAAGCTCCGTACAGCGCGATACCCACACGCACCATATCCAGATGCATATCGGGGAACCGTAAAGCGGCGGCGCTTGCACAACAATGACGCAGAGGGAAGGTAATACCGCGCGCTTTCAGAGTGTTGATTACATCGGTGAACCGCTTAAACTGCAGGCGGGTGACAGCATCGCTTGTCGGCTCATCTGCTGCGGCGAAATGCGTAAAGATACCGTCTGCGCGCAAATGCGGTAATGAACAGGTGCGAACAATCGCGTCCACGGGGGGGAGCGTATCGTCTTGACAGAAAAACCCGATACGGGACATACCGGTATCGATTTTCAAGTGAATGCTGACCGTGACACCCGCCGCCGCCGCTGCCTCTTCCAAGGCTTCTGCATAGCAGACATCCAACGCCGTTTGCGTAATGTTATGGGCGGCGAGTGTAGCCGCATGTTCAGGCGGGGTATACGCAAAAATTAAAATGGGGGCGGTGATACCGTTTTGGCGGAGTTCCAACGCTTCGTCCAAGTTGGAAACGCCGAAAAAATCCGCATCTGCCAGTTTTTTTGCAACAGCGACGGCACCGTGCCCATAAGCGTCTGCTTTTACGACTGCCATGCAACGGCAATCGGGGGATATGTGGCTTTTAAACATCTGATAGTTGGCATGTAGGGCATCTAAATCTACTTCTGCCCAAGTACGGCGTAAAAAGTCGGACACAATCACAGCCACCTTTCCGAAATATACCTTACTCCCGTATTCAGTATAGCGGTTTACCATAAAATAATCAAGAAGAAAATCGTCTGAAAAAGCGTTGCACATGGTGCATAGGCATGATATACTGAACAATAGTGATTATAAAAGGTGGTGTGGGAATGAATCCGAAATTACGGGAAAAGACAAGAGAATCTCTTTCCGCGGTTCTCCCCATTACCGGTATCATGCTGCTTATCAGCATTGTGTTGGTTCCGCTGGACCTTGGAACGATGGTCATGTTTGTTGCGGGAGCGGTTCTGCTCATTTTCGGCATGGGATTTTTCCAATTAGGAGCCGAAATGGCGATGACGCCGATTGGTGAGGGTATCGGCGTACAAATGACCAAAACCAAACGGTTTGCGCTGGTGTTGGTAATTGGTTTCGTCATGGGTATTATTATTACCGTTTCCGAGCCCGATCTTCAGGTTCTGGCAGAACAAGTACCGTCGGTACCGAATTTGACATTGATCTTAACGGTCGCGTTAGGCGTTGGACTGTTTCTTGCATTGGCGGTTGCTCGTATCAAGTGGAAGATCGACTTGTCACGGTTATTAATCGTTTTGTATGCCGTGTTGATTACCGCCTCCTTTTTTGTCCCTCGTGAATTTTTGGCGGTTGCGTTTGATTCCGGCGGTGTGACGACGGGCCCGATGACGGTGCCGTTCATTATGGCAATGGGTGTGGGCTTGGCATCGTTGCGAAATGACCGCGATTCGGCAAGTGACAGCTTTGGTCTGGTCGCTTTGTCCAGTATCGGTCCCATCTTGGCAGTACTGGTGCTCGGTTGTTTTTACAAACCAACCGAAGCGGCATATTCGCTGGGTGAGGTGGCGTCGGTCGCAACCACGCGTGATGTGATACGGGTATTTGTTGAGCAGATGCCCACTTATATTGCCGAAGTGTTGGTGTCACTTTTCCCCATCGCACTTGTATTTCTGTTGTTCCAATTGGCCACGCGCCGCTATCACAGACGACAAGTCAAGCGTATCGTCGTAGGTGTTGTTTATACATATATCGGTTTAGTTCTCTTCCTTTGCGGTGTCAATGTCGGGTTTGCACCGGTCGGCGCCTCGCTCGGCAAGGCGTTGGCGACCTTGCCGTACAACTGGGTATTGGTGCCGATTGGTATGTTGATCGGGTATTATATCGTCAAAGCTGAACCCGCCATTCAAGTGCTTAACCACCAAGTTGAAAATGTTACGGATGGCGCGATTTCCGTAAAAGCCATGAACCGTTCCATGTCAATTGGTGTGGCAATCAGTATCGGGCTTGCCATGCTACGCGTGCTGATGGGCATCCCGATTGCTTGGATTGTGGTACCGGGATATATCATCGCACTTACCTTATCGTTGTTTGTACCGAAGATTTTTGTCGGTATTGCCTTTGACTCGGGCGGTGTTGCCAGCGGACCGATGACCTCGACCTTCTTGTTACCGCTCAGTATCGGGGTGTGTCAGGCACTTGGCGGTGATTTGATGACCGATGCATTCGGCGTGGTCGCGCTGGTGGCGTTGACACCGCTGGTGGCGATACAAATCATGGGGCTCATCTATCGTCTTAAAACCGATAAACTGCAAAAACGCGCCCTTATGCATCCCGGTCTTACCGCTGACAGCGATGCCATTATTGATTTGGAAGAGGGGGTTCTATGATGGAACGACAGGAATCGTATCAAGTGTTGATGTTGATTGTCACCCCCAAATTAGCCGACAAAGCGGCCGATATGTTTCTCAAAAGTGCGCTACCCATTCAATATCGTCTCGGTGCTGAAGGGACGGCGTCCAGCGAGATTATGGATATGCTGGGGCTTGGCAGTATCGACAAAGGGGTGCTGATCAGCACGGTGCCCAAATCGTTTGGTCGTGTCATGCTCGATATGCTGCATTCCGAACTTCGCCTTGATGCGGTGAACAGCGGCATCGCGTTCACCATTCCGCTGACGGCGGCGAGTAATCTTTTGATGCGTATGATGCAAAAAACCGCTGACGAGAGTGCCAACACAAACCAAGGAAAGGGTGAGAACACCATGGCAGGAAGAACACATACCTTAATCGCGGCGATTGTCAATCGCGGCTTTGGCGGCGAGGTTATGGATGCGGCGCGCACGGCGGGAGCGGGCGGCGGTTCGATCGTGCACAGTCGCAGCATCGGCAGCGAGGACGCCACGACATTCTGGGGACTCAGCTTACAAGAAGAAAAAGAAATCGTTCTCATTCTTGCCGAGGTGGAAAACAAACTGGCGATTATGAGTGCCGTCAGCGAAAAATGCGGCATGCATAGTGAAGCAAACGGACTGGTTTTGTCCCTTCCCATTGATGATGTGATGGGGTTATAAATTGATAAAAAGCGAGGTGAATCACCTCGCTTTTTTTGTTGCTATATCGGGATATACTAATCACACAGGAGGTGATGGGGAATGTCCGATAAAAAGAAAGAGTTGGAAACACCGTTTTTGATGCCGATTGGCGGCTCACCCGAGACGGCGGAAGAAATGGTCAACAAATACGGCACCTACGAAATCCAGCCGACAGCTGACAGTGATCATGTCTTTCCCGCGATTGCGCAAGGTTTACCGAAAAATTTTGACGAACCGATTGACAAACCGCGTATAAAAGAAATACGCGAGGGAAAGGTTAATGACAAAGAAATACTTTGAGAGGTGTCCGCATGGACTTCATGATGATTATCAAAGCGTTTATTGTCGGTGGCTTGATTTGTGTTGTGGGGCAGCTGCTCATTGATCTGACCAAACTTACGCCGGCGCGAATTCTGGTTATGTTTGTGACGGCCGGGGTGGCGTTAACGGCGATTGGCGTGTATGAACCGCTGATTAATTTTGCGGGTGCGGGGGCAAGCATACCGCTGACAGGTTTTGGATATGCGCTTGCCAAAGGCGTGCAAGAGGGAATCGCGGAGCAAGGTTGGCTTGGCATTTTTACGGGTGGATTGACCGGTACGGCGGGCGGCATTGCGTTTGCGGTCACGGCGGCGTTGCTATGCGGACTGTTTTTCAAATCCAAAGACAAATCATAAAAAACAGCCGGTCGGTGTATTCCGACCGGCTGTTTTTACGGTTCATAGTGTTCAAAAATGGGGAGATACTTCTCCGAAAGGGCAACTTTGTGTTGCTCGGGATCGGTGAGCGTCCATACAGCGCCTTGTACGCCCCACAGTTTTCGCGCCAGTGTCACGCTTAAACGGTGGCGGTCGGAAAATTTATACGCGATAAAATCGGGGCGGGTGAGCAAGTTTGTCAAAAGGTGGGTGAGAATGAATTTCGAGATACCCGACAATTTTTCCTCACTGCCGATGAAGTTTTGCGACAATTGCCCGCGCACAACAGAGGGATACCGCTTTTTAAGATGCCACAGGCACCGCGGATCAAACGACTCGATACAGAAAGCACCGTGATAGTGAGACAGTTGTTTCATCGCGGCATCTGCCAGAGCCGCATGGTTGCCTGCGGCTTTCAGTTCCACGATCAGCGGTACGGTTCCGTCTAATAGGGACAGTACCTCGCCGAAAGTAGGAATGGTTTCGACGGTGCGGTTCAAGTGATATTGCTTGAGGTCGGCGGCGGTAAGATCTTCAATTTTGCCGTCCTGCCCTGTCATGCGAATCAGCGTATGATCGTGAAAAACGGCGAGCGTACCGTCCCGTAACAAGTGAATATCCAGTTCAATACCATAGCCTTTATCTCGCGCTGCTCTGAACGCGGCCAATGAGTTTTCGGGGCGCGTTTGATTATGTAGACCGCGGTGAGCGTAGACATGACCGCGTAAGGCGGTCAGTCCCGTGTGGCGTGTTCTGCCGCCGATGCACAGGACATACAGAATACTGAGTACGAGAAGAATTCCGCAAATCCACTCAATCATTGATATCCGGTACCTCCGAGCGTTTTTCAAGTTTGTTATCCCCGTGTTTGACAAAGAACATCGTTAGGAAAGCAAACGCTACGAAAATGGCGGCATAAGGGAACAACACGGTGTGCGCGATGGTATCCATCAAGAAACCCGAGAAAATGGGGGTGATAATCTGTGCCGCCATAGACGCGGTGTAGTAGTATCCCGTATATTTCCCGATATCACTGCCCGAGCATAATTCCACAACCATCGGGAAGGAGTTGACATTGATGGTTGCCCACGCAACACCGGCTAAAACGAACATGGCATTCATCAAGAGGGTGGGACTGTTCGAACGCATAAAGGCGGCAACACCGAACGCGGTTGCGAGCATCACGACACCGCCGAGGATGGTCTTTTTACGACCGATTTTCGAAGCAATCATACCCGCAGGGAGATACGATACAATGGCGGCCGCTTGCGCGAGCAACATGGTGGTGTTATAACTTTTATCCAAAACATTGGTGGCATACACCGCGTATTTTGAGGTAACGGCGTTGTAGCCGAAATACCACAGCGCAATAGACGCCAGAATCAAAACGAGCGACAGCTTTTCGCCCTTGGTAAGACCGCGTTTTTCCGAGGTATCTTCCTCGGCTTCTTCAATACCGAGCCGCAGACTGTCCTCCTGCATCTGACGGGACCATGCGGGTTCACGAACGGTGAGCAGAAAAATGAGCAACGCACCGAGCATCAATCCCGCTACGATGGCATAATAGGTTGTGTAGCTCATGAGGGCGTTTTGTACGGCGGACGTGGAAAAGACGATTCCGAGCACCAACACCAAGATGCCGCCCGCGGTGCCCATCAGATTAATGACGGCGTTGGCTTTACTGCGTAACGGTTTAATGGTGACATCCGGCATCAACGCCACGGCAGGAGAACGAAATGTTGCCATGGAAATCAGTAAGATCAGTAACAGCGAGATAAAAAACACCAGTGATCCGGGTTTCTTTTGGGTAATCTCGGCGGCATATGCCTGACGCGCGGGTGCGACATAGTCGGTGTATTCCTTAGAAGTTTCCACCGTTCCATCGGCGGTTTGTGTTTTACAACGAATGGCGGCAAACTGTTCTTCGGTGAAGCGCTCTTTCAACACAAACGCTTCGCCCTCGGGCGTGTGCAGCGTTTTGTCCCCCTGTGTTTCGTACAGGGTGACCAAAGCGGCGGAATCGTCAATGTCGGAAACAGCGGAAATGTTTTTAAGTTGGGCGGTATCGGCGAACGATAACGCAATCAATGCGATGGCGGCAATCAGCGTGCCGATGGTAATAAATGGCGTGCGTTTTCCGAAACGCGTACGGCATTTGTCGCTGAGAGTACCAAACAACGGCAGCATAAATAAGGCGAGCACATTATCGAGCGCCATGATAAGGCCCGACCAGGTTTGAGACATGCCGAACTTGTTGGTTAATACGACGGGAATGGTGGCATCGTATGCTTGCCAGAAAGCGGTGATAAGGAAAAAGGCAAAGCCCACCAAAATGGTGCGTTTATAATTCAATTTTTGCACAGGGATTCCTCCTTTGCGTCATCATGCAACTGTATTATACCGCATAAAAAAGAAAAAACCAAGACTGTATTTTTGTGAAAAGTTCTTGTAAGCTTGTGAGAAAGCGCATATAATAAAAACAGAAGGAGGGCGGACGATGAAACTGACATTTTTAGGTGCTACACACGAGGTAACGGGCAGTTGCATGTTGCTGACGGTTAGCGGCAAGAAGATACTCGTCGATTGCGGCATGGAGCAGGGCCGCGACCTTTTTGAAAATCAAGAGATACCCGTCGTTCCCTCGCTTATTGATGCGGTATTGTTGACGCACGCACATATCGATCATTCGGGCAAGATTCCCATGCTGTACGCGAACGGATTTCGCGGAAAAGTATACGCCACCCATGCAACAACCGACCTGTGCTCGATCATGTTGCGTGACTCGGCGCATATTCAGGAATTTGAAGCACAGTGGCGCAACCGCAAGGCAAAAAGAGCGGGGCAGCCACCGTATGTACCGATGTATACCATGCAGGATGTGGAGGGCGTGTTGCCGCATTTTGTGCCATGTGATTACGATACGGTATACACGCTGTTCGACGAAGTATCGGTGACTTTTACCGATGCGGGGCACTTGCTTGGTTCGTCCTCGATTACCGTGATTGCCGCCGAAAACGGTGAGGAAAAGCGAATCGTTTTTTCGGGAGATATCGGTAACAACAACAAGCCCATTTTGCGTGATCCGCAACTGCTGAAAACTGCCGATTATGTGGTGGTGGAATCCACCTACGGTGACCGCAGTCACGAGGAAGAAAGACCCGATTATGTGCGTGACCTGGCGACGGTTATACAACGGACATTTGACCGCGGCGGCAATGTGGTGATTCCGTCGTTTGCCGTGGGACGCACACAGGAAATGTTGTATTTTATCCGTCAGATAAAGGAGAAGCAACTGGTCAAAGGCCACGGTGATTTTTCAGTGGTGGTTGACAGCCCTTTGGCGGTGGAAGCTACCCGTATTTTCGGGCCGACCGCGATTGAGTGTTATGACGAGGAGACTCGTGCGCTTGTCGAAAGCGGAGTTAACCCCATTGGATTTTCAGGCCTTTCCGTTTCGGTGACATCGGATGATTCGCGGGCAATCAACGCAGATAAACACCCCAAAGTTATCCTTTCCGCCAGCGGTATGTGTGAAGCGGGGCGTGTCCGTCATCATTTAAAGCATAATTTATGGCGCGCGGAAAGTACGATTCTGTTCGTCGGCTATCAGTCGGAGGGTACCATCGGGCGGTTGTTGTTGGACGGTGCAAGGGAAGTTAAGTTGTTTGGAGAAACCGTTGAAGTTAACGCAGAGATTACCAAGTTAAACAGCGTCAGCAGCCACGCGGATGATAACGGGTTGCTTCGTTGGGTGGCATCGTTCGAACCGAAACCAACGCGGGTATTCGTCAACCATGGTGACGAAGATGCCTGTGAGACTTTAGCCGCGCGGCTTGCAAACGAACAGCAACAACAAGCGGTGGCACCGTACAGCGGCGATGCGTGGGATCTGCTTACGGATCAGCAGGTCGAGCAGGGCAGCCGTCGGCGTATTGAACGCAAATCGGGCGAGGTGCGGCGCGAGAATACCGTGTTCAGCAAACTGGCGGCGGCGGGACAACGGTTACTTCGTGTGATCGAAAACAGCCGCGGGCGTGCCAACAAGGACCTTGCCAAGTTCACGGCACAGATTCATGCGCTGTGTGACAAGTGGGAAAAATAGCGGCGGTACGAAGGTGTTCCTTTATAAAAGTCTTGACAAACCGACAAAATGTGATAAAATGATATCGAATTGAATAGGTCCTTATCAAGAGTGGCGGAGGGACAGGCCCTGTGAAGCCCGGCAACCTGCAAGTGCAAGGTGCTAAATCCTGCGGTTTTGACCGACAGATGAGGTGGAGATACGCCCCGTATTCTGTACGGGGCGCTTTTTTGACAAAGGAGACAATACTATGGCAAAACATTTCTTTACATCTGAATCCGTAACGGAGGGACATCCGGATAAAGTATGCGACCAAATTTCGGACGCGGTACTGGATGCGATTATAGAAAAGGATCCCACGGCGCATGTGGCGTGTGAGACCGTGACGACTACCGGCATGGTGATGGTGATGGGTGAGATTACGACGAGCGCATCGGTGGATATTTCGAAAATCGTGCGCGGTGTGGTAAATGACATTGGGTACAATAACGCGGCAATCGGTTTTGACGGCAATACCTGTGCTGTCATGACCGTGCTGGACGAACAATCGCCCGATATTGCTATGGGCGTCAACGAAGCAATTGAGGTGCGCGGCGGCGAGGGCGACGACGCATACGACCGTATCGGTGCCGGCGATCAAGGCCTTATGTTTGGTTTCGCTTGCAATGAAACACCTGAACTTATGCCGCTTCCGATCTCGCTTGCTCATCGCTTGGCGAAAGAGTTGACAGTACTGCGCAAAAACGGAACGCTGCCGTACCTGCGTCCCGACGGGAAAACACAGGTAACGGTGGAATATGACGGCAACACCCCTGTTCGTGTGGATACGGTGGTTGTGTCTACACAGCATGATCCGGATGTCACCTTGGATACCATTCGCGCCGACATTACGGACAAGCTCATTCGGGAGGTGGTGCCGACCGAACTGATGGATAAGGATACGAAGATTTTTGTCAACCCTACCGGTCGGTTCGTGACGGGCGGCCCGCAGGGTGACAGCGGCCTTACCGGACGCAAAATCATCGTGGATACCTATGGCGGGTATGCGTGTCACGGCGGCGGTGCTTTTTCGGGAAAAGATCCCACAAAAGTTGACCGCTCCGCTACATACATGGCGCGTTATGCGGCGAAGAATGTCGTCGCGGCGGGCTTGGCAACACAGTGTGAGGTGCAACTCGCGTATGCCATCGGGGTAGCACATCCGGTGTCGGTACGCGTAGATACCCGTGGTACCGGCATAGTGGCAGATGAGGTGCTTGCTGAGGCGGTGCGCCGTGTGTTTGATTTCCGTCCGGCGGCGATCATCGATACGCTGAAATTGCGTCAGCCGCTCTATCGTCAACTGGCGGCATACGGACATATCGGGCGTGAGGATTTGGGTGTCGCATGGGAACGCACCGACCGTGTTGACGCGCTCAAAGCGCTCATTTGAGAAAAATATTGACATTATCCGCGGATAATGGGATAATAGAGGTTGTATGAGAGTTATTACCGGAACAGCGCGGGGTTGCCGTCTGGAAACGCTCGCGGGGTTGGATACGCGTCCGACCGTTGAGCGTGTGAAGGAAGGGGTATTCTCCGCCATCAGTTTTGAGATTGAAGGGCGACGGGTGTTAGACCTGTTTGCCGGATCGGGACAGATGGGTATTGAAGCACTCAGCCGCGGCGCGCGTTCTTGTGTGTTTGTGGACCGTAATCGTCAGGCGGCGGAGGTGATTCGCCGTAACCTGCTGGCAACCAAATTGCAAGCGGGTGCGGACATTGTGTGCCGTGATTCCGTGGAATATCTCACGCATACCGCACAGCAGTTTGATTTGGTGTTTTTGGATCCGCCGTATGCTTCGGAACTGCTTATACCCTGTTTGGAGAAGTTGTCCGGAAAAGTAGCGGCGGGTGGCACGGTTGTTTGCGAGAGTGACCGACAAACCGTGTTACCGGAAACGATCGGCGCGTTTTCCTTGTACCGTTCGTATCAGTACGGACGGGTGGTTGTGCGCTTGTACCGCGAGAAAGAATAGAGGGCGTATATGAAACTGGCAATTTGTCCGGGCAGTTTTGATCCGGTTACCTGCGGGCATCTTGACATTATCTCCCGCGCGGCGAGCATGTTTGACCAAGTAATCGTCGTGGTGATGGTCAACAGTAACAAGCATCCGCTGTTTACACAAGAGGAGCGAGTGGAACTGTTACGGCGCGCCACGGCTTCCATGCCGAATGTAAAAGTGGATGCTTACGGTGGCATGTTGGCGGAATATGCCCGTGAAAAACAGGCGAATGTGATTGTTAAGGGCTTGCGTGCCATGTCGGATTTTGAATATGAATTCCAGATGGCACTTACCAACCGCAAGCTAAACTCACAGGTGGAGACGGTCTTTTTGACGACCAATGCCGAGTATATGTATTTGTCTTCCAGCTTAGTCAAACAGGTTGCGTCACTCGGCGGTGACATTCATGAATTTGTGCCGGAGTGCATTGAAAAGGATATTTTACAAAAATATGGAAGGAACGAAGCAACATGACTATCGAAAATTTACTCGACCAAATTGATGAAATGATCGACAAGGCGTGGGGCCTGCCCCTGTCCGGCGGCAAGTGCTTGGTGGAAGCGGATCGATTGCGTGACATTATTGATGACATCCGCGGCAATATGCCCAGTGAGATTCGTCAGGCGAAATCCATCGTAGCCGATCGTGCCGACATCATCGCGACTGCCAAGAAAGAAGCAGAAGACATCGTGCGTACCGCCGAGGAGCGTGCACGCGCCATGGTTATGCAGGAAGAGGTTGTCAAACAGGCGGCTCAAAAAGCAAATGAGATTGCCACACAGACGCAGCAGAAGTGCCGCGAGATGCGCAAGGGCGCACAAGATTTTGTGGACGATCTGCTCAAGCGCACGGAAGAAGATTTGGCAAAACACGCATCTGAAGTACATCAAATGCGCCAAATGCTGCGCAAACCCGCCGCAAGAGACGAGTAAAAAGCAGGACAAGGACCGACGGTACAAAGCCGGCGGTCTTTTTTCGTGAAAAAATTAACAAATCACGGGACAAGCCCTTGCGTTTCTGACAAAATTAGGGTATAATATAGGGCGTATTAAAATCCGAAAGGAGTACCAATATGAACTATTCCCATGAAGTAGAACAAATGTGTATAGTGAAAAAGGGTCCGCATCACGGTCCGGCTCCCATCCCTGAAGAGGGCAAATGGGTTCAGTCCAAAGAGATCACGGACATTTCCGGCCTGTCTCACGGCATTGGCTGGTGTGCGCCGCAGCAGGGCACTTGCAAACTGACACTGAACATCAAAGGCGGTATCGTAGAAGAGGCGCTGGTGGAAACCATTGGTTGTTCCGGCATGACGCATTCGGCGGCGATGGCGGCGGAGATCCTCCCCGGCAAGACCTTGCTTGAATGCCTTAATACCGACCTTGTGTGCGACGCGATCAATGTTGCCATGCGTGAGATTTTCCTGCAACTTGTGTACGGTCGTACGCAGTCTGCCTTCTCGGATGACGGTCTGATCATCGGCGCGGGTTTGGAAGATTTGGGCAAAGGCCTGCGCTCGCAGGTGGGCACCATGTATTCCACCAAGGCGAAGGGCGTTCGTTATCTGGAGATGGCGGAAGGCTATGTCACCAAGATTGCGCTTGACGAAGAGGGCGAGGTCATCGGTTACCAGTTCGTGAAACTCGGTAAGATGCTCGAAGATATTCGTCACGGCATGGAGCCGAACGAGGCGTATCAGAAAAACATCGGTCAGTACGGCCGCTTTGATTCTGCGGCGAAGTACATTGACCCGCGTGAAGAATAAGAGGAGGTTGCAGACATGGCGAACGATGTAAAATTCGAAGGCAAGGACAGACGCCTTGCGAAAATCGAGAAATTTTTAGCCGAGAACGATCTCGGTTCGTTGGAAGCGTGCCGCGACCTCTGCGAGAGCAAGGGTATTGATGTGGCGGCAATCGTTAAGGGCGTACAGCCCATCGCGTTTGAAAACGCGGTATGGGCGTATACCTTAGGCGTTGCACTCGCGCTCAAACGCGGCATTACCGATGCGGCAGAGGCGTCTGCTGTGATTGGCGAAGGTCTGCAGGCGTTCTGCGTTCCCGGTTCGGTTGCCGAGCAGCGCAATGTAGGCCTCGGTCACGGCAACCTTGGTAAAATGCTGTTGTCGGAAGAAACGGATTGCTTTGCGTTCCTCGCAGGTCATGAGTCTTTTGCGGCGGCGGAGGGTGCTATCGGCATTGCGCGTACGGCAAACAAAGCCCGCAAACAACCGCTTCGCGTTATCCTCAATGGTCTTGGTAAAGATGCGGCGTATATCATCAGCCGTATCAACGGTTTCACCTATGTGGAAACCGAATATGATTTTTACACCGGCGATCTGAAGATTGTCCGTGAAAAAGCGTTCTCCGACGGTGAGCGCGCAAAGGTCAAATGCTACGGCGCCAACGATGTTTCCGAAGGCGTTGCCATTATGAAGCATGAAAAGGTTGAGGTTTCCATTACCGGCAACTCCACCAACCCGACTCGCTTCCAGCACCCCGTAGCCGGCACCTATAAGAAATGGACAATGGAGAACGGCAAAAAATACTTCTCCGTGGCTTCCGGCGGCGGCACGGGCCGCACGCTGCATCCCGATAATGTGGCGGCAGGTCCGGCGTCCTACGGTTTGACCGATACCATGGGCCGTATGCACGGCGATGCCCAGTTTGCGGGTTCGTCCTCCGTCCCGGCTCATGTGGAAATGATGGGCCTTATCGGTGCAGGTAACAACCCCATGGTCGGCATGACCGTTGCTTGCGCAGTTGCTGTCTCCGAAGCACTGAAATAAATTGTTTTAAAAACCGCCGCAGGAAATCCCTGCGGCGGTTTTTTGTGATTGACAGACTACGCAAAACGCGGTATGATAACGGTGTGTGGAGTATTTTGAACAAGGAGCGAAAACAGTATGAAACGAATTGCTTGTATCGGCAGTGTCACAACAGATATTCTGGTAAAACCCGCAGATGCGATTCCCGCCCCCGGCGTTTTGCAGTATGTGGACGATGTGCAGATGCATGTCGGTGGTTGTGCCGCCAACGCCGCGATGGATATGGGGAAGATGGGCATCCCGTCGGAGCTCATTTGCTTGGTCGGTGAGGACAATTTCGGCAACTTTGTAAAAGCGTCCGCTTCGCAAGCGGGTGTCGGTATCAAAGGTATCCGCTCACGCGCGAGTGTGCCTACCACCGGTTCGGTCGTGTGTATCAACTCTTCCGGTGAACGCAGCTTTATGTACAACCCCGCCAGCACTTCGGATTTTTCGTTAGAAGACATCGATGAGGATGTTTTGGCTTCGTGTGACATCATTTTCGTGGCGGGCGCCATGTTGCTCACAAAATTTGACGGTGAGCCGTGCGCCCAACTTATGAAACGCATGCAGGAAGCGGGCAAATTCACGGTGATGGATACCGCTTGGGATTCCGAAGATGTATGGCTCCCGAAAATAGAAGCGGTACTCCCTTATCTGGATTTGTTTATGCCCAGTTATGATGAGGCGGTTAAACTGACGGGCGAGACCGATGCCGACCGTATTGCCGACTTTTTCTTTGACAAAGGTGTCAAGACGGTTATCATCAAGATCGGCAGTAAAGGTGCTTTGATCTGTGAGACCCGTGAAAAACGCTACATACTGCCGACTTATCTCTCGGTCAAACCGGTGGATACGACCGGTGCGGGAGACTCGTTCTGTGCGGGCTTTTTGTCCGGCCTTTCCATGGGCTGGGATTACCGCCGCAGCGGACAGCTTGCGAATGCGGTCGGTACGCACTGCATCATGGCAATCGGCGCCACGGGTGCCATCGGCAAGGTAGACACCATCTTGAAGTTTATGGAAGAGCACAAGGACGAAGTACCGCTCGACTGATAAACCCCAACAAAAACGCCAAGCGAATGTACTCGCTTGGCGTTTGCTTATTTTCTGTTTTTGATGGCGTTAAAGGTTTCGCCGCTGATAACATGTTCGATCTTACACGCATCCTCCGATGCGGTCTCCTCGCTCACACCCAGTGCGATAAAAAAGTCGGTCAGTACGCGATGGCGTTCGTAGGTACGCTCGGCAACCGTAATGCCGATCTCGGTCAATTGTAAATACCCGTTACCATCCACGGTGATAAACCCGCCGTTTTTGAGAAGCCCGACGGCACGGCTGACACTTGGTTTGGAATACCCCATTTTCTCTGCTACATCAATACTGCGAACGGCGACTTTTTGCTTGGACAACAGGTAAATGGTTTCAAGATACATTTCGCCCGATTCTTGCAAGTTCACAAAGCCGCCTCCTTTATAACAGTCATTATATATAGTATACCACGAAATTTGTGCTTTGCAAGAATTTATTGAAGTCTTGCTATCGTACGGTGAAAAGCGTATAATGGTGATAAGGAGGAAAATGACGATGAAAGTTTTATTGATAAACGGAAGTCCTCGTGTGGGTGGTAACACCGCGGTAGCTTTGGCAGAAATGCAAGCGGTATTTACCAAAAATAACATTGAAACCGAAATGATACAGGTGGGTAACCGTGATATTCGCGGCTGTGTTGCGTGCTTTCAATGCGTAAAGACGGGCAAATGTGCAATTGACGATATGGTCAATGAAATTGCAAGGAAATTTGAACAATGCGACGGGTTGGTGTTGGGCAGTCCTGTGTATTATGCGGCGGCTAACGGCACGCTGATTTCCTTACTGGACCGCTTATTTTACAGCACCGGCTTTGACAAACGAATGAAGGTTGGTGCTTCGGTGGCTGTTGCACGGCGCGGAGGCTGTTCCACGACATTTGACCAACTGAATAAGTACTTTACCATTTCGGGTATGCCGGTGGTTTCCAGTCAGTATTGGAACAGCGTACACGGCAGAGCGCCGGGACAGGCAAGCGAGGATGCAGAAGGATTGCAGACGATGCGCGTACTCGCCGAAAACATGGTTTTCTTAATGAAAAGCATCGCGCTTGGCAAGGAAACCTTTGGATTACCCGAACAGGAAAAACGAGTGTGGACCAACTTCATCGGATAAGGTGACTATGTATGCGAACAGAACAGTTTCAAGGTGTTCCGCAGGAGGCGCTGACCGTTCGTATCGCGGTTTTTGTGGAGGAGCAGGGTTTTGCGGACGAGATCGATGAGATTGATGGTATCGCTACCCATTTTGTCTTGTTTTCGGATGAACAAAAGCCAATTGCGACATGCCGTGTTTTTGCGACGGACGGCAAAGGCGAATACATATTAGGAAGACTGTGCGTCCTCAAAGAACATCGTGGCAAAGGCTACGGCAGTTCGTTGATAGAACAAGCCGAGCGATATGTGACAGCACTCGGCGGCAATCGTTTACGCTTGCATTCGCAGTATCATGCGGCATCCTTTTACGAAAAGCTTGGGTATGTCGCCTACGGAGAGGTAGAGAACGAGCAAGGCAAACCGCACATTTGGATGGTCAAACATATTAAAGGAATGGTATGATATGAACTTTTTAGACATTGCAAAAACGCGCCAATCTTGCCGCAGTTTTGATGCGGACCGTGCGGTAGAGCCACAAAAAATAGAATCCGTTTTAGAGGCGGTACGGTTGTCCCCCTCTGCTTGTAACAGACAGCCGTACCATCTGACAGTTTGTACCGGCAAGCTTGCCGCCCGCGTTGCCAAAGCTACCCAAAAGCTCGGCGCCAACCGCTTTACATCGGATGCACCGGTGCACATTATCCTGTCCGAAAAACCCAACACCAAAGCTACCGCTCTTGGTGCCAAGGTGACGGGCACGGATTACCGTTCCATTGACATTGGTATTGCGGTTGCTTATCTTACGGCAGAGGCGACCGCACAGGGGCTTTCTACCTGTATTCTGGGTTGGTTTGACGGCAACAAGCTACGTGAATTGTGCGGACTTGACGGTGAGGCACGGCTGGTCGTCTCGCTCGGCTATGCTAAGGCGGATGCGGTGCTGCGCGACAAAGAGCGAAAAACTCTTGATGAGCTCGTTACGCGTTTATCCGACTGATAGGGGAAATACCATGATTTATACCGTTACTTGTAACCCTGCATTAGACTATATACTGCAGGTGCCGCATCTGCAAAAGGCAGGCATTAACCGTTCTGAGCGGGAAACGCTGACATACGGCGGAAAAGGTGTCAATGTATCCGCGGTTCTTGCTCGATTGTCCGTACCGACGCGTGCGATGGGTTTTACGGCAGGACTGATGGGTGAAAAACTGAAAAGTTTACTGTCCGCAGAGGGGATTGAATGTGATTTCGTGGATCTGCCGGCGGGAGAAACGCGTATCAATGTCAAGATTCGGGCACAACAGGAACTGGATATCAACGCATCCGGTCCGTCGGTATCGACTTCGGATGTGGAACGGTTGCTTCAAAAACTCGATTCACTGCGTGCCGACGATATGTTGGTGCTTGCCGGCACGATCCCGCGCGGACTGCCGCAGGATCTGTACCTTCAAATGTTGAAACGGGTTGATGGGCGGGGCGTGTTGACGGTGGTGGATGCCCAGGGTGAGTTGTTGCGCAACACCTTGCCGCATCGGCCATTCCTTATTAAACCCAATCACCACGAACTCGGCGCCCTGTTCGGAAAAGAACTGCACACCACCGACGAAATCCTTGCGTGCGCACGGCGGTTACAGACGGAGGGCGCGCGAAATGTTTTAGTATCCCGCGCCGAGAGTGGCGCGATACTCGTGGATGAAACGGGTGTCTGTCATACCGTCGGTACGGTCAGTGGTCCTCTGCGCAACTCGGTCGGGTGCGGAGATAGTATGGTAGCGGGCTTTTTAGCGGGTTATTTGAAACACAAAGACTATGCCTACGCCTTGCGTCTCGGTGCTGCTTGCGGAAACGCTACTGCGTTTTCGGATACGCTGGCGACGGCGGGGGAAATTGAGGCGGTGTTGTCGCGGTTACCGTAAAGGAGAAAAACATTGCGAAACAAATTTGGTGAATAAATGAAAAAGCTCCCCGACGGGGAGCTTTTTTAGTGGGCTAAAAAACAGGGAGTTGTTTGTTGTCGTCGTAAGTGATGGCGTATGGCAAAAAGAACGCGAAAACTATGTAAACCCCAACAAAAAACCCTACAGATCATCCGTAGGGTTTTTTGTATACCGTTCTTATTATGCGAAAAGATAGTAGCGTTTCTTCTTTACACACCCGAATATGCCGAAAATCCGCAGTCAACAGGTAGTACGATGCCCGAAATTGCGGATGCCGAACGATCGTCACACAAGAAGAGTGTGGCGCCAAGAAGCTCGCTTGCATCAACGAATCTGCCCATCGGAGTTCCGTTGAGAATTTTTGCACTTCTCGCTGTAGGCGTACCATCCTCATTATAGAGGAGTTTATAGTTTTGTGCCGACACAAGAAATCCGGGAGCTATTGCATTACAGCGAATACCCGTACCGGCGAAATGTGTGGCGAGCCATTGTGTAAAATTAGAGATACCGGCCTTTGCCGCCGAATATGCGGGAATCTTGGTCAGGGGTGTATACGCGTTCATGGAAGAGATATTCAGTACGCAACCTGCCTTTTTCGCTACCATATCCTTTGCGAACGCCTGAGTGGGCAAGAGGGTGCCTTGGAAATTAAGCTTGAAAACAAAATCAACGCCATCTGGCTGAAGATCAAAGAAGGATGTTTTGCCTTCTTTTGCCTCGTGCTGATACTCATTATCCGTTGTGGCTCTCGGGTTGTTTCCGCCAGCGCCGTTAACAAGAATGTCGCATTCTCCCAGGTCAGCAAGCACAGACTTGTGTACTTCCTCAAGGGCTTCGGCATCGAGCACATTCGCATGATAACCCTCACAAATCAAGCCCTCGGCCTTCAGTTCATCGGAAAGCTTCTTTACGGCATCTTCGTTAAGATCCAGTGCCGCTACCTTTGCACCCGATTGCGCGAACGCTCTTGCCATAGTACCGCAGATAAGCCCGCCGGCACCGGTAACGACAACGACCTTACCACTGTAATCTATGTTGATGGGAAGCTGTATCATATGATTCTCTCCTTATTTTTTATCGAATTTTTCAAGGTAATCCCATATGCCTAACATATACATAATACCAAGCGCACGGTCATAAAGTCCGTAGCCGGGGCGTACATTACCCGGTCCCTCATTCCAGAGGTGCCGGCCGTGGTCGGGACGGATATACCCCTCATAGCCGCAGTCGTGGTAAGCCTTTAAGATATCAAGAATACCCGTATCACCGTCACAGTCTCTGTGACTTGCCTCGGAAAAATCACCGTTCTCGAAATGCTTTACATTCCGTATGTGCGCAAAGGCAATTCTATCGCAATGCTTGCGCACGATCTCTGCGACATTGTTGCTCGGATCTGCATTAAGGCTTCCTGAACAAAGCGTTAAACAGTTGTATTCATCGTCAACCATTTTCAGGAAGCGATCAATGTTTTCCTCGTTGACGAGCAATCGCGGAAGTCCGAAAATATCCCATGGCGGATCGTCCATATGGATGGCCATCTTGATATCGCACTCGCGGCAAGTAGGTATAATCGCCTCAAGGAAGTATTTAAGATTCGCCCAAAGCTTTTCGTGGTCAACTCCCTCGTACGCACGAAAAAGCTCGTCGAGCTTTGCCATTCGTTCCGGTTCCCAACCGGGAAAAGACATATTATACTTTTCGGTAAAATCAAGAATGTACTTTGCCATGGCGTTATAGTCATCTTGAATCATATTTTTTTCGTAGAACAGTGCCGTCGAGCCGTCACCTACGGGATGGAAAAGATTACTTCTCGTCCAATCGAATATCGGCATGAAGTTATAGCAGATAACCTTAACGCCAAACTTCGACAGGTTGCGGATACACTGCTTATAATTCTCAATGTACTTATCCCGCGTGGGCAACCCAATTTTGATGTCGTCGTGCACATTCACCGATTCGACCACATCCATATTGAAACCATATTCGTCAAGTTGTCGCTTCACCTCGGCTATCTCGTGTTCTTCCCACACCTCGCCGGGCATTTTATGATGAAGCGCCCAGACGATACCGTCTACTCCGGGTATTTGCTTAATGTCGGAGAGCTTAATGTTGTCATTTCCCTCTCCGTACCAGCGGAATGTCATTTTCATTGGCATATGTTACCTCCCTGATTTTATTAGCCCAATATTGTTGTGTAATACGATAGTCTACATTCTTGACCAAACAATTACGCCCTGACGACATCTCTGTATTCTTTCGGCGTTTTTCCCACTTGTTTTTTGAATATTTTCGAAAAATATTGCACATCCATTATCCCACAGTGCAGGGCAACGGTCTGAATTTGCAGATGTGTCGTACTCAAAAGATATTTAGCGTGTTCGATTCGTTTGTCTCGTACGTATGCCGATAATGTCTTGCCCGTTTCTTTTTTGAATACAGTCGCAAGATATCCGCTGCTCACACCTTGCCGCTTGGCTATGGTGCTCAAGGACAGCTCGGCAGATATGTCCGAGTCTATCATGACTATCGTCTTTTTTACGATAGGAGAATATGTCTTCATGGAGTGCGTACGCACCAAACGGCAGTACGAGGAAAAGATTTCCCGCATAAGCCCCGATACCGTATTGATGTTCGATATCAGCTCTATTTTGGTGGCAAATTTTGACGAAAGCGCATCGATATGTATGGGGTGCACACCGCCGTCTTCTGCCGCCTTTCGGAGAAGGGTGTTCATAATTATACAATAGTTTTTTGCATTTCTAACGGGATCTTGCACACGCTTCTCAAACAACTGCTCGTTGAAAGCAGCCGAAAGCAACTCTCCCTTGTGTTGTTGCCCGAGCGATACCGCACGTATCAGCTCGTTCTCAAAGGCATATCGTTTCTCCATCATCTCGGCACTTGCGAGCATCTCCGCGGCACTCTCGCCATGCGGGGCGCCGTCGGTAGAAATCTGAGGCAAGGTATACTCCTTGCTCACCTCGACGATGGCGAAAGACGGAATCTGCCATATTCGCTCACAGAATGCGTTTATTACGGCAAAAATGCGGTCGTTCTCGGAAACAACCGGGACAGTTGAATAGTATTCTTTTAGATTTTTTTGTCCGGTGGGATCGAGCCCCATTTTTTCCCCAATTTCAAGAATATCCTTTGAGGGGAGGACGGCAGAAAGATACGGGCCGATAAGCAGAATGTTTTTTTCGCTTAGGATGGGAAGTCTGAAGCAAATGTATCGAAGCTTGAATTCATTGTATAGCAGATACTTTGTCTTGCTTTCTACAGTTCCGATCACCCTTTGCACCGTCTCGTCTGATTTTGAAAAATACCCGACCACACTGTTGAATCTGGAGTAAACCGTCAGACCTATATTGTCAAATGTGGATAGAACCGAGGTGTGAATATGACATTTTTGAAGAATTTCGCAGAAAAAATTCAAATCGTTGTCGATGTTCATACCGTTCTTCCACCTCCTGACATCTTCGGCAATTTGATAGTTATTGTTAATAGTATACGATATGTTTTTGATAATTGCAACAAGTATTCTAATGTTAAAATTAAAATAATACAAAAACACAG
This sequence comes from Acutalibacteraceae bacterium, assembly GCA_045595845.1. Classification (GTDB taxonomy): domain Bacteria; phylum Bacillota; class Clostridia; order Oscillospirales; family Acutalibacteraceae; genus RGIG3009. The sequence goes on from JAZOBF010000043.1 coordinate 68,406, forward strand.
TAGTTTTTTACTACCATTTTTCTCGTCAGTGGAGTATAATGATTATTGTTATCATTGCACTCTAACAAAAAATCAGAAAGAGGAAAATGACAATGAAAAAACAAGTTAAAATGGATGCCAACGGGCATCGGAAATTCGGTATGCGCGACTGCGTAGCTTATGCAGCGGGCGATCTTGGCTGTAATATGAGCTTTGCGCTCAAAGGCACGATCATGCCCTTGTTCTGGACTCAGGTAATGGGTCTGAGCGCCTGGTATTCGCTTTTAATTGTAATTCTCCAGGTTTGGGATGCCATTAACGACCCCCTTATCGGTTCGATTGTTGATGCCGACAGACGCCAATACAAGAAAAACAAATTCCTACAATACATATGGGCCGGTTCCATCGGCCTTATCATTGGCGGTGCTTGTTGTTTTCTTCCGTTCCCCGGTGCTCCCGAATGGGCAAAGATTATCATCTTTATGGCGGGTTATATTATTTGGGACGCATTCTACACCGTTGCAAACGTTCCCTATGGTTCGCTCCTCTCTCTAATCTCAAAAAATCCCGCTGACCGTGCCTCTCTCTCTGCGTGGAGATCCGTTGGTTCCATGGTGGGCAACATGCTTCCTATGGTCATCCTTCCTTTCTTGGTTTATAACGAGGATAAGTCACTCAATGGTCCGATGGTATTTGTTGCGGCGCTCGTAATGGGTGCCCTTGGATTCCTGTGCTTCCAGTTCATGATTAAGAACACAGAAGTTCGTGTCAACACCGAAGTCACCGTGAACGAGGATCAGCCTAAATTCAATGTGTTTAAGGCAATGGGTAACTTTATCAAGAACCGCCCGGCCGTCGGCGCAACGCTCGCGGCTATGGGTATGTTCATCGGTATGCAGGGTGCTAATACCGCCGTTTCGGTTACGTTCCAGATCTACTTCAAGAATCCCGAAATCTCCGGCCTTATTTCTATGTTCGCAATGCTCCCGATCGTGATTTTTACGCCTCTTGCTCGCAAGATGGTTACCAAATATGGTAAAAAAGAACTTTCGATACTCGGTTCCGTCTGTTATATTGTTGGTGCGGCCGTGCTCTTTGCGGCGCCTCTTGGTCTTGTTTCGGTCGGCGAAAACAATACGGGTATCGATCTTATCCTGTACATTGTTGCTCAACTGGTTATGTCCCTCGGTATGGGCATTTACTCCACCGTTTCGTGGGCGATGATGGGCGATGCCATTGACTACAATGAGTGGAAGACCGGCACACGTGAAGAGGGTGTGGTGTATTCGCTTCACTCGTTCTTCCGTAAGCTCGCTCAGGGCGTTGGTCCTGCCGTTGCACTCACCATTATGCAGGGTATGGGTTACATCAACAATGCTAACCTTGATGCAACGGGCAACTACACCAATATCCCCGACGCGGCAGGCAAATTTAACGCAATAAATGTTGAATGGCTCGGTTGGGATTTTGCAGTAGAGCTTCGTTCTCTCGTGGCAATCCTCTTCCTCGTAGCAGGCGTCATGTTGTTCATTGGTCTTGGGCTTGTCTACAACCTTGACAAGAAGACTCTGGAAAAGATGAATGCAGAGCTTGCTGAAAGAAAAGTTGCCGTTCCGGACGCAGAGGAAACAGTTACGGGATAATCATTCGTAGGACTTACAGTGTCCGATCATCGGTCGGGCACTGTATTTTTAAAAAGATTTTTATACTCGCTATGTACAAACGGATTTAATATGTAATCGATATAATGATTTCGTCATTAATTTTGTAGGAGAAAAACCATGAGACAAATACTGAATCTTAACGAAAATTGGCTCTTTAAGAAGGACACCACCGATATTACCGCCCGCGACGGTGAGGAGATTTCTATTCCTCACTCGTGGAACGCAATAGACGGCCAAGACGGCGGAAACGACTACTTCCGCGGCTCGTGCCTTTATGTCAAAACAATTGATAAAGCGTTGCTTCCTGCGGCAGATCTCTACTATCTTGAATTCCGCGGAACCAACTCCTCGGCGGATCTTTTTGTCGGCGGGAAAAAGCTCGCTCATCACGACGGGGGGTACTCCACATGGCGTGTTAACATAACTGACGCGCTGACCGATAAGACTGACATTGCGCTTATTGTTGATAACAGTGTCAACGACACCGTTTATCCCCAGATGGCAGACTTTACCTTTTACGGCGGTATCTATCGCGATGTCAATCTGATCTGTGTCAATAACACCCATTTTGATTTGGATTACTACGGCGCCCCCGGTATCAAGATTACGCCTCATGTGGACGGCACAGATGCCTCTGTTGAGGTCGAAGCCTTTGTCAAGAATCTTGCCGATGGACAGAAGCTGGTCTACGCTATCTACGACAAGGACGAAAACGAGTTGCAGAAGATTGAAACGACAGAAACAAAGGTTACCTTTGAAATCAAGGATGTTCATCTCTGGCACGGTCGTCGCGACCCCTATCTCTATTGTTGTGAAGTCGAGATTGTTGAAAATGGCGAGGTGCTAGACAATGTATGCAATCGTTTCGGTTGCCGCACCTTCAAAATCGATCCCGACAACGGTTTCATCCTCAACGGCGAGGAATATCCTCTGCGCGGCGTATCGCGTCATCAGGATCGATGGGGAGTCGGAAACGCACTTCTTCCCAAGCATCACGAAGAGGACATGGATCTTATCTGTGAGGTGGGCGCCACCACGATCCGTCTCGCCCACTATCAGCACGATCAGTATTTTTACGATCTTTGCGACGAACGCGGTCTTGTGATCTGGGCAGAGATTCCCTACATTTCAAAGCATATGCCGGGTGGGCGTGAAAACACGATTTTGCAGATGAAAGAGCTTGTAGCGCAAAATTATAACCACCCCTCTATCGTTGTCTGGGGGCTTTCCAATGAGATCTCCATCGGTGGCTCAGACGAGGACCTTCTTGAAAATCACCGCATTCTCAACGACCTCGTTCACGAGATGGACCCGACGCGTTTGACAACTATTGCCGCTGTTTCCATGTGTAAAATGGACGATCCGTATCTTTTGATTCCGGATGTCGTATCCTACAACCATTATTTTGGCTGGTACGGCGGAGACACTTCCATGAACGGGCCTTGGTTTGACAAATTTCACGAAACACATCCCCGTATTCCGATCGGCTGTTCGGAATACGGTTGTGAGGCACTCAATTGGCACACCTCCGATCCGAAACAGGGTGACTATACCGAGGAATATCAGGCATATTACCACGAGGAGCTCATCAAACAGCTCTTTACCCGCAAGTATCTCTGGGCAACCCATGTGTGGAATATGTTTGACTTCGGCGCTGATGCAAGAGCCGAGGGTGGTGAAAACGGACAAAACCATAAAGGTCTTGTTACCTTTGACCGCTCTTATAAAAAGGACTCGTTCTATGCGTATAAGGCATGGCTCGTTTCTCCAAAAGTCGATCCCTTCGTGCATTTGTGCTCAAAGAGATATGTGGATAGGGTAGAGGATGTAACAAAGGTTACCGTATATTCCAATCTTCCCGAGGTGGAGCTGTTCGTAAACGGCGAGAGCATAGGCACCAAGACGGCAGAAGATCACTTCTTCTATTTCGATGTCAAGAACGAGGGTGAGAGTCATATCGTTGCAAAAGCAGGTGAGTATACCGACGAAGGAACGATACGCAAGGTCGATGAAATGAACATGGATTATGTTCTTGTCGAAAAGGGTGCCGTTCTTAACTGGTTCGACATCAATGCTCCCGAAGGACGCTTTTCGCTCAACGATAAGATTTCCGACATTATGGAATCGAAGCGAGGAAAGCTGTGGTTCTTAGGTGTTGGCCTGGCCATCAAGAAGAAGATGGACGGCAACAAAAAAGGTAGCAAAGGCGAGAAAAAGTCCGGCGGTTTTGAGGTGAATCTCAAAGACGCCGGCTCGAGCGGACTTATGCAAATGATGGGCGGTTTTACCATTCTTCGTCTTACGAGCATGATGGGCATGATGAACATTTCCTTTACTAAGGAAGAGCTTCTCAAGATGAACAAACAGCTTAACCGCATAAAGAAGCCCAAGAAAAAGTAAGGTTCCTATAAGTCGCAGCCTTGTATTATTGTACAACCGTGTTTATCCATCGCATATAGAAGGGGGAGAAAGCCAAATTGGCTTTCTCCCCCTTCTTTCTTGTGCAAATGCCACCTGTTATTTACCGTCAAATAGACCCTGCAAGCCAAACCTCGTCACCTTTGTAAAAGTAAAAAGTAAAAACGAGGCATGACCGTTTCGGTCATCCCTCGTTTTTTGGTGCGGTTGTTCATAACCAACCTAACAAACAAACGCAAAACGCCGTTTGTTAACACGCTGTTCGCAGACCGTGCAAAAACATTGTAAAAATAATTACGCGAATATGTTTTTCCATCTTCTGATGTCGCACTGGCCATCGCTGTTATCTCCTATTGCTACTGCCGTACCATCCCTTTTGAGACCGATCGTATGCCCATCGCTCGCCGAAATCGCAACGATGTCCGTCCAATCGGCAACCGCGCATCGACCATTCTCATTAGATCCTGTGGCTACAACCGTGCCATCTTTTTTAAGGGCAACCGTATAGTAATTCGTGGCAATAACCGAAACGATATCTGTCCACGCCTCAACCTCGCATTCGCCGTTCCCGTTGAACCCCGTTGCCACAACGGTGCCATCGCGTTTGAGTCCCACGGTGTGAGTCCCGCCTGTAGAAATAGCAACAATGTCCGTCCATTGCGTCACGTTACACTGACCGTAGTCATTATCGCCAACGGCAACCACCGTACCATCTTTTTTAAGACCTACGGTGTAACGCTCACTCGCGGCAATAGCGGTAATATCTTTCCACCCCTTCACGTCACATTCACCGAAATCGTTTGACCCTGTGACAACAACGGTCCCGTCTTTTTTGAGGCCAAATGTATGCGGATACGTTATTACCCCTCCGGAATTTATTGCTATGAAATCGTAACGTGAAAGCCGACCACCTGCCACCACTCCCTCAACCGCTAAAATCTGGGTAATGTCTTTCCAATCCTTAACATCGCATTGTCCGTAGTCATTATTACCTTTCGCAACCACCGTTCCGTCTTTTTTGAGGCCGACCGTATGGGCGTGGGTGAGTGAGATCGAGGTGATATCTTCCCAATTCAACAGATTACATTGTCCATAGTCATTATCGCCTACCGCCAACACCTTGCCGTCGCGTTTGAGTCCGACCGTGTGAATGCCACTTGTAAAAGCTGAAACGATACCCGTCCAATTGCCGACTTCGCATTGTCCGTAATAATTATCACCAACTGCATTAACCGTACCTGCTACATTCACTCCTACAGTATGACTGCCGCTTGCCGCAACAGCGGTGATGTTTTTAAATGGTGTGGGATTAAAGCTCGTAACAAAAAGCGAAATTGCCGTCGCAATAGCAGTAATGGAGGAAAACGCTATAGCACACCCCTTCGCCATTTCCTTGTTTGCTTTCGCTAGTCGCTCGTCCTCATTTTTTCGGAATTGTATGTTTTTTTTGCAGATGTCTTCCAGTTCCGTGTTTCCAAAACGCACAGCTTTTTTATAATATGGATTATCAGAGAAAATACGCAGATTTTTTTCGAGCGATTTAACACTGCAAACCCGCTGGCTTACCAACAACCTGATCGTATAAGCTTCCGCACATTCGGGATCTATCTCTAATACCCGCTCGCAAAGTTTGCCCGCCTTTCTCCACTCCCTGTCTTCGAGCGCCATGGTTGCACGCTTAAGTAAGATCGGTACGGTTTCCCTGTTATCGGGCGTTGCCAGCGTTTCGCGGACAAAAGGAGCAACAGCGGCATCCCGTCGTTCAGCCAGCTTGCCGATACCGTTAATCAAATCCTGCATAAACCCAAGGCGTGACATATCCAGCGCTTGCAAATGTGAGAATTCTTCCGGCAGATCGTACGGGTCCATGTCGCGGTAGGCGGGAATGAGCATTTTTCGCGCACCGTTCTTAATCAGCGCAAGATAGCGGCTCCATTCGTTCCGCACCCAAACAGCATTGAAATGTTCGGGTTTGGTGCCGAGTACGATCATCACCTTGGCAGAATTGAGTGCCGCAAAGATGTACGGCTCATACGCCGTTCCCAGCTTATCCTCCAGCGTAACGCGCGAGAAGAACACCTTAAATCCTTCTCTGCTCAACTCATTGTAAAGCTCCTGCGCCAAAACGCTATCGTGCGTACGTCTGCCCGTGCTATCGGTTTCCTTATAGCAAATGAACACATCGAAGGGCTCTTCCTTTTGCGAGATCGCCAAAATTCCCTTTTGGATGCGGTCAATGCTCTCCGCCTCCTCCATATAGATGGCGCGCTGACTGCCGTCGGCATACTGCAACGCCGACTTATAGTTCTCGTCCGCCAGCACCGAGGTGTATTGCATACGGTTTACCGTATGAATCCGCTTGTGCGTGACGGGATCCTCCACGTATTCGATACCGTAGCGACAAAGCACCAAGGACCAATACGCCTCCGCATCGGTG
>JAZOBF010000044.1:0-18336 GCA_045595845.1 Acutalibacteraceae bacterium
GCAGTTAAGCTCACTTGCGCTGACAATACTTGGCTGGTAGCGGCCCGGGAAGATAAGTAGGCGCCAACACAAAGCAAGACCTCGACGATTACCGTCGAGTTCTTTTGCTTTGTGAGTGAAGAGTGAAAAGTGAAGAGTGAAAAGTGAAGGTGTCGCCTACGGCGACAGAATTGGAAAAGGGCGAGCGATGCTCGCCCCACGCGCAGAGGGAACCCTGACGGTTCCCCCTGCACACATCCCCTCCCTCTGAACAATCGAGAATGGTTAGGTGCTTTTTTCTTGCTTTGGTGAGGATGGGAACGGGTTACACCCTCGTGTCTTGAAAAAACATCAATGTTTCGTATAGGGCAAGATCCATGGCAAAACTATAAAATCGAACGAAATTCTCTTTGGGGACATGAATGGCTTTATGCTTTGCTACCTTACAGTTGTAGATTAAAGTGTAACAATCTGTTTTACTTGGCGGTGTGTCGAAACCAAGTTCGTTATAATTTAGAGGGTGTGGTGTTAAGTTGTCCAATATAATATAGTGTTCCGTTGAGGGTAACGGATTTCTTGCCATGTGGTGGTGAACATCGTCTAGATTATTTGTGAATAGAACAGCACGAAAATTGCTGTGTTCAGCTTCAATGTTGTTGCACGCGTATGCCTCAAATCGCAAGTGTATCACCTCTTTTAAAACTATCCCGAAATGGGATAATTTTAGTATACCAATATGGGATAATATCGTCAAGAGGTGATGGTATGCGGTTAAGGGAACTGCGAGAAGCCAAACGATTGTCCCAACAGCGATTGGCGATGGAACTGAACATGAGCCAGAATACGATCAGCCGTTATGAAACGGGTGCGCATGAGCCGGGACTTGCGGAATTAATAAAGCTTGCCGAGTATTTTAAAGTATCGGTAGATTATTTGCTAGAGAGAACAGACAATCCGAATATGAATAAATAAACGCCTGCTGATTGTGACAGCAGGCGTTTTTGTTATTGTTCTTCAAGTAGGGTTTTTATCATGCGGGCGCATTTGTAAACATCGCCGCCGCCCATGGTGAGGATTAAGTCGTCGGGCTTGGCGTTTTCGGCAACGAAACGGCTGATTTCATCAAAGGTGGCAAGGTAGTGCGCGCCGTTGATTCGGTCGGTGATTTGTTTAGAGGAAACATTCCATTCGTTTTGTTCGCGTGAACCCATAATATCGCTGACAACGACTTCGTCGGCAATGGCAAGCGCTTCGGCAAACTCATTAAGATGGCGCGCGGTGCGCGAGAAAGTAAAGGGTTGAAAGATTGCCCATACGCGGGCATACGGCATCGCCTTGGCGGCGTTTAGGGTAGCGACGATTTCGGTCGGGTGATGTGCGTAATCGTCTACGATGGTGATATCGTTTACCGTGCCTAAAAACTCAAAGCGTCTGCCCGCGCCATGAAAGGCGGCAAGTCCCGCGGCAATTTCTTCTGCGGTTGCACCACACAAGTCGGCGGCGGCAGCGGCGGCAACGGAATTTAACACATTGTGTTCACCGGGCACGCCCAGCGTGATAGCGGCAACCTTTTTGCCGTGGTGATACAGGTCATAGCACCCGTACGCGCCGTCATGTACCGACACATTAGCGGCATACCAGTCGCAATCGGCGGAATAGCCGTACCGCACAACATCGGCATGGGCAAGCCCTTTTGCCGCACGGCGGGTATTTTCATCCTCGTTATTGATAATCAGCGTGCCGGTGGTTTGAGCGGCAAACTGACGAAACGAGGCGATAACATTGTCAAGTGAACCAAAATAATCCAGATGGTCGGCATCTACATTGAGAAGAATCGAAACGGCGGGAGCCATCTCTAAATAATGGTCTTGAAATTCGCAGGCTTCGCACACAAATACATCCGATTTTCCTGCGTGACCGTTGGCATCGATGAGCGGCAATCTGCCGCCGATAAACACCGACGGATCGCGGTCTGCCTGCAACAGAATTTGGGATATCATGGAGGAGGTAGTGGTTTTCCCGTGTGTGCCCGCAACCGCAACGGTGCGGGAGAAACAACGCGACAGGGCGCCGAGCAATTTGGCACGCTCCATCAGCGGAATACCGCGTGCCGTTGCCGCCGTCAGTTCGGGATTATCGGCAGATACCGCAGCGGTATAGACGACAACATCTGCCTTACCGATATTTTCCGCTTTTTGCGGCATGAATACGGGAATCCCCAATCGACGCATCCGCGCGAGATTATCCGATTCGTTGACATCGGAGCCGGTGATGGTATAGCCCATGGAATGCAGAATCTCCGCAAGCGGACTCATGCCCGAACCGCCGATCCCGACGAAATGCACCGACTTCACGCCGGGCAATATGGTCTGATTCATGCAAATCCCTCCTCATATCCCTTATTATATTGGTTTTCGGAGCAAAAATAAATACTTTTTTGTAATTTTTAGCAAGAAATAAAGATTGAATTGTTTTGTGAAATTTGCTATACTATTTTTATCTGTATATCAGCGAGGGAAAAGCATGGCGGACATTCATATTATCTCGCCGGAGGAACTGGAACAGCAACAAGTTTTTATTCGGCAAATACGGCAGTATTATGAGCGGCGGTGTGCCGAAAGTGCACCGCTTGCCTATGTGCGTACATACGGTTGTCAGCAGAATGTGGCGGATTCCGAGCGGATGAAAGGATTACTCGCACAGATGGGGTTCGGGTTTACCGACAGCCCCGAACAAGCAGATTTTATTCTGTTTAACACCTGTGCGGTGAGAGAACACGCCGAGGACCGTGTGTTTGGAAATGTCGGTGCGCTCAAGGCGCTCAAACGGCGCAAACCGCATTTGCTCATTGCGCTGTGCGGGTGCATGGTGCAACAAGAGCATATCGCGCAGAAGCTTTACAAAAGTTATCCGTTTGTCGGGTTGGTCTTTGGGACTCATGTTCAGCACCGTTTACCCGAACTCATGGCTGAGGTCTTGTTCGGCAACCGTCGCAAGGTGGAGATTCCCTCCGTTGACGGCGTGATTGCCGAGGGGATTCCGACGGTGCGCGACGGCGGGTTTAAGGCGTTTGTATCCATCATGTACGGATGTAACAATTTCTGTACCTATTGTATCGTGCCGTATGTGCGCGGCCGCGAACGCAGCCGTGACCCTGCTTTGATTTTGCAAGAGGTGCGCGAACTTGTGGAACAGGGATACAAGGATATCACCCTGCTCGGGCAAAATGTGAATTCCTACGGCAAGGGTGAGGCTCATGGCGTGACATTCCCCGAATTGCTTCGACGCATCAATGCGATACCCGGTGATTTCGTGATTCGGTTTATGACTTCGCATCCGAAAGATGCGACGAAAGAACTGTTTGATACGATTGCGGCATGCCCCAAAATATCGCGGCATTTTCACTTGCCGTTCCAGTCGGGCAGTAACCGCATTTTAAAGGAAATGAACCGTCGGTATACGAGAGAACAGTATTTGGACTTGATTGCGTATGCCCGACAGACGGTGCCGGGCATTACCTTCACGAGTGATGTGATCGTAGGCTTCCCCGGTGAGCAGCGCGAGGATTTTTTGCAGACGCTGTCGCTCATTCGCGAGGTAGGGTTTGCCTCGTTGTTTACTTTTATTTTCTCGCCGCGCGAGGGAACGCCCGCGGCAAAAATGGATGATCCCGTTCCCGCCGAAACAAAATCGGCGTGGTTTGCCGAGATGACCGCTTTACAGGAGGGGTTGTCCGCCGAGCGGCTGAAAACCGTGGTCAACACCACAGAGCGTGCCTTGTTGGAGGCAGAAGCGGGCGGCTTTTTGGAAGCCCGTCTTGCCGATAACAGCATTGTACGCGTGCAGGGCGATCCTGCACGGATCGGTGAATTTGTGAATGTGCGTATTACCGGTGCACGCAGTTATATTTTAACCGGTGAAATTGAGAATTAAGGAGAGTATTACCAATGGAACAAATTTTGGAAATGGCCAAAGAAATCGGACATGCCATTCAACAGGATGAGCGTTTTGTCAAGTTGCAGATGGCACAGGCAAAGGCGGATGAAGATGCTGTGTTGCAAGAATTGATCGGCGAGTTTAATTTAAAACGCATGGCGATCAACGGCGAGGCGGCCAAGCCCCAAGAAGAGCAGGACGAGGAAAAGGTTAAACAACTGAATGTGGAATTGCGCGAGGTATATGCCCGCGTCATGGCAAACGAATCCATGGCGGCATACAATGCCGCCAAAACAGAACTGGATAAGATTATCAACGGCATCGGGGCTATTATCAATATGGCCGCGCAAGGCTTCAACCCCGATGATTACGATGAGCATCAATGCGGCGGCAATTGTGCCAGCTGCGGTGGATGCCACTAAATTTCTAAAATTTCGGATGTCAAAAGGAGGTGGGCGGTATGCCACCGGTAACCCCGATGATGCAACAGTACTTTGAAATTAAAAAGAACTATCCTCAATGCATTGTATTCTACCGCTTAGGCGATTTTTATGAGATGTTTTATGACGATGCCAAAATTGCATCACAGGAGCTGGAGCTGGTCCTGACCGGCAGAGATTGCGGACAGGAGGAGCGGGCGCCGATGTGTGGTGTGCCGTTTCACAGTTGTGAGGGGTACATCGCCAAATTGGTCAACCGCGGATACAAGGTAGCCATTTGCGAGCAGACGGAGGATCCCGCCACTGCCAAGGGTATTGTCAGGCGCGAGGTAGTGCGCATCATTACGCCCGGCACGGTCATGGAAGGCAGTATGCTGGAAGAGGGCCGCAACAACTATTTGTGCGTGGTGTATGCGGGCGAGGATTTTGCTGACGCGGGCTTGTGCTTTGTGGATATATCTACCGGCGAGATGCATGTTACGCAGTTGGAAGGACAGGATTTGTTGCCGCGCGTGCAAAATGAATTGGGGCGTTTTGCGCCGCGGGAAGTGTTGCTCAATGCTACGGCGATGGCAATGCCTGATGTTACGGAATTTTTACTCAACCGATTGGCTGTCAAGCCCGAACAAGCAGAGACGGTTTGCTTTGACTATGCCGCCGCCGCGTCGCGGGTGCTGGAACATTTCGGCAAATCTTCGCTCGATGCTCTTGCTCTGCAGGAGAAAAGCGGTGCGGTGTGCGCTCTCGGTTGTGCCCTTCACTATTTGTATATGACACAAATGGTCGGCATCGAGCGCATGACGCAACTTGATGTGTATTCCGATGCGCAGTTTATGCGGTTGGATTTGAGTGCCAGACGCAATCTGGAATTGCTGGAAACCATGCGCAATAAGGAAAAACGCGGTTCTCTGCTCGGTGTACTGGATAAAACACGCACCGCGATGGGCAAGCGGCTTATTCGTAATTGGATTGAGCAACCGTTGCTGAATGCGGCGCAGATTACCCGTCGTCAGGATGCGGTTGAAGAGATCGCGCAGGATGCGATACTTCGCGAAGATTTGCGTGAACTGCTCGGCGACATTCACGATTTGGAACGGATTATGACGCGTGTGGTATATGGTAGTGCCAACGCCAAAGAAGTCGCTGCGCTCGGGCAGACTATTGAACGGCTCAGTCCCATTAAAGCGCGGTTAGTCGGTACGCAGTCCGAGTTATTGCATGCGATATACGAAGAGATTGACCCGTTACCGGATTTGCTTTCGTTGATAACCGCATCCATTGCGGATAATCCGCCGTTTTCGGTGCGCGAGGGCGGGATGATCCGTCCGGGATACCATGCTGAATTGGATGAGCTGCGGCTCATCATGGATGACAGTAAGAGCATTTTGGCGCGTATTGAAGCCGAGGAAAAAGAAAAGACCGGCATCAAGACCTTGAAAATCGGGTATAACCGCGTGTTTGGCTATTACATTGAAGTATCGCGCAGTTTTTCGGAACAGGTGCCCGAACAGTATATCCGTAAGCAGACGCTTGCCAACGCGGAACGTTATATCACACAGGAGTTAAAAGAACTCGAAGCCCGTGTGCTGGGTGCTAAGGATCGCGCGGTGGCGTTGGAGTATCAGCTGTTCTGTGAGGTGCGTCGGGCGATTGCCGATGAATTGGCGCGCATTCAAACTACCGCTGAGGCGATTGCAAGGTTAGATGTGCTGACCTCGTTTGCACAAGTGGCGGTATATCATAATTACATACGCCCCGTTATCAATTTAAATGGGGTGATTGACATTAAAAACGGGCGTCATCCCGTTGTGGAGGCGTTGCAGTCGGCACCGTTTGTGCCAAACGATGTGCTCTTGGATAATGACAGCAATCGTGTTGCGATGATAACCGGCCCGAATATGGCGGGTAAATCCACCTATATGCGCCAAACGGCGCTGATTGTCTTGATGGCACAGATCGGCAGTTTTGTACCCGCCGACAGCGCGACTATCGGTATTGTGGATAGTATTTTTACCCGTGTGGGTGCGTCGGATGATTTGGCATCCGGGCAATCCACCTTTATGGTGGAGATGAGCGAGGTAGCCTCCATTTTGCAGAATGCGACGGCGAACAGTCTTATTGTTTTCGACGAGATCGGACGCGGTACTTCGACTTTTGACGGTATGAGTATCGCACGCGCGGTGCTTGAACATGTTGCCGATCCGCGTAAATTAGGGGCAAAAACCTTGTTTGCTACCCATTACCACGAACTTACGGTGATGGAGGACGAGCTCGCCGGCGTGAAGAACTACAATGTTGCGGTGAAAAAGCACGGCGACGATATTACTTTCTTGCGCCGTATCGTGCGCGGACCGACGGACGACAGTTACGGTATTGAGGTGGCGAAGCTTGCCGGTGTGCCCGATTCCGTCGTGGTGCGGGCGAAAGCCATCTTGAAAGAACTGGATAACGGCACCTTGCCGACAACGCGCGTACACAGCGATGCGGTCGGGCAAGAGAGCGCGTTGTTGCCGAAAGCGGACAACGATCTCGTTCGCCGTTTAAAGGAAATGGATGTTAATGTGCTGACGCCTATTGAGGCGATGCAGACTTTGTATGAACTTCATCGCGAAGCACAACAGTACTAAAAAAGGGGGTGCCGACATGGCGCGCATTCAGGTCTTGGATAAACACACAGCCGAACTTATTGCCGCGGGAGAAGTGGTGGAACGGCCGGCTTCGGTGGTCAAAGAATTGGTGGAAAACGCTATTGATGCCGGTGCCTCTACCATTACCGTGGAAATCAAAAACGGCGGTATTTCCTATATCGGTATTACCGATAACGGATGCGGATTTGCAAGAGAAGATGTGCCGACCGCGTTTTTGCGACACGCGACCAGTAAAATTCGTCGGGAGGACGACCTCAATTGCATCGGTACTCTGGGATTTCGGGGCGAGGCGCTGGCATCCATAGCGGCGGTGGCGCGCGTCGAGTTGATTACCCGTACCGAGGACGAATTGGCGGGTACGCGGTATGTCATTGAGGGAGGCGAAGAACGCGAGCTCGCCGATGTCGGATGTGCGCGCGGTTCGACGATCTGCGTGCGCGATCTGTTTTATAATGTCCCTGCGCGCATGAAGTTTTTGAAAAAGGATGTGGGCGAGGCAAACGCGGTTGCCGGCGTGGTGGACCGTTTGGCTTTATCGCACCCCGAAATTTCGCTGCGCTTTATCCGCGAGGGGCGCGACGAGTTGTTAACTCCCGGAAACGGGGATTTGTATGCGTGTATCGGTGCTGTATTGGGACGCGAGTTTGCCAAAACGCTCACCCCCGTGGAGTATACCTTGGGCGGCGTGCATGTGTATGGTTACTGTTGCCGTCCTGAGGGGGCACGCGCTAACCGCACCATGCAACATTTCTTTGTCAATGGGCGGTATGTGAAAACACGCACCGCCATGGCGGCGATTGAGCAAGCGTATAAGGGTTCTGTTATGACGGGGAAATTTCCGTCGTGCGTGTTGTGCATGGATATGCCGCTCGAAACGGTGGATGCCAATGTACACCCCGCCAAGGTTGAGGTTCGTTTTGTGAACGAAAAACCGGTGTTTGATGCCGTCTATCACGGCGTGCTTTCCGCATTGGCAGGCAACAGCGTGCCGAAGCAAGCGTCGTTGCCGACAGCAATTATGCAACCGCCGAAGCCGGAATACATCAAGCCCACACCCGCCCGTGAGATTGCCCGCCGCGTGGTGGAAACACCGCCCCCGCCGTCTGCACCGTCGGCACCGCCCGTGCGGCCGAAACCGACGGAGTGGGGACGGCCGACGGTTGTACGCGACGGCACATCGGTGATGGATATTTTGTTTGAAGAGGTAAAAAAACCAACACCTTCGTCAGCACCGATTCCCGTCAAACGGGCAGAACCGATACCGCAACCGATACAGCAAACCATTGAGCCGGAAAAGCCGGAACCGATTCGCTTACTTGGGGAGGCACTGCATACATACATTCTGGTTGAATGGCGCGGTTCGGTGTATTTTATTGACAAACACGCCGCCCACGAGCGGTTGTTATACAATCAACTTAAAGAAACCGTCGGACAAGAGGCGCAACTGTTGTTGGCACCGTTGTCGGTGTCGCTGAGTCGGGAAGAATTTACCGCGTTGACAGAGGCGTCCGAGGCGCTCAAGCAAGCCGGTTTTGAGGTGGAAGAATTCGGCGGGAACACCCTGCTTGTGCGTGCCGTACCGATGATGCTCGCAGAGGGGGATATTCCCGAAAGTCTGCGAGAAATCGCCGGCGGACTGTTATCCGGTAAACGCGAGATTACCACCGAGAGGTTGGATTGGATTTATCATTCGGTTGCGTGCCGTGCCGCTGTCAAAGCGGGAGATACCAGCACAACGGCGGAACTTGTAAAATTGGCGGAGCGGGTATTGTATAACGACGATATTCGCACCTGCCCGCACGGACGGCCGGTTTGCTTTGAACTGACCGCCAAAGAAATTGAAAAACAGTTTGGACGGATCGTATGATCGCGAAAACAGACAATACCCGCATCCCGTTGGTGGTGATTGCGGGACCGACCGCCTCCGGCAAAACCGCGATGGCGGTGGAGATGTGCCGCCGTTTTAACGGCGAGGTCGTTTCGGCGGATTCTATGCAGGTGTACACAACCTTACGCATCGGCACGGCACGGCCGACCGAGGAGGAACAGGGCGGTATTCCGCATCATCTGATGGGCTTTTTGCCGCCGAATGCGTCTTACAGCGTGGCAAAATATGCCGAGCAGGCGCATACCGTGATTGCGGATATTCATGCGCGCGGTAAGTTGCCGGTGCTCTGCGGCGGTACAGGATTGTACATACAGGCGGTAACCGAAAATTTATCGTATGAGCAGCAACCCGAAAACCGTGAGGTGCGTGAGCGTCTGCGGGCGCGTATCGAATGCGAAGGCGGGGAAGCGTTGCTCGCGGAATTGGCAAGTCGAGATCCCGAAACGGCGGCGCGCTTGCACCCGCATGACCATGGGCGTATTATCCGCGCGTTGGAAATTGTGGAAACGACGGGGCGAACCATCACGCAACAAAACAAAGAATCGCGAAAGACGGCATCACCGTACACCCTGTGCGGATTGCGCTTGGAATTTCATGACCGCGAGCGGTTATATGACCGTATCAATCGCCGCGTGACCGCCATGCTTGAAAACGGATTGGTGGAGGAGGCTCAATGGTTGCGAGTGCAGCCGAACACCGATACGGTGCGTCAGGCAATCGGGTATAAGGAACTCGAATCCTATCTTGCGGGCACCGTTACCTTGGATGAGGCCGCCGATGCGCTGCGGCAAGGGACCAGGCGGTATGCGAAACGACAGTTGTCGTGGTTTCGACATCAGGAATGGATGACATCGGTGTATATGGACGAGTCCGACGCCGCCGAACGCGCAGCGGCGTGTATTGAACAATTTTTGCGAAAGGAGAAGTGAGGATATGAGCCAAACAGCCAAACGCATTTTGATTGTGCTGTTGTCGTTGTTGCTCATTGTGTATGTGGGCGTACAAGGATATCTGATCTTCTCTGCGTCGTTGGAAACCATCACGGCGGACAAGGAGATTGCGTATGACACCATCAAAACCACCGGCGTGGTGTATCGCAGTGAATCCGTTATTCGCCAACAGACAAACGGATATGTGTTTTACACCGTACAGGACGGTAACCGCGTTTCTAAAAACGGGAACATTGCTCATGTGTATCCGAGTGTACAGGACGCGTTGAGTCAGCAACAGTTAGATTTGTTGGATGAAGAGATTGCTTCCCTTGCCTCTATTAATGAACAAGGGTCCAGCAATCGGGCAAGTCTGAACAGTATCAATCAGCAGATAAATCAAACCTGGCTTGCCATTTCCCGCTCGGCACAGATGGCATCCTACGGCGAGATCAATAATTTGCATTCTAAGGTGTTGGCGTTGCTGAACAAAAAGCAACTGACCATCGGCAAGGCGGAAAATTTCGATGCGCGTCTCGCACAGCTTCGGTCTAAGCGCGCCGAACTTGCTACTTCGTTTCAACGAGCCACCGCTACGGTCACTTCACCCGTTGCCGGATATTTTGTCGGATCGGCGGACGGGTTTGAAGAGCTTTTAAAAACAGACGGCGTGGAATCGCTTACGGTTGCCGATGTAGAGCAGGCGTTGACATGGGAACCCGCCGTGGACGAAACAAATTTTGTTGGCAAGATTGTCGGCGACTATGAATGGTATTTGGGTTGTGTGTTGCCGCTTGAAAGTGTGGTGGCACTGAAAAAAGGGTTGCAACTGTCGGTCTGTATGCCCTTCGTGCAAAGCGATCCACTGAGCATGACGGTTGTCTCGCTCAACAAAGCGGCGGACGATCGAGTGGCCGTTGTGTTGCAATGTACGCAAATGTCGGGTGCATTGTCCACCGTGCGACGCGAACAGGTCGAAATTCGTTTGACACAATACGAGGGGATTGTGGTGCCGGATGAGTCGATTTATTTTAACGACCTGCACGAAGCCGGCGTGTATGTGCAAGACGGTAATATTTTGCGATTCAAACGGATACAGGTGTTATACCATAACGAAACCGAACGCTATTCGGTTTGCGCCATTAAAGACGATAAAGCGTATGTGCAATTGTATGACCGCATCGTGACAGGAGGAGAGGATTTGTATGACGGCAAGCTTGTCCGCTGATGCGCTGCGCGTATTAGAAAATTTAAAACGCGTGGAGGAGCGTCTGTGTGAGGCCTGTGCCGCCGCCGGTCGGCGTCGGGATGAGGTCACACTCATGGCGGTTACCAAAACCGTGGAGCCTGCGCTGATTAATGCGGTGTTGGATGCGGGCGTGACCTGTATCGGTGAAAATCGCGTGCAGGAATATCTCGGCAAACGCGACGAGCTCCGTTTGGACGGTGTCGACCGCCATTTAATCGGCCATTTGCAGACCAATAAGGTTCGCCGCATTGTCGGTGAAGTGGATATGATTCAAACCATTGACAGCGTACATCTCGCCAAAGCCGTGTCGGATGCGGCAAAACATACGGCGCGCGGCGTGATGGATGTGTTGGTGGAGGTCAATATCGGTGGAGAAGCTTCCAAAAGCGGCGTTTCGCCCCAACAGGTGGAAAATTTTTTGGAAGAAATTTCGGTGTTTGATGGAATTTATGTGCGCGGATTGATGACAATTCCCCCCATTTTTCATACAGAATACGAAAAACGAGCCATTTTTTACAAAATGCATAAACTGTTTATTGACATTCAGGGTAAAAAAGTGGATAATAGTAGTATGGAGTTATTGTCCATGGGTATGTCTTCTGATTTTGCGGAGGCTGTGCTGGAAGGGACCAACTTGGTTCGTGTTGGTTCAGCCATCTTCGGCGAAAGACAGTATAAATGAGCAGGAGGAACTGATAATGGGAATTTTGGACAAGCTGGAAGGACTGTTCGGTGACGCAACCGACGATACCATTGGCATGGAGAACGAAACGGATTTCGTTTCTCGCACCCCCGCAACCGAGGAGGAAGCGGTTGCTCCTCGCAAAAACAATAAGGTCGTTAACATCCATGCAACGGCGCAGCTGCAGGTCGTGCTCGTTAAGCCTGAGCGCTTTGACGATGCCAGCGCGGTGGCGGATCATCTGAACGCCAAACGTACGGTCGTTTTGAATCTGGAATCTTCCAACAAGGATGTGGCACGCCGTATTCTTGATTTCTTGAGCGGTGTGGCATACGCCAACAACGGTCAGATTAAAAAGGTCGCCAACTGCACCTATATCATCACGCCGTACAATGTCGGCTTTATGGGTGATTTGTTAGACGAGCTGGAGAATAATGGGCTTTACTTCTGATCTGTCGGATGAGGACGCGCTGCTGCGCGCCCGCGTTGAAGATGCCTGTGAATTAAGTGAAATGCGCTCGTGTCCCCGATTTGTCGGCTTCTTGGATGAACACCGACAGGCGGTGGCACGAGCCGTCTTGCATGAAAAGGGTACCTCGCGGTTTTTGTTTTTCGGCGGATATGAGAATGCGGAACGCACCATATTGGGCGTGTTTCCGTCGTTTCTTCCGCCGGATTCTGCGTTGTTTCCGCTGTCAGCAATCGGGTTTCACTATCGAAAAACCGCTTCGCTGACTCATCGCGATTTTCTCGGCGCGCTTCTCTCAACGGGAATCAAGCGCGACAAGCTGGGGGATATTGTTTGCGGTGACGGGCTCTCGGTGGTGATTGCCGACGAGGAATTGGCACCCTTTTTAGCACAAACGGTGGATAAAGTGCGTGCGGAAGGCGTGCGTGCCGAATTCCCCTTTACGGACACGATTACGGTGCGCCGTGAATTCCGCGAATACCGCGATACGGTCGCCTCTGCGCGCTTGGACGCGGTTGTCAAAGCCGCACTCCGCGTTTCCCGCGAGGAAGCGGCCAGACGCATCGTTTCCGGGATGGTATCGTGTAATCATATGCCGTGTGAGGCGGTAGCGCATATTGTTAAGGAAGGTGACACCCTGTCGGTGCGCGGCGAAGGGCGGTTTTTTATCGCCGCACTCGGCCCTGTCACCAAAAAAGGGCGTTTGGTTATCGAAATTCACAAATTTTTGTAACGGAAAGCGAGGACAACCAGATGTTGACTTTGGAAGAAATCCGCAATATAGAGTTTAGTCGCGGTCGCGGCTACCGTGCCGAAGAAGTGGACGATTTTATTGATGAGTGCGTCAGTACGATAGAGCAACTCGTGCAGGAAAACAATACCACTAACCAGAAAATGAAGATGCTGGCGGATAAGGTGGCGGAGTACCGCAACGATGAAGACAGCATCCGCGCGGCGCTTCTCAGTGCGCAACGCACGGGGGATACCATTATTCGTGACGCACAAGCTAAAGCGAAAGATATGCTCGAAAGTGCCCAGCAGGATGCGCAAGCGGCGCGCGACGCACTCCTCGCCGATGTACAACGCGAACAAGAAGAACTGGCACGCGTTCGGCAGGAAGTCAGCGAGTTCAAGGGAAAACTTTTGGCGATGTATAAAGAGCATTTGTCCGTCATCAAGATGTTGCCGGAAGAAACCGAAGAGGCACCCGAACCGCAAGCGGATGTGCAAGAACCGACGCCCGCCGAAACGGTTGAGGATGACAGCGACATGGTCGTGGTGTCCCCCGTGAGCGAAGAGCTGATACAAACCGAATCGGACGAAGAAATGACACCGTTGTCGCGTTTCTCGGATCTGAAATTCGGAAACGATTATGACATTCATCAAGACGATGACGAAGACGATTCCGAGGACGAAACCGTGTCTCGCGGGTTGTTCCGAAAGAAAAAATAAGAGGGCGTCTAAAAGGAGATTGACCACATGCAACAGCAAGATTATAACCAAACACTGAATTTGCCGCAGACGGAATTTCCCATGCGTGCCGGCTTGCCGCAACGCGAGCCTGTTATGTTGGAACAATGGGACAAGGACGATCTTTACGGGAAAATCATGGAGAAGAACGAGGGAAAACCCCGTTACATTCTTCATGACGGTCCTCCGTATGCCAACGGCAATATCCATATCGGTACCGCACTCAACAAGATTATTAAAGACATGATTGTGCGCTATTACAATATGGCGGGCTATCAAGCACCTTTTGTGCCGGGTTACGATACCCATGGTCTGCCGATTGAATTGAAAGCGCGTGCCAAGGCGGGTGTCGAGAATGCATTGTCTATGGCACCTGTTGATTTACGCGGTATTTGCCGTGATTTTGCACTCGGTTATGTCAAAGATCAAACCAATCAGTTTAAGCGGCTGGGTGTCATCGGCGATTGGGAGAATCCGTATCTGACGCTTAAGCCGGAATTTGAGGCGCGTCAAATTGAAATATTCGGCGAAATGGCGATGAAAGGGTATATCTACAAAGGCCTAAAGCCTGTGTACTGGTGCCCTGAATGTCAGACCGCCTTGGCGGAAGCGGAGATTGAGTACGGTGAGGATCCGTGCTATTCCGTGTATGTGAAATTTGCCGTTAAGGACGATCGCGGCGTTTTATCCGCGGCGGGCGTGGATGTTGCCAAAACCTATTTTGTCATTTGGACTACCACGACTTGGACTTTGCCCGCAAACCTCGCCATCTGTCTCGGTCCCACCTTTACTTATCAAGTTGTCAAGTGCGGTGAGGAAAATTATATTCTTGCCGAGGGCTTGGTTGAGGAGACCATGAAAGCGGCTAACATCAGCGACTATGAGGTGCTCGCCTCCTTTACGGGCGCCGAGCTCGAACTGATGACCGCACAACATCCGTTTTTGGATCGCGAATCGCTCATCATTGTGGGCGATCATGTGACGCTCGAAAGCGGTACGGGTTGTGTGCATACCGCACCCGGTCATGGCGTGGATGACTTTAACATCTGCAAAAACTATAAACAGATCGGTATCTGTGTGCCGGTGGACAGCGAAGGCCGTATGACCGAAGAAGCGGGTCCGATTTGTGCCGGCATGACCACCGACGACGCCAACAAGGCGATTGCCGTCCACATGGATAAGACGGGTTCGCTGCTTGCTATGAAGAAGATCGTACACCAGTACCCGCATTGTTGGCGTTGTAAAAAGCCCGTATTATTCCGCGCAACCGATCAGTGGTTCTGCTCGGTGGAAAGCTTCAAAGACGAGGCGGTTCGTGCCATTCAAGAGGTGCGCTGGATGCCGTCTTGGGGTGAGGATCGCATTACCTCTATGGTGCGTGAGCGCAGTGACTGGTGCATTTCCCGTCAACGGTTGTGGGGGGTGCCGATTCCCATCTTCTATTGCGAGGATTGCGGTAAGCCCGTTATCGATGCGGACTTTATCAAAGCTGTGTCCGAATTGTTCCGTAAAGAGGGTTCGGACGGTTGGTATACGCATGAAGCAGACGATATTCTGCCTGCGGGTGCCACTTGCCCGCATTGCGGCGGTAAGCATTTCCGCAAAGAAAGCGACATCATGGATGTGTGGTTCGATTCCGGTTCGACGCACGCCGCCGTCATGGAAGAGCGCGACGAACTCGGTTGGCCAGCCGACCTGTATATGGAGGGCGCCGACCAGTATCGCGGATGGTTCCAGTCGTCGTTACTTACCTCGGTTGCCTGTACAGGCAAAGCTCCCTACAAGGCCGTCTTAACGCACGGCTGGGTGGTGGATGGCGAGGGGAAAGCGATGCACAAATCGCTTGGCAACGCCATCTCTCCCGACGAGGTGATTAAGGACTACGGCGCGGAGATTCTGCGTTTGTGGGTGGCATCGCTCGACTATCGTGTGGATGTTCGCCTTTCCAAAGATATTCTCAAACAGTTGTCTGAGGCCTATCGAAAAGTGCGTAATACCGCACGGTATATTCTCGGCAACATTTACGACTTTGATCCGAACAAGGATAGCGTGTCGGATGACAAATTGCACGATATTGACCGGTGGGCTTTGTTGCGGCTCAATCAGGTCATTGCGCAGGTGCGTGCTGCGTATGACGAGTTTGAATTCCACGATGCGTTCCACGCCATTCATCATTTCTGTGTGGTCGACTTGTCAAACTTCTATCTGGATGTCCTCAAAGATCGCTTGTATGTGGAAGCGGCAGACAGTGACGCTCGCCGTGCGGCGCAGACGGCCATGTATCGTATCCTCAATGCGCTGACACGGTTGCTTGCACCGATTTTGGCGTTTACTTCGGAGGAAATCTGGTCCTTTATGCCGCACGCCGAACAGGATGATGCGCGTTCGGTCATGCTCAATGACATGCCCAACGCCGAAACGGTTGACACCGATACGGCGTTTGAGGAGAAATGGGACCGTATCCATGCATTGCGTGACGATGTGCAAAAGGCGTTGGAGGCCGCCCGTACTGCTAAAGTAATCGGCGGTGCGCTGGATGCCAAAGTCACCTTGTTCTGCACACCCGAACTGTTACCGTTTGTCAAGGAAAACGAGGCATTGCTTAAGACCGTTTTGATTGTTTCTCAGTTGGAAATTCAAGCAGACGGCAAGGGTGACTTCGCGGGCGATACAGATGGTCTTTCGGTGTCGGTGGCACACGCTCAAGGCGAAAAATGCTGCCGCTGCTGGGCATATAGCGATACCGTTAAAACCGAGGGCGAAGCTGCCGGCTTGTGTGCCCGTTGTGCGGCAATACTCAACAAGTAACAGCCAAATGTGCCGCAAGGCGGCAAGAGGCTTTTAAAGGGGGAACGGTATGTTCCAATTTACGGTACTGGCTATCGCCGCCGCATTGGTGAGTTTGGATCAACTGACCAAGTGGTTAGCGGTAATCACTTTGAAAAATGCCGACGCCATCATACTTATTCCACGCGTGTTGGGATTCAGTTATGTGGAAAATCGCGGTGCCGCATTTGGCATTTTACAAGGACAGCGTGTCTTGTTTTTGGTGCTCACCGGATTGGTGATGGCGGTATTGTTAGCGTTGCTGTTGTTCGGACGATTTCGGAAGTATTGGTTATTTAACATCAGCGCTACGCTCATCCTCGCGGGCGGCATCGGGAATTTTATTGACCGCTTAATCCATGCGTATGTGGTGGATTTTATCGAAGTGTTGTTCTTTGAATTCCCGGTATTCAATGTGGCGGATTGCTATGTTGTTGTCGGTTCAATTTTACTGCTCGTATTTTTCTTCTTTATATATGACGATAAAAAGCCCCCTGTCATAGGCAAGACGGAGGAGCCCCATGAAGACGATTCAACTAATCATACCAATTGAACACAGCGGGGACAGAATCGACATGGTTCTGTCCCGCTCGCTTACTATTACACGCTCGGCGGCGCAACATCTGTTGGAGCAGGGGCGCGTGACCGACGCCGACGGCCAAACGCTGGGCAAAAGCCTACGATTGGCGGGCGGGGAGTGTGTGACGGTTGACCTGCCCGATCCCGAACCGTGTGAAGCGGTAGCGCAGGACATTCCGCTCGACATTGTGTATGAGGACAATGACTTGCTGGTGGTAAACAAGCCCAAAGGTATGGTCGTGCATCCCGCGGCGGGCAATCCGGAGGGGACATTGGTCAACGCGCTGTTGCATCATTGTCCCGACAGTTTGTCGGGAATTAACGGTGTTATGCGGCCGGGCATCGTGCATCGTATTGATAAGGATACAAGCGGTTTACTGATTGTGGCAAAGAATGACAGAGCACATCAGGGACTTGCGGAACAGATAAAAGTGCACAGTTTTACCCGCGTGTATGAAGCGGTGATCGTCGGTCATCTGCGTGATGCAAACGGGACGGTTGAGGCACCCATCGGACGCCATCCCATCAACCGTAAAAAAATGGCCGTTACCGACCGTAATTCCAAACCGGCGGTAACGCATTACGAAGTGCTTGAGGAATTTGTTGGGTATTCACATGTGAGGTTACGCTTGGAAACCGGCAGAACGCATCAAATTCGTGTACACATGGCGTACCTTGGTCATCCGGTCGCGGGTGATACCGTATACGGCGGTGCCAAACAACCTGCGGGACTGCACGGGCAGTGTTTACACGCGAAAATGATTGGATTTATACATCCGATCACGGGCGACTATTTGCAATTTGAAAGTGAATTGCCCCCCTATTTTGATGAATTTTTGCGCAAGATTCGCGCAAGATAACCACACCCTTTGAATTGTCGGGAAAAGAATGAAAGTTTTTCTTGACAATTCGGGACGAGTTATATATAATGGCATAGCACGATTCATTAGCTCAGTCGGTAGAGCACCTGACTTTTAATCAGGGTGTCCGGGGTTCGAGTCCCCGATGGATCACCAAAAATGAGCGATGCGCTTTTGCGTATCGCTCATTTTTCATGTTCAGCGGGGCCGGGGCGTGGACTTGGAAAAGTCAGGTGCGATACCGACTTCGGTGGGCGCGTTTGCGAGCGCTCGCGGTGCGAGATGCAGCGAGCAAAAAGCGAGTGCCGCGGTCGAAATTTGTAGCCGACAGGCGAAACAAATTTCGGGAACCGCAAACGGAAACCTGACTTTTAATCAGGG
>JAZOBF010000045.1:0-20358 GCA_045595845.1 Acutalibacteraceae bacterium
ACAGAGTAGACTGATGAGCGTTAAGTGCCGTACGGACGGGGAGTTGCCGTGCGGACGAAAAGAGTTTTCTTGCGGTTTATCGGTCGCATCCCGCTGTTGGACGATGAGAAATGCATTCCTCCTTGTTCAACATTCGGAGAACAAGGAGGAATTTTTATGTCAAAAAACAAAATTCTACGATTGGTTGTTTGCGGTATGATGATTGCCGTTGACATCGTGTTGGCACGCTTGGCGTCACTGAACACCACCACCGAGCGGCTGGGGTTGTCGTTGTTTGCGGTGGCGATCGTGGCGTATTTGTACGGCCCGATTGCGGCGATGCTCGTACATGGACTCAGTGATTTGCTTGGTGCCGTGTTGTTTCCGAACGGACCGATCTTTCTCGGCTTTACGCTGACAGCGATACTCATCGGGGCAATCTATGGGTTGTGCTTCTATCACAAGAAAGGTCTACGGTGGATTATCTTGGCGGTGGTGGGTACGCAGATTGTGTGTACATTATGTCTGAACACCTTGTGGCTGAGCATCTTGTACGACAAGGCGTTTTTGGTGTTTTTACCCGGTCGCTTGGTTCAAGCGGCGATCGTGGCACCCGTTCAGTTGGTCGGGTTGCCGCTTCTGTTTCAGGCACTTGAGCGCGGTGTGAAGCCGCTTTTAAACACGTGATATTGACAATGGTTGGGGGCTTTGCTACAATGAACCAAAGGAGTGATCAAGTATGGCAGTATATCCTATTTTTCCCGGCGGGAAGCGTAAAGTGTTCACATTAAGTTATGATGACGGCTTCCCGCAGGACGAACAGTTGATTCAGTTGATGAACAAATACGGCATCAAGGGTACATTTAACTTAAACAGCGGTGATGTGTTGTTCGATCAGGTGAAGAATTCCAAAGAGCGCTACAAAGGGCATGAAATTGCGGTGCACGGTTACACACACGGATACCTGGGCAGAATGGCACCGGCACAAGCAGCCTATGATATTCTCAAAGACCGTGAATTGTTGGAAAAGGAGTTCGGCGGTACGGTGCGCGGTCTCGCGTATGCGCATGGTTCTTACAACGAGGAAACCAAACAGATTTTGAAAAACTGTGGTATTAAGTACGCGAGAACCATTGATAACGATTACCAATTTACGATGCCACGCGACTGGTATTTCTTCAATCCGACCTGTGAGGATACCGATCCCAAACTGCTCGAACTTGCTGACCGATTCGTGCGGTTGAATCCGATCTACACACAGACGAATGTGTTTTTCGTTTGGGGACATTCCAGTGTTACCGCTCACAAAAATCTGTGGGATGACTTGGAAGCGGTTTTCAAAAAAATAAGCGGTAGTGACGATATTTGGTGCGCGACCAACATTGAGATTTGCGATTACATGACCGCGTTTGATAATCTTATCATGTCGGCGGACGGCACCTATATTTACAACCCGCACGCTTTCACTATGTGGTTACTTCACAATAACGGTGATTTTGTAAGAAGGCGCGAAGTGATAGAATTAAAACCCGGTGAAGAAGTGTATTTAAAGTAACCGAATAAAAAAGGGACTGTGAAAATTTTTCACAGTCCCTTTTTGTCCGCGTGTTTATTTTTCGTCTGCCGTGCCGTACAGGTTTAAGCGAAACAGATGCGTTTCATCTTCCGGATCCGAGCAGGTGACGGTTGCTTCACCAATATGTCCCCAGTCGATGGCGTTGGATAACGCGAGAAGTTGTGTTAACCGACTTTTCATGTTCAGCATGTCACCGTCGGGTGTTTTCAGGTACACCTCACCTTTCGCGGTGGATGCGAATTCAATCAGTTTGTTAAAATCAAAGTTGTGAATGATTTGATCTGCCATGATGCATTCCTCCTTTGCCGTTATTATATACAGAGAAGACACATGGTGTCAAGGATAGTTTTTAACAAAAGGTTCACAAAATACATATTGACAGAATGCGGCAAGAATGGTAAAGTATAGGAACAATTAGCACTCCTTTAAAGTGAGTGCTAATTACCGAGAAAGGAGAGAGAGCAGATGGAATTGGGTGCGCGCAAACAACAGATCGTATCCGCAATTGTGGATACTTATATCCGCACCGGTGAGCCGATCGGGTCCAAGACGCTGATGTATGTGTTGGATCAAGCGGTGTCGTCTGCTACCATCCGTAACGACATGGCTGATTTGGCGGCTGACGGGTTTTTGACGCAACCGCACACATCCGCCGGCCGTATCCCCACCGCAAAGGCGTTCCGATTTTATATCGACCGCCTGCTTGCCTGTCGGCCGCTTTCTGAGGACAGCAAGCAGGAAATGGATGATGTGCTCGGCACCGCTTGCGGCGATCCCCAAAAATTGATGGTGGTTGCATCCGAACTGCTAGCGCATGAAACGGGTGTGGCAGCGATTGCCGCAACACCTGAGAAACGGACTTGTGTCGTGCGGCGTATTGAACTGTTGTGTGTGGATACACGGGCGGTGGCGATATTGCTGATGACCAATAACGGCAATCTGCACAGTCGGGTGTATCGTTTGGATGTCGAATGCGAACAGGATGTTCTCGCTCGCATTTCGGAGCATTTAAACCGCGAGTTTGCCGGAAAAGCACTTTCGGAAATCGGGGTTGTGCAAGCCCAACGCTTGTTTGTTCAACTTGGCGAATACGGGTTGTCATACACGCCGCTTGCTACGGTTTTTATTGAGTTGGTACGCGAGTCGGCACAAGCAGATGTGCGTTTGTCCGGCCAGTTTAATTTGTTGCAACATCCGGACTATCCGCTGGATCAGGCGCGGTCACTCTTATCCTTGCTTTCCCATCGGGACTGGCTCAGCGGCATGCTTGCCGCACATCCGGAAGGGTTACGCGTGGTGCTCGGCAGCGAGAGTCCGCGGCCGGAACTAAACGGATCTTGTATCATCATGACGCGGTATACACTTGGCAGTCATGATAACGGCGCACTCGGGTTAATTGGCCCTGTGCGTATGGATTACGCACAGGCAATTCCACGACTGCAATATGTAGCGCAGTCGGTTGGGCGGTTATTGACCCAGCTTTTTGAGGAATAAGGAGGGAATTCACATGGCAGAAGAAACACAGGATCTCAAAATAGAAGAGGAAATCACCAATACCCCCGCGGAGGAGGAGAATAAGACGGAGGAACCCGTCAACACTGAACTTGTGCAGTTACAGGAGCAACTGACACAAACGCAAGATCAGTATCAGCGCGTGCTCGCGGAATATGCGAACTATAAGCGCCGTACCGATCAAGAGAAAGAACAACTCGGTTCTTTCGTCAAGGCAGAGGTTCTCAAAGCGCTGTTGCCGGTTATTGACAATCTGGAGCGCGCTGTGGATTCGCCCGAGAACGGCGAATATAAAAAAGGCGTGGAAATGGTGGTCCGTCAGTTTGGCGAAACACTCGGAACATTGGGACTTGAAGAGATTCCCGCGTTAAATCAGGTGTTTGATCCGGAACGGCACAACGCCGTCATGCGTGAGGATGCAGACGGTGTCGAGCCGGAAACCGTGACAGAAGTTTACCAAAAAGGCTATGCGCTCGGTGCGCGTGTATTGCGTCCCGCCATGGTCAAGGTGGCAAACTGAATACAGTATCATAATAGTAATATATAGGAGGCATATCCCATGGCAAAAATCATCGGTATTGACTTAGGTACTACTAACTCATGTGTTTCGGTTATTGAAGGCGGCGAAGCCGTCGTCATCCCCAACGCAGAAGGTGCACGCACCACTCCGTCTGTCGTCGCGTTTAAAAAGGACGGCGAGCGTATTGTCGGCCGTGTAGCAAAACAACAGGCGGTTTCCAATCCCGACCGTACCATCTCGTCTATTAAGCGTGATATGGGCACCGCGAAGAAGGTCTCGATTGACGATAAGGAATACACCCCGCAGGAAATTTCCGCTATGATTTTGACGAAGTTAAAGCAGGATGCGGAAGCCTATCTCGGCGATAAGGTGACCGAGGCGGTCATCACGGTTCCCGCATACTTCACCGACGCTCAGCGTCAGGCAACCAAGGACGCGGGTAAAATCGCGGGGCTTGAAGTCAAGCGTATCATCAATGAGCCCACGGCGGCGGCACTTGCCTACGGTATCGACAAAGAAAACGATCAAAAGATTATGGTGTACGACCTTGGCGGCGGTACCTTTGATGTATCCATTATCGAGATGGGTGACGGTGTGCAAGAAGTACTTGCTACAGCCGGTAACAACCGCCTTGGCGGGGATGACTTCGACCAGAAGATTGTCAACTGGTTGATCGACGGCTTCCGCAAGGAGACGGGTGTCGATTTATCTGCCGATAAAATGGCGGTACAGCGTCTGCGCGAAGCGGCAGAGAAAACCAAGATAGAGTTGTCCGGCGGGATGACCAGTAATATCAATTTGCCGTTTATTACGGCGGATGCCACCGGTCCGAAACATCTCGACATGACACTCAGCCGTGCCGATTTCAACCGTTTGACCGCCGATTTGGTGGATGCCACCATGCAACCCGTCAGGCAGGCGCTTTCGGATAGTGGTTTGTCTGCTTCCGAGATTGACAAAGTGTTGTTGGTCGGCGGCTCGACTCGTATTCCCGCCGTGCAGGAAGCGGTGCAGAAATTTATGGGCAAAGAGCCGTTTAAGGGTATCAACCCCGACGAATGTGTGGCAATGGGTGCCGCTCTGCAAGCGGGTGTTCTCGGCGGCGAGGTCAAGGGCTTGTTGCTCCTCGATGTTACCCCGCTGTCTCTCGGCGTCGAAACCATGGGCGGTGTTATGACGCGTGTGATTGAGCGCAATACCACTATCCCGACCAAAAAATCGCAGATTTTCTCTACCGCACAGGACAATCAGCCGTCGGTTGAGGTTCATGTGTTGCAGGGTGAACGCGAATTTGCGCGTGACAATAAAACGCTGGGTATGTTCCATCTGGACGGTATTGCCCCCGCGCGTCGCGGCGTGCCGCAGATTGAGGTTACCTTCGACATTGATGCCAACGGTATCGTGAATGTCAGCGCGAAGGATTTAGGTACCGGCAAAGAGCAGGCGATTACGATTACCTCCAACACCAACATGTCCAAAGAGGATGTGGAAAAAGCGGTGAAGGAAGCGGAACAGTATGCCGAGGAAGATAAGAAAAAACGCGAGGCGGTCGAACTGCGCAACGGTGCCGATCAAGCGGTGTACCAGTGCGAAAAGGCGATTGAGGAACTCGGCGATAAATTAGAGGAAGCCGACAAGACGGAATTACAGGCGAAGATCGACGCGCTCAAAGAAACGCTCAAGGGCGAGAGTGATGAAGCCATCAAGACGGCACAAGAAGACCTGATGAAAAAGTTCTATGAGGTTTCCGAAAAGGTGTATAAGGCCGCCGCTCCCGCAGAGGGTGCCGCTCCCGCAGACGACGGCACCGTGCCGCCGGATGCCGGTGAGGGTTACTACAACGGCGAAGTCCACTAAACCGTAACAAATGATCAGTCGGGCTGGCGAGCAAAACGGTAAAAGTTTTTGTTCTCGCCAGCCTAACTTTGGAGTGTAACATATGGCAGGGGAAAAACGCGATTATTACGAAGTTCTCGGCGTGCAAAAAGGCGCATCCGAGGACGAAATCAAAAAAGCTTATCGCAAAATGGCAAAGCAGTACCATCCCGACCTGCATCCGGGCGACAAACAGGCGGAGGCGGCTTTCAAAGAGGTCAACGAAGCCTATGAGGTGTTGTCGGATGACCAGAAAAAAGCGCGCTACGACCAGTTTGGCCACGCGGGTGTTGATCCGAATTTCGGCGCCGGCGGCGGTGGTTACGGCGGCTGGGGCGGCGGTATGGATTTTGATTTTGGCGATATTTTCTCGTCGTTTTTCGGCGGCGGCGGTCAGCGGGCGAATCCCAATGCGCCCAGACGCGGCAGCGATGCGGGGGCATCGGTGATTTTGTCGTTCGAGGAAGCGGCGTTCGGTTGCAAGAAGCAGGTGGATGTCCGCGTGATTGAAACCTGCCGCACTTGCGGCGGCTCGGGTGCCGCAAAAGGCACCACCTCCTCTACTTGTCCCGTATGCCGTGGCACCGGCCAAGAGGTCAGACAGCAACGCACCCCGTTTGGGGCTATCCAAACGCAGGTGGTTTGTTCGCGGTGTCACGGAAAGGGTAAGATTATTGAAACGCCGTGTCCCGATTGCCGCGGCGGCGGTCAAGTGCGCGTGACCGCAAAAGTGGGTGTCAACATTCCCGCGGGAATTGATGACGGTCAGATTTTGACGGTTCGCGGCAAGGGTAACGCCGGCGTAAACGGCGGTCCTGCCGGCAATTTAGAGGTTCAGGTATCGGTGCGTCCGCACCCAATCTTTGAGCGGGATGAGTATAATTTGTTGTGTGAATTGCCTCTTACATTCTCGCAGTTGACACTCGGTGCGGAGGTTGAAATTCCGACGCTTGAGGGACGAGTGCCCTATACCATCAAGGAGGGTACCCAACCGGGCGAACTGATTCGGTTGCGCGGAAAGGGTATTTCGTATGTCAACGGACGGGGAAAAGGAGACCTGATTGCACGGATTACGGTTGAGGTGCCGAAAAATCTGAATGCCAAACAAAAAGACGCCTTGGAAGCGTTTGAAGAATCTCTCGGCGAAAAAAATTATCAAAAACGCAAGACTTTTTTTGATAAGGTAAAAGACATTTTCAATTAATCGTTGCGTTTTGCGGCAGGTATGGTATACTAAAAATGTATAAGGGGGTGACAGCAGCGTGAAAAGGAATAAAAATTTCGGACAATGGCTCATGTTGTTTTTACTGGGCCTTGCGTTGATTGTCGTGTATAAGGCCTTTGACAGCTTAGGTTGGATTTGGGCCGTTTTCACGCGATTGCTTTCTATCCTCACACCGTTTGTTATCGGATTTATTATCGCCTTTTTGTTGTTTGGACCGGTCAATCGTATTGATGGATTTTTCCGCAAACGAAAAGCGAAGTTTTTCCAAAAAGCGGCACGGCCGTTATCGGTGCTCATTGTGTATGTACTCGCGCTCGGCGTGATTGCGGGGTTGACGTATACCGTTATTCCCGCCTTGGTTAGTACCGTTAAGGATTTTGTGGAAAACATTCCCACTTATTATGCAAATCTTTTGTCGTTTTTGCAGGTATACACACAGCCGGGCGGACTGCTTGAAAATTTTGATGTTCAAGGCAAGATTCAAGAGGTATACGCCCTTGTGCAACAATACCTGACGGTCGAGCGTATTTTAACTTATATCAGCAGTATCAGTCAGGTGACCTCCTCGGTTGTGGACGGTATCTTGGCAATCATTGTGTCGGTGTATATGTTGCTCGGTAAAGAGTCGTTGATTTCGGCGAGCAAATCGGTGTTGGGGCTTATTTTCAAGCCGCGCACGATGGGTTCCTTATCGTTGTACGCTCAGAAAACCTCGCGTATCTTTTACAACTATATTTACAGTCAGTTGTTGGATGCGTTGGTTGTCGGCATACTGGCAACCATTGGGTTTTTGCTTGCACGGATGCCAAACGCGCCGGTTTTCGGCATGCTGCTCGGTATTATGAACATGGTTCCGTATTTTGGCGCACTGATCGGCGGCGTTCTCAGTGTACTGATTATGCTGTTGTCCGGTAATTTGTACGGGGCGTTGTTTATTGCCATTTACATTATTGTAATGCAGCAAATTGATGCGAACATCATTCAGCCGCGCATCATCGGGGAGAATGTGGGAATTCGCCCCATTTATGTGTTGCTCGGTATTACGACATTCGGCGGTCTGTTTGGATTCTGGGGGATTTTCCTCGGCGCGCCGTGTATGGCGGTTGTTCAAATGTTGCTGGTGGATTATATTCACTACCGCAACCCCACCAAGGTGAAAGTAACGACTAACACGGATACGGAATAGGACGCCGGTTCCACTGAAATATAAAAAGAGCGGAGAATCAAAAACGATTCTCCGCTCTTTTTATATGTTCTGCAGCAGTTCATCACTCAATTGTTCATACCGTTGTCGGTCCATTGCCCTAATACTGTATTGCTCTAATCGGTCATGCACCTGTTTTGCCTGTACAGACAGTCGCGTGGCTTCACACAGCAGTTCCGAGGCGGCACGGCGATGAAACGATAATCTGCCGCGGCGAAGGCGAAGCTGTTCCGTATCTAAAAAGCGAGAGGCATGAATGCGGCGGAAAACGGGGAAATCCACTTTGTGATAACTGTTGGAAGTGGTGAAAGCAAGCCCGAGCTCGGGAAGCAACAGATGTTCCGGTCCTTCCGTCGGGAACAAGGGACACGGACAGGCAATACACTGTTTGCCATCTGCCGTTGCCGCTTGTTGTAAGCGGGACAGCAGCAGGGAGGCGACGGCCCCTTGCTCATCCTCAATCGCATAAATACGCGGACACAATGCTTGTAGGGTATCGTAAAAGGTGGTCCAGCCATCGGGCGTAAAAGCACTCAAAAAACGATGCTCACACGGGAGAGGAGAAGCTTCAACGGTGCCGCTTCTCCATTCGGAAATGGAAAGACGGCGCGCAAAGCGAAACAGTTTATCGGTATAAAGGCTTTCCTCTTGGATATGGCGGCTCTGGCGAAGCAGAGAAGCCGCTGCATGCAGATACTCTCGACACCGGCTGTGCAGAGAACGGTTTTCGTTGGTTAAGGAAATAATTTCATCGGCATGTTCGCACAGGCGCGTGCCCATGCAAAGCGATACAGGAACAAGGTGTTCCACCGCATCCCAATATAGCGGTTCCACGCTGTGCGGTGAGGTGGCGTCAATGACGCACAGCCGCTTATGCGGAAAACGCACCGCATCTAACGAATGGGGATCGGCGGCACAGCAAAACACCTCGCCCTCTTCGCCTTGAGCGGTCAGCTTTTCATATACCCGCTTTAACAAGGTGGATTTACCTGTTCCCGCACCGCCTTTGAGAAGATATACCTGCCAGCCGCTCGTTTCATACAGGCTATCGACGGTGTTTGTAAAACCGGTGGGAGTATTACTGCCTAAAAAGAATCGTATCGGCGCTTGGAATGACGACATCGTACCACTCCTTGTCACATAGCGATTGTCACGCTACTATCCACAATACGCCGCACAAACGGATTGGTTACGATTTTCGATACAGATCGGCACTGCCTTCTCGTATTCCCTCGCGGCGCCATACATACCGCAGGGTGGAAAAGAAAATATACCCATCCAATAAAAAGGAACAGTTTGTTGCATATTCCGCATCGTACTGTGCTTTGATTCGCGGCGGCAATTCGTCGCGTCCGCGAATCTGCGCCAGTCCCGTAATGCCCGGACGCACGCGATTGGCACCGTAACGGCGGCGCAGTGCCAACAAATAGGTTTCGGAGGGAATGACGGGACGCGGCCCGACAAAGCTCATGTCTCCTTTTAAGACATTCACAAGCTGTGGCAGTTCGTCCAAACTGGTTTGGCGCAAAAATCGCCCGATGGGCGTAATATATTGTTGAGGTCGCTGCAGTTGGGCGGTGGCAATATTCGCGGGCGCGGCGGTGAACATGGTGCGGAATTTATAGATGACAAACGGGCGGTCATCGCGTCCCGAGCGCACCTGACGAAAAATAATCGGCCCGTCGGAATCCAGGTGGATGACCAATGCGACAATCGCCAAAACGGGCGCGAGTATTAACAGTAAAATTAGAGAGAGCGTAATGTCCAACAGGCGTTTAAAACGAATATACACAAGGTTGTCTCCTCCTCAAAATTGAGTCATTGTTAGTATATCCGTCTTGTCAAAAATCAAGGCGGAATCACATGGCTAATCATGAAAAATTTACCGATAAACAATAAAAAATCAAAAAACAAGGCGTTTCTATGGCAAAAAAATCCCATATTTTTAGTGCATTTTACACAAAAACAGCTTGTGCTGTTTGGATAAAATCGGTTGGCTATACAGACTTTTTTGTGTTAACGGAAAAACGCTTGATTTTTGAAACGGAGGATAGTATAATTCATTCGTCAACCGAGAAAACGGTTGGATTTTGTGTGCAACTTGTATTGTCAGTCAGAGAAAAGGAGGAGACCATTATGCGTGGAGTTGTTGCTCTGCAGACACATACAAACAACGCCAAACGCGTGGGTGGCTATTCTTCGTTTAAGCGTTGTCTGGATGTTTTGTTTGCTCTCATGTTTATCATCGCCTTGTCGCCGGTTATGCTGCTTGTAGCGGTTGTTGCCGCGATCGACACCAAAGGCTCTCCCATCTTCGTACAGGATCGCATGGGACGCTTTGATACCCCGTTTAAAATTTATAAATTTCGTACCATGAGTGTGTTGGCTCCCGCCAATGTGGCAACACACAAGCTGGAGAATCCCGAAAAGTACATTTCGCGTGTGGGTGAGCTTCTTCGCCGTATGAGCTTGGACGAGCTCCCTCAGTTGTTTAATGTCTTAAAAGGGGATATGAGCTTTGTCGGGCCGCGTCCGGTTGTGTTGTCTGAGCGTGATTTGCTCCGCTTGCGTCATCGCAATGGAGCCAGTCGTGTTCGCCCCGGTATTACGGGCCTTGCACAGGTTAGCGGCCGTGATACCGTGACCATTGCGGAAAAAGCGCGGTTGGATAGCGAGTATGCCAAAACATATTCGCTGAAAGAAGATGTTTCCATTCTGGTTAAGACCGCGATGCAGGTCATTCATTCCGAGGGCATTGTGGAAGGCGCAAACGCCGAAATCAGTGCTTCGACCAAAACCAGACATTCCGCATAAGGCAAGAGTAAGGCGGGCATAATACAAACATTACGGGGTTCGCCGAAAGCGAACCCCGTTCTTGGTATATTTTAGGAGGGTTTATCATGAGCGAATGTACACACGATTGCAGTTCCTGCTCGCAAAAGTGCAGTGAAAAAGAAAAGGATTTGCACGCAAAACTTAACGAATTCAGCAGTATTAAAAAGGTGATAGCGGTCGGCAGCGGAAAAGGCGGCGTCGGGAAATCCTCCGTTACCAGTTTGCTTGCCGTCATGATGGCGCGTCGCGGCTATAAAGTCGGTGTGTTGGATGCGGACATTACGGGCCCGTCCATTCCGCGTGCATTCGGTATTACACAAAAAGCACAGGGCGCCGATATCGGCATTTTGCCCGCTGAGACGCATATGAATATTAAAATCATGTCTATCAATTTGTTGTTGGAAGACGAAACACAGCCTGTTGTGTGGCGCGGGCCCGTATTGGCGGGTGCGGTGACACAGTTCTGGACCGATGTGGTGTGGGGCGATTTGGATGTGTTATTCATTGATATGCCTCCCGGAACGGGCGATGTACCGCTGACGGTGTACCAATCCTTGCCGGTGGATGCCACGGTGGTCGTATCCACGCCGCAATCACTGGTACAGATGGTGGTGGGCAAAGCCAAAACGATGGCGGACTTGTTACACATTCCTGTCATCGGCATGGTGGAAAACATGAGCTATCTGCGTTGCCCCGATTGCGGCAAACACATTACCTTGTTTGGTGAAGAAAATGGTCTGGATGCGGCGGCAAAACAAATGGGTATTCCGCTCCTGTGCAAATTGCCCATTGATACACAAGTAGCCCGTTTGTGCGATACCGGTGACATTGAGCGTGTTGTTTGTGATGAAATCGCGCCCGCAGTTGATGCCGTGGAGGCTCTTCTGAAATAATGCAAAAAGAAAACGCTCTGCAAGAATTTTCTTGCAGAGCGTTTTTGTTTTTAACCCTGATAGGTAATAATCTCAATGCTTGTTATGGTGACCGCTGTGGTGGGTTTATCGTTGTCGTCGGTTTCGACCGAGGCGATGGCATCGACCACATCCATGCCGGCAAACACCTGACCAAACACGGTGTGACCGCCCTTCTTTCTAAAGGCGCCGTCCAAGGTGATGTTGCCGCCGTTTTCTTCGTAAAGTTTCCAGACTTCATCCGGAACGCTCTCGTATACAAGCGGCATATATTGGGCGAGTATATCGTCAAAGGTGCCGTAATAGGCTTCTACGGTTTCTTTACCGTAGGAACTGATGAGAGTGTCATATTGACTTTTGAGGGATTCAACATCCTCTTTTGAGTATTGGTATTTGGTGCGTTCACCAAAAGCTTTGGCATCACCTTGGTTAATAAAAAACTGACTGCCGTTGGTATTGACACCGGAGTTCGCCATGGAAAGCGAGCCGCGCAAATTTAACAGTTTTTGATCAAATTCATCTTCGAAATCTTTGCCCCAGAAGCTCTCACCACCGGTGCCGTCTCCTTTAGGGTCACCGCCCTGAATCATAAAATCTTCGATAACGCGGTGAAAGGTCAGCCCGTTATAATAGCCGTTTTGCGAAAGTTTAATAAAGTTGTCCACGGCTTTCGGTGCCGCTTCGGGGAAGAAACGGATGGAGATATCCCCCTTCGAGGTGTGCATAATCGCCACTTGTTCGCCCACGGTCGGCATTTCCAACTGAAAGCCGACTGTTTTGTCGGGATAGGCAGTGGAAACATCATTAGGGGTATCGTCGGATTTGTTACAGGCTGTCATGCCAAGGATAAGCAACATTGCCAAAACCCATGTGAGCGCTTTACGCATTACGCATACTCCTTTATTTCAATGGTTTGGATGATAACATCTTGTTCGGGACGGTCCTGTGAATTGGTTTTGACACCCGCGATTTCGTCGACAATCGCCATGCCATCAAAGACTTGACCAAACACGGTGTGATGATAATCGAGGTGGGGAGTGCCGCCGTTTTCGCGGTACGCATTTTCCGCTTCCTCGGGGAAATAGTCGCGCAACTCTTGCATTTGCCCCAACAATTGCGGATGTACCGACGAGGCTTGTACGATAAAGAACTGGCTGCCGTTTGTACCGGGTCCCGCGTTTGCCATGGATAATGCGCCGCGGACATTATGCAAGGAGGGGTGAAATTCGTCTTTAAAGGGGTGCCCCCAAATACTTTCACCGCCGCAACCGGTACCGGTGGGGTCACCGCCCTGAATCATGAAATCCTTAATGATACGATGGAAAATAAGCCCATCATAATACCCGTTTTTTGCGTGGGTGACAAAATTTTCCACCGTTTTGGGGGCTTGTTCGGGGAACAAGCGGAGTGAAATGTCACCATGATTGGTATGCATAACGGCAATCTGTTCGCCAATTTGCGGTTTTTCTAACTGGTTCATTCTCTTTTCTCCTTTAATAAGCCTTGCCCCACACAACCATCGTCTTGGCGGGTTTACCGCAACAGATACAGGTGTCGGCAAGCTGTTCCTGCTCAAACGGCATGCAGCGGCTGGTGACGCCGGCGATTTCTTTGAGCTTGAGTTCGCACTCCTCGTCACCGCACCACATGGCTTTGATAAGGCCGGGTTTCTCGTCCGCGGTTTGTTTCATCTCGTCCATGGTGGTGGCTGAGAATGTCATGCCCTCACGGCGGTCAAGCGCTTTTTGGTAGAGCCCGTCATGGACGGCCTTCAGCAGTTCGGGGACTTTGGTTTCCAGCTCGTCCAGCGATACGACGGTTTTTTCTCGGTTATCGCGGCGAACCAACACACACTGATTATTCTCTATATCGCGCGGGCCAATCTCCAAGCGGAGCGGCACGCCTTTCATCTCATATTCCGCGAATTTCCAACCGGCGGAATTGTCCGAATCATCCACTTTTACGCGTGCCACGGCAGACAGACGGTCGGCAAGTTCTCGCGCTTTGTCGAGTACACCTGGTTTGTGTTGTGCGATGGGCAGAATTACCAACTGAATAGGTGCCACGGCGGGCGGTAGCACCAGACCGTTATCATCACCGTGCGTCATGATAATCGCACCGATGATACGGGTGGACATTCCCCATGATGTCTGATGCGGATACTGTTGCTGATTATCGCGGTCGGTAAACTGAATATCAAACGCGCGGGCAAACCCATCACCGAAATAGTGGCTGGTACCGCTTTGCAACGCTTTACCGTCATGCATCATAGCCTCGATGGTGTAGGTTGCTTCCGCACCTGCAAATTTTTCTTTGTCGGTTTTGCGGCCCTTAACAACCGGAATTGCCAAAGACTGTTCGCAGAAATCGGCGTACACATTCAACATACGCTCGGTTTCGGCGAGCGCTTCTTCGGCGGTTTCGTGCATGGTATGGCCTTCCTGCCAATAGAATTCCATCGTGCGCAAAAAGGGGCGGGTGGTTTTTTCCCAACGGACGACCGAGCACCACTGATTATACAGTTTCGGCAGGTCGCGGTAGGAATGAATAATATCGGCATAATGTTCGCAGAATACGGTTTCGGATGTAGGACGCACGCACAGGCGCTCTTGCAACTTTTCGTCACCGCCGTGTGTAATCCATGCTACTTCGGGTGCGAAGCCTTCAACATGATCCTTTTCCCGCTGTAACAAGCTTTCGGGGATAAACATCGGCATCATGATATTTTCATGACCGAGTGCTTTGAAACGCGCATCCAGATCGTTGCGGATATTTTCCCACAACGCCGTGCCGTACGGGCGTACAATCATACAACCGCGTACGCCGGAATAACTGGCAAGCTCTGCTTTCTTAACCACATCGGTATACCATTGGGCAAAGTTTTCGTCCATTGATGTGATGGCTTCCACCATCTTTTTATTATCAGCCATAATGTGCAATCCTTTCGGGAATTATTGTTTGTCCTTGGCGAATTTGTTGAGCAAGTTAACGGCGACCATGATGAGCAACATAACGGCAAAGATACCGACCATGCCGAGCAACATTAAGAGTAACGCATTTTGTAAAGCAGTCATTGTAAATCCTCCTTAAGCTCCGAGCAGTTTCGGGACGACGGTCAGAATGATGCCGCCCGCCACGACCGAACCGATCTGACCTGCCACATTGGCACCGACTGCGTGCATCAGCAGGTGATTTTGGTTATCTTCTTTGAGTGCCATTTTCTGAATAACGCGCGCCGACATCGGAAATGCCGAAATACCCGCACCACCGACCATCGGGTTGATCTTTTTGCCTTCCGGCAAAAAGAGGTTTAAAAGTTTTGCGAACATAACGCCCGCAATGGTATCGAATACAAACGCCACCAAGCCGAGTGCCATAACGATGAGCGTATCCAGCTTGACAAAGTTTTCAGCCTTCATACTGGCAGAGATGGATAAGCCCAACACGATGGTAATGAGGTTGGCGAGTGAGGTCTGTGCCGTTTGGGAGAGGTTATCCAACTTGAGGCATTCCCGCAACAGATTACCGAACATCAGCATACCGACCAGCGATACGGATTTCGGTGCGATCAAACCGGCGATCACAGTTACCACGATGGGGAACAGGATGCGGGTTTTGCGCGATACCGACGAGGGGTTGTACGACATATGAATGGTGCGTTCTTTTTTGGTGGTGACGAGTTTAATGGCGGCGGGTTGAATAATGGGGACGAGCGCCATATACGAGTATGCGGCGACCATAATAGCCGGCAACAGTGGAGTTTGCAAGACATTGGCAACCAAAATGGCGGTGGGGCCGTCTGCGGCGCCGATGATACCGATAGAGGCGGCATCCTTAAAGTCATAACCGAGCAAGGTGGCAACCGCAACCGTCAGAAAAATACCAAACTGTGCGGCACCGCCGAACAAAAACATTTTCGGGTTGGAGAGCAGAGGACCGAAGTCGATCATGGCACCGATGCCGATAAACAAAATCAACGGTAAGGCTTCGGAGGCTTCAATCCCCACTTTAAACAGCCAGTCGATAATTCCCTGTGATCCGTCGGCGGCATTGCCGATGGCTCCCGAAAAAGGTAGGTTGACCAAAATGGCACCAAGCCCCATCGGCATCAGCAAAGACGGCTCGAAATCTTTGGAAATTGCCAGCCAGATGAGCAAACCGCCCACCGCCAACATGACCAGATTTTTCCAACCACCGTCTTCGGCTACAAAGAACAGAAGACTTTCCCACAGAAACTCAAAATGTTGCAACATCTCTAGATACATCCTTCCTGTTATTCACAGATACTTCTTATTATATAAAAGATCATGGCGTTTTTCAACACCCAAAAGGCATTTTTTGCAAAAACGGATATAAAATTTAAAGGAAACAGAAAGGGGGTTGACGAATGCTAAAAGATATTTTATAATTAATGTAGGTTCTTGCGCGGTCAGCGCAGCGATGTACGGATTATAATAGAGAAGGAGCGTTACCCTCTATGCAGGAAATGGATATCAGACTCATTTTTAGCGTATTGTTAATGCGTGTCAAATGGATCATTGCCAGCGTCGCGGTAGGCGTATTGTTGTTTTCGTCATATGCCTACTTCTTTGTGCCGGAGCAGTATGCTTCCTCTTCCTTGCTGTATGTTCGCAATATGGCATCGGATCAACAAGCTAACAGCACAACAGCCAGTAACCTGTCGGCGGCTGAGTATCTCGCGAATACCTATGCTGTTGTCATGAAGACGGAGCCGGTTTTGAGTAAGGCTTATACCCGTTTGGGCGGCGTATTGTCCATGGCGGAACTCAAAAGCATGGTCTCTTCGTCGTTAGTGAAGGATACGACCTTGCTGAAAGTGTCGGTCAAACACAGCGACCCTGAAAAAGCGCGCCTGGCTTGCAGTGCCATGGCGTATGCGATTGCGGATACTTTCCCGACGGTGACCGGTGAGGTTGCCTCCGCAAAAGTTGTGGAGGATGCCACCGTTGCCGTGCAAACCGCACCGAATGTTTCGCGTAATGCGGTGCTTGGTGGGCTGCTGGGGTTGGTATTGTCGGTGGCGGTTATCCTGTTGTATACCTTCTTAGATAATACGGTTCGGGATAAAGAGAGCTTGCGAGTACAGTTGGATGTTCCGGTACTTGGCGAGATTCCCAGTTTTACACCCAACGAAAAAAGGGGGAAAAAGCACCATGCGTAACGCAAGAGATAAGGGCGCAGCCAATGCGCGTCCGATTGCTACCACTTTTCAGATTGTTGAGGCATATAAAACGGTTCGTACAAACTTGTTGTTTGCGTTAGCCCCGCACCAGCGTAAGATTGTTTTGTTTTCCAGTGCAGAGCCCAACGCCGGCAAAACAACCACATCTTCAAATTTGGCGGTTACCATGGCACAGACCGGTGTGCGCGTCTTACTTATCGATGCCGACTTACGCAAACCTTCTCAACATAAAACATTTCGTGTCAAGAAAGACAACGGTCTTTCCCGTATTTTGTCGGGCGAGCTTTCCTTTGAGGATTGTGTGTGCCGTGAGGTAGCGCGCGGCATGGATTTGCTTCCCAGCGGCGTTTTGCCTCCCAATCCTTCTGAACTTTTGGCTTCTGAAAGCATGGACAAGCTGCTTAACGAAGTCGCTGAGCAATATGACTATATTTTCATAGACACCCCGCCGCTGTG
The DNA here is from genome assembly GCA_045595845.1 of Acutalibacteraceae bacterium. Taxonomy (GTDB): domain Bacteria; phylum Bacillota; class Clostridia; order Oscillospirales; family Acutalibacteraceae; genus RGIG3009. Next base: position 17,297 of record JAZOBF010000045.1, read on the forward strand.
TGTGGTGTCGGATTCCTTGGTGCTGTGTGAAAAAGCGGCCGGTACGGTGCTGGTCACGCGGCAAGGACAAACCACCTATGAAGAGGTGCGTCATGCCGTGGAGAGCATCCGCGATGTACAGGGCAATCTTTTGGGTGTTGTTATTTCCGATATCAAGGATGGCGGGCGTCCGTATAGTCGGTACGAGCGGTACAAGTATTATAAAGCGCACGACTATGCCTACACGCAAGCGCCTGAGATGTAACGATGTTTGTCTGTCGCCCCTATTTTTCTCCTTTTTTGGGAGATTTGAGGTGATTAAGTGAAAGCAGGAAGTCAGCCAACCGGACGCAGCCGCTTTTCACAGGTGCGGGAGTTGTGTCTGGTTCTGATAGACATGGTGATTTTAACGGGCAGTTTGTTTGCCCTGTATTTGGTCTCGTTGCAAAGCGAGAGCGGATATTTCGTGCAGATCTCGGGCAATCATGCACAGTTCCATTTCTTATTATTGGGACTGTGTATTTTGCTCAGTATGATTATTTTTAAAACCTACGCCAGCTTGTGGCGGTATGCCATGAGCCGTGAATATTTGGCTTTGTTCAAAGCAGGTGCGGTAGGATATATCTTATATTTGCTGATTTCGGCAGTTGTGTTCCATACCAAACAATTACCCGTCACCCCGATGTTGTTTTCGACAATGGTATCGGTTTTGCTGATGCTTTTGGTACGGCTCTGCTATCGGCGGTACCGTGACTGGACGACATTCAGCCGAATGGCACAAAACAAAACGGCGGCTGTCATTGTGGGGGCGGGCGATGCCGGTGTGTTGTTGCTTGGTGAAATGCTTCGAAATGCCAACAGCACTTACCGGCCTGTCTGTTTAGTGGATGATGATCCGACCAAGATTGGCAAGCAAATACACGGAATCCCGATTGAAGGTCCGATTGAACGGATGTCAGAGATTGTGAAGCGGTATGATGCCCGTACCATCTATGTCGCGATTCCGTCTGCTAATGAACAAAAACATAAGGAAATATTACAGATTTGTATGCCGCTTGGCTGTAAGGTGCGCCTATTGCCGGATATGCTTGCTTTTTCCGAAAAAGCAAGAGACACACTAATACAACAAGCGCGGGAAGTGCGCATTGAAGACTTACTGGGGCGTCCGCAGGTTGTGTTTGATGATGCTGCCAGCGACGCGTTTTTGCGCGATAAGGTGGTTATGGTGACGGGCGGTGGTGGTTCCATCGGTTCGGAATTGTGTCGCCAAATTGCCAAACAGAAGCCGCGACAGCTCATTATTGTGGATATCTATGAAAATAATGCCTATGATATTCAGCAAGAGTTACGGTATTCTCACGGACAAGCCTTGGATCTTCGTGTAGAAGTTGCTTCCGTGCGTGACGAGCATAAAGTTAACCGTTTGTTTGAGCGCTACCATCCGCAGATTGTGTTTCATGCGGCGGCACATAAGCATGTGCCGTTGATGGAAAACTGCCCTGAAGAAGCAATTCGCAACAATGTGTTCGGTACATACCATGTAGCCAAAGCGGCGGATAAATACCAAGCGGAGAAGTTTATTTTGATTTCCACCGACAAGGCAGTCAACCCTACCAATGTCATGGGGGCGTCCAAGCGGTTGTGTGAAATGGTCGTACAAGGTGTCGGCAGTGTCAGTAAAACTTGCTTTGCCGCGGTACGCTTCGGCAATGTGCTTGGCTCAAACGGCTCGGTCATCCCGCTGTTCCAGCGGCAGATTAAACACGGCGGTCCCGTCACGGTGACCGATAAACGGATTATTCGGTATTTTATGACCATTCCGGAAGCGGCACAACTGGTGTTGCAGTGCGGTGCGATGGCGGAACAATCCGAGGTTTTTGTATTGGATATGGGCTCGCCGGTCAGCATTTTGGAACTTGCCGAAAATATGGTGCGTTTGTCGGGCTATAAACCGTATGTGGATATGCAGATTGTGGAAACAGGTCTGCGACCGGGTGAAAAATTATACGAGGAATTATTGATACGCGGTGAAGACTTGACGATGACATCCAATCAAAAGATCTTCATCGAGCATCAAAAAACGCCGTTCACGATGATAGAGATTCGTGAAAAACTTCGCGAACTGGATGCTGTGCTTGCCACGGATTCCCGCGATAAGATCGTGACCATGATGAAGAAGCTGGTACCGACCTATAAAAGTCCTGAGGAAGTCAATACAAAAGCGATTGCGGATCTGGACTATGCTTCAGCGGTACATTCCTAAATATACTTTGCATATACGGACAGGCAAAAAAGCCGTCCTTTCCTCATACAGTATGAGGAAAGGACGGTTTTTGTATGTTGTTGGAACTGTTTGGGCAACTATCGCGTATTTTTTTCATGGCACTGCAAGTGGTCAACACCGGCTCGTTCCCGCATCCGTTATCGGCTGAGGAGGAACAGGCTTGCTTGGTTGCCTTTCGTGAGCAGGAGGATATCGCGGCACGCAACCGATTGGTGGAGCATAATCTGCGGTTGGTGGCGCACATCATCAAGAAATATTACAGCACGGTGCGGGACCAAGATGATTTGATTTCTATCGGCACTATAGGATTGATCAAAGCAATAAATACTTTTGATTATACAAAAGGTGTCAGATTGGCAACCTATGCCTCGCGTTGTGTGGAAAATGAAATTCTGATGTATTTTCGCGCTAACCGCAAGACTGCACAGGATGTATCCATTATGGAACCCATTGAAACGGATAAAGAAGGACACTCGCTGACGCTCATGGATGTGATTGCTCAGGACGATACCATTTTGGAAGACCTGGATTTAAAAATTAATGCTACCAAACTGTATCGGTATATGGAAGAGTCCCTAAACGACCGCGAAAAAGAAATTCTTCGTTTGCGGTACGGCTTAATTTCCGATGCCTTGACGCAACGGGAGGTTGCCAAAAAGTTGAGCATTTCGCGCTCCTATGTATCTCGGATTGAGAAAAAAGCGTTAGAAAAATTGCGCAAGCGCTTTGAGAGAGGCGATGTGCGCCCGAATTTGCTTCGAAAACCGTAAAAAAGCACCCGATGCCAAACGGCATCGGG
>JAZOBF010000046.1:0-3265 GCA_045595845.1 Acutalibacteraceae bacterium
GCCCCTGCCGAAATGGCAGGGGCGGCTTTTTTTATTACATACTCTGCGGAGCGTCGATTTTCAGCATTGTTAACACATTATGCAATACAATGCGTGTCGCCTCGCACAAAGCAAGTCTGGCTTGTTGCAAATCGGCTTTGACGCCGCGCACCCGACAGGCGTTGTAAAACTTGTGGAACAAGGTCGCAAGCTCTTGCGCATACCGCGTCATGCCGGCAGGATCCTGTTCCTTGGCACAGGTGACCACCTGTGCGGCACACCCTGCCAAATGCCGAATCAGCTCCCGTTCCTCCGACTCAGTCAGCAGACACAACACCTCTTGTTGCGGCATTTCCAAGGTGACACCATCCTCCGCCACCGTGCGGAAAATGGAACACAACCGCGCATGTGCATACTGCACATAATACACGGGATTGGAAGACGATTGTTCAATCGCCAGTCCCAAGTCAAAATCCATCTGTGTAGACGCTTCGCGCAGATTAAAGAAAAAGCGTGCGGCATCCACCGGAACCTCATCTAACAGGTCGGCTAACTGGATAGCTTTTCCCGACCGTTTAGACATACGCACGACCTCGCCGTCGCGCATCAAACGAACCAGTTGCATCAATACAACCTGCAACTTTTCACCCGACAGGCCGATAGCATCCATCGCACCTTTCATGCGCGCCACATGGCCGTGATGGTCGGCACCCCACACATCAATACAGGTATCAAACCCGCGCATAAACTTGTTGCGATGATAGGCAATATCCGCGGCAAAATATGTCGGGTTTCCGTTAGCGCGTACCAATACCTCGTCCTTAATCCCCTCTTCTACACCATCACGGTTGATATGCTTTTTACCTTGATATTTCTCACCGAATTCGCCCGCTTTATACCACAACGCGCCGTCCTTTTCATAAGTCAATCCACGCTCGGTTAACAAATCAATAACCTCTTTGACCTCACCATCGTTATGCAGCGTTGATTCGGTAAACCAGCGGTCGTATACAATACGGTATTTCGCCATATCGGCTTTCATTTTTTCAATGTTGAGCGGCAATGCATAAGCGACCAAGGCGGCGCGCCGTTTTGTTTCCTCGGCATTCACAAACGCATCGCCGTGGATAGCCGCAAACGCCTTCGCGTGTTCACGGATATCGTCTCCATGGTATGCATCTTCCGGCATGGGCACGGCTTCTTCCCCGTTGAACAGTTGCAGATACCGTACCTCGAGCGACAATCCAAACTTATCGATTTGGTTTCCCGCGTCGTTGATATAAAACTCGCGCCACACCTCATAACCCGCGGCTTCCAACACCGCCGCCAGGCAATCACCCAGCGCACCGCCGCGGGCATTGCCCATGTGCATCGGGCCGGTGGGGTTGGCGGACACGAATTCCACCATTACTTTTTTGCCCGCACCGTAATCGCTGCGTCCGTAGTCGGCGCCCTGCTCGATAACCTGCGCCACAATATCGGCGTAGTAACGGGGCGACAAAAAGAAATTCATAAAACCGGGGCCCGCGACTTCGGCACGCTCCAAATATGTGCCGTCCAGTTGCAAATGCGCCAGCAAACACTCCGCAATTTGACGGGGCGCTTTGCGAAAGGCGCGTGCGGATACCATCGCGGCGTTTGCCGCAAAATCGCCATGCGTTCGGTCAGCGGGAATCTCCACCACAAACGCGGGCAGATCCGCCTGCGGCAGTTCACCCGCGGCGATTGCTGAGAGTGTTGCCGCACAGACTGCCTCTCGCAACTGCTGTTGTGCTTGTTCCATAATTGTCAACATATTGGCACTTCCTTGATTCGAAATTCAATTTCCTGCTCGGCGCCTGCACCGTTCATCTCCAAGGTGTAATCCGCCCGCAGGATGGCGGTATCCCCACAATCGGAAAGTAACACCCGTTTTGCCTTCGTGTGCAATATCATGCACCCGTACGGCGTTTCATATCGGCATTCATGCCGCTTTCCCTCTTGCAATATCAACCGTGACGATATCTCGCCACACCTCTCAATGACCGTCTCGGCACCGCGCACCGTCACCGTAACGACAGCGCCACCGTCCCGCTCGGACTCGGTATAACACAATCGCGCACCGTCAAGTTGTCTCTCCCAAGTACCGTACGCCGTCATCTCATTAACCGTCGTATCACCGTCGATCGTCTGGGCGGTGCGCAGGGATATATGTACCTTCATTTATCCCATATCCTCCATATTAACCTGACACACATCCTCGCCGACGGCACGCCTTAAGAACATCTCGGCAACACGGGTGAAATTATACGGTTGGTCACTGACAAAATAGCGGCAACGACCACCCTGCTTCGAGGTTGTAAACATATCTCGCTCTTTGAGCAATGCTTCACAATGCGCGGCGGTCGCGGCGCCGGAATTGATAAGCGTTACCCCCTCGCCCAAAATACGGGAGAGTATAGGAACGAGCAACGGAAAATGCGTACATCCCAAAATCAGTGTGTCAATCTGCTGCTCCATGAGCGGTTCCAAATAGCGTCGAGCCACTGTTTCGGTTGCCATGTTGTCCTCGTCCACCCAGCCGCTTTCAACCAAGGTAACCAAGACCGGACAAGCTTGTGCAAACACCTGTGCCTGCGGCCTTGCTTTCTTGATTGCCTTTTCAAACGATTGGGAACGCACCGTCACCGAGGTGCCGATAATACCGATACGGTTGGTCTTGGAAGCGTTAAGTGCCGCCTTAACCGTCGGTTCAATCACACCCATTGCCGGAACGGATAAAGTGTCGAGCACCTCACCGGCAACGGAACTAACCGTACCGCACGCTGCAATGATATATTTGACATCCTGTTTAAGTAACAACGCGCAATCCTGTGCGGCATACCGTTTCACAATCTCCGGACTGCGTGAACCGTAAGGGACGCGGCCGGTATCTCCGAAATACACAATATCCTCGTTCGGCAGACGCTCCAACAATTCGCGCACTACAGTAAGACCGCCAAGCCCCGAATCAAAAACGCCTATCGGACGGTTATCCATCTCTAATCCTCCATCGCAAAGGCTATTATTTTGTCAAGCAATTCCGAAAAACCGATTCCGCACGCATCAAAGAGCTTTGCATACATGCTTATGCTTGTGAAGCCCGGAATCGTGTTTATCTCATTGAACACAATTCCGCCGTTGTCCTTATCGATGAAGAAATCGACCCTTGAAAGACCGCGGCATCCGATTGCCATATATATCTTCTTTGCATAGGCGCGGATTTCCTCTGCCGTCTGCTCCGGAATATTTGCCGGAATCGGAGTTT
>JAZOBF010000047.1:0-46470 GCA_045595845.1 Acutalibacteraceae bacterium
CCCACATTTGTCGTAGACAAATGTGGGGCCTTTTCTGGAGCTGGTGGACGGATTCGAACCCCCCACCTGCTGATTACAAATCAGCTGCTCTACCGGCTGAGCTACACCAGCACTTTTAAATGCTCACTTACTATATCACAACCTGTTCACCTTGTCAAGAATTATCTTTCAGCAAAAAACACGGCTTGCCGAAAGGCAACCCTTGTCTTTTAATGGCCGTGTTTGGAAAGAAGATTGTGCTTTTCGTCCCATAATGGTTGTGATAAGTCCACATAATAGCGATGGGGGTTTTCGAAACGAAGCACTTCGTCCCAAATGGTGTTCATTTGTTCCCGACAGTAGTCACGGATCTCTTGCACGGAGGGGGAGTCGTATACACACTCGCCCTTGCGGAAGATCTGTGCTTGTAACGGTTTTGCCATAAAGTTTTCAATCGTTTTGCGTTTCCAGATGTGTTCGGGATCAAAGATTTCATACGGTTTCGAATCGTCGATGATTTCATCGTGCAGAGTGATGACATCGGCAATTGCCTTTCCGGAATCGCGGTCATATAACCGCCACACCTTTTTAAAACCGGGGTTAGTGATTTTGGCGACATTTTCGCTGACCTTGATGCGCGGTGTGATCACACCGTCTTTTTCCACGGCGGAAAGTTTATACACACCACCAAATACGGGGTCACTGGATGCCGTAATCAAGCGTTCGCCCACGCCGAAACTGTTCACGCACGCACCTTGCTGGAGCATGTCGCGGATAATATATTCGTCAAGCGAGTTGGATGCACAAATTTGGCAATCCGGGAAACCTGCATCGTCGAGCATTTTACGCGCTTTTTTGCTGAGATAGGTAATATCGCCCGAATCTAACCGAATCCCTTTGGGACGATAGCCGTTTGGAACAAGCACTTCGTTGAAAACACGAATGGCGTTCGGAATACCCGATTTGAGAACATTGTAGGTATCCACCAACAAGGTGCAAGACTGAGGGTATACCTCTGCATACGCTTTGAACGCTTCGTATTCGCTGTCAAACAACTGTACCCAACTGTGTGCCATCGTACCGAGAGCGGGGATACCGAATTCACGGTCGGCGATGGCGCAGGCGGTGCCGATGCATCCACCGATGTAAGCGGCTCGCGCACCGTATACGGCACCGTTGAAGCCTTGTGCACGGCGGGAACCGAATTCCATCACCGCGCGACCGTTCGCGGCGCGAACGATGCGGTTGGTTTTCGTTGCGATGAGCGATTGGTGGTTAATGGCAAGCAGAATCATGGTTTCAACAAATTGTGCTTGCATGGCGGGGCCGCGTACGGTGACCAGCGGTTCATACGGGAAAATAGGAGTACCCTCGGGAATCGCCCAGACATCACAGCAAAATTTGAAATTTGCCAGATAGTCCAAAAACTGTTCGCTGAACAATTTTTTGTTGCGGAGATATTCAATATCGTCTGCGGAGAATGACAAGTTCTTGAGATATTGAATAACCTGTTCCAATCCCGCCATGATGGCGACACCGCCGCCGTCCGGCACTTTGCGGAAAAACATATCAAAATAGGTGATTTGTTCGCCGTGCCCGTTTTCAAAAAAACCGTTGGCCATGGTCAACTCGTAAAAGTCGGTCAGCATGGTGAGGTTTTCTTTACCGTATTTGTTCGTTAACATTTCTGACATCCTTTCAGCGTTCGCCGCAGTAACAGTGCCGATATTCCTCGATGCAGTGTTTTATGATGGCAACGGCATCTTCTCGTCCTAAGACTTCCTTTACAGCGGTATTTTTCCCTTCTAAGGATTTATATACCGTGAAAAAGTGCTGAATTTCGTCAAATGTGTGCGTGGGTAGCTCACTGATGTCGCGATAACAGGAGAGCGACGGATCACGGAACGGTACGGCAATGATCTTTTCGTCAATATCGTCACCGTCTACCATCTTAACCACACCGATGGGATAACACTGGACCAATGTCATTGGCACGATGGATTCTTGGCACATGACCAGTACATCAAGCGGGTCACCGTCGTCCGCAAAGGTGCGGGGGATAAAGCCGTAGTTCGCGGGATAGTGCGTGGCAGTATACAGTACGCGATCCAGCGACAACAGACCGGTTTCCTTGTCCATTTCATATTTATTTTTGCCGCCTTTGGGAATCTCAATAACGGCGGTGAAGTTGTCGGGTTTGATGCGTTCTTCGGAAATATCGTGCCAAATATTCATAGAATAGCCTCCTTACTTGCTTTCATTATACACGAAAGGCATGTCCGATTACAAGTGTGTAAAAAAATCTCCCGCCGAAAAGATCAGCAGGAGTTTTCTCATGTTTTGTGTTTTCGGATTAGACCGCGCGGGTAACCTTACCCGAACGCAGGCAACGGGTGCAGGCGTAAACCTTTTTGGGTGAGCCGTCTACAACAGCCTTAACGCGTTTTATGTTGGGTTTCCAAGTGCGGTTCGAGCGACGATGCGAGTGGGAAACCTGAATACCGAAAGTAACACTTTTGCCGCAGAAATCACATTTAGCCATGTTCTGCACCTCCTTTTGATAAAGCAACGGCAATATCATAGCAGATTGCATCTTAAAATGCAAGTTTTTTTTAGAAAGTTATAAAAATTTTTTAAAAATCGGTGTCGGTCGATGGTTTTTCCTTGTAATTTCTATTATACTGCGATATACTGTATATTGAGTAAGTTTGAAGATGGGGAGGAATACCTTGTGCTTTTCACGCTAATCGGTTCCGCCGGCGAGCTTAGTTTTTTGGAACTTATGTTGATGGTGTTTAGTTATGTTGTCCTCATCCTTGTTATGTTGCCGATTCATGAGCTGGCACACGCATGGGCGGCGACAAAGCTTGGCGATGATACCGCTCGCTGGCACGGTCGGCTTACTTTCAACCCGTTCGCGCATTTGGAGCTGTGGGGGACGCTGATGTTGTTCCTGTTTGGATTCGGCTACGCGAAACCCGTACCGGTCAATCCCCGAAACTTTCAGAATCCGAAACGCGATATGGCGTTGGTGGCACTTGCCGGTCCGATATCCAATTTGCTGATGGCAACACTCGCGTTGCTGTTGTATCGTATCATTCTGGTACTAACGGCCTCCGCTCTCGTTGTGCAAATTGCGTGGATCGTGCTTGTATGGACATTTGCTTCGGTAAATGTTGGGCTTGCCGTCTTTAATTTGTTACCGCTTCCGCCGCTTGACGGTTCTCGTATTCTCGGTGCGGTTTTGCCGTATCGTTGGTTGGCTTTAACGGATCGCTATTCTCAATATATCCGTATTGCGTTAATTTTTTTAATTGCCAGCGGTACTCTGAGTAGGCCGTTGGAGCGGTTGGCGGATGTGGTTATGAACGGTCTGTATCGCTTAATTGGCTTTTTACCCTTTTTGTGAGGATGTGACTCATGGAAATTTCATACAAATTGGCGGACTTTGAGGGACCGCTCGACCTGCTCTTATATCTGGTGCAGAAAAACAAACTGAATATTTACGATATTCCGATTCACGAACTGCTTGAACAGTATCTCGGTGCGATCCAGACGATGCAGGAAATGGATATGGAGGTCGCAACGGAGTTTCTGGATATGGCGGCGCGTTTGGTACAGATTAAATCCGCCATGTTGCTTCCGAAGCACGAGGAAGGGGATGACCTTCGCCGAGAATTGTCGGGCGAACTCATTGAATACCAGTTGTGCCAAGAGGCGGCACGGCGTATGCAACCGCATTATATCGGCGGAGAGTTGTTTGTGCGCGAGCCGGCTGAGATTGAGCCGGATTATACCTATCGTCGCGTTCATCCCGCATCCGTCTTGTTAGAAGCGTATTTTTCTGCCGCCGGCAGAGGACAACGAAAACTGCCGCCATCACCACAAGCGTTTCATTCGATTGTGGCAAAAAAGATCGTGTCGGTATCGTCTAAGATCATTTTTGTACTGCGTCGTTTGCGCGTCGGCAAGTCGGTTTCGTACCACTCGTTATACAGCGGTGCGCGTAACAAGTCGGAGTTGGTAGCAACCTTTTTGGCTGTTCTGGAGCTGATTAAAGGCAAGCGTATTCAAGTGGACGGTGAGGGTGAACGGCAGAAAGTCATCCTCGTCCGCAAAGGAGAATTAAACGATGGAAATTAAAGAATACAAAGCCTCTGTTGAGGCGATACTGTTTGCAAACGGAGAACCGCTTCCGGCGGATCGTTTGGCAGAATTGTTGGAGTTGGATATGGACACCGTTCACCGTTTGGCGGGCGATTTGATGAGCGAAATCAATGCCCGAAACGGTGGCGTTATGATGGTACGACTTGACGAGCAGTATCAGCTTTGTACCCGCAAAGAATACGGCGATTTAATTCGCCGTGCCTTGGACATTCGCCGTAACACACCGCTTTCACAGGCGGCGTTGGAGGTGCTGGCGATCATCGCGTACAATCAACCCGTGACCAAAGCATTTATAGAACAGGTGCGCGGCGTGGATTGCAGTGCTGTCATCCAAGGCCTTATGCAAAAGAATTTGATTGAAGAGCGTGGCAGGTTGGAGCTTCCCGGAAAGCCGCTTTTATACGGTACGACTCCTGTTTTTTTACGCAGTTTCGGTGTGTCAAAACTGGACGAACTTCCGCCGCTTCCGCAAAAGGAAGATGAAGCACGCATGGTGGAGACTACTCTGGAGGAAGTTATTGAGCAGGCGGCACCCGTCGAAAACGAGGAGTGAGGACCGTGTGGGAGATCGTCGGATACAGCATAGTCGGTATCTTGCTTCTGCTTTTGTTGTTGCTCGTGCCGGTGTATGCGCGGGGCATCTTTGATGGTGAATTTCGTGTATGCGTGCGGGTGTGGGGGATACCGGTGTATCGGTATTCATCTAAAGAAAAAGCTCCCTCTTCCGCACGGACGGACAAGCCTTCACCGCTTGGCACGGTTGCCGATGGATTGAAGCGTGATGGTGTCGGAGCAACGATAACATATATAAAGGAATTGACGCGGGTTGCCGTCGGAACGGTGCGCCGTTTGATTGCTGCCGTTACGGTGGACAAGCTTTGCTTACAGTTGTATGTTACCGGTTCGGATGCGGCACAAACCGCCGAAAATACGGGACGAGTTTGTGCGTTTTTATATCCGACCGTAACAACTTTACAACAAACGGTTTTGCGTATCAAAAAACGAGAGATAACGGTTACGCCCGATTTTCTCGGAGAGCAAGGGCGGGTGTCGGCCGATATCACCGCTCATGTGATTCCGCTTCGCATTTTAGCAGTCGCCGTTTGGTCGGCTGTTCGTTATCGCAAGATACAAAAGGAGGTTTCCCAAAATGGAAAACAAAGTGCAGAGTCTGATGGGGTTGTCCATTGACAAAATCAAAGAAATGGTGGATGTCAATACGGTTATCGGTGAGCCGATGACACTTGCGGACGGTATGACCTTGATTCCCGTATCGCGGGTTTCGTACGGTTTTGCGTCCGGCGGTTCGGATCTTCCCACCAAAGGAACGCAAGAATTGTTTGGCGGCGGCGGCGGTGCGGGCATCACGATTGTTCCGATCGCATTTTTATGTGTCTCGAACGGTAGTGTCCGTGTGGTACCGATGGTATCGGTGCCTGACACACTTAATCAAGCCGTCAATATGATTCCCGATGTGGTTGACCGCATCGGCGGTTTGTTCAACAAAGAGAAGAAACAGGGCTAAACGCAGAGCTGCCCGCATACTTTTTGTAGCGGGTAGGTGAAGCAGTATGCTGAAAAAAGGAATTGTTATCGGACTGATACTCTCGTTGCTGTTGCCGTTTTCGGTGGCGGCAGAGACTTCCCTGTCTTTGTCGTCCCTGTCTGCGGTTTTGTATGAGCCGGATACAGGTCGTGTACTGTATGCGAAAGATCCCGATACCAAACGGCCGATGGCAAGCACGACCAAGTTAATGACGGCGTTGGTGGCGGCAGATTGTCTGTCTATGGATAAGTTGGTAACAATCCCCGAGGCGGCGGTGTTGGTCGAGGGTTCGTCCATGGGACTTCGCGGCGGCGATACGATTTCGGTAAGGGATCTGTTAACGGGCATGCTGTTATCATCAGGCAACGACGCCGCCAATGCGGTTGCGTTATTGACTGCAGGTTCATTACCGACATTTGCACAGCAGATGAATCGCAAAGCCCAAGCACTTGGGATGAGCCGCTCTGTATTTGTTACCCCGTCGGGTTTGGACGAGGGGGAACATGGTTCTACGGCGCGGGATATGGCGTTGTTGGGTGCTGAAATTTTGAAAGTGCCCGCACTTGCCGCCATGTGCGCCGAAAAGCACGCTACCGTGACAATTTCCGACTGTTCGGTGACGCTGGCGAATCATAACCGTCTGTTGTCGTTGTACGAGCCCACGGTGGGGCTGAAAACGGGTTTTACAAAAAAATCGGGCAGATGCCTGGTCTCAGCGGCACAGCGTGATGGCGTGACCTTAGTAATCGCTACCTTAAACGGCGGTGACTACTGGAATGATCACATAAAACTATACGAGTACGGTTTTTCACTAACGGAATCGGTGGCGTTGTCACCGCCTGAGTTACCCTCTTTGTCAATTGCGGGTGCAAGCCAATCAACCGTTTCTTTGCAGACGGATGTGCCGACGCCCGTCACATTACTTAAAGGTGAGGCGGCCTCGGTAGTCTGCCGAACGGAATTGCCGCTCTTCGAGTGGGCACCCGTTGAAGAGGGACAGCCTATTGGCAAGGTCGTCTATGAGTTGAACGGAATCGTGTTGCGAGAAGTGCCGATTACTGTTCAAGAAACGGTAGGCGAGAGAACGTCCCTTACATTTTTTGAAAAATGGAAACGGCAGATACGAATTCTGCTGCTGACTTTACTGGAGTAAAATTATGGCTTTAACGAGATTACAAAAAATACTGGCCGATCGCGGCGTGGCTTCACGCCGCAAAGCAGAGGAATTGATTGAGCAGGGACATGTTCGTGTGAACGGACATCCTGCCAAACTCGGCGATAAGGCGGACGACCGCCATGATGTCATCACGGTGCGTGGCAAACGCATCGATGCTCCACCGGAATCGGTGTATCTTATGTTACATAAACCGCGCGGATATATTACCACTTTGAACGACGAGAACGGTCGCAAATGCGTGGCGGATTTGGTGCGCGATGTGGGGGCACGGGTGTATCCTGTCGGTCGGTTGGACAAGGATTCTGAGGGATTGCTGCTGTTAACAAATGACGGTGCGTTTTCCAACGCGATGATGCACCCAACAGCTCATGTGCCGAAACGGTATCGCGTCACGGTGCGTTCACGGGTTGAAGAGGAGCATTTATTACAGTTTGAACAGGGAATCGTGATTGATGGTAAAAAGACATTGCCCGCCGAAGCGTCTATCGTAACCCAAGAAAAAGAAACTTCGGAGTTGCCGCCGCGCACGGTGTTGGAAATCGTGTTATATGAGGGGCGAAATCGCCAAATTCGCAAGATGTGCGAGGCGCTTAAATTGGATGTTGTTCGCTTAAAGCGAATTGCAATCGGCACGGTGAAACTGGGGATGTTACCGCTTGGAAAATGGCGCCATTTGGATCCTAAAGAGGTGCGGGCATTGTTAGTAGCGGGGCAGGTCAATGAAAAAATTGCCGCCAAGTATATCAAAAACGGAAAGGGAAACGGAAGTTATGGTCGAAGTACATCCCGCCGATAAGGCGAAAACCGAGGAGATAGCCAAGCGGACGGGCGTTACCGTTCCTGTGCGTGCCATGAATATGTCTCGCAACGGGGAAGAGCTCGGTTATGTACTCTATACCGTTGAGCGAGATATGGTGGAGCTTCTTTCTTTGTTTTCTAAGGAAGAACCGCTTGAGGAATTGTTGGTGCGTGCGGCGCTTAACGACGCTGCCAATGCGCTTGCTGTTACCGCTGTTTGCCGCAATGCGTCGCATTTTGAGTTGCTTCGGCGGTTGGGGTTTGTGTACGAAAATGAGGCGTATACCATCTTCATTCCGGATTTCTTTATGCGTCCTTGCCACGGTTGCGGCGGCACCTGACGAAAATGAAACAGAAAAAGACGAATTCATCCGCTTTTTATACGGAAAAACCTTGTTTTTTTTATAAAAATGCGCTATACTGTGCTTAATAATTATCATGGCGTAGGATTGGCTTTTTTGGCGAATCTGCTATATGGAGGTTAACAATATGGGCAAACAAGCGTCCGAGGCGCGTAGGCGTCTGGAACAGTTTTTCGATCAAGGGACATTTGTCGAGATCGACCGCTTGATGCAAGATGGGGATGCTCCCGTTCCCGTCGTCGGCGGTTATGGCTTGATAAACGAATCTCCCGTATACGCTTTTGCGCAGGATCGAACGGTTTGCGGCGGTGCTGTGGGTAAGGCGCACGCCGCGAAAATCAAAGCCGTGTATCGTCTTGCTGCACAAAACGGCGCACCGGTTGTGGGACTTTTTGATAGTGACGGTGCTCGCTTGGGTGAGGGCATTGATGCGATGGACGCTATTGCCGATATCTTGGCGTCAGCGAACGATTTGTCGGGCGTAGTGCCGCAAATCGCTGTTGTACTTGGTGCTTGCATAGGTTCCTCTGCGCTGATTGCATCGGCTGCCGACTTGGTGATTGCGGTAAAAGATGCCGATTATTATTTGAATGTTGGTGATGACAGCAGTAATGCTGATGTTACGGCTGATACCACCGATGAGGCGATCGCAAAAGCACGCGAATTGCTCTCGTATTTACCCGCCAACAACCTGTCGGTGCCACCTCTGTTTGAAACGGTAAATTCGGCTGCCGCTAGCGGAGCAGACGCCGCAACGGTGGTAGCAGATGCCGGTTCTGTTTTTAAATTGTATGAGGATGATGTAGCGGCATTTGCCCGTGTGAACGGTGCCGCTTGCGGGTTTATCACCTTAACGGGTAATCCGATTTCTTGTTGTGCGGCCTCCCGTGCCGCCCGTTTTATGCGGTTGTGTGACAGCTTTTCGTTGCCTGTTATCACTGCTGTCGATGCCACAGGTTTTAAAGGCCTTAAATGTGCCTCCAAAATCACACAGGCGTATGCGGAGGCGACGACGGCTAAATTAACCCTTATTACCGGCAAGGCTTACGGTGCGGTGTATATCGCTGTGGCGGGCAAGTTTGCCGGTGCAGATGCTGTGTTGGCATGGCCGGATGCTTCCATCTCGCCGCTGGCACCCGAAACGGCGATTCACATTGTTTGGAAAGACCGTCTGGCGGCTATGAACGATCCCGCAAAGGATCGTGAGGCCCTTGCAGAAGAGTACCGCAAGACTTGTTGCAATGCGGAATTGGCGGCTTTGCAAGGTGCGGTTACCGATATCGTAGCACCTGAAGCTACGCGTGAGCGTGTGGCGGCATTCCTTGAAATGCTGTCCGGCAAGCGTGTCAGTAAATTACCGAAAAAACACGCGAATATTCGCTTGTAATAGGCAGTTGCCTGAATGTGAAAGGAAGGTTTAAATACTATGAAACATTTTAATATCACCGTTAACGGCAAGGCTTATGATGTACAGGTAGAAGAAATCGGCGGCGCCGCATCGGCTGTTGCTCCTGTTGCCGCACCGGCACCCGTAGCGGCCCCTGCTCCCGCACCTGTGGCGGCTCCTGCTCCCGTGGCAGAGGCGGCTCCCGCGCCTGCCACGCAGGCAGCCGGCACCGAAGCGGTTTCTGCGCCCATGCCGGGTACCATTGTCAGTGTGGCTGTTTCCGCCGGTCAGTCGGTTAAATCCGGTGATGTGCTGTTGGTTTTGGAAGCCATGAAAATGGAAAACGAGATTATGTCACCCCGTGACGGTGTTGTGGCTGGTATTCATGTCAACAAAGGCGATAGTGTAGATTCCGGCGCTCTGCTCGTATCTCTGCAATAAAGTCGGGAAAGGAAGGATTCACCATGGCAAAGGTCGGCATTACCGAAACCATCCTGCGCGACGCGCATCAGTCGCTGATCGCTACCCGTATGACCACCGAAGAAATGTTACCGGCATTGGAGTTGCTTGATGATATCGGCTATCATTCGTTGGAATGCTGGGGAGGTGCGACATTTGACTCCTGCCTGAGATTTCTTAATGAAGATCCGTGGGAGCGTTTACGCACGCTGAAAAAACATATGCCCAAAACGCCTCTGCAAATGTTGTTCCGCGGTCAGAATATGTTGGGGTACCGTCATTACGCGGATGATGTGGTGGAGTATTTTGTACAGAAATCGGTTGCTAACGGCATCGATATTATCCGCATTTTTGATGCGCTGAATGATATTCGCAACTTAGAGACTTCCATTAAAGCCGCTAAAAAAGAAAAAGGCGCACATGTACAGGTGGCGGTCAGCTATACCACCGGTCCGGTACACGATGTGGAGCATTTCGTCAAATATGCAAAAACATTGGAAGAAACCGGTGCAGACTCCATCTGTATCAAGGATATGGCGGGTTTGCTTGTCCCGTATGACACCTATACGCTTGTCAAAGAGATTAAAAATGCGGTCTCCATTCCCGTTCAACTGCATTCTCACGCCACAGCCGGCATTGCCGACATGGTGTTGATGAAAGGTATTGAGGCGGGGGCGTCGGTGATTGACACCGCTCTGTCACCGTTGTCTATGGGTACTTCCCATCCCGCAACGGAATCGATGGTTGCGGCTTTGGCGGGCACGGAATACGATACCGGCTTGAATCTTGTCAAGCTTAAAGAGGTCAGTGCGTATTTTGCAGGCCTGCGCAAAAAGTATCTGGAGAGCGGTCAGCTTAATCCCAAAATGTTGGAGGTTGATACCAACGCCCTGATTTATCAGGTGCCGGGCGGTATGCTTTCCAATCTTGTCAGCCAACTCAAGCAAGCGGGTAGAGAAGACCAACTGGAAGAAGTGTTGATGGAGGTGCCGCGCGTACGCGCCGATGCCGGTTATCCGCCGCTTGTCACACCGTCCTCACAAATTGTTGGTACACAAGCCGTGTTCAATGTTATCGGTGGCGAGCGCTACAAAATGGTAACAAAAGAATTTAAGGGCTTGGTGCGTGGTGAGTACGGCGCAACGCCCGCACCCATTGATCCTGAGTTTGTTAAAAAGATTATCGGCGATGAAGAGCCCATTACTTGCCGTCCGGCAGATCGCTTGGAGCCGGAGCTCGATAAACTGCGCGACGAAATGAAAGAGTGGTATGAGCAGGAAGAAGATGTGCTCAGCTACGCTCAATTCGGTCAGGTAGCACTCAAATTCTTTGAGAACCGCCGTAACGCAAAATATCACATTGATGGGAAACACCTGAACGCAGAAGAACAGGTACACCCCGTTTGATAGTCACTATCCGAAAGCTCTCGTACGAGGGCTTTCGGATATACGCGCTTATAAAGGAGAGTCTCTTATGATACGGAGTATGACCGGTTATGGACGCCATCAGGCAGTCGCAAACGGTTGGGATGTGACGGTTGAACTTAAATCCGTTAATCATCGTTATTTTGAATATTCGTCCCGTTTGCCGCGCACCTGTGGTTTTTTGGACGACAAACTGAAAACCTACCTGCAACAGGAGATAGCACGCGGTAAAGTGGATGTGTATGTCGCGTTGGATGCCGTGGAACAGGCGGATAGTGTGGTGGAAGTAAACACACCGCTGGTGGAGGCGTATTTAGATGCATTGAAAGAAATGGAAAAGGCATTGGGAGTACGCAATGATGTGTCCGTGATGAATCTTGCGCGCTTTCCGGATGTGCTCACCGTACGCAAAACCGAAGCGAACGAGCAAGAAATCTGGAACGCTGTACAACAGGTCGCGCAAGTAGCCCTTCAAAAATTCGTGGCGATGCGCGAATTGGAAGGCGTGAGAATGCGTGAAGATGTTCTCTCTCGCCGTGAAACATTGCTCAATGCTGTTTCGGTTGTGGAGGAACGCTCTCCGCAGACGGTGCGCGAACACATGGACAAGGTAGAAACACGCATGCGTGAACTGCTTGGCGGTGCAACCATTGACGAACAACGGTTATTGACCGAAGCCGCGATTTTTGCGGATAAAATCGCCACGGCAGAAGAAACGGTGCGTTTGCGCAGTCATTTGGATCAGTTGCAAGAACTTGTTAACAGCGATGAGCCTGTCGGCAGAAAACTGGATTTTTTGGTTCAGGAGATCAATCGTGAAACCAATACCATCGGTTCAAAAGCCACAGATCTTCAACTGGCACAGGTGGTTGTGGATATGAAAGCCGAGATCGAAAAGATCCGTGAACAGATTCAAAACATAGAGTAACGGTCGGGAGGGACTCTGTATGCGTCTTATAAACATAGGGTTTGGTAATATGGTTGCCGCCGGTCGCTTGGTGGCAATCGTCAGTCCCGAATCGGCACCGATTAAACGCATTATTCAAGATGCCAAGGATCGGGGAACTTTAATTGATGCCACTTACGGTCGCCGTACCCGTGCGGTGTTGATTACCGACAGCGATCATGTTGTCTTGTCGGCGGTACAACCTGAAACGGTGGCAAACCGCTTTGAGTATGACGAGGAGGAACCCCACCATGGCGATTGATGCGGCAAAAGGGCTTTTGATCGTCTTTTCGGGTCCGTCGGGTTGCGGTAAGGGAACGCTGGTTGCCAAATTGTTGCAACAGCGTGCGGATACGGTTCTGTCCGTCTCCGTTACGACGCGCGCGCCCCGTCCGGGTGAGGTTGACGGCGTACATTATTTTTTCAGAACCCGTGAAGAAGTGGAGCGTATGATCCGCGAGGATGAATTGTTGGAATACGCACAGTACAGCGGTAACTATTACGGTACACCGCGCTCCGCCGTTGAAAAACATCTGCAAGCAGGACGCAATGTGATCTTGGAGATCGATGTGCAAGGTGCCGTACAGGTTATGGAGCGTTGTGATGAGTATGTTTCTATCTTTCTGACGGTGCCGTCCATGGAGGAACTCGAACGGCGCTTGCGTGGGCGCGGAACCGAAGAGGAAACATGGATTCAAAAGCGTATGGAAGCTGCCAAACAGGAGCTTACATACATCGACCGCTATCAGTATACCGTTTTGAATGATGAGGTTGATTTAGCTTTCGAGCAACTGAATTCTATTATTGAAACCGAAAAAACGCGGAAAAATCCGCAATAAACTATAAAATGGAGGAAAAAACCATGTTAAAACCGACAGATATTGAACGCTTAAAGGGCAAGAACAGCCGCTATGCGGTTGTTATCGGCGTTGCGAAGCGCGCGCGCAGTATTGCGCAAGATGCAGATGATAACGGTGTCGTACTGACAGAAAAACCGGTCAGTATGGCAATTTTAGACTTTACCGAGGGCGATTATAAAATGGTTGCCTCTGACGAGGCGTAACGAAACGAATTGGGAGGAACCGGTATGACGCAGACCGCTGTGGTGAAAGTAGCAGTGGAACAAACGGCGTTTCATTTCGATAAGCTGTACAGTTACCGCGTCACACCGGAACTGCCGACGGTTGTCGCGGGGTGTCGGGTACTGGTTCCGTTTGGAAAAGGGAATCGTTTTCGACAAGGCGTGGTCACACAACTGGAATATGTTGAGGCAGAACAGGCAGAAACCTTTAAGCCCGTGATGGCGGTGCTGGATGAACAACCGCTTCTCAACGAGGAAATGTTGGCACTCGCACAGTGGATGAAAGAGCGTACTTTCTGTACGGTGTTCGATGCGGTGCGTGCCATGTTGCCTACGGGGTTGTATTGGAATGTCAAACCGGTGTATCGGCCGGTGCAACCGCTCCCCGACAGCGAAAAGCAACGCATGTCTTCGGATGAGCAGGTGCTATATACATTAGCATGCAAAATGCTTTCCCGTTGTCCCGACGGAATTGCAGGGGATAAACTTCTCGATTGCGCCGGCTTTCACAACGGCGAAAAACTACCGGAACTCATGGTGAAGAAAGGTTGGTTTACCCGTGGCGAAGATGCCTATCGTCGTACGGGAGATGCCACCAGACGCATGGCGCGCTTAGCTGTGTCTTGCGAAGAACTGGAAACGGCGATGCGTGAAACGCGCATCAGTCCGAAACAACGATCGGTATTGGCCCTGCTGGAGGAGGTCGGTACAGCGTCTGTTAAGGAGCTGTGCTACCTTGCCGGCGTGACCGGTGCCGTTTTGTCGGCTTTAGAGAAAAAACAATTGGTGGAATGCTATGATCAGGAAATTTTGCGTTCCCCGTTTGCCGCATTTTCGCCGCACCCCACGCCGATTGAGCTCAATGCGGAACAACAAGCCGCTTTTGACGGAATAAACAACCGCTATAGGCAGGCGGATGCCGCATGTGCGTTGTTGTACGGCGTTACGGGCAGCGGAAAAACGCAAGTATATATAAAACTGATTGATACGGTGATTGCCGATGGCAAGCAGGTGCTTGTGTTGGTGCCCGAAATTTCGCTGACACCCCAGACCATGGATATTTTTCTGCGTCGATACGGCAATCGTGTGGCGGTGCTGCACAGTGGTTTGTCAGTTGGCGAGCGCATGGATGAATGGAAACGAATACAGCGGGGAGAGGCGGATATCGTCGTCGGAACCCGCTCGGCGGTGTTTGCGCCGCTTTCGAACCTCGGCGTTATCATTATGGACGAGGAGCAGGAACACACTTACAAGTCGGAAAATGCCCCTCGCTATCATGCGCGGGATGTGGCAAAGTTTCGTTGTCAGCACCATCGTGCGTTGTTGCTGTTGACTTCTGCAACGCCCAGTATTGAAAGTTATCAGGCGGCAATCAGCGGACGGTATTCGCTTCACACCATTGCCGGCCGTTACGGCGATGCGTTGCTTCCGCAGGTACAGATGGTGGATATGTGTGAAGAATCGGGGCTTTCTCTGTTCAGTAAAACACTCAAACAGGAACTTCATGACTGCTTTGCACAAGGCAAGCAAGCCATCTTATTGCTGAATCGTCGCGGGTATCATACATTTTTGTCGTGCCGTTCTTGCGGTAAGATCATGACCTGTCCGTCTTGCAGTATTTCCTTGACCTATCATCGTGCCAACGGTCGCTTGATGTGTCATTATTGCGGACATACACAACCGCCCACGGTGTGTTGTCCCGACTGCGGTTCGGATAAAGTGCGGTATTCCGGTATGGGGACACAGCGTGTAGAGGAAGAGCTTACTCAGCTGTTCCCCGATGTTCGTGTGTTGCGTATGGATACCGACAGTACCATGTCGCGATTTGCATACGAGGAGAAGTTTCGCGAGTTTGCCGAGGGACACTATCAGGTTATGATTGGTACCCAAATGGTGGCAAAAGGGCTGGATTTTCCGAATGTGGCGTTGGTGGGGGTGTTATCTGCCGACCAAGCGTTGTACGCGGAGGATTATCGTTCGTTTGAAACGGCGTTTGCGTTGCTGACACAGGTAATCGGCAGAGCGGGACGCCGTAATACCCCCGGAAAGGCCATTATTCAAACCATGACGCCCGGACACTATGTTATGGATTTGGCGGCGAAACAGGATTACCCCGCCTTTTATGAGGTGGAGATCGCCGCCCGCAAGCTGATGAAATATCCGCCGTTTGCCGATATCGGCATGTTCGGCTTTGTCGGTACGGATGAAAAAACGGTTAAAACGGCGGCAATGCGGTTTCTGGAACAGTTGCGGCAGACAGCCACAAAAGCGGAATACGCCGATCTGCCGCTCATTGCATTGGATCCGACTCCTGCTGCCGTTGCACGCGTAGCGGGCAAATATCGTTATAAATTGATTGTGAAGCTGACCAATAATAGGCGTACGCGCGCGTTTGTGGCAGAATTGCTCACAAAATTTTCTGTTTCGCCGGAAAACAAAGGCGTTACCGTATACGCTGATATCAATCCGGCAACGATCTTATAAGGAGATGACCGCATGGCCATTCGTAATATTCTGAAAAATGATGATCCCACACTGCGCAAGGTGTGTCGTCCTGTCACCGAGTTTAATGAGCGGTTATGGCAATTGCTTGATGATATGGCCGATACGATGCATGATGCGAACGGTGTCGGTTTGGCCGGTCCCCAGGTGGGCATTCTGCGCCGAGTTTTTGTGATGGATCTCGGTGACGGTGTCATCGAGGCGATAAACCCCGAAATTATCAGCACACGCGGTAAACAGACGGGACAAGAGGGATGCTTGTCGTTCCCGAATCAATGGGATGATGTTACCCGTCCCCAACGCGTTAAGTTTAAGGCGCAGGACCGCTTCGGGAAATGGTTTGTCATGACGGGTGAGGATCTGATGGCGCGGTGTATTTGTCACGAAACCGATCATTTAGACGGTATTGTGTTTTTGGATAGAGTAGGAGAGGCAAAATGAAAGTAATTTTCATGGGAACACCTGAATTTGCAGTTCCGTGCCTGACGCGACTGATTGAAGATGGACATACCGTTTCGCTGATCGTCACACAAGGGGATAAACCGCGTGGGAGAGGGCAGAAATTACTGCCGCCGCCCGTGAAAGCATGTGCGCTGGAACACGGAATACCCGTGTTTCAACCCACCACTTTAAAGGATGAAGCCGTACAAACAGAATTGCGTGGGTACCAAGCTGATGTGATTGTCGTGGTGGCGTACGGTAAAATTTTGCCGCAAGCGGTACTGAGTATGCCGCGATACGGCTGCATCAATGTACACGCATCGTTGTTACCCCGGTATCGCGGTGCCGCACCGATTCAATGGGCGGTTTTGAATGGTGAGCGGGAGTCCGGTGTTACCACCATGCTTATGGATGTGGGGCTGGATACCGGCGATATGCTTCTTAAATCTACTTGTCCGATTACGGACGATATGACTGCGGGTGAGTTGCACGATGCGTTGTCTATACAGGGCGCCGAACTGTTGTCCAAAACGCTCAAAGCGTTGGAAAACAGCACCTTGACGCCTACGCCGCAGATGGGAGAGAGCTGTTACGCGCCCATGTTGGATAAACGTATGTGTGCCATGGATTTCACAAAATCGGCCTATGATCTGCATAATCAGGTGCGCGGCCTCAATCCGTGGCCGACCGCTACCGCTAAGGTGGGGGGGAAGGTCTTGAAGATCCACCGCACGCGTGTTGGTGCACCTTGTGACGAAAAGCCTAATCGTGTG
This sequence comes from Acutalibacteraceae bacterium, assembly GCA_045595845.1. Classification (GTDB taxonomy): domain Bacteria; phylum Bacillota; class Clostridia; order Oscillospirales; family Acutalibacteraceae; genus RGIG3009. The sequence goes on from JAZOBF010000047.1 coordinate 17,043, forward strand.
ATTGCAACCGCGCCGTTTACGGTTTCCTGTGGTGGGGGAACATCGTTGATTTTATCAGAGGTGCAGGGTGAGGGCGGTAAACGTATGGCAGCGGAGGATTTCTTCCGTGGTCATCCGATTCCGTTGAACGCCTGTTTTTCGGAGGAATAACGCATGGCACTGGATGCTCGTATTGCTGTTGTCAAAGCATTGGAAGGGTTGCATCGGGAAAAGCGGTATTCCAATATTGTATTGGACGAGTTGCTCAAAACAGGAGCGTTATCTGCACAGGATCGTGCGTTTGCATCGCGGTTGTTTTACGGTGTGATTGAACGACGCATTGCCATTGATTACGTATTGGAGCGGGCTTCTTCTGTCCCGCTTCGCAAAATGCATCCGTTGGTACTGGAAGTCTTGCGTGTTGCCGTGTATCAACTGTTGTATATGGATAAGATTCCTTCCTCTGCGGCTGTAAATGAGGCGGTATCGGGTGTGCGTCGATTAAAGCAGGGGAACGCTTCGGGATTTGTCAACGGTGTGCTCAGAGGCATCTTGCGCCGCCGCGATATGTTGTTTTGTGAGCTGGACGGGGATGCCGCATTATCGGTGGCGCATTCTTGCCCTGAGGAACTGATTTCCTTCTGGCGTGCGGCATATGGTGAGAATGTGATGCAACAGCTGGTTTCGGCAATGAATGCGGTGCCTGAATCGTATGTTCGGGTGAATACCTTGCGTACAAACGATGACGACTTCGCTAAACTGTTGCAAAATCTTGAGATTAGTTACCAAATTGAGGCGGATATTCCACATTGTTTCGCGTTAAAATGTGCCTATTTGGGAAATAAACTTGAATTAACGGACAAAAACTGCTATTATTATCAGGATAAGGCTTCGCAACTGGCGTGTTTAGCTTTAGGAGCTCAACCGAACGAGTCTATCATGGATGTGTGTGCGGCACCCGGCGGAAAAAGCTTTACGGTGGCGCAAACCATGCAGAATACGGGACGCATCCTGTCTTGCGATGTGTATGCACATAAGTGCGAAACGATTGAACATCGTGCAACCGATTTGGGCATTACGAATCTGAGCACCGCCGTGCGCGATGCGGTAACACCGTGTCCTGAACCGCTTAAAGGTGCCTTTGATCGTGTGATTTGCGATGTGCCTTGCTCGGGGCTTGGTGTTATTCGACGAAAACCTGAAATTCGTTATAAATCGCTTGATGAGTTAAAAGATTTGCCCGCGTTGCAGTATGCGATTCTGGAACGCAGTGCGCAGTTGGTAAAGGCGGGCGGTGTGCTGCAATACTCGACCTGTACTTTAAATCCCGCGGAAAACGAACAGATTGCCGAGCGGTTCTTGTGTGAACATTCGGAGTTTTCACCGCGTGTTTTGCCGCTTAAATCGTGCTTTGAGGCGGTAGGCAAAGCGCCCTCGCATATGCTGACGCTGTTTCCGCATATCCATAACACCGACGGTTTCTTTATTGCCGGTTTTCAAAAAAATGAGGTGTCTGTCCGATGACAGAGGATCTGAAATCCCTTACAACCGAACAGATTACAGAACGCATTGTTGAAATGGGCTATCCCGCTTTTCGCGGCAAACAGATCGCGCAGTGGTTAAACAATGGTTGCGTGTCATTCGATGATATGAGCAATCTGCCTCTCACACTGCGTGAAGAGCTAAAGACGAGGTTTGTTATCCCCGGTGTTACCATTTTGCAAAAATGGCAATCTCGTTTGGATGAAACGACTAAGTATTTGTTTGAATTGTGCGATGGGGAAACGGTGGAGTCGGTGCTGATGAGTTATCACCACGGCTGGTCACAATGCCTGTCAACACAGGTTGGTTGCCGTATGGGTTGCTCATTTTGTGCCACCGGCATGGGCGGTTTATCCCGCAACTTGTCGGCATCGGAAATGCTTTCCCAAATTGAAACCGCACAGCGAGACCGCAACATCCGCGTATCGTCTGTGGTGTTGATGGGGATGGGTGAACCGCTGGATAATTACGATAATGTTTTGCGCTTCTTACACATGCTGTCTGAGCCGCACGGTGTGCATATCGGGATGCGTCATGTATCGCTTTCCACCTGCGGCTTGGTTGATCAGATTTATCGGTTAATGGAGGAAGATCTCCAGCTGACATTGTCTGTATCATTGCACGCACCCAACAACGAAATTCGCTCGCGGCTGATGCCGATTAACCGTCGGTATCCCGTAGAGGATTTGTTGCGCGCGTGCCGCGATTATGCGGACAAGACAGGTCGGCGGATCTCCTTTGAATATGCGATGATTCACGGCGTTAACGACAGCGATGCGTGTGCCGAGGAACTCGCCATGCGACTGCGCGGTATACTTTGTCATGTCAATTTGATTCCCGCCAATGAGGTGAAGGGAAAAGAACATCGGCGCAGTACGCAACAACGACTGAAACAGTTTTCTCGTATTTTGGAGCAACATGGTTTGACCGTTACGGTCAGACGCACGTTGGGTGCGGATATTAACGCATCCTGTGGCCAGCTCCGCCGTCAGAACAGAGAGGAGGAATCACCATGCGGACTTTAGGAGCATCCCATGCGGGGCGTGTGCGCCCCAGCAATCAGGATGCGTATGTCTGCGGCATGTTGACTGCCGATACCGCATTTGCCGTCGTATGTGACGGAATGGGCGGTGCAAACGGCGGTAACATAGCCAGTGCGATCGCCATGCGTTGTATTGCCGATCACATTGTGGATGAATACCGTGAAAATGCCACGCCCGCCACGGTGCGCCGTTTGTTGGAGTCGGCCATTTCAGCCGCCAATAAAGAGGTTTTTGAAGCGGCGATGGAAGACGAGGCCCTGCGGGGCATGGGTACCACAGTCGTGGCGGTTATTGCCAATGATCGCGATGTGTGCATCGCCCATGTCGGTGATAGTCGTGCCTATCTTGTTACGCATACGGATATTCAGCAGATTACCCGTGACCATTCGGTTGTACAAGATATGGTGGAAAAGGGGCAAATTACCCTGAACGAGGCGCGCGTTCATCCGCAAAAGCATTTTCTTACGCGCGCTCTCGGCGTCGAGGGTGATACGGAGTGCGATTTTACCGTTGTGCCGTTTCCTGAGGATGGTACGGTACTTATCTGTACCGACGGTCTTTCCAATATGGTGGAGCCGGATACCCTGCAATCGTTGATTCGTACTTTCCCGTTTGAAGAGATTTCTCAAAAGCTGATTAATACGGCGAATCTGGCAGGCGGTAGCGATAATATCACGGTTGTTGCCATTACCAGACAGGACAAGGTACAGGAGGATAGATGATGGATAAATATATCGGAAAGCGTTTAGACGGACGCTATGAAATTAAAGAGATCATCGGTGTCGGTGGTATGGCGTATGTATACAAAGCGTACGACAACATTGACAATCGTATCGTCGCGGTTAAAATTTTAAAAGAAGAGTATCTTCAAAACGAGGAGTTTACCCGCCGCTTTAAAAACGAGTCTAAGGCGATTGCGATTTTGTCTCATCCCAATATCGTAAAGGTGTACGATGTCAGCTTTGGTGACAGAATCCAGTATATCGTCATGGAGTACATTGACGGCATTACACTCAAAGAGTATATTGAAGGTCAGTCGGAGTTTAAGTGGAAAGAAGCGGTACATTTTACGGTACAGATTTTGCGCGCGTTGCAGCACGCTCACGATAAAGGTATTGTCCATCGCGATATCAAACCGCAGAACATAATGCTCTTACCCGACGGTACCATCAAGGTCGCAGACTTTGGTATTGCACGCTTTTCGCGTCAGGATATCCGTGCTACGCGCTCCACCGATAAAGCAATCGGATCGGTGCACTATATCAGTCCTGAACAGGCGCGTGGCGAGATTACCGACGAAAAAGCCGATCTGTATTCCGTTGGTGTTATGCTGTATGAGATGTTGACCGGCAAACTCCCGTTTGAAGCGGACAGTGCCGTTTCGGTAGCCATTATGCAGATGCAGTCGGAGGCGCAACCCCCTCGTCAGATCAATGCGGCGATCCCCGAAGGACTCGAGGATATCACCGTCAAGGCCATGCAGAAAGATACTTCTAAACGGTATCAGTCTGCGGCGGAAATGTTGTACGATTTTGACGAGTTTAAGAAAAATCCCAGTATTCATTTCGAGTATAAATATTTTGTAGATGACAGCCCCACACGATATATGGATACCATTAATAAAACACGGGGAACGGATTCGGCAAAATCGGCCGGTCGTGTGTCGGTAAAAGACTATGATGACGAAACCGAGGAAAAAAAGGCATTTCCCATCATTCCCGTCTTGTGTGCCGTAATCGGTGCGTTTCTCCTGATTGCCGTTATTTTTGTGTTTACGGTGTTGGGTGATAAATTCTTCACGAACAATTCCGAACAGATTGAGGTGCCGACCTTTATCGGTATGACACTTGACGAAATTTCCAGCAATCCTGAATATATGCAGTGGTTCAATTTTGAACCGGCTAAAGAGCAGTACAGCGATCATGCTGTCGGTACGGTTATCGATCAATCGTTGGAAGCCGGTATTTCGGTTAAAAAAGGTGTGAAATCCATTACCCTAACCGTCAGCAAGGGACCGAATCTGGTGCAGATTCCCAATGTTGTCGGTCAGCACCGCGATGCGGCACAAGCGGCACTCGAAAACGCGGGATTTGTGGTGAAATACACCTTGGATGTCAGCGATGAGGTCGCGGTAGACTTCGTTATTTCGCTGTCGCCAACGGCGTATCCCGATAAACTGAACTACGGTTCGGAGATTACCATGGTGGTCAGCACAGGTGAAAAGCCGCTTGATCCGGTGGCTATGCCCAATGTGACGAATATCACCAAAGAACAAGCCATCAAGTTGCTGGAGGAAGTCGGCTTTACGGTAGCACAGACCGACATTACCTATGTCAATGACGCATCCGTGCCCGCTAATACGGTTGTTTGGCAAAGCATTGCCGAGGACACCCCAACCGTACCCGGTACAGCCGTCAAGTTGCGTGTGAGCACCGGCTTTACCGAGGCGAAAGTGCAGATTCAGTTACCGACGCACATGACAACGCCCATTGATATCCAAGTGTATGTAAAAGGCGAACTGAAACATACCTTTACCGGTTTACTCCCCAACGAAGTGCAGGTCAAAGATGTAATGGTAAGCGAGCAACAGGATTCGTATACCGTGACGGTGCATATTGCGGATAACGGTAAGGGGAACTTTGTTGAATATGCCAAGTATACGGTTAACGGTAAAACAGGTGCGGTGACGATTACCAAAGCCCCCGATCAGAATGTACTGACACCGCCTGTTACCACGCCGGCAGGATGAATCATATAAAAAGCGGGGTAATCCTGCAAAGCATCGGTGGTTTCTACTATGTAGAGACCGCCGACGCGGTTTATGAATGTAGGGCGCGCGGTGTATTCCGCAAAGAACGCATAACACCGCTTTCGGGCGATCGTGTTACCATTATGGTGCAGGACGATGGCTCCGGCATTTTACAAGAAATCTTACCGCGCCGTAATGTTTTGGTGCGACCGCCTGTTGCCAATTTGGATTGCTTGGCGATCGTGGCATCCATTGCCGAACCACGCCCGAATCTTCAACTGCTCGATAAGTTGATTGCGGTTGCTGAAAATGCCGGGATTGAACCGATTGTGGTGATTACCAAATCTGATCTGGACGATACGCAAGCTTTGGAAACCATATATCGTCATGCAGGGTTTCCTGTGTTTTCGGTTAATCACACCAGCGTTGAATCGGCGGCACCGCTTAAAGCCTTTTTGCAAGGGAAGATTACCGCGCTTACGGGTAATTCGGGTGTTGGGAAGTCCAGTCTTCTTAATATAATTGATCCGCATATCTGCCGAGAAACGGGAGAGATCAGCAAAAAACTGGGGCGTGGCAGACATACCACGCGATCGGTCATACTGTTGCCGTTATCGTGTGGCGGATATTTGGCGGATACACCCGGCTTTTCCGCGCTGGATCTTGAGCGCACACAACCCATCGATAAAGACGCGTTGTTTGATTGTTTTCGCGAGTTCGAGCCGTATTTTGGGAAATGCCGGTTTACCGGTTGCTCTCATGTACACGAACCGAATTGTGCGATTCGCGCGGCTGTGGAAACAGGCGAAATTTCTCGTTCACGGTATGACAGTTATGTTGCCATGTACGAGGAAGCCAAAACGCGTAAATCTTGGGAAAATGTATAACCGCTTGACCGACAGAATTTCTGTCGGTCTTTTTTGTCACCTTTTTAAGGTTTTCGAATACTCTGTTAATACAACCGTCGTTTAAGGAGTGTTGGATATGAGAAAACGAAACAGCTGTGCGGGGGGCTATTTTGCCGCTTTTGGTTTTGGCATGCTTCTTGCCCTGGTGTTTCCTGTTCGGTTCATTCTCATTGTGGCGGCGGTGGCGCTGGTGTTGGCGGGCCTTTCTCTGGTTCGCTGTTAAATTTTATGGGGAGGCAATCGGTATGCAGATCGTAATTGTGAAAAGTCCCAAGTTCTTCGGCAGCATTTTGAGAAAGGTGTTCCGCATTCCCAAAACCGACTATCCGGCATTGTAAAGAAAAGAGGCGCACAGCGCCTCTTTTCTTTTTTGGCATATTGTGTTTGCTGTATGAATATAGTGAGATAGAACAAGCCGTACAAAGGAGAGAGATGGATGGAACTTCAAACGACCTTGCGACGGATCGGGTTGACACGTACGATCTTCGATGATTTTGATGAGCGTCCTGTGGACTGCGATTTTATGTTGCCGGATTTTTTGCCGGATATTGCGGCAGTCTTAAAGTGTACGATGAAACCGATCGTACAATCGCATCAGATCAGCGGGGACCGCGTGATGGCAGACGGAACAGTGTATTTGCATGTGCTGTATTTGGATGAAGAGCGTAAATGTGTTCGCAGTTTTGAGAATTCACAACCGTTTACTTCGGTATTTACCGTCAAAGATCTTTCGAGCAACGATACCGTTTCGCTGACTGCGAAACCCAATTATGTGAATTGCCGTGCTACCGGTCCGCGTCGCGTGGATATTCATGGTGCTTTTTGTGTCAAACTTACCGTTACGGGACGGACAGATATGGAGATCGTGGAAACGGTGTCGGCAAAAGATCTGTACAGCAAGGGTTGCACCGTTGACTATTCTGTTCCGAACGGCTGCGCACAAAAAATGTTTACACTCAACGAGGTGTTGGAGCTGGAGTCGGCTGCGGAAATGATTATCCGCAGCGAAGCCCATATCGCGATTACCGATTGTAAACAGATGTCGGGTAAAGCGGTTATCAAAGGCGACATACTTTTAAAAACTGTCTATGTGACCGATGTGGCGGCGGGTGCTGTATGCCAAGCGAAGCATACCATACCGTTCAGTCAAATTTTGGATGCAGACGGACTTGCGGAGAATATGTTGTGCGAATCACATGCCGAAATTTTATCCTGTGACATTAAACCCGCACAAAACCCAAACGGGGAAAGTCGGTTGCTATCGGTTAGTGTCAAGTCTGCCTTAACTTTACAGTGCTTTGCAAATGAATCGTGCGAGATATTGACCGATGCGTTTCACACGCTTTATCCGCTGTCATTGACTACAGAGCGCATTACGCCGTGTTGCCTTACTCATCTTTCCTGTGAGACAGTCACATTGCCGCAATCCTTGGTCTTGCCGGAAGGGGATTTTGCCTCTCTTTTGGATGTGTGGAGTGATATAACAGCCGTTTCGTGCGCAGACGGCACTTTACAAGGACAATTGCTCGTGCAATTACTTGCTTGCGATTCGAATGGCGTGGTATCGTATTTTGAACGCCCGTTGGATATCACGGTTCCGCTTGGTGCTGATTGCGAAAAAGCCGATGCCACTGCCACGGTTTTGGAGACGGAAGCTACTTTGGCGGGGGATCGTTTGGAACTGTCGCTTAAGTTGTGTATCTGTCGTCGCACCATGGTGACCGAAAGTCATTTGGCAATTACCGCCCTGCAAGCGGATGAAAGTGCACCGTATCCGTGTGCGGAGGGGATGGAAGACTGCCAGGTTAAGGTGTGTTTTGCCAATGCGGGCGATTCGATATGGGACATTGCCAAAACGGAGCATGCTTCCCCGATCGCATTAATGAAAGAGAATGATTTAAAAGAGGATACCGTACACGACCGTACAATGCTATTGATTCCGCTCTGTTAAAATCAAACAGCCGTTGGGGAACTTCCCAACGGCTGTTTGCTATGTGGCAACAGCTGTGAACAGCATACAGGCCGCTATGCCGATTGCGGTAGGTAACACAAAGGCGAGCAGTGTCCACTTAAAAGAGCCGGTTTCTTTTTTAATGGTCATTAAGGTAGTGGAGCAGGGCCAATGCAATAGCGTGAACAACAGCATACTGACAGCGGTCTGCCAGGTCCATCCGTTATGGATAAACAACTCGCGCATCGCTTGAAGGCTGTCGAGCTCAACCAGACTGCCTTTCGCCATATAGGTCATGATCATGATAGGTACAACAATCTCATTTGCAGGAAATCCTAAAATAAAGGCGATGAGAATCACGCCGTCTAACCCCATGAGCTGTGCAAAGGGGTCTAAAAAGGCAGCGCACTGTTGCAGTAGACTGGCTTCTCCGACGGATACATTTGCCAGTATCCAGATAAGTAACCCCGCAGGGGCGGCAACGGCGGCGGCGCGTCCTAACACAAACAGTGTGCGGTCCAGTAAGGAGCGTACGATCACCTGCCCGATCTGCGGTTTTCGATATGGGGGCATTTCCAAGGTGAAGGAGGAAGGAACCCCCTTTAACACGGTGCAGGAAAGCAACTTTGTCACTCCGAATGTAATGAAAATGCCGAGCACAATCAAGACTGTGAGCAACAACGCCGCCAACAAAGATTCCCAGCCACTTGCGTTTGTGCCGATAAAAAACATCGTTAATACAGCGATGAGGGTGGGGAATCGACCGTTACACGGCACAAAGTTGTTGGTCAAAATAGCAAGCAGCCGTTCGCGCGGCGAATCAATGATGCGTGCCCCGACAACTCCCGCTGCATTACAGCCAAATCCCATAGACATGGTCAAAGCCTGTTTCCCGCACGCGTGACAACGGGAAAATACATGGTCTAAATTGTACGCTATGCGCGGCAAATAGCCCACATCTTCCAACAAGGTGAATAATGGGAAGAAAATTGCCATCGGTGGCAACATGACCGAAACAACCCATGCTAATACCCGATAGGCACCAAGCACCACCGCGCCGTGCAACCATTCGGGTGTGCCACATGCATAAAACAGTTCAGATAGGCGGTCTTGCACCCAAAACAAGGCGGTGGATAACCACCCGGACGGAATGTTGGCACCGGTGATGGTAATCCAAAAAACAGCGGCAAGCAATGCCAGCATCAACGGGTACCCGAAACGCCGTCCCGTCAGAATGCGGTCAAGGTGGCGGTCGGTTTCGGCGTACTTCGCGCCGCGGTGTTGTATGACACCTCGGCAGATTTGTTCGGCAGTCTTGATAACCGCTTCTACGATTTCATCTTTTAAAGAATCGGGAGTCAGTCCGCTTGTTGTCAGGTCATCAACCGCCTCGCGCAATGCCGTTTGTACGAGATCATCTTGCATCAGATCGTGTTTGCAATATTGTGAAATTTCACAAAGAAAGTCTTGGTCTTGTTCTAATAATTTCAACGCCGCAAAGCGGCTATCCAGTCGCCCGTCTAAGCGACTGTCCAATAACGGTGTTAGGCGCGACACGGCGCTCTCGATTGCTACAGGATAGCGGGGTAGAGAACAGGGGGAACGCGGTGCGCGTAGAGTGTCGGACAACGTTGCCAACAAACGGCGCAAATCCTGTTTTTTCCTCGCAACCATTCCTACAACCGGCACGCCCAACCGTTCGGACAACCGTTGCAAATCAATTTCGATGCCTTTCCGTGCGGCTTCGTCAAGCAGGTTTACACACACAATTACCCGCTTGCCCGTTTCAATTACCTGCAGCACAAGGTTTAAATTCCGTTCCAGGCAGGTGGCATCACAAACCACAACTACCGCGTCGGGATTACCGAAACAGATAAAATTGCGCGCCACTTCTTCCTCAGCAGAATGTGCCAACAGCGAATAGGTACCCGGGATGTCAACAAGTAAGTACCCCTCATGTTCAAAACGACAACGACCAATCGCGTTTGTTACGGTCTTACCCGGCCAGTTTCCGGTATGTTGATGCAGACCGGTCAGTCCGTTAAACAGCGTGCTTTTCCCGACATTGGGATTACCCGCAAGCGCAATCACCGTATTGTAATCTGCCGTACGCTCAACGATGAGTCCTTGGTCGATGGCGTATGTTCCCGTTGATCGGTTTGTTAACCCCATTTTCACAGCCTCCTGACGCAGATGCGGCGGCAGTCTTCACAGCGTAAGGCGATAACAGCACCGCGTATACAAAAGGCCATTGGATCGCCGCTCGGTGCGCACCCGACGCACTCGATTGTTGTTTGTTCCACTAACCCAATATCCAGTAAGCGTCGGCGCATACCGCCGCTCATATGTAAAGACTCGACAACCGCGCGTTGTCCGATTGTCAGTTCATGTAATCCTATTTGTGTATCCATATTTTCACGCCTCCTATTCTCATGCTATGCTGTGAAAAAAAGATGGTGACGCAAGGTTGACTATCGGGGGGGATTGTTGTAAAATGAAACAAACTGACTGCATAAAGGATGGATGTAACGATGCCGCCCAGAAAGCATATCCGACAACAAAAACGAAAATTGGCTGCCCGTCGCGCGTTGATCGTGTTGGCGGTGATATTGATTTTGGCGGTGCTTGCCGGCGGTGTAGCTTTGGTGGTTAACACTATCGGCAAACATACGGATGGTGGAGCCCCCGGCGTTACAACAACTACCGGTCCGCGTGAACCTGCTGTTGTCAGCACGGCAACGCTCGGCAGTTCGGGAGATGTTTTGATTCATACGCCGGTTCTTAAATCTGCTAAAGTTTCATCGGGTGTGTATGATTTTGAGCCCATGTTTAAGCATTTAAAGTCCTATGTATCGGCATTGGATTATGCGGCAATCAACATGGAGTTCGGGATTGGAAAAGGTGAGAGTGACTATTATCAGAGAGAGATGCTGTTTCGTGTTCCCACTTCGCTGGTTGATACCATCATGAATACAGGATATGCTTTGGGATTGTGCGCCAACAACCATGTCAGCAACGGCAGTAGTTTAAGTTTGACCGAGCGTACCTATACCGAGCGAAATCTTGACCATATCGGGTTGCGTGCCTCTACACAGGACAAACGGTATTTGGTGAAGGATATAAATGGCATAAAACTTGGTTTTGTTAATTACACCTATGGTTCCGCTACTTCGGATAAAACACTGGTTAATTATTTTTCCACCTCAAATTTGGATGCCTTTTACAGCGATATGCAGGTGCAGATGGCAAACATGAAAGCGGATGGTGCACAAGCCATTATCGTGTATATGCACTGGGGCAGCGAATATCAAATTAAGCCGTTGGCAAGCCAAACAACGATTGCTGAAAAATTGTGCGAAATGGGTGTAGATGTTATTATCGGCGGCCATCCTCACAAGATTCAGCCGTTGGAACTGATTACCGCTGAAAACGGTAACCAAACCGTCTGTTTGTACTCGATGGGGAATCTGCTTTCGAATCAGACCATTGAAGCCATGTACGGCGGCAGTTATGCGGCAAACAAGGGCGGTAATTTCCAAGATTACGGGAAATGCACATTCGCCGATGTCAAGAGCCGTTATAATGACACACATTACGGGGAGCACGAAGAAAATTGTAACGACAACGGTCACACGGAGGATGGGGTTCTGTTTCAGTGCAATTTCTCGCAGTATGAAGACGGCACCGTGTTCCTGTCGAGTGTGGAGGTACTACCCACTTGGTGTTACTGCAAGAAGCGCACAGACGGCAGTAAACTAAACAACTATACCATCATCCCGCTGGATAAGACGGTTACCGATTGGTCGACCGCTTTTGGGGTTGCGCAGGAAGATCTGATTTTCGCCGAGAGATCGTATGACCGTACCATGGCACTGCTTGGTGACGGCATGGCGGAGATCAACGCTAATTGTAAGGCGAAAATTGATGCTTATGTTGAGAATTTTAAAAAATCGCAAGTAACAACCTCGTCTACTACGCAATAATGTAAACCGCTCTGTACAAACAGAGCGGTTTTCTCTTTGGTGACCAAAGAAGAAAGCCTGTCACATAAAGTGTGACAGACTTTCTGGCTGCGGAACTAGGAATCGAACCTAGACAAAGAGATTCAGAGACTCTCGTGCTACCTTTACACAATACCGCAATATCTCGAACGTGTTTATTATACCCATTTTTTTGCATTTGTCAAGCATCTGTACATATTTTTTTAAAAATATCGCCCAGCACAACACCACCGGAGGACTATTGCCCTCCGGTGGCGTTCGCTTACAGAATAACCGAAATTATTTCAGGTTGTTCTCGTACTGCTGGATCATCTTTTTGACCATTTGGCCGCCGATGGAACCAGCCTGTTTCGAAGTGAGGTCGCCGTTATAACCCTGTTTTAGAGTCACGCCAACTTCGTTGGCAGCTTCCATCTTGAAACGGTTGAGGCCTTCGCGAGCCTCGGGTACCAAGCTGTTCTTGTTAGACATACGATTTACACTCCTCAAAACAATTTTGGCGTTGCCGCCTGTATTACATCTTGCGTTTGCAGTAGTAGTGTGTGCTTGAAGGAGTTAATCATGTGTGACAAATTCTGCAAAAAAATCGTTTTTTTGCCATTTATAGGTCGTCTGCATCTTGTTCCGGCATTTCACCATTTTCGGCAGTTCCGGTGTAACTTCCGAGAACATCCGACAGGATTTTTCCTCGTCCTTCGGTGACCATACTGTTAATGGCTTTGCTAACGCGATTATCGGATTGTTGTATCGGGTTTTTCTTTTGTTTTTTCTCCATCGTTTCACCACCTCGTTATTAGTATTGCCGAATTCTTTGTGATTTGCTCATAAAAATGTCTTGACGAAGTTTGTCGTACTGTGTATACTATGGGTAGTGCTTACCGATAAGGCTATCACAATTTATTGTGGTGAGTGCCTTGTCGGATGCAGGTTTTTTTTTATTTATATTTTGAAAGGATGGGGTTTTCAATGCAATTAGTGTTCCAAGTTAAAGACAAGCCGAAGTTCACACAATTGTTGGTGTTTGCGTTTCAGCAATTGTTAGCCATTATGGCTGCGACAATCGCGGTACCCGCCATTGTGGGCAACGACATGACTGCTTCGGCGGCATTGTTCGGTGCCGGTGTCGGCACATTGGTGTATCAGCTGTTCACCAAATTTAAGAGCCCGGTATTCCTTGGCTCGTCGTTTGCTTTCATCGGTTCAATGCTGGCTGCGTTTGCCGGCGCCACCTCGATGTCACTTGGCTATTTAGGGTTGATTATCGGCGCTGTGTTTGCCGGCCTTGTGTATGTCGTGATCGCCATTGTTGTCAAATTCGTCGGTGTCGGTTGGATCAATAAACTGATGCCCGCTGTGGTTATCGGCCCCACGGTTGCTTTGATCGGTCTTTCTCTTGCCGGTGCGGCTATCAAGGATGTGTTCTCCTACGGTCCCCAGGATGCCAATGGTTCCTTTATCATGTCCACAAACGCGTGGGTGTCCTTTATTTGCGCGATGGTCACCTTGGCGGTCGTGGTGCTTTGCTCCACCTATGGTAAGAAAATGGCGCGTCTTATTCCGTTCATTCTTGGTATTTTAGCCGGCTATGTTGTGGGGCTGATCTTCACCGTGATTGGTTTACAAACCGGTAATGAAGCACTGGTTATTTTAGATCTCGCCCCGTTTGCTGCCCTTACCAAAGACGGCGTGGCGTTGAGCACTTTTGTAGCCGTGCCGCAGTTTACATTCTTGACCGCGATTGACGGCGTTAAGGAGTTCAACTGGTCGTATGTGGCGACTATCGCCGTAGCGTATGTGCCGGTGGCGTTCGTGGTATTCGCGGAGCATATTGCTGACCACAAAAACCTTTCTTCCATTATTGAAACCGATTTACTGGAAGAACCCGGTCTGCACAGAACATTGCTGGGTGACGGTGTGGGTTCTTTTGTCGGTGCTGTCTTTGGCGGTTGCCCCAACACCACTTACGGTGAATCTGTGGGCTGTGTTGCCATTACCCGTAACGCTTCGGTTGTTACGATTACCGTTGCGGCGATTATGTCGATCATTGTGTCATTTATTTCCCCGTTCGTTGCGTTTTTGGATTCTATCCCCGGTTGTGTGATGGGTGGCGTATGTATGACGCTGTATGGCTTTATTGCGGTATCCGGTCTGAAAATGATTCAGAAGGTTGATCTGGAAGACAACAAAAATGTGTTTGTTGTTTCGGTTATTTTGATTGCCGGTATCGGTGGTACGGCGATGGCGATTGGTAAGGTTACGCTTACCTCGATTGCCTGTGCGTTGATCCTCGGTATTCTTACGAATGTCATGCTTTCGGGTAAAAAAGAAACCGCTGAAAAAGAATAACCACATACAAAGAAGACGGCATAGTCAATACTGACTATGCCGTCTTTTTATTTGGTGCGGGCGACAAGACTTGAACTTGCACGCTTGCGCATTGGCTCCTAAGACCAACGTGTCTGCCATTCCACCACGCCCGCATCACGAGTCCAGTGTAGCACATTTACAAGAGAAATGCAAATTATTTCTGTAAGATGATTTCAAAACATACATATAGTGTGTGAGCAAACGGAAAAAACTAACAGTTGTGCATTTCGTCGGAAAGTGTTGCATTGGGTGAAATTTTTTGATATGATAATTTAGATGGGTGGTGTTGCGGTTGAAACGGTATGGACTGATTCTGTTATCCTTATTGCTGGTTGTTTTAACAGGGTGCAGGACATCTTCGTTGGTGACCATTGATACCACTACACACGCGTCACATGTTACCACGACGGATTTCGGTCAACCCAATCTCTCGGAAAGCACGACGGCTGCATCGACCACGGAAAGTACCGCTACGGCGACGACTACCACACGCTCCACATCGAAAAACACGGCGACCACCACGACAAAACCGCCGGTGACGACTACCACACAAGCGACTTTGGTGAAACCGTCCGGTGAGATGCGCGCGGCATGGGTATCGTACATAGAATTGGACGGGTTATTCCGTTCCTGTTCCACGACGGCACAGGCGAAGAACGCCATTGATGGTATTTTGGATACGCTAGAAGAGTTTAATTTGAATACGCTGTATTTGCATGTGCGTGCAAACAGTGATGCGTATTATAAATCGTCGTATTTCAAACCTGCCGCGTCGGTCAGCAAACTGATAAACGCAGGATTTGACCCGCTGGATTATGCGGTGCAGGAGTCGCACAAACGCGGTATTGCAATTCACGCATGGGTAAATCCTTATCGTGCGGGGAAAAACACCGCCTATTTGGTGAGTGGTGTTCCCACGCTGACGGATTCTGCCAAGCGGTATTATTATGTGCCGACCTCTGCGAAGGCGCAACAGTTAATTTTAAACGGTATTCGCGAATTGGTCAACAACTACGCGGTTGATGGTATCCAGTATGATGATTATTTTTATCCGTCCGATGTTTTGGAACCACGTACGGTATACAGTTATGAAAGCGCGGATTACGAGGCATATCAGCAAAGCGGCGGCTTGTTATCCGTTGCGGATTGGCGCCGTGCGGCGGTTGATACCCTGATTGCCGGCACCCACACGATCACGACCGCGAAAAACCGTATTTTCGGTGTGTCACCGGCTGTCAATGCACAGAACACCTATGACAAACTTTACGCGAATCCGAAAAAATGGATGGCCGAGAGCGGATACATTGACTATATTTGCCCGCAGATCTATACGGGATTTGAACACGGAGGCAGTGCGTTTGATAAAATGACGGATGTCTGGGCGTCTTATCCTCGTCATTCTTCCGTACAGCTATATGTCGGGATTGCTGTCTACAAAGCCGGTCTGCTGAATGATACATGGGCCGGCAACGGAAAAACGGAGTGGGTATCGCATAACGATATTCTTAAACGCTCCGTATTGTATTTGCGTAACAAAAAAATAAACGGCATGGCATTTTACAGCTACAGTTATTTGAAACCGGATAAAGTGACGGGCTTATCGGCTACCAATAATGTAAAAACTGCCCTGAAAGAAATGAAAAATTTACAGACAGTTTTATAAACAACGAGGTGTAATATGGCAAAACACACAAAGAAAGCCGACCTTTCCAAAGGCTTTAAGATCGGTATTACCATCACGGCCTGCGTAGCAGCCGTGGTGGTACTTTGCGCGGTTTGCGCCTATGGAGGGGTGTTGGATGCTTTTGCATCGTTATTCAACAGTAACATGCCCACCACACCTTCCACCACGGTTACAACCCCTACAACGACCGAACCGCCGAAAACAGAGCCGGTATATCAAAAGCCGGAACAGATGAAAGGCGTGTGGCTGACACCGGGGGTTGAGTATTACACTTCCTCGAAGAACACGGCTGAAACCGTCAAACAACAGATTGACACGGCCTTTTCTGAAATGGATGAGTGGGCGTTTAATACGCTGATTCTGCCGTTGGATATGGAAGATGGCACAACAGCCATCTATCCTTCCGATATCACCGACTCGGTAACGCTCACAGACGAAAACGGCGAGGTGTTTGATCCGATTTCCTACATAATCACGCGGGCGCGTGAGAAAAGCCTGTATGTTTATGCCGTATTGGATCTTCATGTGCGCGATGGGGAACAATGGGATCCGCGTACTGCCGACGGGCTCGCGCATACACAAGAAATGGTCAGCGAGGTGGTTAACCGTTACGCGGTAGACGGGTATTTTCTATCCGGATTTACCTTTGCCGGCAAACAGGTGACGGAAGATGGCCGAGAAGTGGCCGAAACGGCACTGACGACGCTGGTCCGTAAGGTTGTGCAGTGCATTGCTGACAGTAATCCGAATCTGTATACCGGTTTATTGTCAAACGGTGTTTGGGCACACGGTTCGGTGGATGAGCGCGGTTCGAAAACGGCAGAATATTACGAAGAATTCACCGATGGTTGTGCGGATACTTTGTCATGGTTGGAACAAGGTTTATTCCAATGCGTGATGGTGGAAAACTACAGTTCCACCAGTCATCCTACCGCATCCTTCCAAAATGTACTGGAGTGGTGGGGCGGTATCGCCGAGAAGCAACAACTACCGTTGTACATCTCCCATTCGTCGGCTACCATCGGTTCCTATCGTACCGGCTGGAAAGATACTGACCAGTTAGCACAACAATATTTATATTGCAAATCTAACGCCGCTTGGCAAGGGAGTTGCTACAATTCTTTTGATGCGTTGCGCACCGACAAAACAGGTGCGGCGGATGCGCTTAAGCGCGCCTATGACGGCACACTGGATGAAGAATATATTTATAAGCGCCTGTCTTTGACTTTCCCGACGAAAACCAGTTATACCACGACCGAATCATCCATTACGATGCACGGCGGTTGCGATACCAATTTTCCGTTGACGGTCAACGGAAAAGAAGTGGAATTGACCGAAAACGGCTTTTTCTCGCTCAACTATACCCTAAAAGTGGGCGTCAACACCTTTAAATTCTCTCACAAAGGCACCACAAAAACATATACTATCACCTATAAACAAACCGTTTTGCAAAGTGTATCCCCCGATAAAGATATGGCGGTTGATGGCGGAAATGCCTTTATTATCAGCGCTGTTGCGCGCAAGGGATCGACCGTTAAGGCGACAATCAATGGCGCAACGCTTACTTTGGCTGCCTATGACATTAAGGAGGAAGAAAGCGGGAACTTGTCGACCGATTTTCAAGGATATAAGGCGACTTACACATTGCCGGCCGGTAAGATCGGTCAAGCAATCAATCTCGGACAAGTTAAGGTGACTGCTACCTATAACGGGATTTCGGAATCCAAAACGGGCGGTAAGATAACCATCAACGCGCTGCCGGTTCCTACGCCGACTGTACCGAATGTCAGCGTTCCTGCGGGAACACCAATTCCCGCACCGTCTCAAGACAACGTGAAAATCGTTACGATTACATCGGAATATGCCGAAACCTTTTCCGGTGGTGATTTGATTGACGATTATTCACGCCCTTACAATTCCTATCTGCCTAAAGGTACGCGCGACTATTTGGTTAAAACGGTGTACAATGGCAGTTATTCGTATTACTTGTTGGCATCCGGTTATCGGGTGTACTGTAAGGATGCTTCCTTGACGGATGGCGGCGTACTGACCTACACGCCCTTGCAAGACGGCAAAACCACCGTAACAGCCACACAAACGGTATTCACCTTTAATACCGCCTACAATATACCGGTGTATACCCGTACACAAGGACAGAAGTATTATAAGGATACCACAACAGGAACACCCAATTACAGCTTGGAACGGTATTTGCAAACCACAACAGCTATCCAGATTACTTTCTGTTATCTTTCGGAGGTTCCCGCTTTGCCGGATATTTCAAAAAGCCCGTTGTTTAGTTCCGCCAAATGGACTGCCGACGAGACAAAGGGAACCTATGTGTTGACGCTTACCCTCAAAGAAAAGGGGGCGTTTTACGGCGTTTCCACGAAATGGAACGGTAATCAACTGACGATTTCTTTCTTAAATCCCGCCAATGTTTCAAATAATACGGCTGCTGAAAAACTCAAAGGTATTCGCATTCTGTTGGATCCCGGTCACGGCGCTTCGAATGACAAGCCGTGGGAAGCACCCTTCAATCTTAACTATGCCAATACCCTCAAAACCAAATTGGAAGCGTTAGGTGCGACGGTGGATATGACGCGTACAGCACCGCTTACTGTGAACATATCGTTACAGGAACGGGTACTGATGGCGCAAAAGCAGGAGTATCATCTGGTCATCAGCGTGCACATGAACGGCGCCAACGGCGAAGCAACGGGTGCTACCGTGCATTACTATACGGAATGGGCGTATACGGCATCCAAATTTGTATACGATAAGATGCACGCTGTGGAAACTCAATATGGTGTTGGTACCACGGCAAACGGTACACCGCGTTCGAGTGGTACGGTATGGGGAACGCTGTACATGACGCGCTCGCTCTTCCATTGCCCGTCGATATTGCTGGAATGTGCATTTTTGGATAATGCGAAAGACGAGCAAGCGCTCCGTGATCCGGTCTACCGTGACAAGCTGATGCAGGCAGTTACCGACGGTATTGTCGAGTATTTCAGTTCTATGTAAGTACAAAGCGCGTCAGAATTCATCTGACGCGCTTTTAAAGGGGAAGGGGGATTTTGTGTGAGTGGTTTATCTGAATCGATATTAAAAGAGCAGTTGGACGGCTCGTTTAATCTGCATGTGTACACGCAAGTAGATTCCACAAATACCGTAGCGCGAAAGCAAGCCTTGCTTGGCGCCCCCGAAGGTACCGTTGTTTTGGCAGATAGTCAAACACAGGGCAGAGGCCGTATGGGTAGGCAGTTTTTTTCACCCGACGGGAGCGGCTTATATATGAGCATACTATTGCGCCCCGATACAGATACCAATCCCTTGTATATTACTACTGCGGCTGCTGTTGCCGTTGCTCAAGCAATTGAAGAAGCGTCGGGGATTTCTGCGACCATCAAATGGGTAAACGATGTATATTGTCGAGATAAAAAGGTGTGCGGCATTTTAACCGAAGGTGTTTTCGATCAAGGTCTCCAATTCGTTATACTCGGAATCGGCATCAATGTCCTTACGCCGATTGGTGGTTTTCCCGAGGAGATACAATCCCGTGCGGGGGCCGTGTTTGATAAAAAAACGCCGTTACCGATTCATCTGAGGGAAGAATTGGCGGCGGCGATTATCTCGCGTTTTTGGGCCTATTACAAGCAACTGTCAACGAAAGAGTTTTTAAACGAATACCGCAAGCGCGATATGCTGTACGGTCGTACGGTACGGATGTTCGATTTAAGCGGTACGGTGATTGAAAAAGTGACCGCGCGAGGTATTACCGACGAGTTTGCGTTGTTGGTTGAGTTTGATGACGGTACGATTAAAGCCTTGTCCTCGGGCGAGGTTAGCTTGCGGCTATAGGGTGGCAAGCAGGGCAGGCAGTGGGGAAAGAGCATCAATTTCAAAATCCGGTACGGCTGTCGTTGTGCATGGGCTGTGCGAGGGGTTGAACCAACAGGTGCGAATACCCACCAGGTTGCCGCCGCGAATATCGGAACTAAGGCTGTCACCAATGATGACGGCCTTTTCTTTTTCAAAACCCATAATGTGGGAAAAACAATAGTCGAAAAATCGCGGATCGGGCTTGTTAAAGCCAATCTCATGTGAAATAAACACACCTTTAAAATAAGGGAGAATCCCCGCACTATCCAAACGGCGGCGCTGAATGGACGCCGTTCCGTTGGTCACAAGGTACAGGTCGTATGTTCCATGTAAGGTTTGCAGCAGTTCGGGTGCACCCTCTATGAAATAGTGACCGACACCTAAATAATGCTCATACCGTGCCTTTACCTTTTCCACATCACAGGGAAGAGCATATTCGTCAAACAACAGTGTAAAACGGCGGCGAAGCACTTGCTCGCGCGTGAGCTCGCCGCGTTCGAGTAATTCCCACTGTGTGCGGTTGATGATATGATAACGCTCTAAAATCTCCTCTGTCGGACGAAAACCTTGTTCTTGTAATGTCGATGATAACGCAACAAGCTCGGCTTTTTTAAAGTCCAACAATGTGTCATCCACATCAAAAAATATGGTGTTGAGCATACCGCTTCACTCCTTGTAAAAAGCCCCCGAATGTTCGGGGGCTTTTGTGTGTGATTATTTTTTGTTTTTGGCTTTCAGAGCCTTGCGACGCTGAGAGTGTTCTACCCACAAAGCCCACAAGGGTGTGCACAGGAAGGTGGAAGAATAGAAACCGGAAACAACACCGAATGTCATCGGCAAGGCAAAACTGACGATGGCATCCATCGAGAAGGCAAGCGCAATCACCGCAACGGTGCCGATAGCGATAAATGTGCAGATTGAGGTGTTGAGTGTACGGCCAAAGGATTGGCGTAAACTGACATTCACGATTTCGCCGATGGTTGTCTTTTTGTCCATCTTCAAACGGTTTTCGCGGATGCGATCGTAGATAACAATGGTATCGTTGAGCGAATAACCGAGAATCGTGAGTACGACCGCTACAAAATTATCGTTTAGCGGAATGCGGAAGATGATAAAAATAAAATAGGCAATTAAGATATCATGCAACAACGCGAGCAACGCCATGATACCGGCGGAGATACCGCCGATCTTGCGGAAACGCAAGCCGACATAAATAACCAAGAAAACCGATGCCAGTGCAATCGCCATCCAGCATTTGGCGAAAAAAGTACGACCGTAAGAAGGCTGCAAAGAGTTGGTTTCAATTTCTTTGATCCCGTTGTCGGGGAATTGCTTTTTCAAGGTTTCAACAAATGTGGTCTGAGTTTCGGTGGTCACCTCATCGGCAAGTGAGATCACAATGGTTTTGAGACCGCTCTCGCCATTCTCGGTAATGTCAACTTCGGCGCCAGTGAGTTTGGTTTGAATAAACTCTTTGAAGGAGGCCTCATCTAAGGCGTTTTCGTAGCTGTATTTCAAAAGCGTACCGCCTTTGAAATCTATGTCCAGTTCTACGCCCATGATTAGATTGCAAACAAGACCGATCGCAAGCAAAGCCACAGAAATGATAAGAAAAAGTTTGCGTTTTGCGATAAAATCAAAATTCTTAAGCATCTTGACGCTTACCTCCTATCAACCACGGTTTACGGAGGAACTTGAAACGGGAGACGGATTTGAGCATCAACCGCGAGCAAGTTACGCCCATAATAAAGTTGAAAATAATGCCGGCAAGTAAGGTATAACCAAAGGAATACACAGCACCGCTGGCAGAAACGGGGAACATGAACAAGAAGGGTTTGAGCAGTTTTGCAAACAAGCTGTCGGCAGGACCGAACACGCCCATCAGTACGACTGAGATAATCAAAACGGTAATGTTACCGTCAAAGATGGCCGAGAACGACTCGCTGCAGCCGTTATTGATAGCACCGTCGATGGTGCGACCGCCGCGAATTTGTTCCTTAATACGCTCGGAAGTGATGATGTTTGCGTCAACACCCATACCGATTGACAAAATGATACCGGCGATACCGGGCAATGTCAGGGTGAAACTGTTAAAGAACGGGAAATATCCCGATACAACGGCGATGGAACCCGCCACCTGACCGAGCAACGCAATCACGGCAACAAAACCGGGCAGGCGGTAGTAGAGGATCATGAAGACGGAGATCAGTACAAACGCGATGATACCGGCAATTACCATGATACCCAAAGCACGCTCGCCCAAAGTAGCGGTAACGGTACTGGTGTTCTTAGCCGTAATGCTGAACGGAAGTGAACCGGAGTTAATGAGATTTGCTAAATCCAACGCTTCCGCATAATCGGCAAACCCGCCGGAAATTTGAGCACTTCCGTCGGCAATGTGTTCGTTAACCGTGGGATTGGAAATACACTCATCATCCAACCAAATGGAAATGGTGTATTTTTTCGTCGTGAGCCCCTTGTTCAGATCGGCTTGCTTTTTGGTGGCTTTTGAGAAAGCCTCTTTACCGGAACTGTCCAACTCCAAGGAAACAACCGGTGTGTTATCTTGATCAAACCCGGGCGTAGCAGAGCTTACCAACGAACCGTTGAGAACAAAATCTTCTTTGTTGGGTTTTTCGGTCGGAACGCCGGTGGATTCGGTCTCATCAAAATAAAATTCCAACAAGGCGGTCTTACCGAGTTCCTCAATTGCGGCTTTTGCATCGAATTCCGTCTCGTTGTTTTTCCACGGGAATCGGATTACGACCTGATTGTTATCGGTGTCGGTGTATGCTTCGTAGTCGGTAATATTATTAGCGATCATACGACGCACGATAACCTCTTTCATGGCTTCAATCTGTGCCGCTGTTGCGTTAACAGATGCGTCTGCGGGGGCAAAGGTTACTTCGATACCGCCGTTAATGTCAATGCCGGTTCGAATATCCGAAGCTCCGCGTATCACTGTGTCTTGCCGATCGCCAAAGTTTTTGTATATCCCAAAGAAGGAGGTATACCCTAAGGCGAGGATGAGCAGAGCCACGATGAAAAATACGGGTTTTGGTGTGCGCTTCATCGGTCAATCCTCCATTATTTTACGATACATTTACATAGGAAACATTATAGTGGAAATGTTTGCAAAAGTCAATGAAATTCACGGAATCTTAAAAAAACCGCCGTGAAAAATTCACGGCGGTTTTTATTAGGCGTTCAGCAGTTGTTTGATGCTGACAATTTTTACGCAGATACAAAATAAGTCCATGGCGGTCTGCAATTCGTCACACGGCGGGAAGGAGGGGGCAAGGCGCAGATTGGCATCGTGCGGATCACGGTGGTAGGGGTAAGTAGCTCCGGCACCGGTTACAACGACACCTGCTTCGGCGAGCAATTGCACGACTTGTTTGGCACAGCCGTCCATCAGCGTGACGCTGACAAAATATCCGCCATTCGGTTTGTGCCATTTTGCAACACCCGTGCCGCCCAACTGTTTTTCCAGAGTGTTTAAGGTAATATCAAATTTCGGACGCAGAACGGCGGCATGGAGTTTCATGTGTTCCTTGATGCCGTCAAGATTGCGGAAAAAGCGGGTGTGGCGCAACATGTTCTGCTTATCGTAACCGATGGTCTGAACAAAAAGACGCTTTTTAACATCTTGAATATTCGCATCACTTGCACCGAGTGCCGCAACACCCGAACCGGGGAAACTGATTTTGGAAGTGGAGGTAAAGCAAATACCGATATCTTCGTTTCCGACCGCTTTTGCTTCTTCAAACAGGTTCAGCAAGGAATCCGGTGCATCGGTCAGATGATGCACACAGTAGGCGTTGTCCCACATGATGCGAAAATCGGGCGCCGCGGGTTTTAGGCGGGCAAACCGCCGTACCGTTTCATCCGAATAGGTGATACCATCCGGATTGGAATACATCGGCACACACCAAATACCTTTTACGGCAGGATCCTGTACAAGATTTTCCACGACATCCATATCGGGGCCTTCGGCGGTCATGGGAACCGTGATCAGCGTGAACCCGAAATGTTCGGTAACGGCAAAATGACGGTCGTAACCGGGGGAGGGGCAGAGGAATTTGACTTCGTCCAACTTGCACCACGGTGTATGACCGCAGACGCCGGTCGAATAGGCTTGTGCGATATAGTCGAACATTAAGTTTAAACTGGAATTGCCGCCGACCAAAATATTGGCCGCAGGCATTCCCAAAATATCGCCGAATAATTGCTTCATTTCCGCAATACCATCCAGCACACCGTAGTTGCGCGTGTCTGTATTGTTTTCGGATTTGGCTCCTGTGCGGGCGTTGACGCAATCCATCAGTTCCGTAGTGAGTTCGAGTTGTTCGGGGCATGGCTTGCCGCGGGACATATCCAAATTAAGTCCTTGCGCCTTATAGGTGGCGTATTCCGCCTCACACTGGGCAAGTATGGCAGATAACTCTTCTTTTGTTAACGATGAAAAAACAGACACCGACAACGACTCCTCTCTTTTGCTTTCCACATTATACGCTATACAGGGTGTTTTTGCAAGTTAAATTTGAAAATCTTGCAAAAAATATTTATTTTTTTATAAATAATCGAAAAAAGCACCGTCGAATAACAGACGGTGCTTTCAAAAATACAAAAATCAGAAATCGGCAGAGCCGGTTGTACGGGGGAACGGCAGGACATCGCGAATGTTTGCCATACCTGTCACATACAGAATTAAGCGCTCAAAACCGAGACCGAAACCGGAGTGCACGGCTCCGCCGTAACGGCGCAGATCCAAATACCACCAGTAGTCTTCGCGGTTAAGTCCGAGTTCATCCATACGCGCCTCTAACAGCTCCAAGCGTTCTTCACGCTGACTTCCGCCGATAATCTCACCGACACCCGGTACCAACAGGTCCATCGCGGCAACGGTCTTGCCATCGTCGTTTAAGCGCATATAAAACGCTTTGATTTCTTTCGGGTAATCCGTTACAAACACCGGCATCTTATACACTTGTTCCGTTAAATAACGCTCATGCTCGGTTTGCAAATCGCAACCCCAATACACGGGATATTCAAATTGATCTTTGTGCTGTTCCAAAATTTCAATTGCCTTGGTGTAGGTAATGTGGGTGAAGTCGGAGTGCACCAATGCGTTTAAGCGTTCCAACAAATTCTTGTCGTAGAAATCGTTAAAGAATTTCATTTCATCAGGGCAGTTTTCCAAAAGATAGGATACCACATAGGTGATCATATCCTGCGCCAAATCCATGTTATCCTGCAGGTCCGCAAACGCAAATTCAGGCTCGATCATCCAGAATTCCGCGGCATGACGGGCGGTGTACGAACGCTCGGCGCGGAATGTCGGACCGAATGTGTAGATCTTACCGAACGCCATCGCCATGCACTCACCGGCAAGTTGTCCCGATACTGTCAGAGAAGTGTGTTTGCCGAAGAAATCTTGCGAATAATCGACCTCACCGTTTTCGGTACGCGGGATGTCATTCATATCCAGCGTGGTCAGATGGAACATCTCACCCGCGCCTTCGCAGTCACTTGATGTGATGATGGGGGTGTGCGCATACACAAATCCGCGTTCTTGGAAGAAACGGTGAATCGCATATGCCGCCACGGAACGCACACGGAACACAGCACTAAAAGTGTTGGTGCGGGGACGCAGATGCGCAATGGTGCGCAAAAACTCCATCGAATGGCGTTTCTTTTGCAGAGGATAATCCGAGGTAGAGGCTCCTTGTACATCAACGGCGGTCGCATGCAGTTCACACGGTTGTTTTGCTTCTGGGGTTAATTGCAGTACACCGCGCACACACAGGGCTGCTCCGACATTTTGATGACAGATTTCATCAAAATTCCCCAGTTTCGATTCTTCAACGATGACCTGCAAATTGCGCTGACAACTGCCGTCATTTAACTCGATAAAGGCGAGCGATTTGGATTGGCGTAAGGTGCGTACCCAACCGCAAACCGTCAATTCCTGCTCGGTAAGAGCAGCGGCATCTGCGTAGACAGAGGCAATCTCATTTCGTTTCATAGTGTAATCCCTCACAAACATTTACCTATACAGGTCATTATACCAAAAAATACCGAGAAAACAAGGGTAAATTACGATTTTCTACTTGTTTGGCCGATATAAAATAAGCAGTTCATTGGTTGAGGTCCATACCTCATATCCGTTTTGGATACAAATATCACGGTAGCTCTGTGAAAAAGTGGCGTAACCGCCGCGCATATCCAGCACAACAAAGTCGGTATCGGGTGTTTTGTGATAATAATCTTCATATATTACTTCACGCTGTGCCAAATGAGCCAGCAGCATGGTGGAGGCGGTTACCGAAGCGTCGTCCGGGATTTCATCCAGCACCGCTTCCATTTCGGTAAATACCGCGTTGTCTTGTATCCAGCGCCCAACATAGGCTTCAATCTTCGGAAGGATAATCATGCTGTACAAAAAGCATGAGGAAATGACACTGAACAGCAACAGATTGCGTTGTTTAGCGATTGGTCGCTCAGAGAGGTTTTGCACATAAAGATACAAGCAAAACGCGAGCGAGGCGAAGCTGTACTGAAAGCCGATATCGTATTGGTACTTGAAGTTGGACAACAGGTTGACAACAAGCGGTAACAGTAAAAGATACCGACTGTACCGATTGGTACGCCACAACACCAATCCAAAGGGGAGAAGTATCTGTAGCAGATAAAGGGGCTTTTCGGTTATGGCATCTGTAAAGGATACCATGATTTCCAAAAAATAACCGGGGGTTTGCAAAAGTAATTTGAGTAAGCCGCCAAAGGTGCCGGATTCACCAAAGAGAGCGCTGTAACGCCCAAACATGGCTCCTGTCCCGTAAAGGTTGAGTAATAACACCGCCAATGAAAAATACAGTAGTGCTCCCACGATGAGCGGCCAACCCGTACGGTGATCCTTGCGTGAGAAAAGCAGATAGATGCCGAAAATTACAAGAAAGATCGCCGCATCTTCTTTGACAAACAAGATGAGAATTGCCGTCACGGTCAATAAGTGCTTGTGATTGGTTTCATAGCAATAAAACAGCCATAACAGTAACGGGAGCAAAAAGCAATTTTCATGCAAATCGTACGAACAACCGGCACTGATGGCGGGGTGAGCAGCGAAGAGCAAAGCCAGAAGTACCGCATATTTGTACGGCAGTCGAAAATGCCTTGCCAACAAATACAACGGAACGATACCGCTTGCCAGTATGACGGCTTGCGATACTTGCAAGGTAATGGGTGAGGGGAACAACAGGTAAAACGGCAATATCAGATAATAAATGGGTGAAATATGAATGGCAAAATGCGAAAGTAACTGATCGCGTTCAGAAGTCACTAACGGCAGAAACTGTTCTTTCATGTTGTGGAACATCTGGCAGAACAAACCGAAATCGTAATTCGGTGCCGCAAAGGTAAGATACCGCATAACCGAGAAAAGACAGATGCCCGTTGCTAACGCAATCCCGCATAACAACACCAGATAACGGCAACTTTTGGCACTCGGTGAATGGTTGCCGAGCAGGGAACTCGTTGTGTTCCTTAAAATAGGTAGGGTAACCAATACAACGGCGAGTAATACGAGCGATAAAAAGGCGTACGGTGCGGCTCCGTTGTACCGATACACCAATACCAGTCCGTACAAAACGGCACCGCCGCAAAGTAAAATATCATCGAGCCGCGGTGATTTGGCAAGCACTCTTAAAAACAAAAAGAGTAAAAAACAAGCAAGTAACAGGATTAAAAAGAGCACCGTCGGAATACGGAACCACACATCACAGCATTTAAACAGTGTACACAGGCAAAACCAACTGCCGAGTGCACACTTGATACAGGGAAGCGGCTTAAACACTTCTTTTAACACGGTACTCTCCTCCTTTTAGAATAATCCCTTTGTGCGATTGCTCGCACAAAGGGTTCGAAATTGCTTATTGCGGTACAGTCGTACCGGTTGTTGAGGTTGTGGTAGTCGTCGAGTCGGTCTCTTCGGTTTGAGCGGCAAATTGTGTTAACGATAACAGTTTCCACTCGTCATCGATCAACACAAACGACAAACGGCAGTTAAACGGTGTGCCTTTGATGGTTTGCTTTTTGCGCGTGTAAATCGGCTGGAACGACACATTGCAGGAAAAGTCCGAGCGGGTATACTGCGTGTAAGCGGATATGACAACATCCGTAAACTTATATGTATCGTGTCCGGTAAACCAATGATTGCTGAAATTGCGTATGGTTCCGTACAAATCGCTGTCTTTATATACTAACTTCAAGACATCGGCGCGTGTGGCGTCACGGGCAACGAATTCGGCATATTTAAACGCGGTCTTTTGTGCCAATTGCTCGCGCTCTGTACGCAACGCATCCGCCACCGGTTGATAAATGTGATAGGCGGCTTTTTCCGTTTGTACGATGTTGCAAGTATCACCGTTGAGGGTTAACGCCTCAATGGTGGGCGGATTTAACAACCCCTCAAGGGTATAGCATGAAACAGTCGGTAACATCTGCTCATCCTTTACTCCGCCAAGAAGGGCGGTTTGAGCGGGCGAAGAGGGGAGATTCAGTAACGACAGATCCACACCATTGATCGTAATACGCACATCATCGGCAGCATAGATCGTGGTGGTGGGTTGGTATTGAATTTCGGTCACATAGCTCCAAGCGGTCTCGCCCCATTCGGGGTTTTTCAGAAGCGTTAATCCGCAAACGCGCTTTTCGTCAATATAGACCGAATATTCCTTCTTGCGCTCGTCGGATTCGGCGGAAAGGGTTTTTTCACGCACGGTCAATGTTGACACATCACCCGCGTATGTGCGTTCCAGATATTTAATAAATTCTTCCTTTGTATTCAGAATGGTTTCCTCAAAATCAGAAACTGCGTAGATCGCGTCGTAGTCTTTGTCGCGAATCCATTGTATATAATTGTTCAAAGCGCCGGTTGGCGTTGAGGCCTCGTATTTTTTAAGATAATTGTAGAAGAACCACAGTGCTGTCGTGATGAGTACCAAGAAGAGAGCAAAACAGGTGGTCAGCACTTTCCAAAATATGCGTTTTTGTGGTTTTTGGATCGCTGTATCCGTTTCAAATTCGGGATAAATCGGCACTTCCATGACAGTGTCTTCTACCTGAACCATGTCCTCTTGTTCCTGTACGGCATCTTGTGCCTGAACGATATTCTCTTGCTCAGGTGTGATGGTGCTGTGAGTCATACAACTGCCTCCTCTCAGACAACAATAATGGCGGTCGGTATACGGCGCGGACCGTACAGCGATGCACAACTGTTGATAATTTCACCGTTGTATACCATGGCGGTTGAGGTGCC
>JAZOBF010000048.1:0-5147 GCA_045595845.1 Acutalibacteraceae bacterium
CATTATCGGCGGCTTCGTTTTCCCGGATAACGGCAATGTCTTTTTTGACGGAAAGGACATGACCGATCTGCCTGCACATAAGCGTCAGGTGAATACCATTTTTCAACGCTATGCGTTGTTCCCGCATTTGAATGTGGAGGATAACGTGGCGTTTGGCATGCGTGTGCAAGGAAAAGGAAAATCCGAGATCCGCGAAACGGTGGATCACATGTTGAAACTCGTCAATCTGGTTGGTTTTAATAAACGCCGTATTGATACGCTTTCGGGCGGTCAGCAACAGCGTGTGGCAATTGCGCGTGCCCTTGCCAACAATCCGCGTGTGCTGTTACTGGATGAACCGCTGGCGGCACTGGATTTGAAATTGCGTAAGGATATGCAGGTGGAGTTGAAGAACATTCAAAAAAGCCTCGGCATTACCTTTATCTATGTTACGCATGACCAAGAAGAAGCGTTGTCCATGTCAGATACCGTGGTGGTAATGGATAATGGTAAAATTCAGCAGATTGGTACGCCTCAGGATATCTATAACGAGCCGCAGAATGCGTTTGTAGCCGATTTTATCGGTGAGAGTAATATTTTGGACGGTATCATGCATGAGGACTATTTGGTCGAGTTCTTTGGCCGTAAATTCCGTTGTTTGGACGCTGGATTTGAGAAAAAAGAACCCGTAGATGTTGTTATCCGTCCTGAGGATATTGACATCGTTCCGGCAGAGAAGGGCGATTTGATCGGTACCGTCACGGCGGTTACCTTTAAGGGCGTGCATTTTGAAACCATCGTAGATTTTAAAGGCTTTAAATGGATGATTCAGACCACCGATTATTATCCCGTGGATTCCGTAATCGGTATCGTGCTCAATCCCGAAGATATTCACATCATGAAGAAATCGGAGTATTCGGGTGAATTTGGTGACTACAGTTCGTATTCCGAAGAATTTGATGAAATGGCGAACCCCGAGATCGATCTGACCGAGGATGCCGCGGAGGCGGAGGCATGATCAAATCGAGAGGGGCGGCCGCACCGTTTGCGGTATGGATGGCGTTGTTTACCGTTATCCCGCTCGGTATTGTTATCTGGTTTGCGTTTACCGATAACGGGGGTAACTTTACACTATCCAACTTATCTTCTATCGTAGAATATGCCGGCACTTTTGGTATTTCGATTGCGCTGGGTGGAATCGCGACCGCGATCTGCCTTGTTTTGGCATTCCCGCTGGCGTATACCATTTCTCGCGCGCAGGGGCGCGTGCAGCAAACAATGGTGATGATCATCATGTTGCCGATGTGGATGAATTTCTTGCTTCGCACCTACGCGTGGATGTCTATTTTAGAAAATAACGGTTTTATTAACCAACTGTTGCGTGTACTCGGTCTGCTTGCCGAGGGCCAGTCGCTGACTTTAATTAATACAAGCG
Source organism: Acutalibacteraceae bacterium (assembly GCA_045595845.1). GTDB lineage: Bacteria > Bacillota > Clostridia > Oscillospirales > Acutalibacteraceae > RGIG3009. The sequence goes on from JAZOBF010000048.1 coordinate 1,415, forward strand.
GTGCTGTTGTTTTGGGTATGGTATACAATTTCTTACCCTTTATGGTGTTGCCACTGTATTCCGTTATGGCCAAAATTGATAACAGTATTATTGAAGCGGCACAAGACTTGGGCTCCAATATTCTGCAGGTGTTTCGCAAAGTCATTATCCCGTTGTCGGTACCCGGTATGCTCAGCGGTATTACCATGGTTTTTGTTCCGGCGGTCAGCACTTTCGTTATTACGAAATTGCTGGGCGGCAGCAAAACCTTGATGATCGGTGATGCCATTGAAACCATGTTTATCGGTCAAGGTGCCGATTATCATGTCGGCGCTACCTTGTCACTTGTTTTGATGGTGATGATTCTCATCTGCATGGCCGTCACCGGTATGGTGGATAAGGGAGAGGGGGATGAACTTTCGTGAAAACGCTCTCTCGTATCTATAATGGTTTAATCTTTGCGTTTTTGTATGCACCGCTTGCGGTACTCATTGTATTTTCTTTCAATGATTCCAAAAGCCGTGTTGTCTGGAATGGATTTTCATTGCGTTGGTATGAGGAATTGTTCCGTGATGAAGAAATTTTGTCGGCACTGTGGGTAACACTTTCGGTTGCTATTATTGCTACCATTGTATCCACAATTATCGGTACGCTTGCCGCAATCGGTATCCGCAGTGTCAACCGCCGTTTGGGCAAGGTGTTGCTTGCCGTTAATAATTTCCCGATGGTTAATCCGGAGATTGTAACGGGTATTGCGTTAATGTTGCTGTTTGTGTTTATTTATCGCACAACCGGTTTGCTTCAACCCGGATATACGACATTACTTTTTTCACACATCACATTTTGTATTCCGTATGTCATACTCCAAGTGATGCCGAAACTTCGTCAGGCAAACCCTCATTTATATGAAGCGGCGGTGGATCTCGGTTGCCCGCCGGTATCCGCCTTTTTTAAGGTTATGGTACCGGAAATCATGCCGGGCATTATCACAGGTGCGTTGATGGCCTTTACTTTATCGCTGGACGATTTTGTCATTAGTTTATTCACCTCGGGTGCATCGGCGCAGAACTTGTCTGTCACCATTTATTCGATGGTTAAGCGTCGCGTTACGCCGGAAATTAATGCCCTTTCTACCCTGATGTTCGGTGCGGTGCTGATCCTGTTGGTGTTGGTCAATGTTTTGCAGATGCGATCCGAACCCTCGCGCAAAGGAGGGAAAACCAGATGAAACGGTTTTTAAGTATTGGTTTGGTTGTCCTGGTGTTATTGTGTGTGGGCACTTCGTCTGTTGCGGCAGATGATATTGACACGAGTGTAACTTTGAATGTGTATAACTGGGGAGAATATATTGATCCCACTGTGAATGACTTGTTTACTGCCGAAACCGGTATTAAGGTTAACTACAAAAATTTTACCGATAATGAGAGTATGTACGCGGTGCTGAATTCGGGCGCCGCGGTATACGATGTCATCGTACCTTCGGACTATATGATCGGCAAGATGGTTAATGAGGGACAGCTTGCCAAATTGGATTTCAATAATATTCCGAATATTTCCAAAATTAATCCGTCTTTGCTCAACCCCTCCTACGATCCCACTAATGAGTATTCTGTGCCTTACACATGGGGTACGGTTGGTATTTTTTACAATACCCAATATGTCGACGAAGCTGATCTCGCGTTGGGTTGGGATTTGCTGTGGAACGAGAAGTACAGCGGTCGTATTTTTATGTTCGACAACCCGCGTGATGCATTCGGTATTGCTCTGCTAAAATGCGGCTATTCCTTAAATACGCTTAACCTTGATGAATGGAATACCGCTTATGACGCACTTCGTGAGCAAAAACCGATTCTTCATCAATATGTGATGGATCAGGTATATGATAAAATGATCAACGAAGAAGGCTGGATTGCTCCTTATTATGCGGGGGACGGTATCATCATGATGGATGAGGAAGAAGGAAACCCTGCGATTGATTTTTTTGTCCCGCCTGACGGTACCAATCTGTTCGTAGATGCCCTGTGCGTACCCGCTAATTCGCCGCACAAGCGCGAGGCGGAAGCCTATATTAATTTTCTCTGCCGTCCCGATATTGCGTTGCTCAATGCGGAGTATATCGGGTATTCGACGCCTATTGAAGAGGTGCGGGAACAATTGGATCCCGAAATTGCAGAAAATGAGAATTTTTATCCGCCGGAATCGGTTTTGGAAAAAGCGGAAATGTATATCACATTGCCGAATGAAATCAGTACGCACATGGATGCTTTGTGGATGAAGCTGAAACTTGCCGATCCTCTGTGGGCTATTTTTACCATCGCAGTCGGCGTTGTGGCGGTCATGTGTTTTACGCTGTATATCGTTCAGTGCATTCGCAGAAAGGGATAGGTTATGTCACGCTTTGATACGGTTTTATTTGATTTGGACGGCACTTTGATTGATACCATTGCCGATCTTGCCGATGCAACCGAAACGGTTTTGCGCGAGTGCGGTAGGGGGCGAGCAGATGGTATGCCGGTCCACTCGTTTGACGAGTATCATCGTTTTGTCGGCAACGGCTGTCTAAAACTGGTTGAACGAGCTATGGGGGAGGCAACTCCCGACGAAATCACCCGTGCATATGAGCGGTTTATGGAACTATATGACCGCAATTATTGCGTTAAAACTGCCCCGTATGAAGGAATCTACGATCTGCTGGATGAACTTGTCAAGCGCGGGTATAAGCTTGGTATTGTTACCAATAAGCCCGAAATGCAGGCTCGTAAGTTGGCGGATTTGCTGTTCGGTAACTATCCGTTCGGCTGTGTGTATGGCGGCATGGTTGAGGGCAGACCTCACAAACCAAATCCGCAGGTTGTACAATTGGCGCTTAAGGATTTGGCGGCGACGACAGAAAACACGCTGTTTGTCGGAGACTCCGATGTGGACATTCACACAGGACATAACGCAGGCCTGGTTACCGTCGGTGTTACCTGGGGGTTCCGTGGCGAAGAGGAACTCCGTGCCGCGGGTGCGGATATTTTGATTACGCATCCATCGGAGCTTTTACAATATTTGTAATTTTTTGAGGGGCGCTCTCCACTTTCCTGTTGACAACGGATTAAAAAGATGGTATGATTACAGTCGTTCCGGAAACGGAGAGGTGTCCGAGCGGTTTAAGGAGCCGGTCTTGAAAACCGGTGACTCGAAAGAGCCAAGGGTTCGAATCCCTTCCTCTCCGCCACACTTTTTAAGTGAATAGATAAACCGTTTGCTCACCGCATTCGGTTTGTTATGGAGAAGTACTCAAGTTGGTGACGAGGCGCCCCTGCTAAGGGCGTAGGTCGGGTAACCGGCGCGAGGGTTCGAGTCCCTCCTTCTCCGCCAATAACAAAAGGCACCCTTTTGGGTGCCTTTTGTTATTTCCGAAATATGAGGATTCGAACCCGAGCGCCGAAAGGCGCGGGCGTCGTCTGCGAGCGCCGCCTGCGGCAGATACAGTGGGCAGGGGAGGGGGCAGCGGTCGGAATTCTGCGGGCGATAGCGAGGACACAGAATTTCGGGCACCGCAAGAGGGGTGGCGAAGCCACTTCGAGTCCCTCCTTCTCCGCCAAAAAATCCAAGTCTTCGGACTTGGATTTTTTTATCCATTGCAAAAGCAATGGCATATCATCACGCGTTAGCGTGTATATCATCAACACGGCATAGCCGTGTTGTATCTCATCACACCGAAGGTGTGTATCAAAAACCGCTTTCGCAATGATGATATACAAGACTC
>JAZOBF010000049.1:0-93972 GCA_045595845.1 Acutalibacteraceae bacterium
GGGGCCTTTTTAACTAAGTGTGCCTTGCGGCACGATAAGTGCACTTAACTTCACGTTGTGCGCAGCACAATGCTTCACAGCGGCATCGCCGCTGCTTCACGCGAGCGCAAGCGAGTGCTTCGTTCATATTTCTTGCGTTCTCACCACCGATATGCTATAATACACATAAAGGAGCGTGATCCCATGAGAAAGTTATTCAAAGGCGTCGATCGGGTTTTTGCATACCACTTCATCTCAATGGGCATCTTTATGCTCTTCTTTATCCTGTTGGATTTTCCCATTAAGATGTTGTTTGGTTCAAAAGGTGAATTAACCGATCTTATCATCGGAATCGTTACGGTATGCGTGTCGCTGTTCGTGCTGTGCTATCGTGACGGATATCATTCCACCAAATTGGAAATGAAACCGTTTCTTCTGTCCGTCGGTGTGCTTTTGGTACTGTTAAACGCGATAACGTGTTTAATAGGGTTGATCGGCCCCGCTATTTATGTTTCCGGTCCTACCAATCTGTTAGCAGAATACGTAGTCGACCAAGCCGGTTTGTATCTTGAGGAAAGAAAAACCGCGTTATATTGCTATTGCCCACTCTTTATGAGTATTGCGTATCTCTTTCTGTATGCACCTTTTATGGTCTTGGGAAAACATTTAGGGTTCAAGAAAAAGCAACGGGACTTTACTTCCTGACAGTAGCTTGTTAAAATTTTATTAACCTTATCGAAAGCGGTTGCAAGAAGCGCTTTTTTGCGGTACAATAGGAGCATCATGTAAGAAAGTGTGAACACGCTATGTTCTTTTATGAAGGTCAAAAATGCCCGGTATGCGGCAACTATTTCGGCGAACAGGACGATATTGTCACGTGTCCCGAATGTGGTGCACCGCATCATCGGCTTTGCTGGAAAGCAGAGGGACATTGTCATTTTGTCGACCTGCATGGTACGGACAAGATGTGGCATACGGTGCAACAAACCGAAACACAAGCGTCAACCGTACCGCAAAAGCGGTGTCCCCGTTGCGGTTATGACAATCCGGAGTTTTCGGAATTTTGCGCGCGGTGCGGCATGGAACTGGATGCCCCCGACTGGCACACCGTACCGCCGACACCGGAACGACCGCCCGTCGGACAATATACGCCGCCGCACAACGGCGGGTATTCACCGTTTGGATTTAGTGCACAATCACAAGATCCCTACGGCGGCATCCCCCGCACGGAAACCATCGACGGAGTACCTGTAGATACCATCGCCAACCTAATCGGTCCAAACTCTGCTTACTATCTCCCCCGCTTTTACCGCATGACGCACGGCGGTTCGAAACTGTCTTGGAACTGGGCGAGCTTTTTATTCTCGTATAACTGGTTGTTGTATCGAAAACAACTCTTATGGGGCAGTATCGTCTTCGTTTTTGTAACCATAATCAGTTTCATCAGTCAAGGCGTTATGGAACAACTGCAAAACATGATCGGTGCCTCTTCCATGGAGACCATGATAGCGGCAGCACAAAACATCGTGACTTCCCCGCAAGGACAACTATTATTTCCAATTCTATCCTTGCTTTCTCTGGTAACCTTGGCAGTACGCATTCTCATTGGTATGTTTGGAACATATTGGTATCTCCGTTTCATCTTGCGCAAAGCCAAAAAACTTGAAGGCGAACCTTTTTCACCGTATAACCAAAGTTTTCGCAAATCGGGCGGCGTATCTTTCGCCCTCGCAATAGCGCCCGAATTGCTGATGCTCATACTGTCCTATATTGCATTTTTCTTATTATCAATTTCATAAGGAGTGTTAAACATGTCAAACCGTGTACGAAAAGCCGTTATCCCCGCAGCAGGTCTCGGTACCCGTGTGCTGCCCGCATCCAAAGCCATGCCGAAAGAAATGCTTCCCATCGTCGACAAGCCCGCCATTCAGTATATTGTGGAGGAAGCTGTCGCAGCGGGTATTACGGATATTCTCATCATCACCAACCGCGGCAAGGGAATCATTGAAGATCATTTCGATCACAACATTGAATTGGAGCAACGGTTAGCGGCAAGCGGCCGTACCGAAACGCTCGCGGAACTCAATCGCATCACCGATCTGGCGAACATCACCTTTATTCGTCAGAAAGAAACAAAGGGACTCGGCCACGCCGTAAACTGTGCCCGCTCGTTTGTCGGTAACGAACCGTTTGCCGTGTTATACGGAGACGATGTCATTATCGGTGAGGATCCCGCCTGCGCACAGCTTTGCCGTGCGTACGAAGAATACGGCAAGGGTGTCGTCGGCATCAAAGAAGTCACGGTGGAGCAAATTCAAAAGTATTCCAGTTTGGCGGTTGCACCGTTGCGTGATAATGTATATGCCGTATCGGATATGATTGAGAAACCGAAGCCGGATCAAATCCTCTCGCTGTTTTCCATTTTGGGCCGTTGTGTACTGCCGCCGGAAATCTTTGATATTTTAGATCAAACGCCTCCGGGAGCAGGTGGTGAAATCCAACTAACCGATGCCATGATGACACTTGCCCGCACCAAAGGTATGACGGGTGTCGATTTCACCGGCATTCGCTACGATATGGGCAACAAGCTGGGTATTTTACAGGCTACCTGCGAAGTGGCATTAAAGCATCCTGAGGTGGGAACGGATTTCGCCGCCTATTTGAAAGCACTTGTAAAAACGCTATAATACATAATGAGCCTCACATATCCATGTGAGGCTCATATTTTTTGGTGTTCGGGCATACTATCTCATAAAAGGAGATGGTAAGATGACACGGCCAAAAATTGATTGGAAAGTTTTGCTGTTCTTTCTGGTGTACACCTATGCTTTGGCGGGAATCGGCGCTTTACTCGGAGGAAACTTTGATATCCAGTCGCTCAATCAGCCTCCCTTAGCACCGCCGTCATGGATCTTTCCCATAGTATGGACGATCTTATACACCCTCATGGCGATAGCGGCATATCTCGTCTTTATCAGCAACGATTTAGATCGCGGACCGGCATTGCGTCTGTATCTTTTGCAAGTGGCGATAAACGCGTTATGGTCATTATTCTTCTTCCGTTTGGAATGGCGCCTGTTCGCATTCTTTTGGTTGCTGCTTCTGATTGCGGTTGTCGTGCTGACCATGGTTGCTTTCCGAAAAATCAACCGCACAGCGTTTCGTTTGCTGATCCCCTACCTTCTGTGGTTGTTATTTGCAGCGTATCTCAACTTTGGCTACTATTTACTCAATCGTTAAAAAAGCGAGTCGCTATGCGACTCGCTTTTTCTTACAACTGATATTGTTTTTGATACTCGGCAAACCGTGTGCGGAATTCGCTGTTGTCGGTCTTTACCGCGTTCAGGTACTCGTGTGTCTGGAAACTGTTGTGACCGAGCTCTATAATTGCAACGGCAATATTGGAGCAATGGTCGGAAATTCGTTCATAGTTGTTGAGCATATCCGACAAAATGAATCCAAGCTCGATGGTGCACTCACCCATACGCAACCGTTCAATATGCCTCGCCTTGATATCGGCACTCAACAGATCGACAATCTGCTCAAGCGGCTCTACGCGCTTGGCTTTTTCCATATCGTCGTTAACAAACGCTTCAACGGTCAGCGACATAATATCACGAATTGCTGTAGACAGTACACCAAGCTCGCGCTGAGCGTCCTCAGAAAAATGAATCTGTTTGTTATGAATCTCCTCAGCACCGTCTAAAAGATTGAGTGCATGGTCACCCAACCGCTCAAAATCACCAATCGTGTGCAAAAGTTTAGATACTTTGCGGCTATCAGCATCGGACAACTCTTTACCGGACAATTTGACCAAATAGGTTCCGAGCTCGTCCTCGTAACGGTCAAGATAATCCTCCGCCTCACGAATCTCGTTTGCTTCTTTTCCGACATAATTATAAATCATATCAATAGAAGAAAGCAAGGTCGTCTGTGCAAGCTGTGCCATCTTAACGGTCAGATTGTTACATTCAGATGCGGCAAACGAAGGCGTGGACAACAGACGCTCGTCCAAAAAGCGAGGTTGAGTTGTCTTGTCGTGTCCGCGGACAAGCATATTCGCCAATTTGACAAGTTGTTTGGAAAAAGGCATTAACGCCGCTGTGACAAACACATTGAAGATGGTGTGCACAAGGGCAATGCTCCACGGTTCAACATTCTCATTCATAAACTCAAACGGGAACAGTGCATGAATACCATAAAACAGCACCAAACAAAGCACCGTACCGATTATATTAAACGACAAATGAATCGCCGCTACCTTTTTAGCATTTTTGCTGACGCCGATGCTGGAGATAAGCGCTGTCACACAGGTGCCGATATTTTGGCCCATGATGATCGGGATTGCCATGCCGTAGCTGATACCGCCCGTCAATGACAACGCCTGTAAAATACCGACAGATGCCGCCGAGCTTTGAATAACACCTGTAAATACTGCACCAACCAGCACGCCGAGAAGGGGGTTGTTGAATGCGGTCAAAATACTTGCAAATTCGGGACTGTCCGCCAACGGTGCCATGGAATCTTTCATGAGTTCCATGCCGAACATCAACACGGCAAAGCCGAGACAGATATTGCCGATGCTTTTCTTCGAGTCTTTTTTGGAAAGCATGGTCAAGAGAATACCCGCAAGGGCAATCAGCGGCGAAAAGTTCTCGGGTTTTAAAAGATTGACAAAAACATTGCCGGAATCGATGCCCGAAAGACTTAAAATCCAAGCCGTCAGCGTCGTGCCGATGTTGGAACCCATAATAACACCGACGGTTTGCGAGATATCCATAATGCCTGAGTTCACCAAGCCGACCAGCATAACCGTAAGTGCCGACGAAGACTGAATGGCAATGGTAATACCGGCACCAAGCGCTAAACTGCTAAACGCATTGGAGGTCATGCGCTTAAGTGCGGTTTCCAAGCGGCTGCCCGCCAGTTTCTCCAAGCCGCTCGACAGGACATTCATACCGTACAGAAAAAATGCCAAGCCGCCAAGCAATGTAAAAATCGAAAAAATTGTCATGAATTGTTGCCCCTCTTCTTGTACTTTTTTGAAAAAGAACACCAGCCCAAACCGACAAAACGGCATGGGATGATGTTCCTTGTTTAAGTGTTCTTAATGATAACGGAACCGACACACTCGGCGGCGTGCTCGCAGGCATCGGCACATGCTTCAAAACTTTCATAGATCTTGCGCCACGAAACGGTTTCCAGTACATCTGTTGCATTAAGTGTAAGGTCACGCATAGCGGTCATAAAAAGCTTATCGCACGCTTCCTCGACGCTGTTCAAATCAATAACCAACTCGCGAATTTTTTTAGAGCGTTTGAAATTCTCGAATTCCTGCATAATATCTGTTAAGCAATCACACGCTTGAACAAGCTGTTTGGCAAAAAGAATAGCATCGGGACGGACGGTTTTGATATCGTAGATATAAAACCGCTGCAAGATCTCCTCTAACAGGTCGGTCACATCGTCCAGCTCGCGGCTGAGCATATCCAGATCTTCACGATCCACCGGTGTCACAAATGCTTTTGCAAGTGCCTCAGACATTTCGTGCTTGACACCATCCGCTCCATGCTCATATTCATGCATGAACGCCAGCTTGTCCTCTAATGTTTTATGATCGTATTGCTCCAGGCTTTGGGCAAGATACGAGGCGGCTTTTTGAGCGAACTGTGTACTCGCAACAAAATTATCAAAGTAGAACTTATCACCTTTCGCCATGCTTGAACATCCTTTCTGTTATGTGAAGATAGAAATAAACAGTTTCGTCATCAAGAAACCGACCAACCCACATCCGGGGAAGGTCAGCACCCAAGTGAGCACCATTTCCTTGACCACACCAAAATTAATGGCAGAAACGCGTTTCACCGCACCGACACCCATAATGGAGGTCGTCTTGGCATGTGTGGTAGATACGGGCAGACTAAACACCGAGCAAAACAGCAAAGACAGTGCCGCAGCAATATCCGCCGAGAACCCTTGATATTTTTCCAGCTTTACCATATCCATGCCGACGGATTTAATGATTTTTTTACCGCCCATCGCCGTGCCCGCCGCCATAATAACGGAACAAAGAAGCATCAACCAAAGATAATCACCGGCAATATCTAAATCGTTCGGCAACGCTTGCCCCTGCGACATATAGACACACAGCAAAATGACGCCCATAAATTTCTGACCGTCCTGTGCACCGTGCATAAACGCCATGGACGCGGCGCCCACAATTTGAGCACCTCTAAAAAACGGTTCGGTCTTGGGACGGTTCGCCCGGTAAAACAAGGCGGTTACGCCTTTACACACCAAAAATCCCGCACCGAAACCGAGAATCACCGAAATAAAAATGCCGTATACGACCTTAACCCATTCGTTACCGTTAACACCCGAAAAACTACCGTGCAACGCGATCGCACTACCGGTCAATCCGGCTATCAACGCGTGGCTCTCACTCGTAGGAATACCGAATACCCATGCGAGGGTGGCCCACAGTACAATAGCAAACAACGCGGCGCTGAGCGCGATAATCGCCAGATCCGGATTGTCACCAAAATCGACCATCTTCGTAATGGTCTCCGCTACAGTGGCGTTGATCATCGTCATCACAAAGACACCAAAGAAATTAAACACCGCCGCCATCAATATCGCAGCTCGGGGAGACATACAACGCGTGACCACGCAAGTAGCAATCGCATTCGGTGCATCTGTCCAGCCATTGACCAAAATGACGCCGAGCGTCAACGCAACGGCAATAAACAAAAGCGGATTGGCTACCATTTGATTCCAAAACTCCAAAGCCGAACCCATACACCTCTCCCTTTCATGATAAAATTTCCAATCTAAACCACTATATAGTATAGCAGTTGACAAACCATAAGTAAAATAGTATAATTTTATAAAGTTTATAATAATTTCTTTATGAGTTGGTGTAAACGATGACCATACGGCATTTAAAAATCTTCGTAAGTGTTTGCGAATATAACAGCGTAACGCGCGCGGCGGAAGCGTTGTATATGGCACAACCCACCGTGTCGCATTGTATCACGGAAATGGAAAAGCAATACAATGTCGAATTGTTTGAGCGTATCAATCAGCGATTGGTGCTGACCGATATCGGAAAAGAGTTATTCATGAAGGGCAAGGAAATCCTTGCGGAATTTGAAGAATTTGAAAATTTGGCGGAATCTCGCGGAAAAAGCCCGCGCGTACGCATTGGGTCGGCACTCACCTTGGGGCAGACGGTCATTCCCCCGTTTATGCAGTTGTTACGAGAAAGCGAAGTGAACCTCCATCCGCATATCGTGATTAAACCATCCGTTGCCATCCAGCTGGAATTGGAACGGGGAAATTTGGATTTTGCGATTTTAGATGGTGAAATCACCTCGCCTTACCTCATTGCGCAACCGTTTAAAGATGAAAAATTGGTAGCGGTTTCCCATCGAGATTTCGAAGTACCAAACACTCTTAAGCTCAAAGAGTTTGTTAAATATCCGCTTTTGCTGCGTGAGCAAGGCAATCTGGCGCGTGATTACCTTGAGAAGCTGTTGCACAATCACAACCTGAGCGTCCACCCTACCATTGATTCGGTAAACAACCAAGTGTTGATCACCGCCGCACTTTCTAAATTGGGCATTGCCTTTTTGCCGGACAGCGTGGTGCGAGAACATCTTGAACAACAGGAACTCAAACATATTACCGTAGAGGACCTGGATGCCATTCGTACCGACTATATTGTGATTCATAAGAATAAAAAATTAAACCAATTGCAGCAAAAAGCCTTTGATATTTTAAAAAGTATGTAGACTCAACCAACGGTATGTGTATTTAACCACCATCTTTCACTATAATGAATATGAAAGGAGGCACTTCATGGATCAAGTGAAAATCGGAAAATTTATTTCCGAATGCCGCAAACAAGTCAACTTAACACAATTACAACTGGGGGAGAAATTAAACATTACCGACCGCGCCATATCGAAATGGGAAACCGGTAAGGCGATGCCCGATTCCTCTATCATGTTGGATCTGTGTGAGTTACTCAACATCAGCGTCAACGATTTATTATGCGGGGAGAAAATCAGTATGGAAAACAGTAATGAAAAAAACCAAGAACTTTTACTCGAAATGGCAAAAGAAGTAGAACGAAAAAATAAAACGATCTGGACATCCATGTGGGTGCTTATGAGCGTAAGCATATTCGGTCTGCTTGCAGGCACCTATATTTGTGCCTTCTTGATACCCGAAGGTGTTTGGCAGTTGGTCGCCATCGTCGGCATTTGTATCTTGTTCTTAATACCGTGCTTTTATGCGTTAAAGCTTGAGGTAAGCGTGGGTGTTTACAAGTGTAAAAAATGCGGTCACGAAATTGTACCGACCTATTTGCAGGCGTTGAACGCAATGCATATGGGAACAACGCGTTATTTAAAATGTCCGAAATGCAACAAACGCACTTGGTGCAAAAAAGTCATAAAAAAGTAAAATCCCAATCAAATTAAAAAATGCTATGAGCAGTGTTGCTCATAGCATTTTTTAATCTATAATCCGCTCCAATACGGCTACCGTTTCGACATGTGCCGTGCGCGGGAACATATCAACAGGTGTTACCTGTATCGTGTGATATCCGCGCTCCGAAAACCGTTTTAAATCACGGGCAAGGGTAGCGGGATCACAGGATACATACACCACACGCGCAGGTGCCATACGGCTTATCGTATCAATCAAGCCCTCATCACAACCCTTGCGCGGCGGATCCACGATGACCACATCGGGACATACCCCCTCGCGTTCCAGTTGCCCGGCGGCATCGGCCGCATCCGCGGCGATAAAACGAGCGTTGGCAATACCATTTATCTGTGCATTCAGCCGAGCATCCTCTACGGCCTGCTGCACTACCTCGACACCGATGAGCGTCTTGACTTGATGCGCCATCGACAGGCCGATGGTGCCCGTCCCACAATACAAATCCAACAGTGTTTCCGTACCGCAGAGTTTTGCACCCTCGGCGGCTTTTTTATATAACACTTCCGCCTGGTTTCGATTCACCTGATAAAAGGACAATGGCGATAGTCGGAATGTCCTACCACACAATGTATCGGTGATATAGGGGTTGCCATACAGGGCAAACGATGTGTCACCCAGCACGACATTCGTGTCCCGCCGATTCAGATTGACCATAACCGACGAAAGTGTCGGTAAGGCATCTTTCAAGGCGTTTACCAACCAATCCGCTTGGGGCAATTTCCCCGATGTGCACACAAGACAGACCATCAGTTCCCCGCTTGCCGTTCCTTGCCGGATGTAAATATGCCGTAAAAATCCTGTATTCGTGGTTTCATCATACAACGGAACGCGCGCCTGTTGAATCCACGCATCCACCACTTGCAAAACGGTTTTAAAACAGGGGGGTTGCAACAAACAATCGCGGTGGTCGACAATGCGGTGACTGCGAGCGGCATAAAATCCGATTTTCGTCCCCTTGTCCCCAATGCCGACCGGATATTGGGCTTTGTTGCGGTAATGTTCGGGCGAATCACACCCAATAATCGGTTCGGGAACGATTTCTAAACCACCGATGCGCGAAACGGCATCGGCAACACGCTGCCATTTGTATTCCAATTCGGCTTCGTAGGTAACATGACAATAGGTACACCCGCCGCACTTGCCGAAAGCAGCACACGGTGCGGTGACCGCGCGGTGTGCCGACGGGGTGATAAGTTCCTCCAAAATACCGTAGGCAAATGTTTTTTGCACCTTGACGATACGGCAACGAATGACATCACCGACGGCGGTAAACGGGATGAAAACCGTCATGCCGTCTTCCGCTCGACCGATACCATTTCCCTCTGCGCTCATCGCCGTCACGGTTAAATCTATGAGTTGATTCTTTGCAAGCATTTACCTCACCTTAAAAATCAAAGAGAGTCATTTGGCTGGATTCCGGCAACCCGTCCAATGCGCCGAGTTTGCGTAGTGACTCGATGACCGCACTACTGATACCTGCGCGGTCTTGAATTTCCTCACAAGAAATGTATTCCCCGTCCTCTTTCGCTTTCATTAACGATTCCGCGGCGGCGTTTCCGAGTCCTTTAACGGCTGTAAACGGCATACGAATCTTACCGTCTTCCGGTACAAACTTATACGAGTGAGAACGATACAAGTCAACCGGTAAAAATTCCACCCCGCGTTGCATTGCCTCATAAATAACATGCAATGTTTCCGCTTGTGATTGATCCTTCGCGGTGGCTTCCTTTTTATCCTTCATACGCAAAGTATCCATCAAACGCTTAACAGCCTCTTTACCTCCTTGTACCGGCTCTGCGTCAAAATCTTCACCGCGGCCTGTGAAATATGCCGCGTAATACGCCGCCGGACGGTGGACTTTATACCACGCCACACGCAACGCGGCAATACAATACGCCGCCGCGTGTGCTTTCGGGAACATGTATTTAATCTTAAGACACGAATCAATGTACCACTGCGGAACACCATGCTCTTTCATCGCGGCAAAGTGCTCCTCGGTGAGCAGTTTGGAGGCGTTACCTTTACGCACGATTTCCATGATCTTAAACGCCATCTTGGGTTCAAGCCCTTTATGCATCAAGTATGTCATGATGTTATCACGCGTTCCGATAACCTCTGAAATGGTACAAGTACCCGCCTTAATAAGCTCCTGCGCATTACCAAGCCACACATCGGTACCGTGTGAGAGACCGGAAATCTGCAACAAATCGGCAAATTTTGTCGGACGGCAATCGAGAAGCATTTGGCGAACGAAACCCGTACCCATTTCGGGAATCGAAAGAGTGCCGGTCTCACAGTCAATGTCCTCGGGCTTCACGCCGAGCGGTTCGGGTGAGGTAAACAGCTTGTACACCTCAGGATCGGACATTGGCACATCCATAACATTGATACCGCTGTATTCTTCCAAATACTTGTAGATAGTCGGAATCACATGACCGAGGTTATCCAGTTTTAAGATGGTATCGTGAATGGAATGGAAATCAAAGTGTGTGGTGATGATATCCGAACCCGCATCGTCCGCGGGGTGTTGCGCGGGACAGAAATCTTCAATAACATATTCACTGGGCACAACAACCATGCCACCGGGATGCTGTCCCGTGGTTCGTTTAATGCCCGTACAGCCTGTTGCCAAACGCGCAATTTCTGCTTCGCTGAGTTCCAGCCCGCGTTCTTCAGCATATTTTTTGACATAACCGTAAGCCGTTTTGTCCGCCACCGTTGAAATGGTACCGGCTTTAAAAACATGACTGCTTCCGAACAGTTCCACGGTGTATTTATGCGCATTGGACTGATACTCACTGGCAAAGTTCAAGTCAATATCGGGCTGTTTATCACCGTCGAACCCCAGAAAGGTTTCAAACGGGATCTCGTGACCGTCACGGGCATAAGACGCACCGCAGTGTGGGCAGTTCTTATCGGGCAAGTCGAAACCCGAACCATACGAACCATCGGTAATGAACTCGGAATGCTTACACTTGGGACACCGGTAATGCGGGGGCAACGGGTTCACTTCCGAAATACCCGCCATACTTGCGGCAAATGACGAACCGACCGATCCGCGCGAGCCGACCAAGTACCCGTGGTCCACCGAATCCTGTACCAGTTTCTGTGCAATCATATACATAACGGCAAAGCCGTTGCCGATGATGGAATTCAGTTCCTTTTCCAACCGATCCGCAACCAACTGAGGAACGGGGTCACCGTACAATTCCTTTGCACGATTCCATGTGATCTCGCGCAGTTGCTCCTCCGCCCCGTCAATGTGCGGCGGGTAATTGCCTTTCGGAATAGGCAACAGATCGTCGATACTCTCAGCGATACGGCGGGGATTCTCCACGACAATCTCATAGGCCTTTTCCGGCGGTAAATACGAGAATTCATCCAGCATTTCCTGTGTGGTGCGGAAATATAACGGTGCCTGCATATCCGCATCGGCATACCCTTGCCCCGCCTGCAAAATGCGACGGTATACCTCGTCTTCGGGATCAAGGAAATGCACATCACAGGTGGCACAAACAGGAATGTTCAATGCCTCTCCCAACCGAATCACCGTACGATTAAAGTCACACAGTTGCTCCTCGCTTTGCACCATGCCATTGCGCAACATAAACTTGTTGTTGCCGATGGGTTGGATTTCCAAAAAATCATAAAACCGTGCCAGCTCACACAGCTCTTCCCACGGACGATTTTCCAAAATCGCTTGGAACAACTCGCCCTGTTCGCACGCACTGCCGACCAGCAATCCCTCGCGCAATTCCAGCAGCTTATCTTTACTGATGCGCGGTCGTTTATAATAGTTATCAAGATGCGAGAAAGAAATAAGCTTATACAGGTTCTTAAGACCTGCTTGATTTTTGGCTAATAAAATTTGGTGATAGCGTTTGGCATCTTTGGTACTGGGCTGCCGTACACCGTTCTCATCCACCGCGCGTTCTTCATTAACATAATATGCTTCTACGCCGTACAGAACCTTAATATCATACCCTGCCTTGCGCGCTTTCCCAAGCGCTTTCATAGCATCCGGGAATGCCTGTGCCACACCGTGATCGGTAATGGCAACAGCGGGATGTCCCCACTCTGCCGCTCGCATAATCAGCGCCTCGGCATCCGACACCGCATCCATCGCCGACATCTTCGTGTGCAAATGCAGTTCCACACGCTTGACTTCTGCGTGATCCTGTTTTTGATATTTGCTGACAAGTGCCAGCGATTTGGGTGTCATAACACTGCCCTTCGCAAATGTATCAAACTCGTAAAGACCGCTGAGCAATACGCAACTCCCGTTTTTGACAGATTCCATGGCTTCCAGCTTCTCTTTGTCGCGTCTGGTATCCGTCCACAAAATAACCGAGATGGAATTGGTGCGATCGGAAATGTAGAATGTATGACGAATACGCGTACCCTCTTTGAAAGCACGCGTTTCATATCCGAATACTTCGCCCCAGACAGTAGCGGTATCCCCCTCTTGCAAACGATTGAGAGGAATCGGCGTTCCTTGCGGAATCGGGCCAAATACTGCACGGGCAGTTTCCAAATAAACGGGTAAGCCGTTTGCGGGCGGAACAGTAGGATCCGTCGGCTTAGCCGGTTTGACCGACACCCCGCTCGCTTTGCTTTCTTGCCGTTGTTTCTCATATTCTGCCACGCGAAGAGCGGCGGCCGCCGCTTCTTCCTCTGCTTGGCGAAGCAGAGCTTCATACTGCTCGTCCACCCCATCGGTTCCGAAAAATTCCACCGTAATGGTTTTTCCGAACAGTTCAGCAATGAGCTCACGAAGCAGTTTATCGGTGTGGGTAGACAGTAAAACACCCAAACGAGCGTTGTTGAGCGCGATATGCCAGCCATCATCGGTTTCGGTACACACGGCATCCTGTAAGGTACCGTTAACACTGACCGAACGGCGTCGCAAAAACTCAACAACCGTCGAAAAACAATCAATCGACAAGCTATCCTCGGGATAACGCGGTAATACCTCGACCGCGTTTAAGCACAATCCTTGTTGTAAAGCGCGTTCCAAGGAAACGATGGTCTCAAAGGGGCGAAACGCCGCCATGCGAATATGCGCGCGCAGAAAAGACTCCCTGCGATTGACTTCGAGAGATTCAACCGTTGCGCCGTCGAACTGCGCGAGCAATTCTCCGTCGGTTATGTAAGCGGAAAAGACCTCTTGTAACATTGACTGACTCATAACGACTCCAATTCCTCAATCAAAACCGCCACCGCGTCCTGTTCCGGAACCGTGCGGATAACTTGTCCTTTTTTAAAGACGGCAACCTTACCGTCACCGCCCGCGATACCGATATCGGCTTCCTTGGCTTCGCCGGGGCCGTTGACGATACAACCCATGACGGCAACCGTTACGGGCTTGTGAATACGGCGTAAATGCCGTTCCACCTCATTTGCCATACCGATCAAATCAACGCGTGTTCTGCCGCAAGTCGGGCAAGAGATAAGAGTCGGTTCCCCCTCTCGCATTCCCAGCGATTTGAGAATATCAATGCCCGCTTCCACCTCACGAATAGGATCGGCCGTAAGCGACACTCGAATAGTATCACCGATACCGCTCAGCAATAACGACCCGATACCGGCGGCAGATTTAATCAATCCCATACGCTCGGTACCCGCCTCTGTCACGCCCAAGTGTAAGGGATAAGCACAAGCATCAGCGGTCAACTGATACGCCTTGACCATCGTATCGACATGCGACGATTTGATAGATAAAACAATATCATCGAAATCATATTTTTCTAACAACGAGGCGTGGTACAGCGCACTGTCACGCATTGCCTCGGCAGACGGATGCCCGTATTTTGCCAAAATGTCCTTTTCCAACGAGCCGGAATTTACCCCGATGCGAATCGGTATGTTGCGTGCACGGCACGCATCGGCGACCGCCTTAACGCGGCTTTCATCCCCGATGTTACCGGGGTTGATGCGGATCTTATCCACACCCGCCGCCACGGATTCCAGCGCTAACTGATAATCAAAATGAATATCCGCGACCAGCGGAATATCGACGGTGGATTTTATCGCATCAATCAATGCTACCGCCGCTTTATCGGGAACGGCAATGCGCAGAATATCGCACCCCGCCTCACGGAGGGCTTGTGCCTGACGGACGGTCCTCTCCCTATCGGTAGACGGAACATTGCCCATCGACTGTACCGAGATGGGGGCATTACCACCGATCTTTACGCCGCCGACCGACACTTGTTTCGATGCGCGTCTTTGCATACCATTCACCACACTTTGCTCAAAATAACTTAAAAATGTCACTAAAGGTCACGATAACGATTAACAGTAACAGCAATACAAGTCCGATCGCGTGTACGATCGCTTCGTATTTTTGCGGAACGGGTTTTCGTGTAATGCCCTCCCAAATCAAAAACAACAATCTGCCTCCGTCGAGTGCGGGAACAGGCAACAAGTTGAACACGCCGACATTAACCGTTAACAGGACGACCAACATCAGCACACTACCCAGTCCTACCTGCCACTGTTCGGCGGTAATCGCATCGGCAACCGTATCGCCAATGATATCGACCGTTCCTACCGGACCTGACAACTCGTTTAAACCGTATCGGCCCGTAAGCAATCCACCGAGGCTTCGCCACACCATGACCGCCACACTGCACTCCGTCTTCGCCGCTTGCACAACCGTGGAGACGAGTGTCTGTGGAATGGCATTGACTTTGAAATCGTATTGCAGAACATAACCGCCCGTTTGTTCGTTATAGTTACGCTTAAAATTAACGGCAGGTAATATCACGACATCGCCCTCACGGCGCACTTTCATTTCAAAAGTACCATCATCGCTGTCCTGCAACAACGATTGGATGTCAAACACGGTAAATACGCGTTTTCCGTCAATCTCCAGTAAAGTATCCCCCGCGCGCAGACCGCTCTCGAAGCTAAGTGCGTCCTCCTCCTGCCACGAAATAGTGGTACCGGCATAATACGCGTTACCGTCACCGGACGGTAATGTGCACACACCGAAATATGCAAGGAGAAGAATAAAACCCAGCAAGATGTTCATGGCGGCACCCGCGACGGTGATTAACATCCGTTGCCATACTTTTTTGCGATAAAACGCACGCGGATTATCCTCTTTGACCGTTTCGGTGACTTTAACCTCACCACCGCCGGCAGCATCTTCACCTTCCATGGCACAATATCCGCCGATAGGAAAAAGGCGCACCGAATAGCGCGTTTCTCCTTTTCCCCATGCAAACAATTTCGGGCCCATACCGATCGCAAATTCATTGACCTGCACGCCGCAAAGTTTCGCAACAATAAAGTGCCCCCACTCATGGATCACCACAATCAAGCCAAAGACAATAACGGCGGCAAGCAAGCGAAAAACATACAACAATACGGTTGTGATAATAATCACCCTCGGTTCATAATAATACGGCGGCACTCGTTGTCGACTTCCAAAACATCTTCAACGGTGTTAACCGTCGGGAATGTGCGAGACAGCATTTCGGCAACCAAATCACTGATGTCACAAAACGAAATCTCGCCGCGACGGAAGCGCAAGTTAGCGGCTTCGTTGGCGGCATTGACCGCCGCCGGATACGCACCGCCTTTGGTGATAGCCGTGCGGCACAATTCAATAGCGGGAAATGCCTCATCATCGGGTTTGAAGAAAGTAAGCTTGCCAATTTCCGCCAAATTCAACCGACGCACCGGCGGATCACCGCGCATCGGCCATGTCAGCGCATATTGAATAGGAATGCGCATATCGGGAATTCCGAGTTGCGCAAGAACGGAATGGTCGGTAAACTCAACGAGGGAATGAATGATGCTTTCCCGATGCACCACAATATCTATATTCTCCGCCGGTACATCAAATAACCACTTTGCCTCAATAAGTTCGAGACCTTTGTTCATCATGGTAGCCGAGTCGATGGTGATTTTCTGCCCCATGCTCCAATTGGGATGGCGCAACGCGTCTTCCGGCGTAACGCGGCGCAGCTCCTCAGCAGACTTTCCAAAAAACGGGCCGCCCGAAGCCGTAAGGATCACACGGGATAGGCCGAGCTTCTCACTTTGAACAGGCGGTGCCCACATACCGGCAGCCGTACCTTGCAGGCACTGAAAAATAGCAGAATGTTCGCTATCCACCGGTAATAAACGGGCATGATGCTCACGAGCGGCACGCATGACCAATTCGCCGCCCGCCACCAAAGTTTCTTTGTTGGCTAACGCCACATCGTGGCCCGCACGCAAGGCATGAAGTGTAGGCAACAAGCCCACCATACCGACGACGGCGTTGAGAACAATATCTGTATTCGGCAATTCGGCAAGCGTGCATAACCCGTCCATGCCGGATAAAACCGTTACCTCCAAATCACGCACACGATCTTTCAAATCGCGTGCGGCTGTTTCATCGTACATAGCGGCAAATACCGGATGAAAGCGACGAATCTGTTCTTCAAGCAATTCGACATTAGAATGAGCCGCGAGAGCCATAACACGATACCCGCGTTGCTCGGCAACATCTAGACTCTGCGTACCGATAGAACCGGTCGAACCGAGTATCACCAATCGTTTTGTCATAGACTATGACACACTCCGATCACAAGGAATAGACAAGCGGAAACAGTCGCACAACCAGTAAGACAACAGGCAGCACAAACAGCAAGGAATCAAAACGATCCATCATACCGCCGTGGCCGGGGAAAAACTTTCCGAAATCTTTCACCCCGCAACGGCGTTTAATTACGGAAGCAAAGAGGTCACCAACCACCGAAAGCGGTGCACAGATCAGTGCCAACACGAATATTTCGCCGTATGATACACCGGCCGTACCTTTCAAAACGGCGCTTTCGTACACAAGACCGGCAAGCAGACTGACCATCACAGACACAGCAATACCGCCAATAAGGCCTTCCACCGTCTTTTTGGGAGAAATGCGCGGACACAACTTATGTTTACCGAAAAATGTGCCGACAAAATACGCACCGCTATCCGTCATCCACGCCATAAGGAGTGCTAAAAACACATAAAACAAACCATCGCTGTCCCGTTCCCCTGCTGTACGCAAGTATGACAGGCACGCAAACGAGAGTGATACCAAAACCGACAGTAAAAAGACGATGGCGACTTTATCCAGCGGAACAGACTCGTGATAGCGAATGGTGAGAAACACCAAAGCCAGTACATACAACAAGCATAACACGAACACCCAACCGCCGTTAATACGACTGAAAAACGGGGCGACAACAGCAAACGCAACAGCCGTCGCCTCCAAGCCGCGATGTTGGACCACCTTTGTTACGGTGAGTATTTCAAACACGGCAACACCCGCGATAAACGAGGTGGCAACCGTTAGCGCGACACTCCACGGAATAAACAAAATCGCGAGAAACAAAGCGGCAGAAATACCCGCTGTGATTAATCGTGTTTTCATGTTGATATATCCTCCTGTTTACACACCACCGAAACGGCGATGACGTCCTGCATATACAGCTAAGGCACGATCTAAATCTTTTGTGGTATAGTCGGGCCATAAGATTTCATCAAAGACATATTCCGCATACGCACATTGCCAAATCAAAAAATTGGACAGGCGATATTCACCGCTCGGGCGAAGAATCAAATCGACAGGCGGTTGACCAGCCGTGTACAAGTGCTGTTCCACACAAGCATCGTCGATAGCGTCCGGAGCAAGCTCACCGACTTGCACCCGCTTAGCCAGAGTGCGCATAGCCGTAACGAGCTCTGCGCGGCCACCGTAATTAATGGCAATATTGAGTATCATACCGTCCTTATCAGCGGTTGCT
Organism: Acutalibacteraceae bacterium; assembly: GCA_045595845.1. Lineage (GTDB taxonomy): Bacteria > Bacillota > Clostridia > Oscillospirales > Acutalibacteraceae > RGIG3009. The sequence goes on from JAZOBF010000049.1 coordinate 18,279, forward strand.
TCCTCGGCTTCACGCATAAGATCCTGAATATCGGGTGCCAACATGGAACGATCACCGATAAAGCGGGTGCGGATATTTTCTTTTTTAAAATCGGCAAGCGATTCCTTCAGATATTCGCGAAGAAGATTCATAATCGCATCAATTTCTTCTTGCGGACGCTTCCAATTCTCGGTAGAAAATGTATAAAATGTAGCAACCTGTATCCCGCGTTTCTCGCAGTGCTTGGCGATTGTGCGAAACACTTTGGCACCCGTCACATGACCTGCCTGACGCGGCAACCCGCGTTTTTTAGCCCAACGACCGTTTCCATCCATGATAATGCCGATATGCTTCGGCACGACGGCCGGTCCCTCCGTTGGTTTCTTTTTAAAAGAAAAAAGCGCCACCTGTCTTCCCCCTCTTTCAGCAAGCAAGTGACCGGTGGATAACGATACTCCGCCGGTCACTCTGGGTTCAAATACTGGGTAAATGGGATCAGATTTCCATGATCTCTTTATCTTTTTTCGCCGAAATGGAATCAATTTCTTTGCAGAATTTATCCGTAAGATCCTGCATCTTCTTTTCAGCATTTTTGAAATCGTCTTCCGTAATCTCAGACTTTTTCTTCATATCTTTGAGTTTTTCCAAGGAATCACGGCGGATGGAACGAATCGCCACCTTGGAATCCTCGGCATATTTATAGACGCCCTTTACCAGTTCTTTACGGCGCTCCTCGGTCAACGGCGGAAAGTTTAAACGCAAGGTGCTGCCGTCGTTTTGCGGGTTGAGCCCCAAATCCGAGGTCAAGATGGCTTTTTCAATATCACGCAAGCAAGATTTATCCCACGGCGCAATCAAAATCGTGCGCGGTTCGGGAACCGACACCGCCGCCACTTGGTTGATGGGTGTGGAAGCACCGTAATATTCCACCATCACACGGTCCAAAACCGCAGGATTGGCACGGCCTGCGCGAATCGCACTATATTCGTTGAGCAACGCGTTAATGGTCTTATCCATTTTTTCCTGTGCTCTTTCAAAAATTGTATTCATAATGATCCTCCTTCAAAATACGAACGCGGTATTAAAATCAGGAATGTACCACCGTGCCGACATTTTCACCGGCAATGGCACGCACGATATTTTCAGGTTGTTCAAGATTGAACACCAAAATCGGCAGCTGATTGTCATTGCACAAGCTGGCCGCAGTAGAATCCATCACTTTCAGATCGCGGTTGAGCACATCCATAAATGTAAGCGTGTCGTATTTGACAGCGTTGGGATTTTTCTTGGGATCGCTGTCATAGACACCATCTACCATGCTCGCTTTAAAAATGATATCCGCCTCAATCTCTAATGCACGCAATGCGGAGGCGGTATCCGTAGAGAAGAAGGGGTTACCCGTACCGCAACCAAACACCACAACGCGCCCTTTTTCCAAATGGCGTACCGCACGATTGCGAATATAGGGTTCCGCAATCTCATGCATGGCGATAGCCGTTTGCACACGCACCTCACAACCACACTGCTCCAAGGAATCAGCAAGCGCTAAAGCGTTGATGGTGGTGGCAAGCATACCCATATGGTCGGCACGCGTGCGATCCATCTCACCGCTGGAACGGCCGCGCCAGAAGTTACCGCCGCCGACAACGATAGCAATTTGAGCGCCCGCATCGACACATTCTTTGATTGCTCGGCACACGCATCCCAGCGTTTCAAAGTCCAGTCCATGCCCTTGTTCACCGGATAATGCTTCGCCGCTAAGTTTCAGTAATACGCGTTTATACTTCGGTTTCATGCAGACACACTCATTTCCCCTTATATTCTTACTCCATATTTTACTATAAATTAATTATTCTGTAAAGAGTAGATTTGATTTTTCACCAAAAAAACGACGGTATGGATATACCGCCGTTTTTCATGTTATTCTCCCGCTGTGGTAGTAGGATCGGCAACAGACATCTCCGTAGTCGGAACTTCGGTCGTTTGCGTCGTCGCGGACTCCGTTTGAGGAGCGGTTGTTGTCGAATCGACAGCGGTTGTCGTTCCACTCGTAGCGGTGGTGGTCGGTCGGGAATTGGTTGCTTGCGAATAGTCGGTAATCTCGCCCGCCGCCGATTCCGGTGTATGCGCGACCAACCAACCGGTAGCCAAGTAGCGACCTCGACCGGCAATGGCGGGATTGCAAACCGTATTAATCAGTTGTCCTTGCAACGCCATGGAGGACGAAGTACCGCCGTCCAAATTAGCGGCATTCACCGCGCCGTACTCCCACAAAATATCGGCAACCAGCTCCATGTTGGCGCCGTCCACGCTGCGCTTTGCGCTACCGTCCACCACCAACAACATCACCATGCCATCCGCACGCTGACCGATAGCCGAACGGGGATCGTAGCCACCGGACGAGCCTTTAAACTGCGCTTTTTCGCCGTTCATGATAAGAAACGGACTCCAACTGAGTTTGTTCCAGCTGATACCGTCGCGCAGACCGAGTCCTCTCACAGCCTCTTCATCGTATTCGCCAAGTATCAGCACATTTTCCTGATTAAAACCAATGATGTTATAGGTCTTTTGTTCTTCATAAATGGTAATCTCAGAATCTTTAATAACCATCTCGGTCGGGATACCGCCCGAACCGACACCGCCCTCGTCTTTGAAACCACCGGCATTGATACCGCACAGGGCGTTATTGGTGTTACACATATCCGCCATTAGCTGACCGCGCTTACCGAGTTTATTCGTAACACCAAGGAATACGCGAGACGGATCTTTGATTTGGATAAGTCGCGCCGTATATTTTCCTCGTTTGGTCTTGCCGCTGAATTCCAACACCTGTACTTCGCCATCGTCATAAATAATGTCGCCGGGATATTTTTCGGAAGTGGCAAACTCCGGTTTAGAGACATCCGGCTCAAGGGGCAGAATTAAATCCGGATCAAAATCACTGTCAGGTGCCTGTGTGCCGTTTGCCGCCAGCACCGCTTCAATGGTTTCTTGCGAGAAGAAAGTGGTGCATAACCACGGATTGGAGGTGTGATAGGTCATCAAAATATATTGACTGCGCATATCGGGCATCAACGGCGTGTAAAACATGACCAAAAAGAATGCCACGGTCAGCACGATTAATCCGCCAAATCCGACACCTGTCCAACCCAAGATACGAAGCCACAAAGGTTTCTTATCAGGCGCTTTACCGTGTCGCGGTCCTTTGTTTTTCTGTATGGGAGCCTCATCGACATCTACCGTTTGGGGAACGACAGATTCCGCTTCGGGCATTGTTTCCGGTTGTTCCTCGCGTTCAACGAGGGCAACACCGTTCTCCATTTCATCCATGCGGTTCAACTTCCTTTCACCTCAAGAAGAATATCATAATTCGACATAAAAATCAAGACACGCCGTGCAGTTGGTTCAATATCCCAGTAATGCCGAAAAAACAAATAAAATCGCTAAAAAACCGAAATTAAATGCAGAAAACAGCAATAAGTAACGGCGTTTACCCTCTTTATCGTGTTTTATGTACTCACTGTAAGTGATAAGACTGGCAAGGGATGCGATTATGGTACCGGCACCACCGATATTCACCCCCACAAGGAGTGACGAATAGGAAGTGGTAAAACGGGAAAGTAAAACAGCAGTAGGCACATTGCTGATACATTGGCAAGATAGCACACTAAACAACAGCGTATTCCGCGAAAGTAAATCGCTGAGCAATGCGTGTACAAGCGGCAACCGCGACAAATTACCGGCAAATACGAAAAAAGCCATAAAGGTAAACAAAAGCGGATAATCCACCATCATTAACGCGCGGCGATCCGCAAACCACAACACGATCGGAATCACAAGCAGTCCGATCCAATACGGAATGCCGCGGAACACGATGGCGATAGATAACGCAAACAACACCAGATACAGTATCACTTTTTTGCGTTCAAGACTCACCGACTCGTTGGGCAGTTCCAACGGTTCGGGGCGCACCATAACTACACAACAAAGCGTAATTAACGCGATAGACAACGCAAACGGCGGTGTCATAATGGCAAGAAAGGTACCGTCAGGGATATTAAAATAACTGTACAGATATAAATTTTGCGGGTTGCCGAATGGAGTAAGCATACCGCCCAAATTGGCGGCAATATTTTGCATGATAAAGGTAAACGCCATGTACTGCCGCTTGCCCGTTGTTTCCAATACAAAAAAGCCAAGCGGTAAAAACGTGAGCAACGCCATATCGTTAGCAATCAACATGGAACCGATAAAAGTAATATATACCAGCGCCAATACGCAACCGCGTATCGTCCGAAAGCGCCGCACAATCTGTTGTGCCAGCGCATAGAAAAACCGCATGTTTTTCAATGCGCACACAACGGCAAGTACACAAAACAAGCAAACGAGTGTTTTCCAATCAAAATACCGCAAATACTCAGCATCGGGCGGTACGAGAAATGTAGTAACAACAGCAGCAAGTAACGCAACGCACAACACGGTATTGCGCCGAACAAACGCCCGCAGATGTAAATACCAAAACATATCTCTCCCCTCCGATCTCGGTTATTATACCGCTCTTTTTGCGGTTTTTCAATTGTTTCTTTTCATTTGTGACAAAGTATGATATACTGGTAAGCGGAGTTGATTAATATGCCGTCTACATTGCTTCATATTTGTTGTGCCCCTTGCTCTGTTCGTTGTATTGAAACCTTACGTGACGAGGGCATTGAGCCCGTGGGATACTGGTACAACCCCAACATTCATCCGTATACCGAATACCGCAGTCGTAAAACAACACTTGAAGAGTACGCCAAACAGATACAAGTACCTCTTATTGTCAACAACGAATACGGACTTCGCCCGTTTTTACAAGCAGTCGGTTCTCAGTTTGATAATCGTTGTGCCACCTGTTACCGACAACGCTTAGAGGAAACGGCCCGCTGTGCGGCGGAGCATGGTTTTGAGTCGTTTACCACGACCTTACTCATCAGCCCGTATCAAAATCATGCGTTAATCGTAGAAGTTGCCGAACAAGCAGCCGCCGCCCACGGTGTGACCTTTCTGTATCGGGATTTTCGTCCGACTTTCAAAGAAGGTCAACAGATTGCGCGGGACAGCGGCTTGTATATGCAAAAATATTGTGGTTGTATTTTCAGTGAGGAAGAACGGTATCGTCGGCGCAAAAAAACGACAACGACGGAGTAAATACCTGTTTTTGACTGCATACCGTCAAGGAATACTCACCGAATGAGTATTCTTGAAAGTGCCAGCGGTCATCCGGTTCGATACGCAATCCCCCCAGTCCTATGCCGACGGCTTTGAGGTAACTTTCGTGTCGCGTCCACAACCCAAAAAAAGCATCGGGCGTTAGCGGTTCGGTGATACCAAAAAGGCGCTTGGCAAGACGGGCGGTATCGATGTTTCGAATCTGCTCAATATCCACGCCTATCGGCGCATCATCCAACGCACACACGGCAAAACCGCCGCTGTGGGAAAGACTGAAATGTAAGTCGGGGTGATCGGCAAGGAACGGCTTTCCGTGAGAGTCTGTTTGAATGGTTACCTCCCGCTCGCGTAAACCGACCGTGCGCAAGCAAGCGTCCAAAGCAATTCCCGCGCACAGGCTGTGTACTTGATCCTCTTGATTTTTCAGTGCCGCTGCTTTTTGCAAGCGCGCATCTGATACGATTGCTTTTGCGTAGGGTGCATCGGCAACCGATACCGCGATCAAGACCATTCGACTCCCCCCTATCCTTTCTTCAGTATACTCGAAAATATAAAATTTGTCCAGTTGGAGGTTTTGCTATGAAACGCATCGCCCGCTTTGAATCCGTCTCCGAAAAACAGTTTGCCGCCGATTTTGCCGATTGTTTCGGCGAAGGCAGTGTCCCCGCGTTACCGCCGTTGCCGCATCGCGCAACGGCCGGCTCAGCAGGATACGATTTTTATCTACCCTGTGCCGTTCGCCTGCAACCGGGAGAATCGGTAAAAATCCCCACAGGTGTGCGTGTACACATTAACGAAGGATGGGTGCTGAAAATTTATCCGCGCAGCGGTTTGGGATTTAAGTTCCGCTTACAGCTCAACAATACGGTGGGCATCATCGATAGTGATTATTATGGCGCGGATAACGAAGGACACATTCTCATCAAGCTGACCAACGATTCCCGCGAACAAAAAATGGTCGATTTGCCCGCCGGCGCGGCGTTCGCGCAAGGTGTCTTTGTGGAATTCGGCATCACCGAGGACGACGATGCCGACGCGGAGCGCCACGGTGGGTTCGGCAGTACAAGCAAATAAAATACCAACAGCACCGAGTCAATAAAGCTCGGTGCTGTTTTTTAGTCAATTTCGTTACATCCGGGACGGTTCATCAGCGTCATGACCGCTTGCTCGGGAGGATAGTTTTCATAACAGATACGGTAACACACCTCGGTAATCGGCATTTCCACGCCTACCTTTTTGGCAAGATTGTATGCCGTACCCGCTACCAGATAACCTTCTACCGTACCAACACGCTCTACCGCTTCTTTCGGAGACAGACCGCCGCCGATCAACATACCCGCGCGTCGGTTGCGCGAATGCATACTGCCGCAGGTCACGATCAGATCGCCCATGCCGGACAATCCGAAAAATGTAGCGGTATCGGCACCGAGTTTCACGCCCAAACGCGCAACCTCTGCCAAGCCGCGCGTCATCAAAGCGGCTTTGGTATTGTCGCCCATACCCAACCCGTCGCAAATACCCGCGGCAAGCGCAATTACATTTTTAAGGGCACCGCCCAGTTCCACGCCCACAACATCTTCACCGGTATAAATGCGAAATGTGGGATTCATCAGTAATGCTTGCACAGCTTTTGCCGCTTTGGCATCACGCGAGGCGCTGACAACGACGGTGGGGATCCCTCTTCCCACTTCTTCTGCGTGCGACGGACCGGAAAGCGCCACTGCCGAAATACCCGGCAACGCCTCTTCAATGACCTCGGTAAAACGACGATACGTGCCCTCTTCCAAGCCCTTTCCGGCATTTGCCACAATCGCTCCCGTTTTTAAGTGCGGGCGTAACAAAGCGGCTGTTGAGGCAATGGCAAAAGACGGCACTGCCATAATCACCAGATCGGCATTAGCGACTTCACAAATATCGCAAGTCAAGTGTATGGTCGGGTCTACCGGAATATCCGGTAACAGTTTTTTGTGTTGTCCGTGGCGGCGAATGGAGGCGATTTCCTCTTCAAACGGCGACCACAAAGTCACCTCATGTCCGTGACGGTTGGCCATAACGGCAAGAGCCGTGCCCCAACCACCCGAACCTAAAATGGTAATATTGGCCATGGTTTTATTTCCTCCCGAGCTTACTTTCCGTTCCGGCAAGAATGCGTTTAATATTTTCGGAGTGCTTGATAATGGCAATCGCGGTAATACACGCCATCGCAACGGTGCAAAATGTCACCGTCTGCCAAGGCTGTTCATACAGATAAGTGCGGAATACATAGGTGGCAATCGGCAGACTGAAACCTGCAATGATGGAACCCAAGGATACCATGCGAGACATGAGCACCACGATTGCAAAAACCGACAGACCGACCAGCGCGGTGCGCCAATCAAGAATCAGCGTCATTCCTAAAATGGTCATGACGCCTTTGCCACCGCGAAAGTTGAAAAACACAGGATAAATGTGACCGAGAACACAGCACAGACCAGCCAAGTAGGAACCGATGAGCGTCAAATGTTCCGGATCATACGACGCGAGCGTAGACAGAGATAGCGAACGCAGCAATACGCCACCGAGATACACCGACAGCATACTTTTGGCAAGATCGCCGATAAAGGTAAGCAGTGCAGGCAGTTTCCCCTGTGCGCGCAACACATTGGTTGCGCCCGCATTACCACTTCCGAAAGAACGGATATCCTTACCGGAAAAACACTTTGTGACAATAATCGCAAAACTGATACTGCCGAACAGGTACGCAATACCCGCCGTGAGTATTAAAGCAAGCCAACTGTTTTGCAAAAACACTACCATAGCTTTCCTCCTACTTTCCGCTGTTATCGCCGCGTTCGCGAATGATAAAACGAATAGGTGTCCCCTCCAGACCAAAGGTTTCACGGAGTTGGTTTTCCAAATATCGCTGATAGGAAAAATGGAACAAATCCGCGCGGTTAACGAAAAACACAAAGGTAGGCGGACGGGTAGACGGCTGTGTCATGTAATAAATCTTCAGACGCCGTCCCTTATCGGTGGGCGGTTGCACACGGGCGGTCGCCTGTGCTAATACATCATTGAGCGTACCGGTGGAAATACGCGTGGCATTTTGCTCGTTGACATAGGTGATAAGGTCTAACAGTCGATCCAAGCGTTGCCCTGTTTTGGCGGAAATGAACACAAACGGAGCATATGCCATAAAACTAAAATCGTTTTCGAGCTTTTTACGAGTAAGCGCCATGGTGCGGTCATTTTTCTCCACCGCATCCCATTTGTTAACGGCAATGATACAGGCTTTTCCTTTTTCGTGCGCAATACCGGCCACCTTGCTGTCCTGCTCGGTAAAGCCTTCGACACCGTCAATCAGAATCACGCAAACATCGGCGCGTTCCACCGCCATTTCTGCGCGCAAAATGCTATATTTTTCAATCGCATCGTCCACGCGGCTGCGGCGACGCAAACCGGCGGTATCAATCAACAAAAACTTGCCTTGTTTGGTGTCAATCTCGGTATCAATCGCATCGCGCGTGGTACCCGCAATATCGGATACAATACTGCGCTCCTCTCCCGCCAACGCATTGATAAGAGACGACTTCCCCGCGTTCGGTTTACCGATTACCGCAACCTTAATGCGGTCATCCTCCTCGTCCGATTGTTCATCAGGCGGAAGATATTCAAACACGGCATCCAACAAATCCCCAGTGCCGGTTCCGTGGATGGACGACACGGCAATGGGATCACCGAGTCCTAAGTTGTAAAATTCATAAAATTCCGCAGGCGGAGCACCAATGCGGTCACATTTGTTCACACACAAGACCACCGGCTTGCCGCTCTTTTGCAACATCACGGCGACATCCGCATCGTTAGCGGTCACACCGGACAACAGATCGGTAACCAATACGATCACATCCGCCTGTTCAATAGCGAGCTGTGCTTGGCGGCGCATTTGGGACAAAATGACATCGTCGGAGTTCGGCTCAATACCGCCGGTATCCGCCAGCATAAAACTTCTTCCGCGCCAGTCGCACGAAGCAAAAATGCGGTCACGCGTAACCCCCGGCGTGTCCTTAACAATGGACAGCCGTTGACCGATTAATTTATTGAAAAGTGTGGATTTGCCGACATTCGGGCGGCCGACAACCGCCACAATCGGTTTTGCCATAGCGTTCACCTCATCAATGCTTCAAACAATGCGTTGCCGTCGGTTGAAATGACTTCTACTTTGACGCCGAGCTCAACGGCAAGTTGTTCGGGTGTCATATCGTCCAGAAAACGGTCACCCTCATGGCGCAACATACAGTCGGGGATCAGCACGCGCTCACACGCAATACCTTGGAGTTGACGGCGCAAATCCCCACCTGTAACAAGGCCTGCTACGGTAATCGTTTCACCGAAAAAGTCATTTTTTATCGCGACAACCCTCGCGTGAATATTCTCAATCTTATCGGCGGCGTCACTGACCAGTTCCTCTAAAATCGGGGCAGCCGCCACACCGGTGGCAATCACCGTATCGGTGCCCACGGCACGGGTGGTATCCCCATTTTTAAGAGCATTGGCAAATTCAGAGCGTAATAACGCAACCAGACCAACACCGTTTTCCAATTGGGACATCTCGCCGTAAAATTCCGGCTCCGGAATGGGAAGGTCGGCCTGTACATACCACTCGTCCGCAGGATAGACAAGACGATTACCCGTTTTCATCATCTGCTCATCACCGAAGCGGGTAACAGTCTTAATCACCTCGGCACTTTCCTCAGCCGTAAACGGGCGAAGGGGGGTAAGCCCGTCACGGTATTTGGTAAGACCGACGGGAACCACCGCCACACTTTCCACCGCACAGCCGAGTGCCGCTAAATCACGCATACTGCGAACCAGTTCTTCCCCGTCATTCCATTCGGGACAGATAACCAGTTGGCATTCCATACGAATACCGGCATCTGCGAAACGACGCAACAGCGATAGCGTTTCCCCTGCAAAACGGTTATTCATCATCCGACAACGCAAATCGGGATTGGTAGTGTGCACCGAAATGTTGATTGGGCTGATGTGCATGGCAATGATGCGCTCAACCTCGTGCTCAGACAGATTGGTTAAGGTAATATAATTGCCGAACAGAAATGACAAACGGCTGTCATCATCCTTAAAATACAAGGATGGCCGCATAGCGGGCGGCATCTGATCAATAAAGCAAAAAATGCACTTATTACGGCAAGTATGTTGGGAATCCATAAGGTAAGTTTCAAACTCAAGGCCGATATCCTCGTCCTCAGGTTTGCGGATACGAACCGTGCGAGTTTTCCCCGCAGCGGTCTGTAGGCACAGCGTCAGCCGCGGTTCAAACAGATAAAACCGATAATCAAGTACATCCGCGATTTCATGACCGTTGATGGAAACCAGACGATCTCCCTTGGAGATCTTTTTCATAGCGGCAATACTGTCCGCTTGAACATGAGTGATCATCACTGCCAACGCTGTTCCCTCCTCTCAACAAATAATAAAGGGCGTAACCCGCTATCGGGTCACGCCCTTTATTCTTCCTTTGATGTGGGGCATTTACAACCGATGGGGGCTTACTCCTCAACCTTGACAATCTGTCTGCCGTTGTAATAGCCGCAAGCTCCGCAAAGACGGTGCGGGCGCTTGTATTCGCCGCACTGCGGGCATTTTACCAGTTCGGGAGCCGTAGTCTTCCAAACATTATTTCGTCTCGTATCACGACGAGCCTTTGAACTTTTTCTCTTCGGTACCGCCATTGTCAGCACCTCCTCATAGTCTCATAAGTTAATCCAGCAATTGCTGTAACGCTGCAAGACGGGGGTCTCCCGTTTTCTGTGCACAATCGCAAGAACCTTCGTTTTGGTTCTTACCGCAAATCGAGCACAAACCACGGCAATCCTCCTTACACAGCCTTCTCGACGGCTGATCCAGGATCAGATCTTCTTCCACCAACTCATCCAGCGGAAGCTGATAATTGTCGATGAGAACAAAACTATCGTTGTCCTCGTGATTGAGGGAAACCACAAGAATATGCTCCATTTTCAGATGGCATTCAACACGGATGTCCGCCGCACAGCGATCACAAATACCGTCGTAGAGGTATTGCACATCCGCCGTAAGCGTTACCACGCCCGCCGCCTGCCGAATTTCGCCCTTGACTGTTACGGGTTGTTGAAACGGATACCGTCCATTCCATTCCAACCCGGAAAAATCCAAGGTGCAATCGATCGGCATACTCATCTTTTGACCCGTAAACAGGGACTGTAATTGAAGAAGCATACTTCACCTCAATTGTCACGCAAAATATTATATCGGGATCGGCCCGATTTGTCAATATCTTTTTTGCGGTTTTTTCGTTTTACACAGAGCGAAAGCGCCGTTTCCGGCGCTTATACTCAAATCGCGGTCGCAAATTCCGCAATCTTTTGCGGAATGTCGCTGGGGTCTGCCGAAACAGACATCACGATATTGGTATCGGTTTTATCGGCAAGTGCTTTCAATTTTTCCACAAAGCCGAGCAAGCCGTCAATGTCACCGCCGATTTTCAAGGTAGAATCAACGAAAATATCGGTGATGTCATAGTTGCCTGCACACATACCGGCAACCAGACCGTAAAAACTGTCAAATCCGCAGATGGCATACTCATCAGCTGCTACCAAACGCACATTGTGTTTCAAACTGTAAGTCAAGGTGTTATCTTTTTCGATAAAGACAACATTGCCTTTGGACTGCGTCATGGCGTCGTTGCACATGTCAATCAGCCGTTTGGTTTTGCCGGAGCCTTTTTTGCCGAGGATTAAAGTGATCATTAGAATTCCTCCCAATCTATATTAACCGCTTACGCGGTCACGACCGTTGTTAAGTTGTCAAGCGTTTCTCGAGTACCGCTTTTTGATCTTCGTAGCCGGGTTTCCCAAGCAACGCAAACATATTTTTCTTATATTCCTCCACACCGGGTTGGTTAAAGGGGTTGACACCTAACATATACCCGGAAATGGCACACGCTTTCTCAAAGAAATAGATGAGATATCCCAGTTCCGCCTCACACACCGAGGGCACATGAAGCACCATATTCGGGGTGCCGCCGTCCGTATGCGCTAAGACTGTACCCTCAAATGCCTTTTGGTTGATTTGCGCCATGGTGCAACCTGCTAAGAAATTGAGTCCGTCCACATTCTCTGCGTCTTCCTTGAGTGTTAGCGTAACGGGCGACTCATCCAGCATAACCACCGTCTCCGTCAGAATATTCGAGCCGTCCTGTACAAATTGACCAAGCGAATGCAGATCCGTGGAAAAAATAACAGAAGCCGGGAACAATCCCTTTCCGTCTTTCCCCTCGCTCTCACCGTACAGCTGTTTCCACCACTCGGACATCATGGCAAAACGGGGTTCGTAACTGACCATCAATTCGACCGCGCGTCCTTTGCGCAACAGAATATTGCGCATGGCAGCGTATTTATAGCAATCGTTCTTGGTGACATCGGTATCACACAGTTCCACCTGTGCCTTGGCGGCACCCGCCATTAACGCGGCAACATCACAACCGGCAACCGCAATCGGAAGCAAGCCAACGGCCGTGAGAACCGAGAAACGACCGCCTACATCGTCCGGCACCACAAAGGTTTCATATCCTTCACGGTCAGCAAGACCTTTGAGTGTACCCTTAGCTTTGTCCGTCGTCACATAAATACGGCGACGAGCTTCTTCGACACCAACGGTCTTCTCCAAATACTCGCGAAATACACGGAATGCGATGGCCGGTTCGGTGGTGGTACCCGATTTCGAAATCACATTCACCGATACGCGACGCCCTTCACACAAGCTGAGCAATTCCGACAACTCGGAAGCACTGATGCTCTTGCCGGCAAAATACACATCCGGTGTATCTTTTTTCAGATTGTTGTATAACGGGGATTTCAAAAATTCAATCACGGCACGAGCACCGAGATACGAGCCACCGATACCAATCACAATAAACACATCGGTATCCTGCTTGATACGCTCTGCGGCCGCCTGAATACGGGTGAATTCCTCTTTATCATAATCGGTAGGCAGGGTAAGCCAACCGAGGAAATCGTTGCCGAGGCCGTTTCCCGTGTGCAGCATGTCATGTGCCGCCGTAACTTGGGCTTGCATTGCCCGTAATTCATGTTCGCGTACAAAGTCGGTAAGATAACGAGTTTCTAAAGTGACTGCCATACTAAGTTGCCTCCGTTTTTTACTATATTTATTGTACAATATATCCTGTGCGATTGCAACCGAAACTATATAAATTTTTAGAAATTTTTCATAAATAATACTCCCGCTCACCTGCGGGGCATTTGACCAACCGCGCAGACAAGGGGAGTATTTAAATAACGGAACTACAGTTAAAGGGTATTAAGCAGATAATGCAGACAGCAGTTGCCACAGGCAAAACCCCAGACTGAGTTTGGGAATCTCCTCAGCGGCACGCACGGGATATTCCGCCAACACTTCGCCGTCACGCGTTACCGCCACCGTGCCTACTATCTGTCCTTTCACCACCGGAGCCTCAACATCTTGGGGCAATGTGACAACGCAAGACAGCCCTTTCTCCTCCCCTTTTTTGACCAACAGCGGCGCCATATCACCACACTTCACGGATACCGTCGGTGCCGTTCCGCGAAGTACGGAAACGGGCGTCAAATCAGCGGGATCGACGCCGGGTGTATACAAACTGTAGTTGGCAAAACCATGATCAAGCAATTTCCGCGCACCGGAGAACCGCTCGTCAGTGGTACTGCAACCCAAAATGACTGCCACAAAGCCCAAACCGTTCCGTTCAGCGGTAGCCGCCAGATTATGCCCCGCCGTAGAAGTTGTACCGGTTTTCAATCCTGTAGCACCTTGATAGAACCGAATCAGTTTGTTGGTATTAACAAGTTGCGACTCGCCGTTGCGCAAGGTATCCATCCAGATGGTCGTATAATTTTTAATAAGCGGGTACTTCATCAGTTCGCGGGACATCACCGCGACATCATAGGCACAGGAATAGGCGGTATCATCCAGACCGCTGCAATCCTTAAACAAGGTGTCCTGCATACCGAGTTCGGCGGCACGGGCATTCATACGCTGCACAAATTCTTCAATGGAACCCGCCACATGCTCGGCAAGCGCGGCGCAGGCGTCGTTGGCGGACACCACCGCCGCGGCTTTGACTAATTCGTGCACCGTCATAATCTCACCGGGCTCAAGCCAAATCTGCGAGCCACCCATCGATGCCGCCTCAGAGGAACAAGTAACGGGGTCTTGCAAGTCAATAAGTCCGTCATTCAACGCTTCCATAACGAGCAGCAGCGTCATCACTTTGGTAACCGACGCAATCGGTAGCTTTTCGTGCGTATTTTTCTCAAACAACACCTGACCGGATGACAATTCCATTAAAACAGCGGATTTACCGCCCACCTCGAGTGCGGTACCCGCGGCAGTCGATACCACCCCACTAAAACTTTTAGGCGTATCAAGCGACATGAGTTGCTCCGCCGTTTCACCGGACTCGGTATCAATAATAACGGTTTTTGCCATTACCGACATCGTACACAACAACACAACACACACCGCACACGCGAGTATACGAATGGCTTTCATGCAATCTCCTCCCCTTTGTATTCATATATACAAAAGGGACAAGCACAATATGCAAAAAAGAACGGTCGGATTCTCCGACCGTTCTTTAAACGAATTACTTGCGAGAGGCGAGGAGATTTTTAATTTTCTCATGCGAGTCGACGATGCGGGTGACCGACACATCGTGATTGAGCGAGGCAATGAAGTACGCGATGTACTTGGATACATCCACTTCGCAGAACCAGTCACGCTTTTTGAGTTCATCCGTGCGGTAGGTCAGGTTGGTACCGAGCACGCCGGAGATGATGCCATCTTCATACGCCTTGTCGAACTTATCGAGGCCATTGGTAAAGATGGCATAGGTAGCATACGCGAAGATGCGGCCTGCCTTTCTCTTCTTCAGTTCGTACGCGATATCCAACATGGATTCACCGGAGGAGATAATATCATCCGCAATAAAGATGTCTTTGCCCTCCACCGAATCACCAAGGTACTCATGTGCCACAATGGGGTTGCGACCGTTAACAACATGGGCATAGTCGCGGCGCTTGTAGAACATACCGAGATCCACGCCCAAGGTGGAAGCATAGTACATGTTGCGGTTGAGCGCACCTTCGTCCGGGCTGACGATCATCATGTGGTCACGATCCGGAACCAGATCGGGATAGCGGCGGAACATGGCTTTGAGCACTTGATACGACGGAATAACATTATCAAAGCCCATGAGCGGAACGGCATTTTGAACACGGGCATCGTGTGCATCAAAGGTAATAATGTTGGTCACGCCCATGCGTTCAAGTTCCTGTAATGCGCACGCACAGTCAAGCGATTCACGATAGTTGCGACGGTGTTGACGGCCACCGAACAGGATCGGCATAATTACATTGATGCGGTGTGCTTTACCGCCCGCAGCCTGAATGATGCGCTTGAGATCTTGGAAATGGTCATCAGGCGACATGCAGTTCTGCTGACCGAAAATGTTATATTTAACATTGTAATTACCCACATCCACTAAAATAAACAGGTCATCGCCGCGGATGCTGGACTTGATAAGGCCCTTACCGTCACCGGACGAAAAACGCGGGCACTCGGCGGGAATTAAAAACGATTCCTGCGGAACGCCGGCCTTAGCCGCCCAATCGGTGAGATAATAGTTGATCTTGGCAGCCAATTCTTCGGTACCGGGCTGTGCAATAATGCTCAGCGGCGCTACCTGATTGGGTGCGGAAAAAATCGTTTCGCTGGTTAATTTTTCTACCATATTTGCTATCCCCTCGTTTTCACATACTACCTATTGTATTTCTATCTTACCATATTCTTCGACAAATGGAAACAAAAACTTTTCATTTTGATGCCGATTTTTTCAAAAAAATTTTGACATATACTATAGACAATGCACAAAAGAATCGGTACAATAACAAAAAAAGGAGGGATCGTATGACTTCGTTTGTGGAAACAGAAACGGCTGACGAGCGTGAGCGAGCGCTGCTGGTATCGGTGGATACCGGCGAATTTGACGCAGAGATCTCTCTTAATGAGCTGGAAGAACTTGCCGACACAGCGGGGGCAGATGTGTTGGGCCGCGTGTTACAAAAACGCGAATCACCCGACAAAGCGACCTGCTTGGGACAGGGCCGTTTGGAAGAACTGGCGTTATTGGCAAAAAATACCGAAGCAGATCTTGTGATCTTCGACCGTGAACTAACCGCCACACAACAGCGAAATCTGGAAGACGCTCTGCCCTGCCGCGTGGTGGATCGCACCATGCTGATTCTGGACATTTTCGCAGGACGCGCGCGCTCGGCGGAAGGGCGCTTACAGGTAGAGCTGGCGCAACTGCAATATCTGTTGCCGCGTTTAGCAGGACAGGGTATAGCTTTATCGCGACTCGGTGGCGGCATCGGCACGCGTGGCCCCGGTGAAACCAAGCTGGAAAGTGACAGGCGTCACATCCGTCGGCGTATTCAATCCATTCGAGAATCACTCAAAGCCGTGGAACAACAACGCATTCAGCGGCGCGACAGACGATGCAAAGACAATATTCAAACGGTGGCAATTGTCGGCTATACCAACGCCGGTAAATCCACACTCATGAACCGATTAACTAATGCGGGGGTACTGGCCGAAGATAAGCTGTTTGCTACATTGGATACCACCGCCCGCGCGCTCAAGCTACCCGATGGGCGAACCGTTTTGCTGATTGACACAGTCGGCTTAGTGCGACGCCTACCGCATCATTTGGTGAACGCGTTCCGCTCTACGCTTGAGGAAGCCGCCGAGGCCGATGTTATTTTGAATATATGTGACAGTTCCTCAGAGGAAGCCGCTGAACATTTAAATGTGACGCGAGAACTGCTTGCGCAACTCGGCTGCACCGACCGCCCCATCGTCACGGTATTTAATAAATGCGACTTACCCGCCGCTCTGCCGCTTACTGACCGCGACGGCGCGGTATGCATCAGCGCGAAATCGGGCAAAGGGATCGACGAATTACTTATTCGGTTAACCGAAGTATTACCGCCCGACAGACGGAAAGTGAAACTGCTGTTCCCCTTTGACAAAGGCGCACTTGCGGGAGAATGCCGTCGTGAGGGGGCGGTTGAGCAAGAGGAATATGTACCCGAAGGACTGTGTATGACCGTCACTTTAGGGGCTCGGTTACTGGAACTCACAAAACCATATCAAATTATTGAATAAAAAGGTTGCATTTTGTCGCACATTGGGTTATAATAGCAATCATTCAAGTAAATATCCGGTTGAAACCTGCAGGAGATGCGGAGATCCGCTACTGAAGGAGTAACACTCTCAGGTGTCCGTTTTGGATGAGGACTGTAGGTTGACGGAGCTTTGGAGAACCCCATTAAGTTGGGTGCCGAAGGTGCAAAGCGCGTATGCGCTAATCTCTCAGGCAAAAGGACAAAGTTTTCTCCCCTATTCTAAATCAATAGGGTGACCTTGTCTTTTTGCGGATCGCATGGTAATGCGATCCGCTTTAAATTTTTCACAGGAGGTTGATGACATGGAGTTCATCACAAAAATCAACGATGCCGTTAACGGTTTCGTATGGAATTACGGCGTGTTCCTGCTCATCGGTGTCGGCATTATCGTAACGTGTGCGACCAAGGTGTTCCAGGTATCACACATCGGTCATTGGTTCAAAATGACCATCGGCAGCCTTTTTCACAAAAAGCAAGCTGCCGTCAAAGCTGACAAGCACTCAATTTCCCAGTTTCAGGCATTGTGTACAGCACTGGCCGCTACGGTAGGAACGGGTAACATTGTCGGTGTCGCGACAGCCATCGTTGCGGGTGGCTCCGGCGCGATTTTCTGGATGTGGTTTGCAGCGTTTTTAGGCATGGCGCTCAAATTTTGTGAAATTGTTCTTGGTTTGTACTTCCGTCAGCGGAACACCGAAGGCGAGTGGTCCGGTGGCCCGATGTATTATTTGAAAAACGGGTTGGGCAAATTAAAAGGTTGCGGCGGTCTCGGCAATGTTTTAGCCATCCTCTTTGCCGTATTTACCATTCTGGCCTCTTTCGGCATCGGCAATATGAGCCAGGTCGACAGTATTACAGAAAATGTTTCTAACGCATTTTTCAAGAACATAGATTTAGGAACACTCGCGAATGTTCCTGTCATCAATTACATTATCGGCGCTGTGTTAGTGGTGATTGTCGGCCTCATCGTGGTGGGCGGCCTGCAACGACTCGCAAGCGTAGCCGAAAAAGTTGTACCGTTTATGGCAATCCTGTATATCGTCGGTTCGCTGATCATTCTTGGCATAAATTTCAACAAACTTGACGATGTGTTTGCCTCCATCTTCCGTTACGCTTTTAACATGAAAGCAGCGGGCGGCGGTTTGATCGGTCTCATTACCAAGGTTGTCGTCAACGGTTGTAAGCGCGGCGTGTTTTCCAACGAAGCAGGCCTGGGTTCTGCCGTTATGGTTCACTCTTCCGCGAATGTCAAAGAACCTGTCAAGCAAGGTATGTGGGGTATTTTCGAAGTGTTTATGGACACCTTCGTGATCTGCTCGATGTCCGCATTGGTCATCCTCTCCTCCGGTCTGGTGGACCTGGAGAGCGGTGTAGCGCTGATTCAGGATAAGGCTTTGTTGGCATCCGGCGCCTTTGCTGCCACCTTTGGTTCTGTCGGCGAAAAATTCTTGGCGATCGCGATGTTCTTCTTTGCCTTCACGACGGTTCTCGGTTGGTCGCAGTACGGTGCCAAAGCCGTGGAATATCTCTTCGGTTCTAAGGGCGCAAAGGTTTATAAGGTAATTTTCGTTCTGATGACCATCTCCGGTGCGATAATGACCTCTTCGCTTGCCTGGGACATTTCGGATACCTTCAACGGTTTGATGATGATTCCCAACTTGATCGGCGTGGTAGTACTCACACCGCTGGTAGCCAAAATTACAGGCAACTATGTCCGGCGTAAAATTGGTGGCGAGGATATTTCTCCGTTACTTTCTCACGATCCCGCCATCCAAGCAGAAATGCAAAAAGCCGACAATTAAAACAATCATAAAAACAGCCGCCCATACGGGTGGCTGTTTTTCTTTTATACTTATAACGCGCGGATAGAATCAACCGGTTTTTTCTTAGCGGCATTCCACACCGGCAAGAAGGTGGCGATAATCGCCGCAACAACAGCGATACCGAGCAGATACACCATGCCCATTTTGGGGAATGTAAGCGACACATTGGGGGGATGATTTGGGGTGCGGCAAAAGGAATCGCCTTGCGATGATAACAAACCACAAAGCACCGAAAATCCGCCGTTTGAGGCGGGTTCGAGTGCGTCAGTTGTGGTTAGTGTGACAGGATTCGAACCCTGTCATAGTTTCGCTCGCCGCCTTTATCCGTGCGGCTTTGCGCTCGATTTTGCAAGGCGTCAGCCTTGCGGCAGTCTTGCGCTTCTCCGCACGAAAAATTCGGCGGCAGAAACGCGTTGCCCTTACAAATCGAGAAATTTTTGTTTCGCCTAAGCCGCGAAGCGCCGCTATCCTGGCGGATCGCAAGCGACAAGGCAACGGCGAACGAGAATTCCTCAGTTGTGGTTATGCTTTAATTATAGGTGACGCCTTCTCTTTTGTCAACAGAAAGCAACCAAATTCCGCACAGCAGGAGTAAGAACACCGAAATTCCGACAGAACCCGATACCGCTTGTACCGTCAGGGTGGTTGTGCCGAATACCGGCACGGTGATCGGTATCATGCGAAGTAACAAGAGTGTCAGCAAGGCGGTAAGGGTGCCGTGCAGCAGGCGAAAAAACCAAAACCGCGGTGTGAACACACCCGTTCCGGCCAGTAAAGCCGCTAATTGGCAATGTACCGACAAGCCGCCGAAACCGATGGCGACACCGAGTATAAAGGGGGCAAGCGTTGAAAGTTTGGCGGCCGCAACACATCCGCAACTGACTTCCAGCAAGCAGGATAACAGGGCGGTGGCCGTATGGTTTGCGGGAATCAGCATGTCGAGCAATGCAAGAACGCCCGAAAACAGAAGAATAAAGCCGCACAGGGAGAGAAGCGTTGTGCAAGCGGTGGTGACCGACTCCGCAAAGGCAGATACCGACGATACGTGAGGGCGGCTCACGGGGGGAGTCGGTGTTTTGCGGCGGCTGTGCATCGGTGCGCCCAACACCCCTAACAGGACAGCCGCCGCGATATGGGCGGTAAAGAGAATCAGTCCGAGCGTCAAACTGCCCATCAATCCCGCGCCGACCGTACTGATGACAAAACCGGGACCGCCGCACACGCAAAAGCGGAGCATGCGTTCCCCCTCGTCGTGCGTGATTTGCTTGGAGCGTACTAACTCCGCAATGACCGTCCCGCCTGCGGGGTAGCCACCGACAAAGGCAATCAGAATTCCCGCCGCACAGCATCCCGGCAGACCGAACAGCAGGCGTGTCACACCCTCCAAGCGGCTGCCAACTGCCGACGCGACACCCGATTTTGATAAAAAGCCGCCCAGCACCAAAAACGGAAACAGAGAAGGAATGATGATGGATGCGCAGATTGATAAACCGCGGCTGATACCCCCCGCGACCGTGTCGGGGTACAGTAACAGGATGGCTGCACAACATGCAACGGCGAGTCCGCAACAGGCGGTTCGCACACGCCGGCGACAGATGATGTAGGTGACCATACCACCCCTCCTTGATGTTTATATATGTCGGGAGATGCGGGTATTATTCCCTCAGCCGTAACATAGGTATTGAAAGAAAGGTAAGGGGGATTGCTATGAAACGCAAAACGAAAAACGCCGTCTCCGAAAAAATGGAAAAAGCGTTGGATTTGCCGATGGGCGTCTTGTCATCCGTTACCCGTATGGAGTTGACAGGCAACCGACAGGTGTTGCTCGAGGGATGCCGCGGAATTATCAAATACGACGAGGATCAAATACAGGTGCGTACCGTGAGCGGGACCGTTCGCTTTACGGGACGGGAATTATGCATGACCGCACTCAATCCCGCGTGTGCCGTTATTACCGGTCGATTGTGTTCGCTTGAATTTTTATAAAGAGGAGGAGCGTCATGTTCACGGGAAGCGTACGGTTGGAATGTGAGGGCGGATTTCCCGAACGGTTTTTAAACGAGGCGGCCAAACGCGAAATTGCGTTATGGGATATTTCTTACAGCGGTATTTCGCTGTTTTGCCGTTGCAAAGCACACCGTTACCGCGAACTGCGCCCCGTCGCACGCGCCGCATCGGTGCGTATGCGGGTGAAGAAACGGTACGGGTTGCCGTTCTTATTACGGCCGTTTCGACTGCGGTGGGGCCTCGCGGCAGGGGCGGTGTTGGGGTTGGTGTTGCTACAATTGCTCGCCTCCCGTTTGTGGGTGGTGCGTATTGTCGGGAACCAACGCGTGTCCGAGCAAGCCGTTCGTGAAGTACTGTATCCGCTCGGCATTTATGAAGGTGCGTCGCTTAACGGCGTGGATGTTCCCGATTTGCAATTAACCGCTTTGCAACGCATGCCCGAACTGGTGTGGCTGACAGTTAATTTTGAGGGGAGTACCGCGGTCGTAGAAGTTAGAGAACGACAAGAGGCACAGCCCATTTTGCCGGATGAACCCGCGAACATTGTCGCCGCGCGGGACGGTGTGATCGTCGATATTGATGCTGTCAGCGGGCAGGCAATGGTTAAGGCGGGGGATGCCGTGACCGAAGGAACCCTACTGATCAGCGGCGTGATGGACAGTAAAGTCGGGCCGCTTCTCAAGCACGCACAAGGCGTCGTGACGGCACGCACCACGCGTACGCTGAGCGTTCATGTGCCGTTTGAGGAGCGCGTGCCGAGTGCCCATCCGCGAACCGTATCCCGTCCGTGTTTATATGTTTTCGGTGTGCGCATTCCGTTGTATGCGAGTGCCCATATAGAGGGAGAGTACACGCAACAAACGCAGCAATATCCGCTTCGTGCCTACGGGAAAGGCTTGCCTGTCGGGATTGAGATGACGAAACTTGTATTTGCCGAAACCGAACGATGCACGCGAACCGAGGAGGCGGCACGCGGGGAGGCGGTAGCGCGGCTTTCAGCATTGGTTGAGGAACTCAGCGGGGAAGTGACCATTGAAGCGCAAGCCGTGTCCGAACAAAAAACCGTCGATGGATGGACAATAACAGGGACCTATACTTGTGTGGAAACTATTGGGCGGAGTGAACCGTTAGAAATAAAAAAATGATGTTTGACTGATGACAAGTGCGTTTTTTTATGGTATACTGTTATAATAGTAAAAAACGCAGGAGGCGGACATCATAGAACAGATCATCCAGTTTGACCGTATGGAACAGGCGGTGGCGCTGTTCGGGAGTTTCGATGAAAATATTCGTATGATTGAGCAGAAACTCGGTGTCGCCGTCCTCAGTCGCGACAGCGAGCTTAAAGTCAGCGGTGAACCGGAGGCGGTTGCCAAAGCCGTTCGTGCCATTGAGGGATTGTTGCGCCTGCTTAACTGTGGAGAACAGTTGACGGAACAGAATGTGCGGTATGTGTTAACGCTTGTGAACGAGGGGGCGGACGATGAACTGCCTACACTGACGGGGGACAGTATTTGCATTACCGCAAAAGGGCGCGCCATTAAGCCAAAGACGCTGGGGCAAAAGCGGTATGTGGAAGCCATTCGCGATAACACCGTCGTATTGGGAATCGGGCCTGCGGGTACGGGTAAGACCTATCTGGCGGTGGCAATGGCGGTCGAGGCATTTCGCGCAAAGCAGGTGAATCGTATCATTCTAACGCGTCCCGCGGTGGAAGCAGGCGAAAAGCTGGGGTTTTTACCGGGAGATTTGCAATCAAAAGTCGATCCGTATTTGCGGCCGCTGTATGATGCGTTGTTTGATATGTTGGGAACCGAAACCTATCAGAAGTATTTGGAACGCGGCAACATCGAAATTGCGCCGCTTGCGTATATGCGCGGGCGGACTTTGGACGACAGTTTCGTGATTTTGGATGAGGCCCAAAATACGACGCCCGAACAGATGAAAATGTTTTTAACCCGTCTCGGATTCAATTCCAAGATGGTGGTGACCGGCGATATTACCCAGATTGATCTGCCGTCAGGCAAACAGAGCGGGTTGCGCGAGGTCATGCGGGTGCTCAAAGGTGTTGAGGATGTATCGATTTGTACCTTTACGCAAAAAGATGTAGTGCGGCATCAGTTGGTGCAACGCATTATCGAAGCGTATGAGCGGTATGAAAAAAACAAGGAAGGGAAGCGCAGTCGGAATGCTTAAAAAACTCCGTGTGGATATTGAAAATCAGCAAAAGACCGTCAAGATTCCAACCGGTTTGCGGTTGCTGATTCGCCGTTGTTGTCACGCCGTGCTGGAACTCGAAGAGATGGACGGCTCGGTGCAGGTGGACGTTACACTGGTGGATAACGACTATATTCATCAGGTCAACCTGAAACAGCGCGGGATTGACGCGCCGACTGATGTGCTCTCGTTCCCGCTTGGGGAAAACGGGGTTTACGATGTGAACCCCGAAACAGGAGAAAAATTGCTCGGTAACATTGTGCTTTCGCTGGAACAAGCAGAAAAGCAGGCAGAGGATTACGGGCATTCTTTTAACCGTGAGGTGGGATACCTTACCGTTCATTCTATGTTGCATTTGCTCGGATACGATCATGTGCAGGGCGGCATGGAAGCCGTACAGATGCGCGAAAAAGAAGAAACCGTCATGAAACAGGTGGGGTTACCCCGCGGGAGTAGTTATGTGCTGGAAGATACTTAACGGGTTTCGGTTTGCGGCGCGCGGTGTTTGGCGGTGTATGCGCGAAGAATGGCATTTTCGATTGCATCTGGTGATCGCTTTTTATGTGCTGGTGTTGTCACCGTACTTTTCCTTGTCCTGTGCCGAGAGTGCCGTTTTGGTGCTGACCATTGCCGCGGTGTTGGTGGCGGAGCTCTTTAATTCTGCCGTGGAGCGGGCAATTGACCGTGTTTCCACCGAGCTTCATCCGCTCAGCGGTGCGGCAAAGGATATGGCGGCAGGTGCCGTGTTGGTAGCGGCGCTCGCCGCGGTAGTGGTTGCTATATTGTTGTTTTGGAAACCCGCCGTATGGTTGGGAATTTTTGCCGATTGGTGTCAGCATGTCTACAAGCCGGCCGGCTTGGCAGTATCCGCGGTAGGGGCGGTGTTGTTTGTATGGAAATGGAGAGTAAAGTTATGAACACAACTTCTGCATTTATCGCGTTGGTCGGCCGTCCGAATGTCGGCAAATCGTCGCTTATGAACGCATTGGTCGGTCAGAAGGTCGCCATTGTGTCGGACAAGCCGCAAACGACGCGCAACCGTATCATGGGTGTTTTGACGCGGGATACGGTACAATATGTGTTTTTGGATACACCCGGTACGCATCGTCCGCGTACAAGACTCGGGGATTTCATGGTGAAATCCATCGGGGAAGCGATGAACGGGGTAGATGTCGGTGTGCTCATCGTCGAACCCACCGCTACTGTGCGGGACAGCGAACGCGAGCTGATTGCCAAATTCCGTGCACAAAAATTGCCGGTGTTACTGGTTATCAATAAGATTGATACCGTCGAGGATAAAGCCAATCTGCTTACTTGCATTGACACATGGCGGCAGGAATTCGCTTTTGAAGCCATCTTACCCGTGTCTGCTTTGACGGGCGAGGGTGTGGACGAGCTGTTATCTGAGCTTGCCAACTATATTTTTGAAAGTCCGCACTTTTTCCCGGCGGATGCGGTCAGCGATCAGCCCGAAAAGGTGCTGGCCGCAGAATTGCTCCGCGAGCAGATGTTACTCGCGTTGCGCGATGAGATACCCCACGGTATTGCAGTTGTCATCGAGCACATGGAAGAACGCGAAACCGAGCGCGGCGCCATTTTGGATATTGAGGCGGAAATTTTCTGTGAACGCGATACGCACAAGGGTATGGTGATCGGCAAAAAGGGCGCGATGCTCAAGCGTATCTCCACGGCGGCGCGCGAGGAGATGGAAAAAGCACTCGGCGCGCATGTGAATTTGCAGTGTTGGGTGAAGGTAAAAGAGGACTGGCGTAACCGTCAGGGACTTCTTAACGGATTTGGGTATCGGTTGTAAAATTTTCCTGTATGAAGACGGGCGCTTTCGTTCAAAGTAATAGTGAACGGAGGCGGCGGAATATGGATCGGGATAAATTATGGGCGACCTTTCAAAAAACCGGAAAAGTACACGATTATCTGCGCTATTGTGGGGTGGATGTGTACGCATCGGGCGAAAATTCTGTAGCGAATGCGGAGGAACACAAGCGTGAAACTGACGACCGACGCACTGATCATACGCGAAAATAATATGGTTGGCGAGTCGGATCGTTTCGTGACGGCGCTCACTCGTGATGTGGGTGTTATTCGCGCGTCGGTGCGAGGTGCCAGACAAATTAAAAACCGCAACGGCAGTGCTACCCAGTTGCTTTGCTATTCCCGCTTATCTTTGTACAAAGGGCGGGATAAATACATAGTAGACGATGCGGAACCGTTACAGGTGTTTTTTGAGGTGCGGGGAGAGCTTACAAAGCTTGCGCTCGCACAGTATTTTTGTGAGTTGGCGGGGGTGCTTGCCCCTGCTGAGGAAGAAGCCGGGGAAGAGCTGCGATTACTGTTAAACGCTCTCCATTACTTGGCACAGGGAACGCGTTCCCACGCTCTTATTAAGGCGGTAGCCGAACTGCGGCTTTTGTGTAAGGCGGGGTATATGCCCGCCGTGGCGCAATGTGCGCAGTGCGGGACACAGGCGTGTACGCGGTTTTCGCCGCTTCGCGGTGAGGTGACCTGTGAAGAACACGGTGCAGAGGGTACGATGGTGTTGTCGGGCGGTGCCATGGCGGCGCTTCGGCATATCGTATATGCGCCGTTTGAAAAATGTTTTGCGTTCTCTTTGCCCGAGGCGGATATGGCGGTGCTCGGAGAGGCTGTTGAGCGGTTTTTACTCGCCCAACTGGGGCGTGGCTTTCATACATTGGATTTTTATCATAGTTTGTAAGGAACGACATCATGAACAAGCATTATCGCGCATTGGAACTGGATAAGGTGCTGGAACTGCTGGCTTCACAGGCTACCTGTGAGGATGCGGCAGAGTTGGCGCGCGCCCTTGTTCCCTCCCCGTACCTCGGTGAGGTGCAGCGTATGCTTGCCGAGACGGATGCGGCGTTTTGCTTGATGGCCAAATTCGGCGCGCCGCCATTCGGGGATGTGAAGAATGTCTCGAATGCGTTGCGACGCGCACAGGCGGGTGCGGCGCTTTCGCTTTTAGAGTTGTTGCGTATCGCGGGGACGCTTCGCGGTATCCGTTCCGTGGCGGAATGGTATGCCCACTGTGAGGGCTTGGCAACCTGTTTAGACGATCGATTTTCGTCGCTTGCTCCGAACAAATACTTGGAAGACCGCATTCGTACCACGGTAATATCGGAAGACGAGGTCAGCGATCAAGCGTCGCCTGAGCTGTATACCATTCGCCGTAAGATGCGCGCGGCGTCTGCGAGAGTGCGGGAACAGTTGGATAAACTGATTCATTCCCAAACGGCGCAAAAAGCGTTGCAAGAACCGATTGTGACCATTCGCGGCGGACGCTTCGTGGTGCCTGTGAAAGCTGAGCACCGTGCGGCAATCGCGGGTTTGGTTCACGACACCTCATCATCGGGTGCTACCGTGTTTATTGAGCCGATGGGTGCGGTGGAAGCCAACAACGAACTCAAAGTATTGCAGTCGCAGGAAACGGCAGAGATTGAACGTATTATCGCGGCATTATCCGCCGAGGTAGGTTCGTTTGCCGATGCTATTATTGACGATTATACGGTGCTCGTCGGTCTGGATTTGATCTTTGCCAAAGCGCGATTGGGGTATCAGATGAAAGCGTCGGTGCCGCAGGTGACCGACGATGGACATAGTATACTGAACAAAGCGCGGCATCCGTTGATCGATGCGAAAAAAGTCGTGCCGATCGATGTGGAACTCGGCGGCGCGTTTGACACCTTGGTCATTACGGGCCCGAATACGGGAGGAAAAACGGTAACACTTAAAACCATTGGTCTGCTCACCTTGATGGCAATGTGCGGGTTGATGCCGCCGGTGCGTGACGGCAGTCGGCTGTCGGTGTTCAAAACCGTGCTTGCCGATATCGGAGATGAGCAGTCGATTGAACAGTCACTATCCACCTTTTCGGCGCATATGACGAATTTGATCCGCATCTTAAGCGAAGCGGATGAACATAGTTTGGTACTGCTCGATGAACTGGGAGCGGGTACGGACCCCGTTGAGGGTGCGGCACTGGCAACCGCCATAATTGAGCGGTTACGCGCGCAAGGTGCGCGAGTGGCGGCAACGACGCATTATGCCGAAATGAAGGCCTATGCCATCCAGACCGAAGGCGTGGAAAACGGTAGTTGCGAATTTGATGTGGAATCGCTTCGTCCTACTTATCGGTTGCTGGTTGGGGTGCCGGGGCGTTCCAATGCGTTTGCCATTACCGAACGGCTCGGTATGGACCCGTCGGTTGTGGAAAGGGCACGCTCACTGGTATCGGGGGATGATCGCCGCCTGGAGGATGTGGTGGTCGTGCTGGAAGAAAAGCGTCTGTCCCTCGAACGTGAGTTACAAGACGCCAAAGAGGCAACCCGTGCCGCGCAGGTCGCAAACGCACAGGCAAGAGAGGAACTCGGTGCATTACAGGCACAAAAAGAGCGAGAACTTGACGATGCACGGGATGAAGCGCGTCGTGTGGTAGAGCGCGCAAGACGCGATGCGGAGGATCTGATTGCCGAGTTGGATGCGCTTCGCAAACAAAAAAATGCGGCTGATTTTTCCAAAAAAGCGATGGCGGCACGGTCCGGGCTTCGCAGTCGTTTAAACAAACTCGAAGAGGATATTGATCCCGTTACTCATAAAACACGCGGCGCATATGTATTACCCAGACCGCTTGTGATTGGTGACGAGGTTTTAATTGTGGATATTGATAAAGCCGCCGTTGTGACGGCTTTACCTGATGCAAACGGATCGGTGGAGGTGCAAGCGGGTATTATTCGCACACGGGTATCCTCGGATAATCTGCGGTTGATTGAGAAAAAAACCGCCCACCCCGTTACAAAGGGCAAGGGCGGTGTGTATACCGATGTATCACGCTCCAACCGAAACGCGCAGACCGAGTTGGACCTGCGGGGGCAAACAACCGACGAAGCACTTTTGGAAGTGGACAGATTTTTGGATAACGCGCGGCTCGGCGGACTTGACCGACTGACCATCATTCACGGAAAAGGAACGGGCGCACTGCGTGCGGCGGTACACGCGCATCTTAAATCGTGCGCCGGTGTGAAATCGTTCCGTTTGGGGTTGTACGGCGAGGGCGAGACCGGTGTAACGATTGTTGAGATGAAATGAGGTGACAAACAGGATGTTGCGCATGGTATTTTGCGATGTGGACGGCACGCTGCTTCCAAAAACCGAACAAGGAATTTCAGTGGATACGATGTCACAGTTGCGCCGTTTGCTTGATCGCGGCATTACGGTGGTGATTGCCACGGGCAGACCGTACGCGCAGATGAGATCGCTGTTTGGACCGCTGTTTTTCCGTTTGGTGTTTTTGTGTATGGACGGCGCACTCGTGATGCACAAGAATTGTGTATTATACAAAAAGCCGTTGATGAAGTGCAAATCCAAGGAATTGCTTGCTCGTTACGGCGGGGGTGCGGTTTACGGGCGCGAGCACATCTATTGTGTGGGCAACACGCCCGTCGATGGAAAACGGGTACACACGCCGATGGAAATTCCTGAGGATTACTTAAAGCTGGAGTTGCCGACGGGAACGGTGACGGGGTTGCATGAATCGTTCCGTGTGGCGTATCAAAATGAGTGCACAACCGAATTGGTTGCCGCGGGAGCGGACAAAGGTGCGGCGGCGCGTGCGGTTATGCAAAAATTCGGGGTATCGCCCGACCGGGCGATTGCGTTTGGTGACGGGGAGAACGATATTCCCTTGCTTTGCGCGGTGGGACATCCGTACCGCATGAAAGATTCGCTGTGTACGGGATTCGGCGATCTGCCGATAGCGGAAAGTGTGCAAAGCGTTTTGCAAAAAGAATTTCGTATATAATGGGAAACGGCTCCGTCATCGACGGAGCCGTTTGTTTAGCGTTTGAAGCGGGAAATGAATTTTAAGACGACGAACAGGAGTATGCCGATGGCGGTAAACACGGCAACGCCGAGCCAGTTTAATGCGGCAAGACCGGCAAAAAACAATTCCCCGCTCGAGGCATTTTGCAGGGCGGGGGCGATGTAAATCACATCACCAACCAACGTCAAGAACAGGATAGTATACGCAATCCCCGACAACACGGTCGCGGCAGTACTTCCCTGTACGCGGCGAATGGCGGCGCGGGAAATGCTGTCACTCTCCAAAGAGAGCAAGCGCGATACATATACGGTGCCGAGTGTTAAAATGATGATTTCGGGGATCATGTAGGTCGCGTTGTAGGAGAGAGAAAAAATCAGAGCTTCGGCGGTGGGGACGGACAAGCCCGCCCATACCGTACAACCGGAAATGACATGACACAGATACCGCAAAATGCCGGTTATGACGGCGGCGATACCAAGCGCCATGCCTTGCGGCAGTTTTTTGCGAAACATGCCGCCAAGGCCTAAAGCTAAAAAGGCGAGGAGGTAATCGAAAACGGCAATGGCCGCTACGGCACCAAAAGAGGTGGCGTAAGAGAAATTATCGAGCCCCAGTAACAGTTGAATCAAACCGTAGGTGAACGCGGTGAACAGACCGTGGCGTGTGCCGTAGCGGTATGCGATAACGAGAAGCGGTAACATACTGCAGGCGGTGACACTGCCGCCATACGGCATATCCACCAGTTTGATGACGCTTAACACGGCGGCGATCGCGAGCATCAGAGCACTTTCGGTCAGTCGATAAACAGATTGTTTGCGAACAGACATAGTAACACATCCTTATTATGAAAATAAAAAACATCCTATCCGAAAAAATACGGATAGGATGTGAGAAAAGCAGATGTTTGCGCGCTTAAACCGCTGCGTTTCGTAAACATTCCTACGCCGGTATTATCCGGATCAGGTCACAGGGTTAGAAGCGAACTTCCTCTCAGCCGATTGCTCAGCACCCCTTGTTTAACGGTGTGTATTGTAACACGGATTTATGTGGATGTCAAGCAAGTTTTGCGGCAATGGCATCCAAAAATTCAAGAGAGTTTACTTTTTTCTTGTTTTTAAGGGTGGATAACAGGTACAAATCGCCTGTCATGATGCCGTCCTCAATCGTGCCGAGCGTAGCCGCCTCGAGACGATCTGCAAAGGCGCAAAGGTCCGGCAGATTATCCAGCTCGCCGCGCTTGCGCAAGGCACCCGACCACGCGAAGATGGTGGCGACGGAGTTGGTGGAAGTCTCTTCACCTTTCAGGTGTTTGTAATAGTGGCGGGTGACCGTGCCGTGTGCCGCTTCGTACTCATATTTGCCGTCGGGAGAGACCAGCACGCTGGTCATCATGGCAAGAGAGCCGAAAGCGGTGGCAACCATATCACTCATGACATCACCGTCGTAGTTTTTGCACGCCCAGATAAAGCCGCCCTTAGAACGGATGACGCGTGCGACCGCATCGTCGATGAGGGTGTAGAAATACTCGATGTCTGCCGCCTCGAAAGCATCCTTATACTCAGCCTCGTAAATCTCGGCAAAGATATCCTTAAACCGATGATCGTATATTTTGGAAATGGTATCTTTGGTGGAGAACCACAAGTCTTGCTTTAACGACAGCGCGTAGTTGAAACAAGCGCGGGCGAAGCTTCCAATGGATTTATCGGTATTGTGCACGCCTTGAATGATACCGCCGCCCGTGAAATCGTGAATGAGTTTGCGGTCGGTTTTGCCATCCGGATACGTCACGAGCAGTTCCGCCTTAGCGGCACCGTCCACATACAATTCGGAGTTTTTGTACACATCGCCGTATGCGTGACGCGCGAGTGTGATGGGTTTCTCCCATGTGGAAACGCTGGGAGTGATGCCTTTTACGACAACGGGGGCGCGAAATACCGTGCCGTCCAACATGGCGCGGAGCGTGCCGTTGGGGCTTTTCCACATTTCCTTGAGTTTGTATTCCTCCACGCGTTGGGCGTTCGGGGTGATGGTTGCACATTTGACGCCTACACCGTATTTCTTAATCGCGTTCGCCGCATCTACGGTGACTTGATCGTTGGTTTCGTCGCGATAGGGAAGACCGAGGTCATAGTATTCACATTTGAGATCCACAAACGGCAGCAGGAGTTTTTCTTTGATTGCCTGCCACAGAATGCGCGTCATTTCGTCGCCGTCCATTTCGACGAGCGGGGTTGTCATTTGAATTTTAGCCATCAATATCGTTCTCCTTGTATGAACTGTGGTTCTATTTTACTGGTTTTTTCGAATAAAGGCAACACCTTTTTAATCTTTTTAGGAATTTTATTGCGTCTTTGTGCATTTTGCGGTATACTGGGGAAAGCGAAAGGAGCGAAGCGTATGGAGCTGTATGACCGGTATATCACACCCGAACAACGGGAAGCGCGTCAGCTGAAACAGACCGGCACCTTTGTCGCAGTCATACTGCTGGCTATGATGGCAACGGAGCTTGTCCTTACCGTCGCTTCGCAGTTGGGACTGCTTGCCCGCGTGACGGCGTGGGTTACGACTTACGAGCGCTATATGCTGCTCAATATGCTGGTGTATCTGTTGTGCTTGGCGGTGCCTGCCGTGGTGGCGGCACTTGTCGCCGGATACCGACAGAACCCGTTTGCCTCGAAGCGTGTCGGTGGCGGCGTGCTCTTGGTCGGTGTGTTCGGCGGGATGGCCATCGCGGTTTTTGCCAATATAGCGGCAAGTTGGCTGATGAACTGGTTGACGACCTTGGGAATCCCCGAACCCGAGATGCCGGATTTGATAGAGCCGACTTTGGTGAGCTTGTTGCTTAACATCGTGTCTACGGCGGTGCTTCCCGCCATTGTGGAGGAAATGATTTTCCGCGGGTATATTCTCGGTGCCCTGCGCGTGCACGGGGACGGGCTGGCGGTGGTGGTGTCCGCCGTGCTGTTCGGCTTGTTCCACGGGAATATCCTGCAAATCCCGTTTGCTTTCATTTTAGGCTTGGTGATGGGCTATTTGGTGGTACAGACCGACAGTATCCTGCCCGCCATGCTGTTTCACTTCACCAATAATTTGATGTCGGTGTTGTTGACTTTTTTCGGCAAATGTTATCCCGAACAACGGGAGACGATTCACACGGTTACCTTCGTGGCGGTGACCGCCGTCGGTGCTGTGGTATTGACGGTTATGTGCCGCATGGCGCGTTCCAAACCGCTCGGCAACGGGGTGTCGTTGCTTCGGGTGAACGAGCGTGTCGGTAAGTTGTTGTCTGCACCTGCGATGGTGCTCGCTTTGATCGGCATGTTAGCCACCTTGTTTTACAGTATGGGAAGAGGATAAGCATGACGGATGAACAATGGATGCGGCACGCACTTACCGCCGCAAAACAAGCGGCTGCAGAGGGCGAAGTCCCCGTAGGTGCCGTGATCGTCAAAGAGGATGCGGTGATTGCCGTCGGTCGGAATCGGCGTGAGTGCGGTAAAAACGCGTTGGCACATGCCGAAATAGACGCTATCAACGGAGCGTGTGAGGCGCTCGGCGGCTGGCGGGTGTCGGGGTGCACGCTGTATGTAACGCTGGGGCCCTGTGCTATGTGCGCGGGGGCAATCATCAATGCGCGGATTGATCGTGTGGTGTACGGTACCGCCGATCCGAAAGCGGGATCGTGCGGCTCGCTTGTCGATTTGTTCTCGTTGCCGTATAATCATCGGCCGCAACTTGTCGGCGGTGTGTTAGAGGATGAGTGTGCGGCGTGTTTGCAGGACTTTTTTCGACAGCTTCGCACAAAACATTGACAAAAAACGACGAGTTTTTTATAATGAAGCTATCAAAGGAGGGTACATACATGAAAAAGTTTTTCGAAGAATTTAAAGAGTTTATCTCCAAGGGCAATGTCATCGATATGGCGGTTGCGGTTATCATTGGTAATGCTTTCAAGGCGATTATCACGGCGCTGGTGGACAATGTCATTATGCCGCTTATCAGTTTGGCGGTCGGCGGTCTTAATTTTACCGAGTGGAAATGGGTGCTTAAGGCCGCTACCGTGGTCGACGGCGTGGAAACGGCGGAAGTTGCCGTCAGTTACGGTGTGTTGTTGCAAGCGGTGATTGATTTCCTCATTGTGGCGTTCTGCATCTTTGTAGCGCTGAAAATCCTGCTTGCGGTACAGACCAAGACCAAAGAACTGCTTATCATGAAAGCGGAAGAAGAAGCGGCGGCCGAGGAAGTCAGTGAGCCCGCCGAGACCGAAATGGATGTTTTGCGGGATATCCGTGAATTGCTCAAGGGTAAATAAACATTACAATGTGACAGGCACCGCCAACCGATAAAGGGTTGGCGGTGCCTGTTTGTTGTTTTCTTATTTTAAAAATCCGTTGACGATTTGTTCTTCGGCTTGTTGCTCGGTTAAGCCGAGTGTCATCAGTTTAATGAGTTGTTCGCCCGCGATTTTGCCGATGGCGGCTTCGTGAATCAGGCTTGCCTCCAAGTGATTGGCTGTGATTTCGGGAATGGCGCATACGCTGGCGTCGTCCATCAAGATGGCGTCGCATTCCGTATGCCCTGCGCAACGGTTGTTGCCGTTGATGCGGGATAAAAAGCGTTGTTTGGAACGGTCTTTCGCAACCGAGCGGGAAATGACATTTGCTGAACAGTCTTCGCCGTTTAGCTCTACGGTAAAATCTGTTTCGGCAAATTGATCGCCGTGTGTCATGAGTTTTTCACGAATGACGAGGGAAGCGCCGTCTGCAAGCGTCGCGTCGGTGACGCGTTTGGTGGAATCCACGCCCTTGATTTGGGTGGTTTCCAGCTCCATGGCGGCGCCCTCCTCCAACACGATTACCGTGTGCGGGTTCATGACGCGTTTGCCGTTCCCGTCGCCGTCGCCGTAATGTTTTTCCACGTAGCGCACTTTCGCGTTTTTGCCGACAAAGAAGGAATGCACGCCGTCGTGACGGGACTCGTTATCACCGCTGTTGTGAATGCCGCAACCTGCCACGATGGTAACATCGGCATCGTCACCGATAAAGAAATCGTTATACACCAGCTCGGTCAAACCGCTTTGACTGATAATGACCGGTATGTGCACGCTTTCGCCTTTCGTGCCGGGTTTGATGCGAATGTCGATGCCCGGCTTGTCCGTTTTTGTGATGATATCAATGTTGGCGGTGGTGTTGCGGCTCGACAGCTCCCCGTTTGCGCGAATATTATAGGCACCCTCGGGAACGCTGTGAAGATCGGCAACTGCTTCCAACAAGGTTTTTTCAATCGTATCCATGAAACTCTCCTTATTTCAACTTGTCCGTCAAGGCGGAGCACGGACCGCTCTCGTTCAACATTTTGGGCAGAATGATGTCGGGGGTGCCCACATCGGATACGCGTCCGTTTGCGACCACCACGATCTTATCCGCAATCTTTAAAATGCGCTCTTGGTGCGAAATAATCAGGATGGAGCCACCCAGTTTTTTATACATATTTTCAAACACCTGAATCAGGTTTTGAAAACTCCACAGGTCGATACCTGCCTCAGGCTCATCGAAAAGGGAGAGCTTGGTGCCGCGAATCATAACGGTGGCAATCTCAATACGCTTGAGTTCACCGCCCGATAAACTGGCGTTCACCTCGCGGTGAATGTAGTCTTTGGCACATAAGCCCACTTCGGACAAATATGAGCATGCTTCCGATACCGACATGGTCTTTCCTGCCGCGAGCGA
Source organism: Acutalibacteraceae bacterium (assembly GCA_045595845.1). Classification (GTDB taxonomy): domain Bacteria; phylum Bacillota; class Clostridia; order Oscillospirales; family Acutalibacteraceae; genus RGIG3009. The sequence continues at coordinate 53,374 of JAZOBF010000049.1, forward strand.
CAAAAGGTCGTGTACGGTAATGCCTTTGAAACGCACCGGCTGCTGAAACGCAAAGCTCACGCCTTTTTGTGCGCGCTCGGTGATGGTTAGATTGGTGATATCCTCACCGTCCAACAAAATTTGACCGGTGGTGGGCGTGAGAATGCCCGCGATAATTTTCGCAAGCGTCGATTTGCCGCCACCGTTCGGGCCGGTGATCGCGACAAAACGCTCATCGACCGTCAGGCTGACATCTGATAAAATATCAAGGGGATTCTCCCCGTCCGTGACGGTGTACCCGATGTGTTTGAGCTCCAGCATGGTCGTCCTCCTAAAAAATTGCACAGGTTATCCTATATAGTGTACCACGATTTTCGGTGAAAGAAAAGAGAAAATGACAAGTTTTTTACACAAGCGTGACTTTTTGCGGGACTTGTAATTTTAACGCCGGAGTGTTATACTGTTGCCACAGTCTTTTAAAAGGGGATGCGGGAATGAAAAAATGCTTCTCTTTCGTGTCGATGCTGATGGTGACCGTGTGCTTGTTCTCCGTAAAGGTCTCGGCTGCGGCGGGATATGAAAACAAGATATATGATATTTACACTTACAATGTCATCGAAGATGAGGCCCTTATTGTTAATGTGGATTCCGCTGTTTCCGGTGCGGTGGAGATCCCCTCCTCCATTGAGGGCTATCCGGTGACGAGCATCGGAGAGCGCGCGTTTGACAATTGCAAGGACATTACAACCATTAAAATTCCCGCTAAAGTACGGGTGGTGGAAGAGGCCGCTTTTGAGTCGTGTACGGCGTTGACGAAAATCTCCGTCGCGTTCGGGAACAAGTCTTATTGCGCGTGGAACGGGGTGCTGTTTAACAAGGCGCGCACCACGCTGATTCATTATCCCGCAGGGAAAACGGATACGGAGTATGCTATCCCCAGTGGTGTCAAAACGGTGGCGGTGTCGGCATTTTCAGAGGCTGTGCAACTGAAAAGTGTTACGGTCGCCGACACGGTTACAACGCTTGATGAAAAGGCGTTTTTGGGATGCACCGGACTTGAGACAGTGGTGTTCGGCAACGGATTGCAAAGCATTGCTTCGGAAGCGTTTTCCAAGTGTACGGCACTCGCGGCCATCACCATTCCTAACAGCGTACAGGACATGGGCTATGCCGTTTTTTCGGGATGCAGTAAATTGGAAACGGTTACGCTCGGCCGCGGACTTAACAGCATCAATGGCACCCTGTTTTTGGATTGTGTCAGTCTGAACAGCATCGGTATTCTCTCTAATGTCAAAAGTATTGCGTCCAGTGCATTCTCAGGGTGCAGCGGCTTGACGAGTATTACGATTCCCGTCGGCGTGACCGGCATCGGCAGTTACGCGTTTCACGGATGCGACAACTTAAAAACGGTGCTGTATACGGGTTCCGAAACCGAAAAAAGTACCATCACCATCGGTGCCAAAAATGAGAGCTTGACCGCCGCCGAGTGGCAGTATAACGCGCCGTCGGTTAAACTGCCGCCGGAAGATACGCCCGTCGGGTATCAATCGGACGGATATGTCGTTTGGCGATGGTTGTCCATCGGCGGTATGGCGTTGGTGTTGACCGCGGTTATTGTCATAATTTTAGTATTTTTGATAAAAGGTGTAAAACAAAGAAAATAAAACCAAGGGAGCCGATACGAAAAAGTATCGGCTCTTTCTTTACTTATTATGAATTTTGTGGTATACTATACAGTCGAGAATTTGTTGTGTGAGGTGAGCGTGTGGATCGGTTTGTGTTACATTCCCCCTACAAGCCGACGGGGGATCAACCCGAGGCGATTAAAGCGCTCACCAAAGGCGTACTTTCGGGTAAACGCGAACAAACGCTTTTGGGTGTTACCGGTTCGGGCAAGACTTTTACCATGGCAAACGTGATCGCGAACGTGAATAAGCCGACACTCGTTCTCGCTCATAATAAAACCCTTGCCGCACAGCTATGCTCGGAGTTTAAAGAGTTTTTTCCTGAAAATGCAGTTGAGTATTTTGTATCCTATTACGATTATTATCAGCCGGAGGCGTATATCCCGTCTACGGATACCTATATTGAAAAAGATTCCGCTATTAACGATGAGATTGACAAACTGCGTCATTCGGCAACCTGTGCGTTATCCGAGCGGCGGGATGTTATCATTGTGGCGAGCGTGTCCTGCATTTACAGTTTGGGAAGTCCGATTGATTATCGGAACATGATTATTTCGCTTCGCCCCGGTATGGTAAAAAAACGCGATGAGTTGCTCGCGAAATTGGTGGATTTGCAATATGAGCGAAATGATATCAATTTCGTGCGCAATAAATTCCGTGTGCGTGGGGATGTCGTGGAGATTTTTCCGGCGTATTCCCACGATTCGGTAATCCGCGTGGAGTTTTTCGGGGACGAAATCGACCGCATCAGCGAAGTCAACCCTCTGACGGGTGAACTCAAAGGCTTGCTCGGGCATATCGGCATTTATCCGGCATCGCACTATATTGTACCGCCCGACAAGATGGAGGCGGCGATTGCCGAAATCGAACAAGAGTTGGAAGCGCGGCTTTTTGAGTTCAAGGCGGAAAACAAACTGCTGGAGGCGCAACGGTTGTTGCAGCGCACCCGCTACGATATTGAGATGCTCCGAGAAATCGGGATATGCAAGGGGATTGAAAACTACTCGCGTATTTTATCGGGGCGTGCGCCTGGTTCGCAGCCGTTTACGCTGCTCGATTATTTCCCCGATGATTTTCTGCTGTTTGTGGATGAATCGCATGTCACCTTACCGCAGGTACGCGGCATGTTCGGCGGTGACCGTGCTCGTAAGACCAGTTTAATCGATTACGGGTTCCGTTTGCCGAGTGCGTACGATAACCGCCCTCTCAATTTTGATGAGTTTTACGAGCATATCAATCAAGTCGTTTTTGTTAGTGCGACACCGGGTGAACTGGAACGCAGTCGTTCGGGAGAGCCCGTGGAGCAGGTGATTCGTCCGACGGGACTGGTGGACCCGGAAGTGGTGGTCAAACCCGTCGAGGGGCAGATCGACGATTTGCTGGATGAAATTCGGTTGCGTACCGACCGATCGGAACGCGTGCTTGTCACAACGCTGACTAAAAAGATGGCGGAGGATCTGACGGCGTATCTCGAAAATGTGGGTGTTCGGGTGCGGTATATGCATCACGACATTGATACGATGGAGCGTATGGAAATTATTCGCGATCTGCGGCTTGGTGAGTTTGATGTGTTGGTCGGTATCAACTTGTTGCGCGAGGGATTGGATATTCCCGAGGTATCGCTGGTGGCGATACTGGACGCGGACAAGGAAGGGTTTTTGCGTTCCGATACCTCTCTTATCCAGACCATCGGACGCGCGGCGCGTAACGCGAACGGACAGGTTATTATGTATGCCGACGCGGTCACGCCGTCGATGGAACGCGCCATTACCGAAACCAATCGCCGCCGCGAGATTCAAATGCGGTACAACGAAGAAAACGGGATCGTGCCGCGCACCATCACAAAACAGGTGTCGGATATTTTGCAGATTACGCCCACGACGGAGCGGGCACGGGATAACAAGGGCAAAAAACTCACGCGCGCCGAGCGTGAACAACGCATTGAGCAATTAACGCGTGAAATGCGCCATGCCGCGAAATTGTTGGAATTTGAACACGCCGCTTGGTTGCGTGATGAGATTGAGAAACTTAAAAAGCAGTAAAGGAATCCTGGTGTATGTTGGATAAGTTGGTCGTTAAGGGAGCTAAAGAACACAACTTAAAAAATATTGATGTCACCATCCCGCGCGATAAGCTGGTTGTCTTTACCGGTTTATCGGGTTCGGGTAAGTCGTCACTTGCTTTTGATACCATTTATGCCGAGGGACAGCGTCGGTATATGGAAAGTTTGTCCTCGTATGCGCGGATGTTTTTGGGACAAATGGAAAAACCCGATGTGGAATCCATTGCAGGGTTATCGCCCGCCATTTCCATCGATCAAAAGACCACTTCGCACAACCCGCGTTCAACGGTGGGAACGGTAACCGAGATTTACGACTACTTGCGTCTTTTGTATGCGAGGATCGGTGTTCCTCACTGTCCCGTATGCGGGCGCGAAATCCGTCAACAGACTATTGACCAAATTGTAGATCGTTTGCTGGAACTTGGCGATGGAACCCGTATTCAATTGTTGGCGCCGATTGCGCGCGGCAAAAAAGGTGAGTACCAAAAAGAATTTGAAAGCGCGCGTAAGGCGGGATATGTCCGCGTACGCGTGGACGGTGAAATTTACGATCTGTCCGAGGAAATTAAGCCGGAGAAAAACAAAAAGCACACGATTGAGATTGTCGTAGACCGTTTGGTAATCCGCGACGATGTGCGCGGGCGGTTGGCGGATTCGATTGAAACCGCAACGGCATTGTCGGACGGGTTGTTGAGCGTCAATATTCCCAACGGGGAAGACCTCTTGTTTTCGCTCAATTATGCGTGCCCCGAACACGGCTTCAGCATGGACGAGCTGAAACCGCGTATGTTTTCGTTCAACAACCCGTTTGGGGCGTGTCCGAAGTGTACGGGTATTGGTGTGTTCATGTCGGTGGACCCTGCGCTTGTCGTGAACGATCCCAAATTGTCGATTCGTGAAAACGCTATCACGGCGAGCGGGTGGGGGTATCACGATTACGGAACGGTTGCGCAGATGTACTATGAGGGACTGGCGGCGCATTACGGGTTTTCGCTGGATACGCCGTTCGGCGAATTGCCCGAAAATATTCAAAACATTCTCCTGTACGGTAATAACAACGAAAAGATTCGTATGTACCGTAAAATGGAATACGGATCGGGCGAGTATTTTACCGCGTTTGAGGGTATTGTTAACAATCTGGAGCGGCGCTACCGCGAAACCTCCAGCGATTGGGCTCGCAGTGAAATTGAACAATATATGAGCAAGGTTCCGTGTCCCGATTGTCACGGCAAGCGGTTAAAGCCGGAAAGTTTGTCGGTGACGGTCGGGGGCGTGAACATTTCCGATTTGTGCGACAAATCGGTGACCGAACTGCTTGAGTTTACGGATGAGTTATACGCCTCGCTGTCACAGCGCGAACATCGGATTGCCGACCGTATTTTGAAAGAAATTCGGGAGCGGCTGGGATTCTTAAACAGCGTCGGCCTTGAATATTTGACGCTGTCGCGGGCGGCGGGAACGCTGTCGGGCGGTGAAAGTCAACGAATTCGTTTGGCAACGCAGATCGGCTCTTCGCTGATGGGAGTTCTGTATATTTTGGACGAACCCAGCATCGGGCTGCATCAGCGGGACAATGAGAAGCTTCTCGAAACACTTTGCCGATTGCGCGATCTCGGTAACACGCTTATCGTGGTCGAACACGACGAGGATACCATGCGCGCCGCGGACTGGATCGTGGATATCGGGCCGGGTGCGGGCGTACACGGCGGTGAGGTCGTTTGTTCGGGCACGGTGGAGGATGTCTGCGCTTGTGAAAAGTCGGTTACGGGACAATATTTGAGCGGGAAACGGCGTGTTCCCGTCCCCGAAAAGCGGCGCACGGGTAACGGCAAAGAACTGCGCGTTATCGGGGCGTCGGAAAACAATTTAAAAAACATTGATGTATCGTTTAAACTCGGTGCGTTTAACTGTGTAACGGGGGTTTCCGGTTCCGGAAAATCGTCGCTCATTAACGAGATTGTGTATAAAAAATTGGCCGCCGTTCTGAATCGCGCCCATACACGAGCGGGGGCACATACCGCGATGGAGGGCGTTGAGCATCTGGACAAGGTCATCAACATTGACCAAGCGCCCATCGGGCGTACGCCTCGTTCCAACCCCGCGACCTATACGGGAGTGTTTAACGATATTCGCGAGTTGTTTGCGTCTACTACCGATGCGAAGATGCATGGGTATTCGGCGGGGCGGTTTTCGTTTAATGTCAAGGGCGGGCGTTGTGAGGCGTGTCAAGGTGATGGTATTTTAAAAATTGAAATGCATTTTCTCCCTGACATTTATGTGCCCTGCGAGGTGTGCCACGGACAACGGTATAACCGCGAAACGCTGGAGGTTCGGTATAAGGGTAAAAACATTTACGATGTGCTGGAAATGACGGTGGAGGAAGCCACCGAGTTTTTTGCAAGCGTGCCGAAGATTGCACGCAAGCTGCAAACGCTTATGGATGTCGGGCTGGGGTATATTAAGCTTGGGCAACCCGCGACCACATTGTCCGGTGGTGAAGCACAACGCGTGAAGCTTGCTACCGAACTTGCCAAGCGTGCAACGGGACGTACGGTATATATTTTGGATGAACCGACTACGGGACTGCACACGGCGGATGTCGCGCAACTGATTGAAGTGCTGCAAAAGTTGGTGGATGGCGGGAACACGGTCATCGTTATTGAGCACAATTTAGATGTGATTAAAAGCGCCGACCATATTGTGGATTTGGGACCGGAGGGCGGCAACCGCGGCGGAACGCTGGTCGCTTGCGGGACCCCTGCCGAAGTGGCGGCGGTTGAGGAGTCGTATACGGGTCAATTCTTAAAACGAGTGCTGGAATAAGCGTGAAGGGAGGAAGCCGTTGATGGAAGCGGTATATCGAATATCGTATTATGCCGGTGTGCAGACTGTGCGGTTATGGCATCGAATGGGGCGGTTTCTTACCCTATTGTTTTTGCCCGTTCGCCTGTTATTGGGGCGTGTTGCCGATTGGTTTCGCAAACATCGGGGACGCACTCTGCGTGCCAAACTGCATACCTTTGCGGAGCATTGTCAAGGCGGTATTCGGCGCGTCGGTGCCGCGTGGCGCCGCAAACCGATGTTGGGTATTTTGCAGATTTTGTTGTTGCCCCTTGATGCCGTGCGGCGGTATCGGCGTGTATTTAAAGGCGTTTTGACGGTGCTGGCAATCGTGTGTGCCGCGTTAATATTACAACAAACTTTCCGTTATTGGAGCAGTATTACCTTCGCTTTAGCACTTACCGACGCCGAGGGAGAAACCTTTGGTTATGTATCCGATGAAACGGAATTGCAGGCGGGAATTGCGATGGCGCAGGAGCGTCTCGAAATGACCGAAGCGACAATTAACACGGTCGTGAAACCGGATGTCACGCTGCACATGGTTCCACAGGCAACTATTTTAGACCGTACGCAGATTTGCGATTATGTGTTATTGCGTACGGATGTGGCCCTCGCCCGCGCTTGCGGGGTGTATATCGACGGTGTGTTTCACGGGGCGGTGTCGGGCCGCAACCAGGCACAACGGTTGTTGGAGACCATTTTAGAGGAAAGCCGCAATGGGGAAGACGCTGTCACCGCGTCGTTTTTTGAAACGGTGGAGTTGATTGACGGGCGGTATCCGCAAAGCCGTATTGTTGACACCGAAGAGATGAAACAACGCCTGACTGCCGAGGATAGCGAGGCACATCTCAAGACCGTTGTATCCGGTACCATTCACTATGAGATAGAGGTGCCATTCGAGATAAAACGCGTGGCAGACGCTTCGTCGTACGAGGGTATTGAGCGCGTGCGTACCAAAGGGGCAAATGGTAAGGCGCGTGTTACGGCGACGGTTACCTATTTGGACGGCAAGGAGATATCCAGCGTTATCACTTCGTCACAAGTTGTCAAAGAACCGGTGACGCAGATCGTGGCATATGGTACAAAAACATTGGATAAGTACTATCAAGGCGGCGCCAATGCTACCGGACGATTTGTGTGGCCGACGCCCGAAACGCGGTACATATCCCAGTATTTCAAAGCCGGATCCGGCAGTAAACGGCACGGCGGTATCGATGTATGGAGTCGGGATATGACGGGCGAGCCCATCGTGGCGGCTGACGGCGGTACGGTCATCGTTGCCCGCGACCCGAAGGGTACTTCGTACTGGTCATACGGCAAATATATTATTATCGACCACGGCGGCGGTTATCAGACCTTGTATGCGCATTGTCACGAATTGTTTGTGAAACCGGGTGACAAGGTCAAACAAGGACAGCTTATCGCGACGGTCGGCAATACGGGACGCAGTACATCACCGCATCTGCATTTTGAGGTGCGCGTGAATGGCCGCGCGGTCAATCCCATGAAGTTTTATTGATACAGGATAAGGGGAAATACACCATGGCAAAGCAGGAAAAGTTACGCAACATTGCAATCATCGCACATGTTGACCACGGTAAGACCACCTTGGTGGATCAACTGCTCAGACAGAGCGGGGTGTTCCGTGAAAACGAGCAAGTCTCCGAACGCGTGATGGATTCGGGTGATTTGGAGCGGGAGCGCGGCATCACGATTCTTTCGAAAAATACCGCGGTTATGTATAACGATACCAAGATTAATATCGTGGATACCCCCGGTCACGCGGATTTCGGCGGTGAAGTTGAGCGTATTTTGATGATGGTGGACGGCGTCCTGTTATTGGTCGATGCGTTTGAAGGCTGTATGCCGCAAACACGATTCGTGCTGAAAAAGGCGCTCGGACTCGGTAAACGCCCCGTGGTGGTTATCAATAAAATCGACCGTGACGGCGCACGGCCTGCGGAAGTTATTGATGAGTTGCTGGACTTGTTTATTGAACTTGGTGCAGACGAGGATCAGTTGGAATTTCCCGTGGTTTACGCGTCGGGGCGTGACGGGTATTCGTCGTTGGATTCGACGGTGCGTGAGGGTGATATGAAACCGCTGTTTGAGGCGATTTTACAACATGTGCCCGCACCCGAAGGAGACATTGACGGACCGTTGCAGATTTTGTTTTCCAATATTGATTATGATGATTATGTCGGACGCATCGGCGTCGGGCGTGTGGAACGCGGTCGTGTGAAGAACGGACAGGCGGTAACGCTTTGCAAGAGCGATGGGACGACCGCGCATGCGCGCATCGGTAAATTATATCAATTTGAGGGGCTGCATCGCGTCGAGCACGATACCGCCCAGCTTGGCGATTTAATTGCCGTAACCGGTATTACCGATCTCAATATCGGCGAAACGGCGTGTGACCCCGAACATGTCGAGGCGCGTCCGTTCGTGCGTATTGATGAACCCACGATTTCGATGCTGTTTATGGTCAATAACAGTCCGTTTGCGGGCAAAGAAGGCAAGTTTGTGACTTCACGCAATCTGCGTGAGCGGTTGTTCAAAGAGGTGGAAACGAATGTGAGCATGCGCGTTCGTGAAACCGATTCCACCGACGCTTTTGAGGTGTCGGGGCGTGGCGAATTGCATCTGTCGATTCTCATTGAAACCATGCGCCGACAGGGATATGAGTTTGCGGTCAGTCGTCCGAGGGTAATTTATAAGCATGACGAAAACGGCGGTTTACTGGAGCCGATGGAACTGCTGATGATTGAAGTGCCGGAGCACTATGTCGGTGTCGTGATGGAAAAACTCGGTTCTCGCAAAGCCGAACTTCTCAATATGGGAACGCGTGATACGGGGGCCAGTCATTTGGAATTCCGTATTCCGTCGCGGGGGTTGATGGGATACCGTCAGCAGTTTTTGACCGATACCAACGGGAACGGTATTATGAACAGCGTATTTGACGGGTACGAGCCGTACAAGGGTGATATTCCGCAACGTGTGCAGGGCTCGCTGGTAGTGTTTGAAACGGGTGAAACCAGCAGTTACGGGTTGTTTAACGCACAGGATCGCGGCATATTGTTTGTCGGGCCGTCGGTACCGGTGTATGAGGGTATGATTATCGGTCAATCGCCGAAAAGCGAAGATATTACCGTTAATGTTTGTAAGAAAAAGCATGTTACCAATATGCGTGCGGCGGGCTCTGATGAGGCGCTTCGTTTGACACCGCCCACGGTACTTTCGCTCGAGCAATCGCTCGAATTTATCAATGACGATGAATTGGTGGAGGTAACTCCCGAAAATATTCGTTTGCGTAAGCGTATTTTGTCAAAAGAACAGCGCATGAAGGAGTATGCGAAGAAAAAATCATGATTCGTCATGTGCTTCGGCCGGGCTGGGTAATGGGGATTGCCTGGTTAATCGTGTTGTTGATATGCCCGTGGTTGTCGGCAGAGTGGCGGATGGTTTTTGCGGTGATTTCCGCCATCATCTTGACAATATCGGTGTGTATTCCGACTTTGCGGCATATTCGCGCCATTCCTTTGATAGCGGCTGTGTGTCTGCTGGCGATGCTTTCCTATCAGGCGGCCTGTTTTTGGAAAATACAACCTGTTGAGGCGTGTGTCGGGCAGACGCTGTCGCTTTATGTGCGAGTGGTGGAAAAGGATAACGCGGTATTATTAGAGGTGCAAGACGGTGACCTGCCGCACGGCACACGCGTTGCCTTTTACCCGAACGATCCCGAATTGGTGCTGGATAAGTACGATGAATTTACGGCCGATTTTGAGCTCCAAACATTCAGCACCGCTTCCCGTCTTTCGGAGCTGATGCGGCTTGCGGGCGGTACGCGTTTGCGAGTGGCATCGGTGAAAACACAACAAATTGAGGACACGCTTACGCGGGGAGACATACCGTGGACAGATGTTTTTGTACGGGTGCGTGACCGTCTTTGTGCAGACATTGAGCAGCGGTTGGACGGCGATGTCGGGGCGGTGGTAACGGGAATCTGTTATGGTGCGGATGAGCATGTATCGGATGCTGCGGTGTCAAATTTCCGTGCGTGCGGTGTGGCGCATTTGTTTGCCGTGTCCGGGTTGCACATGACCGTGCTGATGCACGGATTTTTATCCCTGCTGTATCGCTTGCGGGTAAACCGAACGCTTCGTGCGCTTCTCGGTGCTGTTTTTCTGTTGGGATTTATGGCGGTGGTGGGGTTTTCTGCTTCCGTGGTACGCGCGGGTGTGATGCACCTGATTATCTTGTTCGGCAATTGTCTGCGGCGGCGCGCCGACACACGCAACTCGCTTGGGTTTGCGTTGCTGTTATTGCTGCTTCCCGCTCCGTTCGCGGCGTATGATGCGGGATTATTGTTATCATTCTCGGCGACTTTTGGACTACTGTGTTGGACAAAGCCGATTGAAGGCTTTCTGCTCGGCCATCGTGAGCCACAGCATTTTGCGCGGGTTCGCAAAGGGATTGCCGCTGCGGCGGCGGTTAGTTTGGCGGCTATGCTTGCCACATTGCCGGTGCAGGTGCTGTATTTTGGCCGTATTTCTTTGGTGGCGGTTCCCGCAAACCTACTGACGACTTTACCGGCAGAAGGTGTGCTGATTGTCGGTTGTGCGGCGTCGGTGCTGTCGGTTTCGGGGGTGGCGGTGTTGGCACAACCGCTCTTGATGGTCGCGGGGCTTCTGAGTCGGTACTTATTATGGATTTGTGAAAAAATTTCCGCTTTTTCGTTTGCAACGGTTGCAACCCCATCGGGTTTTCTGGTATTATGGGTAGTAGGAGTGTATGTCCTGTTTTGGGTTGGTCGGCGCGTGTTCAAAAAACAAGGGCTGTCCGCACTTGGCGGGGTGTGCGTTTGTATCCTGGGTATCGGGATACTTTTACATCGCGGCGTTACTTACCGCGCCTTGCGCGTGGGCAGCGCTTCCACCGCAAATGATTTGGCGGTGGTGGTTTCTTACCGCGGCAGTACGGTGGCGGTTACGGCACCTGAGAGGGTGTCGTCGCTGTACGATATGGTGGATTTGTTATACACTTTCGGTGTATCGCGCATTGACGCGTTGTTTGTCGTGGGCGGAACCCAACCGACCACCTCGTATATTCCGATAGTGTTTGGTACCTATTTGACGGAGGATACACAAGTGGTGGACGGCGCGTTTCTCCGCAACCGTTCCCTCATGCTCGGTGAGTGTTTCGAGGCGTGCTGGGAAGATGACGCTCTGCGCCTGGAATGGGACGGACTCACGCTGTTATTTTTACCGAACGGCAATGCGGTCGGCACGGCAGATGCCGTGTTTTCGGCGGGGGATGTCGGTATACGGGTGCAGACCGGCAACGGATTGCTGCCGCTTGCGGCAGACACACAGTTTCTAGCCTTCAAAGACGGAAAGTGGTTTATTGCGGAATAAAAAGGAGTGGGCGGCATGGCGTTTTCGGAACAGGAGCTGAAACAGCATCTTAAAACCGAAGAAGTGAAGCGGGTGTATCTGTTGTATGGTGAGGAAAGCTATCTTACCATGCATTATATGGAACAACTCGTGCGCAAATCGGGCGTGCGGCAGAACGATGAGCTCAGTGTTTTTAATTTCCAGCGGTTTGACGGGCAGGAATGTTCATTTGATGCCATTGAAGCGGCGGCAGAAGCGTTGCCGTTGATGGCGGATAAAAAATGCGTGATCGTGAGCAACTGTGATGTGACCGCCGCTATTGTTTTTGACAGGGCACTTGCCTTGGTTTCTGATCCGCCCGAGGACACGGTGCTGATATTCTGGATGACTACCTTGCTCAGCGACGGTAAGCTCAACGCCAAGTGGAAACAATTTGCCGATGCGATTGATCAAAACGGCGGGATGAGCGTGGCGTTCCCCCGCAAGACAAACGATGAGATTGCGCGCATCTTATGTGCGGGTGCCGGCAGACGCGGGGCGCTGTTAAAACCGGAAATTGCCAAACGGTTGGTGGAGCAGAGCGGCAACGATATGAATTTGTTGCTCAATGAATTGGATAAGTTGTGCGCGCTTGCCGGAAACGGTGAGATTACATTGGAAATTTTAGAGCAGGTCGCGACCAAAAATTTGAACGCACAAGCGTATGAATTATCTAACGCGATTTTGCAAAATCATTACGAGAAAGCCTATACCATTCTGCATCGGCTGTTTTCTTGCAAGACGGAGCCGATTATCGTATTGGCGGCGCTTTCGAATGCGTATGCCGACATGTACCGCGCCAAGGTGGCGACCATCGGCGGCAGACAGGCGGAAACGCTGGTGGAAGAATTCGATTATAAAGGCAAGACATTTCGCCTTAAATATGCGGCACGCGATTGCAGTAAACTGTCACTCGAAGCACTTCGCGAGAGTTTGGACATTTTAGCACAAGCGGATCGCCGCCTCAAATCCTCCTCTGCAGACAAGCGCACCGTATTGGAAGAAGTGGCGGCAAAATTGATTGTGACCGCGAAGTTGGGGAAAGTAGAATGACGGTTGTTATTCGTGAAGCCGTGGTTGTAGAAGGAAAATACGATGCCATCCGTTTGCGCAGTGTGGTGAATGCCACCATTGTCGAAACGGATGGTTTCGGCATTTTCAGGCAACCCGAAAAGATAGAGTTGCTGCGAAAGCTCGCTCAGTCGCAAGGGCTTATCGTGCTGACCGATAGTGATTCTGCCGGATTTGTGATTCGTGACCGCATCAGCAGCTCTTTACCGACGGCTGGTGTTAAGCATGCGTACATCCCCGAGATTACGGGAAAAGAGCGGCGTAAACACAAACCCTCCAAGGAAGGCTTGCTCGGTGTGGAGGGCGTTAACGGCGATACCGCTTTGGCGGCATTACTACGGGCGGGGGCGACACTTTTAGATGGCGATTGCGAACGCCCCGTGCCGTATTTGACCAAGCAACGGTTGTATCAAGACGGCCTTTCGGGAAGAGAAGAGAGTGCCAAACGGCGCAAGGCACTTCTCAAGCGGCTGCAGTTGCCGCAATTTTTATCGGCGAATCGGTTGATAGAAGTACTCAACGGGTTGCTGACCGAACAGGAATACGAGGAGATGTTGCAATGCGTACGATGATTTTGGCGTCGGCATCCCCCAGACGGCGTGAGATTTGTGATTTGCTGGGCCTGACATATACGGTCGAGCCGGCGAAAACGGAATTGCCGATGGACACGGCACTTTCTGTTGAGCAAGCGGTACTGCGTGTAGCGCGCGGAAAGGCGGAAGAAATTGCTGAACATCATCCGCAGGCGGTGGTGGTTGGTGCGGATACGGTGGTTGTCATTGACGATACCGTTCTCGGTAAGCCGAAAGATGTTGAGGATGCCAAAGCAATGCTCAGGCGGCTTTCGGGTAGGGAACACCGTGTGATTACCGCCGTATGGATTTGTGACGGTGATAAAAGCGAAGGGTTTGCGGACAGCGCCGCCGTTTCGTTTATGCCGATGACCGAGGATGAGATCAACGGGTACATCGCGACACAAGAACCGATGGATAAAGCGGGTGCGTACGCCATTCAAGGGTTGGGTATGCGGTATATCCGCGGGATAAGCGGCGATTTTTATACCGTGATGGGACTCCCGTCGGGGCGGTTGTACGAAGTGTTAAAACGACATATATAAAAGCACAGGCGGTGAGCAACTTGCTCACCGCCTGTGTTGGCATTTGTATCAATCTTCGTCGGGGCGCTCCCAGTTGTGCCAGACATTTTGCACATCGTCGTTATCTTCCAGAGCATCGAGAAGTTTCTCCATCTTCACAACGGCGTCTTCATCCGTAATTTCGCTGTACACATCGGGAATCATTTGAAGCTCTGCGGAAATAAAGGTATATCCCTTTGCTTCCAGGTCATCACGAACGGCAGAGAAATCTTCCGGTTCGGTGGTGATTTCAAAAATGTCTTCGTCAGCAGCGAAATCCGAAGCTCCCGCTTCCAGTGCATCTTCCATGACGGTATCTTCGTCCAATCCCTCCGCTTCAATCGCGAGAATACCTTTTTGATTGAACATGAACCCGACACAGCCGGTTTGGCCGAGGTTGCCGCCGTATTTGTCAAAATAATGGCGGATATCGGCGGCGGTGCGGTTACGGTTGTCGGTCAATGTTTCCACAATGACGGCAATGCCGCACGGACCGTAGCCTTCGTATTGCAACGCCTCATAATTGTCTGCGTTGCCGTCGCCCGCCGCTTTTTTGATAATGCGCTCGATGTTGTCGTTGGGCACATTGTTGGCTTTTGCTTTGGCGATGGCATCTTTTAATTTAGAGTTGGCTGCGGGATCCGCACTGCCGCCCTCTTTGACGGCAACCGCGATTTCGCGCCCCATTTTGGTGAAGATCTTGGCTTTCTGGCCGTCGGTCTTTTCTTTTTTTCGTTTGATATTATTCCATTTGGAATGTCCGGACATTCGAAAAACCCCTTAACCACAACTGACGCACTCAAACCCGATTTATTTTGGGGAAATGATGCGTCTGCTGCGTTAAAATACTCGTAAATCCGAAAGGATTTACTGTGTTTTTGCCTTGCATCCCACATCATTTCCCTCAAAATACATTCCCCGACCTGCAAACGGACGAATTTTGGGATGATTTGGGGTGCGGCAGAAGAAGCAAGGCTGTTGCCTTGCGATGATGACAAACCACAAAGCGCCGAAAATCCGCCGTTTGAGGCGGGTTCGAATGCGTCAGTTGTGGTTATCATAAAGATAGCGCATTTAGTATAGCACAAAGTATCGAGGCGTGCAAGTATGTTTTCCAAAACAAAAGAGGGCGCGATGGCCCTCTTTTGTTTTATGACGATTTATTTTGTGGCTTCGGCGAGTCGTACGCTGACGGTGAACTCCCGAACCTGTCGGCTTTCGGAACGCAACAGCTTGAGCGTCACCGTGTCGCCGACTTTACGCTTGGCGAGTTCGGAACGGAGTTCGGCGTAGCTCTCAATTGACACACCATCAACGGCAATGATAAGATCGCCGCGCTTTGCTTCGGTATTTTCAAGCGGAGATCCGTCCTCGATGGTGTAGATTAAAAAGCCGCGATAGTAGGAATCGCTATAGGTCTGTCCCGTGATTTTCAAGGCAACACGACCTGTCACATACCCGTTTTGTAAAATGTCGTCAATGATGACCTTGGCTTCGTTAATCGGAATGGAAAATCCAATTCCCTCGTATCCGCTGGCAACGATCTTGGCAGAGTTTACCGCAATGACCTGACCGGCCGCGTTAAATAACGGACCGCCCGAGTTGCCGGGGTTGATTGCCGCATCGATCTGAAGACATTTTATGGCGTAACCCGTGTCTTCGTACACATCGCGTGCAAGGCCCGAGACGATGCCTTGTGTGGTCGACCAACCCAGTCCTCCGGAGTTGCCCAGTGCCACGACTTTGTTGCCCATTTTCAAACTATCGGAATTACCGAATTCAGCGGGTTTCAGGTCGGTGGCGTTTACCTTGATGACGGCAAGGTCGGTGGAGGAATCGTAACCAATGATTTCGGCGCGTTCATATACGGTGCCGTTGTGCATGGTAACATCAATACGCGGGAATTCCTGATGGGTAGACTCGTTGACGACACAATGCCAGTTTGTGATAATGTATCCGTCGGCTGACAAGACAATACCGCTTGCCGAGCCTGATTTCACTTCTTGATCCGTCGTCTGACCAAACGGAAACGCACTGCCGGAACCGGAGGTGTAAGTGGTCAGCAATACCGTACTGTCGAGGTTGCGCTCCACGATTTCCGTAGTCGATAGCCCTTGCGCGTCTTCATCGAGTTCTGTGATTTGCAAGGTAGGTGCGTTGCTGTTCAAATCGGGAGGGGGATTATTGTTCGTTGTCGGGAACAGAGACCCGCCGTTTTGATACAACAGCCCCACCATGACAGAAAGAACAACGATGGTCAGCGCACACACAACGCCGAGCACGCCGATGGCAATTTTGACGCCGTTTCGTTTCTTTTGCGGTGGTTGATAAACAGGTTGTGCGTTCCAACCATACGGATCGTACGGTCGATGCGTTGGCGGTTGCGGTTGTTCTGCTTGTGGTTCGGTCGGAGTGGTTGGTTGCTCAGGCTTTGGTTCTTGCGGATCACCGGGGTATATATTCCATTCGCTCATACAGTTATCACGCCTTTCGGTGAGTTTACAATGTCAGTATACAGGGGAATTGTGTTTATTTGTTGAACTTTTAGCAGTTTTTTTGTGAATCGGGTAACCAGAAAGAAAATTCGCAATATTCGTGTTCTCGCGAGGATACCGTAATCTCGCCGCCGTGTAGGTCGATGAGCGTTTTCACAATATACAGTCCCAGTCCCGTACCGTTTTTATCCAATCCGCGCGAACGGTCGCTTTTATAGAACCGCTCAAAAATGTGCGGCAGTTCTGTGGCGGGAATACCCGCCCCGCTGTTGCGAATCATACAATAGGTGCGATCGTTTTTGCGGAACAGGAGCAGGCGGATGAGACCACCCTGTTCTGTAAATTTTACGGCATTATCCACCAAATTATACACAACCTGTTGTATGAGATCGTAATCGGCGGTGATGTACTGCGGTGTGCAGGTGTCGATGCCTTCAATTCGCAGTTGCTTTTCTTCGATGCGTTGTTCGAACAACACCAGTGTGTTGCACACAACTGCCGTTAAGTCAAACGATGTCGCATGCAATTGCAACTCGCCGCTGTCGATGCGGGAGAGGTCGAGCATGGAGCGTACCAAACGCGAGAGCCGTTTGGTTTGCTCGGACACGATTTTCAGATATTCTGTTTGACGCTCCGGCGGGATGGTTCCGTCTAAAATACCGTCGATAAATCCCGAAATGGTGGTCATGGGGGTGCGCAGTTCGTGCGAGACATTTCCCACGAAACTGCGGCGCATTTCTTCTACCGACGAAAGCGAAACCGCCATGCCGTTTAGGGCCGCGGCGAGTTCGGCGACTTCGTCTTTTCCGCGTACCTTGATGCGGTAGGAGAAATTTCCCTGACTGAATTGGCGCGTCGCGATTGCCATTTGACGAAGCGGGCGCACCAAGCGGTAGGTCATTACATACAACACCACAAACGCCACAATCAAAATCGCAAGGCCGGATATTAAGAAGGTGCGGATGTTATCCATAATATAGTTGAACAACTCCGCCGCCGACGAAGTAACCAGTACATAACCGATGGTCTTACCGTTTTTGGATAGCGTGGTGCCGGCACAGTATTTTGCCTCGTTGTAGAAATTGCCCACACGGCTGACGGTGAACAGGGTGTTGTTTTGCAAGGCGCTTCGCAGTGAATCCGGCAATTTTTGGTTAATATGTGAACACGCGATGCCGTCGGAACAAAGCAATACCCGAAAATCGGTATCAACGACCAGCGCACTTCCCTCAAACGATTTTGCAAAGCGGTCTAATGTCGGGGTAATGGTTGAGGGAATGATATATTCACCGGATGAAGATTGGAAGGTGTTTTCCGATACAAATCCCGCCACAATCACGGCATGCTGGTTCAACAGCAGTTCTTTATCCCGCAACCAGTAGCGGCGGGCAAACAGCGTTTGCATTCCCGCGAGCAAAACGAAGGAAGCGAAAACAATGGTGGCGGTAACCGTGAAGTATTTTGAAAAAACACTCTTAAACATGATGTTGTTTGACCTCAAATTTATAGCCGACGCCCCATACGGTCTTGAGAGTCCAGTCATCGGATATGCCGTCCAGCTTTTCACGCAGGCGTTTTACATGAACATCCACCGTGCGGCTGTCACCGTAATATTCAAACCCCCATACCTCGTCCAACAACTGATCACGCGTATACACACGGTTGGGATTGCTTGCTAAGTGATAGATGAGTTCCATTTCTTTCGGTGGGGTGTCAATTTGCTCACCGTTTACGCGGAGTTCATAATTTTCCATATTGATATACAGTTTGTCGTACGAAACTTCCCGTTTCTTTTCTTTCGAAGCAAACCCCGAACGGCGCAACACCGCTTTGATGCGCGCAATGACTTCTCTTGCTTCAAACGGTTTCACGATATAATCATCAGCGCCAAGTTCGAGACCAAGCACTTTGTCGAACAGCTCGCCTTTCGCGGTGAGCATAATGATGGGGCAGTCTGATTTTTTACGAATCTTGCGGCACACCTGCCAGCCGTCCAGATGAGGCATCATGATATCCAACAGCACAACATCGGGCCTATCCGTTTCAAAACGGGTTACCGCTTGCTCGCCGTCGTTTACAACAATCGGTTCAAAACCTTCTTTACTGAGATACAGGCGCAACAGTTCGCAAATGTTACTGTCATCATCCACAACCATAATTTTAATCGGTTCCACGGGAATCGCCTCCTTGACCGTTTGTTTGAGTGTACCAGAAATTCCGATAAGTGTATGAACACTTTTTTAACAGTTTTCAAAAAATATTATAGACTAAAAATATACTATCGTCAATAACACGGGCAAAACGGAATAAAATTAACTGGACGAATTACAATAAGTATGCTATACTTACTTTCGACTGTTTACGACAGAATACCGTTATATACAAGGGAATGTGATACGCATGAAAGACCGTCGCCATGTGGCGCCCCGAAAGCCTGCTCCGCCTTGGGCTTTTTTACTGTATTTTTTGGCTTCATTCGTTTGGATGGAGTTGATTTTTCGCGTGTTTGTGATCGATACATTTTTTGGTGTCGGTCTGTTTTTGACAGTGTTATTTACCCTCCCGCTTTCGGTGGCGGGGTATCTGCTTTGTACCTTTGGCAAGCAAAATCTTAATCGGAAATTGACGATTGCCATCCTGTCCGCCGTTGCGTTGATTATCAGTTCGCAAATCGTGTATTACGGTGTCTTTGATACTTTTTATATTTTGTATTCCGTTAAAAATGCGGGACAGGTCATGCAGTTTTGGTGGGATGCCATCTTGTCTATCGCACGCAATCTGCCGGCTATTTTGCTGGTTTGGGTACCGGTCGCGGTGTACTGCCTGTTTGGCAAGCGCGTGGCGCCGTCGCGCCGTATTCCGTGGAAGCTGAAAGGGTTGCTGGCGGGCGTTGCCGTTGTTGTGCAACTCATCGCCGTGCTGATTACCTTGTGCTTTGGCCGCGGGGATACCAGCCCCGCCCGTCTGTATACGAAAGTCTTTTCCGTCGATGAGTCTATGGCAAGTTTCGGCGTACTGACAACCGCGCAGCTGGATTTGAAATATCTTGTATTCGGTACCGAAATTGAAGATCCTGCCGGTGATGCCTCGCTCCCGAGTGATCAGCCGACCAATCCCGATCCCGAACCCATTGTGTATAAACAAAATGTCATTGAGGGGTTGGATTTGCAAGGTTTAGCCGAAAAGGAAACCAACAAGACACTCAAACAAATGCATGAGTATTTTGCCTCGGTTACGCCAACCATGCAAAACGAATACACGGGCAAATTTAAAGGCAAAAATTTGATTTTTATCGTGGCAGAGGGTTTCTCACCGTATGCGGTCAGCGAGGCCTTGACGCCCACGCTGTATAAACTTTCGCGCGAAGGTATCCGGTGCACCAATTACTATACACCGGGATGGGGTGTATCCACATCCGACGGTGAGTATACCAGTCTTCTCGGTCTCATGCCTGCCACGGGTGTGCACAGCATGGAATATTCCGCCAACCGAAACATGTATTTTTCTCTTGGCAATATGCTGAAAAAACAAGGCTACAGCACCTATGCGTATCATAACCACACCTACACCTATTACGGCCGACATAAATCGCATCCCAACTTGGGATATACCTATAAAGGCATCGGCAACGGACTTACCTTGGATTATTCAGGCTATTATCCGGGCAAGAATACCAAAACGCGTTGGCCCAATTCGGATTACTTGATGGCGAAAGCCACCACCGCCGAATATATGGACGGTGACCAACCGTTCCACACCTATTATCTGACCGTCAGCGGGCACATGTTGTATACATTCATGGGGAACAGCATGGCGTCGTACCATAAGGCCGAAGTGAAGGATCTGCCCTACGAATCCGAGCCGGTCAAGGCGTATCTTGCCTGTCAGATCGAGTTGGATTTAATGGTTAAGGAACTGATTGATAATTTGGAGGCCCGCGGTATTGCGGAGGATACCGTAATCGTGCTGACCGCTGACCACTATCCTTACGGATTGCAGCAGGCCAACGAAACCGATTATTACAGCGAGCTGGCGGGGCACGATACCTCGTCCATCTTTGAAAAGTATCGCAACACCTTGATTATGTGGCACAAAGGGCTGGAGAGCATTGTCATTGATGAGCCGACCTACAGCATTGATTTGTTGCCGACCTTGTCTAATCTGTTTGGCTTGGAGTACGATTCGCGTTTGTTGATGGGGCGTGATTTCCTGTCCGATGCGCCGTCCCTTGTGTGTTTTTCCAACCGCAGTTGGATTACCGATTACGGGTACTATAACGCCTCTACCAAGACCTTTACCGCGAACGAGGGGATGGAAATACCGGAAGGGTATGTCAAGACGGTATCCAATGTGGTCAGCCGTAAAATGACCTATTCCAATCTGATTCTCAAAAACGATTATTACGATAAGTTATTCGGATGATAAACAACCGCCCCGTGTCGTTGACACGGGGCGGTTGTTGTTTACTTTCAGGAAACACGGTGTGTGTCTAAATATTTGCGCCAAATGAGGTAATACTTCGTTTTAAAATGAATACCGTCGCCTGCCGCAGCTTCGGCTGCCACATAACCGTTTCCGTCATCGAACATCGGGTTCATGTCCAGCCACCGCACGGTGGTACCGTTGGCAAGGCCCTCCAAATGTGTGTTCAAATCGTTGATGCGGTTATTGTTAAAATATCCGTTCTTCGCAATTTCTTTGTCGTGACGGCTTTTCGTTACGCGAAGGGTGGATTGTACAACTACGATAGCGTTTGGTTGCTTTTCGTGTATCAAGTTGATAACTTTTTGGTATTTGTTCGCAATACCGGAGAGAGAACCGCCGATCTCGTTGATGCCGAGCATAATATAAACGGTGTTGAATTGCTTTTGTGCCAATACATTCGGCAAGGTGATGGAATCCGAAACGCCGGGAACTTTAATGGCTTTCGTTGTGATGTTGTTGGAACTGATTCCCTCCGCGCAGAAGAAGGTGGCGCCGCCGATTTTTACCCAATCACGCAGGCCGACCGTACGGGAATCACCAATGAACAGTGTGTTCGGGAAGTTGATGACCTCATTCTTATCGGGAATGGTGAGCGATGTGCTTGAACCGGAGACGGTTGGCGTAGAGGTGGTCGGCGCTTTGGTCGTTGTACCGGTTGAGGTGGGGGCGTTGGATTGCGTGGTGGTCGTAGGAGCCGTTGTTGTGGTCGCGATGGTCGTTTCATTGCTTGTGCTTGAAACGGACTCCGTGGTGTCGCCGATCGGGTTGCCGAACAGGTCTTTTCCGGTACAAGATTCCAATAGGAGTGCCGTGGGCACCAACACCAAACAAGTGAAAATCAACAGAATCATGTATGAATGTTTCAGTAGTTTTTTCATAGTTTAATCTCCTAAATCAAAATGCCGCATATTTAAACGGATTGGTTGCATCGCGCATCATGTATAAGAAATATATGGATGCCCAAAAAATCAAAAGCAACATGAGTGTGCCCCAAACGGTGTTTTTCATACGCTCGTACAAGCGGCGAGGCCAGTTGGTGCAGAAAATCAAGCCAATGAATAGGGGAACACCGTAGGAGGATAGCTCCAACAGCCAATCACCCGGTGCAATGTATCCCGCTTCACCGGGAAGGAAGGGGAAGAGGCGTTCAATATAAATCGCCAGTTGGCTTAAATCCGAAACCTCAAAAATCAAAAAGGATACCGGAATAATAACCGCCATGTACGCGTGCCCAAGCAACGGGAACCGCTCCAAAGCCGAGCGGGTAAAATACTTTTCCATTACTAACAGGACAAAGAAGAACAGGCCCCACAATAAGAAGTTCCAGTTAGCACCGTGCCAAAAGCCGGTGAACAGCCACACAACCAGCATATTAAGAATGTGACGCGGCACGCACACGCGGTTGCCGCCGAGCGGAATATAGACATAGTCGCGGAACCAGGAGCCGAGCGTGATGTGCCACCGCCGCCAAAAATCCGTGACAGAGCGTGCCATATACGGATGACGGAAATTCGCGGGCAACTCAAACCCCAGCATTCTGCCAAGCCCGATTGCCATCAGAGATGCCCCGTAAAACTCAAAGTAAATATACATCGAGTAGGCGATAACGCCCATCCATGCGAGAGGCGTTGAAATGTCAAAAGCGTACGTTTTAACAATGGTATCCCATAGCGGGAAGAGACGATCGGCAAGCAGCACTTTCAGCCCCAAACCGATGGTGAATTCCTTTAAACCGTCTTCGACAAGGGCGAGAGAAATGACGGGCTTGCGCAACCGTTCGCTTACTTGTGGGTAGGTGACAATGGGGCCCGTGGACAGCCGCGGGAACAAATACAAGTATGTGGCGAGCCGGATAAGGGAGCGTTCCGCCTTGATGTCGCGACGGTACACATCCACCAGATACGAAACGATTTGGAATGTGTAAAAGCTGATGCCGATGGGCAATGCCCATTGCAAAAGCGGCAGTGTAATCCCTGAAAACGGCCAAAACCGATTCACGGCGCTCTGTGCCGTGCCGAGGAAAAAGTCGGCATACTTAAACAAGAACAGCCAGCCGAAATTATAAACAAGTCCCACGATCAGCCACGCGCGACGGCTTTTTTTACCCCGTTCAATGAGCAGACCGAGTAACCAGTTGACAAGGGATGCTAACAAAAATAACGGGATGTAATACAGGGGTTGTTGTAACAGAATCACGCCCCAAACATAAAAGGCAAGGCTTCCCAAAAGCAGGCACGGAATGCGTGCTTTCCGGGGGGCGAGGTAGTAAACGGCAAACATGACGGGCATGAAAATAAACAGGAATTTCAGATCGCTGAACATCATGATTGCCCATCCCCTTTACATACAATACATACACGATTAGTATACCATATCGCGTAAATGTCTGCAACGGGTATTTCTCGAAAAAACGCCAAAATTTTCAACTCTTGCGACATTGAAAAGAGTGTGGTACAATAAGCAAGAAAGAGGAGAGAGTGATATGCAGAAAAAATCAATTGGTATTATCGGCGGCATGGGCCCGATGGCAACATCGGATATGTTTCGGAAGATACTGGATGCCACCGATGCACACAATGATGCAGAGCATATTCGCATCTATATAGACTGTCATACCGGCGTTCCGGATCGCACCGCGGCTATCCTTTCCGACGGGGAATCGCCTGTCCCGTATATTTTGGAATCGGTTGAAAAACTGAAGGCCATGGGTGCCGATTTTCTACTTATCCCTTGCAACACATCTCACTATTTTTATGATGAGATTACAAAAAAATCGCCCATCCCCGTAATGCACATGATTCGCGAAACCGTACAAGCGGTAAAGCAAGACGGCGTTTCTTGCGTGGGGTTGTTTGCGACGGATGGCACGGTACAATCCGGCGTGTATCAAAAAGAATTGGAACAGTACGGAATCCGTACAATTTGTCCCGATGAATCCGCACAGCGTGAAATCATGCGGTTGATTTATGATGGCGTGAAAGCCGGTGCCGACACTTTTGATACCGGCGCGGTGGAGCAAGAAATACACCGCATGTGTCAGGCGGGTGCGGAGCGCATTGTGCTTGGATGTACGGAACTGCCGATTGCTTTTGAAAAATACGGCATTTCTGCTGTCGGCACGGTTGATCCTGCCGATGTGTTGGCAAAAGCGGCAGTCAAGGCCGCGGGATATCCCGTAAAACAATAAAAAGATGCGTGAAGCTTTTGCCTCACGCATCTTTTGTTATGTATAGCGGTTATTTTTTACGGAGAAATGCGAAATACCAGACAGCGATACCGCCCAATACCAATATGACAGCAATCGCGATGATGATTCCCGTAAGCGCGCTGTCAGAGTTTTCATCTTCAAGGGCGGTGGGAGCGGAGGTGTCTGCAGCCGCTTTTTCCGCCACGATATAGGTGCTGAAATGTGACAGTTCTGCGGTAACGGTGCCGTTTTCGCTGTCTACCGTGCCGGGGATTTCCTCTGTTTCGCCGTCAGGCGACACATAGAATACCGCGACTTTGGTTATGTCGTAGCCTTGGGGGATCGCAAAGGTTGCCTTAATCTTACCGTTGGGTTGTACCGAAACATTGTTGCTGATAGCGGTGATTTCATACGCAACAAAGGATTTAACCGTGTCCTTTACCATTGTCTGTACGGCTTCGAGTTTCGTTGTTTCTTTGATTTCTTCAACGGCAACGACGGTATCTTTCGGGAAGGCATTGGCAGCCGATTCCAGCTTCACTGTTTCTTTTTCGGCAAGGATGATGAGCGGTTGCTCGGATTCCGTCACCGCCATGGTCGTGGTGGTTGTGGTTGTGGTTGTGGTCGTGGTGCTTACCGTTGTGGTCGGGGTGGTGGCTTTTATCAAATCAGCCGGCACTGCCGTTTCACCGGTGGAGTTGTATTTCTTTAAAATTCCGTTTTGATACGTGACGGTGTATTTGTGGTATTCGTTAGACGGAACCATATACCAGATGTCACCATAACATTCTTCCTCAAACCAGTCCTTCCCCTGTGTACCGGTGGTCGGCTTGGTTTCTACATAGTCCACTACTTGCAGATACACCTCATAAAACTCACCGTTTTTACGGTAGCCGAGGTAGCGCGAATTGTACATGCCGCCACCGTATCCGCCCGGGCAGGCGATAATATATACTTGTTTTTCGGCGTTGTAAAAGGGAACGGTTACCATGACTTCATTTTCTCGGTCGTAGCAGCCGACGGTTTGTTCACGAATGGCTTCCCAAGTGGTAGCCGATATATCGTAGCGTGCATTCGCATAGTTTTCGAAGTCTGCTTTTGTTGCTTCTACATACGACGGAGCATCTTTATCCCACCATTCAACATCTAAGTCATAGGCATAGCGTTCCATCGTATCGCTGTGAATGACGCTGGCGGCAAAGCCGTTTGGTTGTGCTACTTCACATTTGTAGATTTCAAAATTCACCAACGATTCAAACACCTCATGCAAGGATGATGAAGCGCTTGTCGGTAATATGCCGAGCGACAGTATCAGGACCAAGCAAAGGCACAGGGTTGTCAGTTTTTTCATTCTAAAATCCTCCTCTAATTACTGAGCGGTGGGTGTCAGAACAAGTCCGACGGGGAACGAAGCGTCCGTCGTAGCGGTTACCTTCATATTGCCGTCGCTTTGTAAAACCAGTTTCATGAGCACGGTTCCTTCGTTCATGTTCTTGACCAGAATCTCTGTCGCAGTCATTTCAAACAGGCAAGGGGACATACCTTCGCCTTGGCCATAGTAGGTTTTTCCTTGATACTCAAACGGTTGCTGCTCATCGTCTTCTTTGGTAGCGGAGTACATATAATGCATAATCACGCAGTATTCACCCTCAAACAACAAGCGAGGACGCACCAAGCCGTTGCCGTCGGGTTGTATTGCTCCCACATAATAATGGTTATCTTTGTAGTTCGTGGGATTAACAGTGGATATCGTCCGTTTGGTGGTTGTGGTTGTTGGTGTCACGGTGGTGGTCTTCGTTGTTACGGGGACAATGGTGGTTGTCACGGCCGTCTCTGTCGCTGTCGTCGTTGCGGTATCGTCCAACGCCGTGGTGGTCGTCACATTTTCTGCGATGGTGGTCGTGACGGTCGTCGCTTGTTTTTCGCCGCAGGCGGTAAAGAGTGTCAGCGCAAGGCATAGCACCAAAACAATCGAAATGACGGTTTTCATAAAACCCCTCCTCAAAATAAAAAACCATAGGTTACCGTTATAGTAGCATATCGTTGTGTTTTTTGCAATATGCGATGATGCGTTGGCAAGAGGGGGTTCTCCTACCGAAAAAATCGCATCCAAAACACACGAAGGTGTTCCCAACAGCATTGTAGCACCCGTTTCAGTTTATTCCAATAGTCGCACTCGTCGCAACAAATCTCATAGACGGGGTGCTTGCCGTTCCCCAGACATTTGCGCCCTTGACGCGACGGCGTCAACGCTGTTCCGGTTATGTCAATGATTGGCTCTTTTCGCATGTCGATTCCGCCTTGTCATATAAAAATAAAAAAGCGCGCCCCGAAGGACGCGCCGAAAAAGTGTTTCCCTCGGGTAGCTGCGACACTAACCTTTTCTCCGCACGGGATTAGAGGAAAACACCTTTTACCAAGGTAGTTTTCCCGTACGGATTAAAGATTAAGTTAGTGTCGCACGAATAGTTTACCACAAGGCCGAAGAAAAGTAAAGGGGATATGAAAAAGAGGCGTACTGCCGTTATAACAGCACGCCGTTTGCTTAATGATCTATCTCTTTTTCATGCCGTAGGATCTCGCCGGTTTCGGCGTGAATGTCGTAGGAGTATTCATAGCCGTTGTGATCGAATTCGACCTCATACACCAAAACTCCGCGTTCCAGATCTCGTTCGGCGTCCACTCGCCGTACCGTCGCTGAGGCAAGTTTTGCGTGTTGTAACGCGATGGTTTTCGCCTGCTCGGGCGTGATAGTTTTTATCACATTCGTTGATGAGGGGGTGACGGTCGTTGTCGTTTCCGCTGTCACGGCTGTTGTGGTTGCGGTTGACACAGAGGTAGAGGGCTGCTCACCCGTGGGTGGGTCGTTTACACAGGCGGAAAGCGTGAGCATCACACAAATGGCAAGCAAAACGGGAAGGATCGTTCTTATCATGGTGCGGTCTCCTTTCTATATGGTAAAAAGCGGACGAATGCTTTGCATCCGCCCGCTTTCGGTTGTGATCGGTGGGCGGCATCTGTCGCCATCGACAAAACTTATTTGAAGTAACGGTTGAGCAGGCCCTCGAACGCGCGGCCGTGTCTCGCCTCGTCTTTTGCCATTTCATGCACGGTATCGTGAATGGCGTCGTAGCCGAGTTCTTTGGCTTTGCGAGCCAAAATCATTTTGCCGTCGGTTGCGCCGTGCTCGGCCTCTACGCGCATGGCGAGGTTCTTTTTGGTGCTGTCGGTGACCACTTCACCAAGCAGTTCCGCAAACTTGGCGGCGTGTTCGGCTTCTTCGTAAGCCGCTTTCTCCCAATACAGACCGATTTCGGGGTAGCCCTCGCGATGAGCCACACGCGCCATCGCCAGATACATGCCGACCTCGGAACACTCACCGCTGAAGTTTGCACGCAACATCTCAACGATCTCCGCATCAACACCTTGTGCTACGCCAACGCGGTGCTCATCTGCCCATTTGTAGGCGGTGACAGCCGTCGACACATCTTCTTTTACCGCCGGTGCAGGAGCCGTCTCCTTAAACTTCTCTGCCGGTGCTTGGCAGATGGGGCAGGAGGCGGGAGCCTCGTCACCGTTGTGAACATAACCGCATACTAAGCAAACATACTTTTTCATACCATTTTCCTCCATATACTACATTTTTATTGGTTGGACTGACAGTTAGGGCAGATACCGCGGATATACACATCCCACATCCCGACCGAGAATCCGTCGGGGAGCAGGGGGCGTACGGTATCGGCAGTGAGCGGGAAATCATGCAGAGTTCCGCAACGGGAACATCGGAAATGCCCGTGATCTTCGACACCTGCATCGAAATGCTGCTCGTCCGCATCAATCGTGACCACGCGAATGAGCCCCGCTTTGGCAAGCGCGTTGACGGTGTTATACACCGTTGTACGCGACAAGGACGGTTGCTCTTTTACCAATGCGCGGTAAACCGTATCCGCGGTTGGATGGGTGCGATGTTGTATCAGATACTCGTACACCGCAATCCGTTGCTGTGTGGGACAAATACCGCTTTGTCGGAGTTGGGCGCTTATCTTATCGTGATTCACAATGCACCTCTGTTTCTGTAATCGTTTTAAATTTGTAATGATTACAAATACAGTATAACATATCCTTTGAAAATGTCAACACTTTTTCAAAAAAATTTTAAAATATTTTTTGGAGAGAAAATAAGGGTTGACAATAAAAATGAAATATGATAAAGTAAATCTCGTCGCAAGCGGCATACGGGGGTATAGCTCAGCTGGGAGCGCGAAACGCTCAAAGTTGAACCCCACTTAATAATTTCATAAATAAATCACCTAGTATACCTCATATGGGGGTATAGCTCAGCTGGGAGAGCGCTTGAATGGCATTCAAGAGGTCAGCGGTTCGATCCCGCTTATCTCCACCAACTGTATACTAGGTGATTATTTTTTTATTAATGAACGTGCTGAACATTGTCAAATTATATGCGTAACATTTTAAAGCCATAAAAAAGTAGGTGAAATAATTTGTTGTTTAAAAAGAAAATATATCCCGAGGCATATATTAAGTTGTTCTTGGAAACGGTATATCCTCGTTGTAGAGAACAAAATCAATTTCAAGAGAATGGGTTTTCGTCAGACGAATTGACAATAATAAATGATACTACTTATTACACCTCTTTGCTTTTTGTTTTTTATTCCTTGCGTATTAATTTTTGGGATAGCGAAAAACAACTTTATACCTTTTTTCAAGCATTTCAAATGATTCTTAAACAAAGGGGCTTTGACGACAAATATATCGATCAAGAATGCCGCACGGTCTTTGAAATGGTAAAAGAATTTGAATCCTATTCGGAAACTCAAAACAGAAATAATGACATTGGATTAAACCTCTATATGTTCTGCAATGATAAGATACGTAGCGCATGTAGAATAAACATTGAAGTTGATGAAAATTATATTGCCAAAAGTGCCTCGATTGCTTCATATACAAAAATTATACTTAAACAAATCCCTTCAATTAATGACATTATTTTAAGCAGTTATTCTTTGCGCAAGGATTAAAACTATTTACGTAAATTTTTGAATGCAGCCATAGCCTTCGGTTTAGCCGGAGGCTATGATATTTTATCTCAACAAATGTTTTGTCCGCAAAGTACTTTTTATTGGACTCATAATGTGATATAATGCGTTTGTGAGGTGAGGACAATGTCAAGTAATCGATTTGGAAAAGTTAAGTTTTCTGCAATTACGACCCCTAACGAAAAAGGCATCTGGTGTTATTCGTATCAAGAATTGCAAAACCAACTAAATAAGATTTGCAAGAACCACACTCTCAAAAAGGTATATGCCGATTTGGAAGGGTATTTGGAATCCCATCATTCCAACAGTAACTATTATGATTTTTCATATATGGGCGGACCTGTTGTTTTACTTTTTGATAATATAGGTGTAGAATTTTGTGTTGACGGAGAAGGATTGGTTAAGTATCGCTTATTAAATCTTTGGGATATTAAAATAAAAGAATATGAAGATTACCCTTGTGACGATATGGGGAGGATTGCGGAGAACTATTTTTACGACTTATCTAAACAATTTCAGTTATCCCACGAGAATCAAAAAGTTATTGAGATTACGGTTGATCCCATAAATACATACCCGTTTACCCCGCATAACTTTGACAAGGAAAAAGCGGCGCTTGCAGAAAAAACAAATAGTCTACCAGCCAATATTCATTTTCATTTGAACAATGGTGTGGATTTTGGAATTTACGGAGATGATATTGAGTATTTCTATATTGAATTAAAAAAATAACCTTGCATTGTTGGTCAGCCGAGCAGAGCGAAATTTACGCTCTGCTCGGCTTTTCTGTTGCTATTCTTGTCGTTTTCTATCATAACGACATCTTAACCGCGTGGCAGGCGTGGCTCGGTATCGCTATCGGAAGTGTTATCGGCATAGTTGGTGCTTACAAGGTTAAGATGATTGAAATGCCTCAAGCGGTTGCTCTTTTGAACGGCCTTGGCGGTTTGGCAAATGCTCTTGTAGCCATTCTTACCATTCCGCAGTCTGCGGGAGACCCCTTTGCCGTTTATGTGGGTGCGGTTGCTCTTTTCGTTGGTTGGGTAACCTTCTCGGGCAGCCTTATTGCTGCCGGGAAACTGCACAAGCTTCTTCCCCAGAAACCCGTTGTATGGAAAGCACACTCACTCATAACCGCCGTCACTCTCGTTGCTGTTCTTGCCGTTATCGTGTTGATCCCCGATAATATCTGGCTGAATTCGCTTCTTTCCATCTTCTTCGGTGTGGCGTTTGCGATTCGCGTCGGTGGCGCGGATATGCCCATCACCATCTCCTTGCTGAACTCCCTGAGCGGTGTTGCGGGTGGTATCGCGGGTATTGCCGTGGGTGATCTTATGCTGGTTGCCATCGGCGGTATCGTTGGTGCTTCCGGCCTTCTGCTTACACAGATCATGTGTAAGGCGATGAACAGAAGTCTGGTTAGCATTCTGCTCGGAAGCATGCCGAAGAAATCTGTAAAACCCAAAACCGAAAAAGCCGCGACAGCCGATAAAGCCGGGGCGGTTGAACAGGATAAGACTGAAAAAATCACCGTTGAAGACATACTCTCGACGGCGAAAAAGGTTATCATCGTACCGGGATACGGTATGGCTCTTGCTCAAGCGCAAAGCACCGTCAAGGCGCTTGCCGATAAGCTGGAGGGTATGGGCGCAGACGTGAAATATGCCATACATCCCGTGGCGGGCCGTATGCCCGGTCATATGAATGTTCTGCTTTGCGAAGTGGATGTGCCGTATGACAAGCTGTATGAGATGGATGCCATTAATGGCGAGTTTGCGGAATGCGATGTGGCGATTGTGGTGGGTGCGAACGATGTTATCAACCCCGCCGCGAATACCGCGGAGGGCACGCCCATTTACGGAATGCCCGTGTTGGATGTTGCCGCCGCAAAGCATGTCATTGTTTGCAACTTTGATACAAAGCCCGGTTATGCGGGCGTACCCAATCCCCTGTATGAAAGTGAAAGCACCATTCTCATGCTTGGTGACGCGAAACAAACCGTATCGGCTTTGGCGGATGCTGCGTCTAAATAACAAAATAAAAAAACGCTCTGCAATAAGCAGAGCGTTTTTTTGTGCTTGAAATCAGGAGAACAGGTGCTCGAGTAAAATGCGGATGCCGATAAGAATCAGTATAATGCCGCCGCCGATTTCGGCGCGTTTGCCCCAACAACTGCCCGTTTTGCAACCGAGTTGCACGCCTGCCGTACAACACGCAAAGGTGATGACGGCGATGACGGCGGAACAAACCAAAAACCCGTACCACGGTGCCAATAAATCGGTGCGTGTCATGGCCATGGTCACGCCGATCGCCATGGCATCGATACTGGTGGCAACTGCCATCAAGATAAGCGTTTTCCAGTTGGTCGGATCTTCGGTCTGGACGGCACAGGCGTCCTCATGCAATGCTTCCCACAGCATTTTTCCGCCGATAAACACCAGCAGTGCGCACGCGATCCAATGATCGATCGTGATGATTTGTTTGGAAAAAAGCCGCGCAACCAAATATCCGATAACCGGCATGAGGCCTTGAAACAGGCCGAACATACCGGCGATTTTTACGGTTTGACCAAGGGAGGCCTTCTTCAAAAAGGTGCCGTTACACAGCGATACGGCAAAGGCATCCATGGATAAGCCAAACGAGACGGACAGTAATGTGATAATATCCAATGCTGACAACTCCTTTGAGATATCAGTATAGCGGTATACAAAAGGAAAGTCAAGGTGGCAATGTGTAAAAACGGCACTTTACAATCGGGCGGTTTCGCGGTATACTCAGGGAAAGTAAGGGGAAATCGTATGAACGCCTATTTTTATACACTTGGTTGCAAAGTGAATCAATATGAAACACAAGCCATGCGGCAAATGTTGGACGAGCAGGGATTTATCACGGCTGAATTCACACCCGGTCAGTCCGATGTGGGAAACGCGATTTTGGTCATCAATTCCTGTACGGTTACGGGGGAGAGTGACCGCAAGTTGCGGCAGCTGTTGCGCCGTTGCCGCCGCGAACACCCGCAAGCGGTTTTGGTCCTGACGGGTTGCATGCCGCAGGCTTTTCCGCACATCGCCGAGGGGTTTGCGGAACCGGATATCGTGTTAGGAAATGCGAAGCGCGCGGACTTGCCTTGTGTCATACGCGAATTTTTGACAAATCGTGCGCGGATGGTGGATATTTGTCCGCATGGCTCGAAGTTTGAAAGTGTATCCATTAACGAATTTCAGGGCCGCACGCGTGCTTTTCTGAAAATTGAAGACGGTTGCAATCGGTTCTGTTCGTACTGCATTATTCCGTATGCCAGAGGGCGTGTGCGCTCCAAGCCGTTGGATGAGCTTGAGGATGAGGTGCGCGTGTTGGCGCAAAAGGGGTATACGGAGATTGTGTTGGTTGGTATCAACCTGACCGCGTATGGGCAGGATATCGGTTTGTCGATTTGTGATGCGGTAGAGCGTACTTGCGCGGTAGAGGGGATTCGCCGCGTGCGGTTGGGCTCCCTTGAACCGGATCATTTGACCGATGAGGTGCTTGACCGTTTGGCGGTATGTGATACCTTGTGTCCGCAATTCCACTTAGCATTGCAAAGCGGATGCGACGCAACCCTCAAACGCATGAATCGGCATTACACCACCGCCGAATACCGCGGGTTATGTAATAAGTTGCGGTCCCGTTTCCCAAACGCGGCTTTGACTACCGATATTATGGTCGGGTTTCCGGGCGAGACCGAAGAGGAATTTAACGAATCCCTCAACTTTGCAAAAGAGATAGGATTTTCGCGTATTCATTGTTTTGCCTACTCTAAACGCGACGGCACACCGGCTGCTAAGGCGTCGGGGCAGGTTCCGAATGTCGAAAAGGCACGGCGTAACCGTTTGATGATTGCCATGGGTAATCAATGCGCTGAGGCGTATGCACAGAGGCTTGTCGGGACGGTGGTCGAAGTGTTACCGGAAACGGTGAGGAAAGATGACCGCTTGGAAGGGTATACGGATACCTATGTGCCGGTTGTTGTATCGGGCGGAAAAGAAGGTGTCTTGTGTCAGGTGCAAATTATCGAACAGCAAAACGGCGTGTGTTACGGAAACGCCTTATAACAAAAACCCGTCACGGAAAATCCGTGACGGGTTTCGTTATTCTTTATCCAATGCTTCTTGCAATGCTTTGGCAAGTTGATCGGGACACGAGGTGGATTTCAATCCGCAACGGATGCCCGATAAACGGCGGATGGCTTCGGTGATTTCCATGCCCTCTACCAAAGCGCCGATACCTTTGGTATTGCCGTTGCAGCCGCCCTCGAACTGAACATCATGCACGCGCCCATCAGCAAGTTCAAATGTGATGGCGCGGGAACAAACGCCGCGGGTAGAATAGCGGTGAGCCAAGTAAATCAACCTTTCTTCGCCGATTTTTGCTTGTAGCGCAGCAGGGCATCCAGACAGTCATCGGGAATAGTGGTGGAGCCGAGTGTGCGCGCCGTGCAAGAGTACATGCCGTGAAAATCCGAACCGCCGGTTTTTAATAAGCCGTGCTGTTCCGCGAACGCCGACAGGGCCGTTTGTTGCTCTTGCGTATGGTACGGGTGCCATGTTTCCACACCGTCCAGACCGAGTGACACGAGTTCTTCCAATAAGGATTCACTGTTATAAACATAGGGATGCGCTAAAACGGCAATACCGCCCGCTTCGTGAATGGCAGTGAGCACGTCGCGCGTGTCAGGATATTCAATCGGAATCGCGGCACAGCCGTCCTTACCAAACAATTTTCCGTAGAGATCGCCGTACATCGTGTCGATATAGCCGGCATCCATCAGGGCGTGCATGATGTGTTGTTTATATATGTTGGTACTGCCGGTGGCACATTTGACAACCAGTTCGGGTGTGATGGAGTAGTACCGCATGACTTTGCGCACCATTTCCATGCCGGCGGCACGGCGATTTTCACCGATGTGGTGGCAAAGTCCCTCTAAACGATCGGGGAAATCGCACAGGTAGCACAGAAGATGCGCTTTTTGGCCACGCTCATGATCCATCGTTGAAAATTCCACACCATGTATTACTTGTATGTTTTGCCGTTTGCCGATGATAACGGCACGGGTTGCACCGGCGGTTGTATCGTGATCGGTAACCGCGATCGCGGAAAGATTCTTTCGTTTTGCGATGCTGATCAGATCGTCAATTCCCAGTGAACCATCCGATATTTTTGTGTGACAATGCAAGTCGCCGGCCAATGTTGTACCCTCCTGTTTTAGTCGAAAACCACGCCTACTATACTAATTAGTATACAACTTTTTCCTGTTAAGCGCAAGGAATTTTAAACAATTAAAAAAATTTGTTGCAAATGTGACAAGGTTTGTGTAAAATGAAAAGAAATTGTAAGCAAAATGATATGATAGAAACGGAAAGGACGGCGAATGCTATGGATACGGGCGACCCTCGACAGCGTAACATCAATATGCCGACGGCAGTTCATAGCGTAGCCAAGCAGGGATAACTTCCTGTGTTTTTTGCGTGCGTGTGAACCTCCCGTCGGAGTTTGACGGGAGGTTTTTTATATGATTTGTCAATGGGATCATAACAAAGAAGAGTTGATTCAGCGGTTGAATGACCGACGTTTTTCAGCGGCGCGCACATGGTTGTGTGAGCATAACGCCGTTGACATTGCGGCGTTGTTCGAGGTGCTCCCGAATGAACAACAACCCGCGGTCTACCGCTTGTTGCCCAAGGCGCTTGCGGCAGAGGCGTTTGCGTACATGGAATCGGAGACGCAGGAACGCTTGATTCATGCGTTTACCGATCGTGAGCTTGCCGCCATGCTTGAGGAACTGTATTTGGATGACACGGCGGATTTGCTTGAGGAAATGCCGGCGAATGTAGTTAAACGATTGTTACGCGTAGCGTCACCCGAAGATCGGCGGTCACTTAACCAGATTTTGCGGTATCCCGAGAATAGTGCGGGCAGCGTTTTGACCACAGAGTTTGTGGATCTTAAAGCTGACATGACGGTGGCCGCGGCGTTGCAGTATATTCGAAAACACGGGCCGGACAAGGAAACGATTTATACCTGCTATGTGACGGACAATGATCGGCATTTGCAGGGGGCGTTAACAGCAAGAGAGCTGTTGCTTGCCCACGAGGGCGATTGCGTCGGGGAGTTGATGAATACCCATGTCATTGCGGTCATCACAACGGAAGATCAAGAGCAGGTTGCCGCCTTGTTTGCTCGGTATGACTTGATTGCCCTTCCGGTTGTGGATAGCGAAAACCGTTTGGTGGGTATTATTACGGTGGACGATGTTGTCGACATTATGCAACAGGAAGCTACCGAGGACTTTGAGAAAATGGCGGCGATTATTCCTACGGATAAATCCTATCTGCGCACCGGTGTATGGGAGTTGTTTTGCAATCGTATTCCGTGGCTGCTGCTTTTGATGATATCCGCGACATTTACGGGCATGATTATCACGGCTTTTGAGTCGGCACTCGCCGCGTCGGTCGCTTTGACGGCGTTTATTCCGATGCTCATGGGCACGGGCGGCAACAGCGGCAGTCAATCATCCGTAACGGTGATTCGTTCGTTGGCGTTGGAGGATATTCGGTTCGGTGACATCTTTCGTGTGTTGTGGAAAGAGAGCCGTGTGGCTTTGCTGTGCGGCGCGGCATTAGCGGTCGCCACCTTTTTAAAGATTCTGACGGTGGATAGGTGGTTGTTGGGAACGGCGGTGACTTTGCCGGAAACCATTGTGGTGTGTGTGGCATTGTTTGTCACGGTGCTGATTGCCAAACTGGTGGGATGTTCCTTGCCGCTTTTTGCTAAGCGCGTGGGATTCGATCCCGCCGTTATGGCGAGCCCGTTTATTACCACAATTGTGGATGCCATTTCCTTGCTTGTGTATTTTAGTGTGGCTTCTTTTATACTTTCTGCTTGACGGATGTATCAAAAAGGAATATAATACTGCCAATAGGAATAGTCTTCGGGGCGGGGTGCGATTCCCCACCGGCGGTGAAAGCCCGCGAGCGCGTTTGCGTTGATTTGGTGAGATTCCAAAGCCGACGGTACAGTCCGGATGAAAGAAGACAAACGATCACAAAGTCAACGCCCCACAGATATTGTCTGTGGGGCGTTTTCGAATGGAGAGGAATACAACATGAACACAAGACAAAAAATTGATACCAAACAATTGGTGGTAATGGCCCTGATGGCCGCACTTGCGTACGCCGTCGTAGCGTTGTTTCGCGTGCCGGTCGTTCTGTTCTTGAAATACGAACCAAAAGATTGCATATTGGCCATCTGCGGCATGCTGTACGGCCCGTTGTCGGCGGTGATAACGGCATGTGCCGTGGCCTTGTTGGAGATGATTACGGTCAGCGATACCGGTCCAATCGGATTGTTGATGAATGTTTTGTCATCGGTACTGTTTGTTTGTCCGGCAGCCTTTTTTTATCAACATAAGCGGAGTTTCAAGAGTGCGGTGTTGGGCTTGTCTTGCGGGACCTTGTTGATGACGGCGGGCATGCTGTTATGGAACTGGTTGATTACACCATTGTATATGCACATGCCGCGTCAGGCGGTGGTGCAGATGTTAATACCCGCTTTTTTGCCGTTTAATCTGTTTAAAGCCGCGTTGAACGCTGTGCTGACTGTTTTGTTGTATAAGAGTGTCGTTACCGCGCTGCGCAAGGCGCGCTTGGTGCCGCAGACTTCAACCGCCGAAGGGCGTCGGATCAGTGTCAGTGTGTGGGTGGCTGGTTCACTGACTCTGTTGACGCTGATTCTGATTTTGTTGGTTTGGCGCGGGATTCTGTAACGGCGTTTACCGGTGATTGTGTACGATTGCGGCTGTCGGGATAAATACGCGTCGGGCGTTTGTCTTTTTTGGGCATACGGACTCCTCCTTTTTGGTTAGTATCGTGCGCAGTCTCGGCAATTATACGAAAAAGATATTGACAAGATACCTGTTCCAATGACATAATAATAGCAAGAAAGAAGGGTTACTATATGAGTAAGTATACAGCCTCGGATATCGTGCGTATCGTGAAAGAAGAAAATGTACGCTTTATTCGCTTGCAATTTACCGATATTTTCGGCGCGTTTAAAAATGTGGCGATTACGGCGAGTCAGCTGGAAAAGGCACTGAACAACCAGTGCATGTTTGACGGTTCTTCCATTGAGGGTTTCGTGCGTATCGAGGAATCGGATATGTACTTGTATCCCGACTACGACAGTTTTTTGATTTTTCCGTGGTATGAGGAAAACGAGGGGAAAGTTGCTCGGTTAATTTGTGATGTGTATAAAACGGACGGTACACCGTTTGAGGGCGATCCCCGCGGGTTGCTCAAACGCGTTTTGAAGCAAGCGGAAGACATGGGCTTTTCGGCGTTCAATGTCGGACCGGAATGCGAGTTTTTCCTGTTTGATAACGACGAAAACGGCTATCCTACCACGCGCAGCAAAGATCGCGGCGCATATTTTGAACTCGGTCCCACCGATCTCGGTGAGGCGGCGCGGCGCGATATGTGCTTGACGCTTGAGGATATGGGGTATGAGATTGAGGCGTCCCATCACGAATGCGCAAACGGTCAGCACGAGATCGATTTTAAGTATACCGATGCTCTGCGTGCGGCAGATAATATCGTCACCTTCAAATTGGCGGTTAAAACCATTGCTCATCGCCATAATATGTATGCGACCTTTATGCCAAAACCGATTTTCGGGAAAGCGGGCAACGGGATGCATGTCAATATGTCGCTGATGAAGGACGGCAAAAACGCCTTCTATGATCCCGACGGACCGATGGGACTTAGCAAGACGGCCTATCATTTTATTGCGGGTATTCTCGAACATGTGCGCGGAATGAGCGCGGTGACCAATCCTCTCGTAAACTCCTATAAGCGGTTGGTTTCGGGTTATGAAGCACCCGTCTATGTTGCGTGGTCGGCAAGTAACCGCAGCCCGCTTGTGCGCGTGCCCGCATCCAGAGGGATGTCCACTCGTTTGGAATTGCGCAACCCGGATCCGTCGGCAAACCCGTATCTCACCTTAGCCTTGTGTTTGGCAGCCGGCCTTGACGGTATCCGTCGGGAGTTGACACCGCCTTCGGCCGTTGAGGAAAACTTGTTTGAACTCGATGAGGATGAACGCGAGCGTTTGGGCATCACGCACCTGCCTTCCAATTTGGAAGAAGCCGTGCGTGCGATGAAGGCGGATGCATTAATCTACGATACCTTGGGAGAACATATTTTTACACGCTATGTGCAGCACAAGACCAATGAATGGGATGAATATAAAGTGCGTGTGACACCTTGGGAACTTGATCGCTATTTAGCCAGATATTAAGGAGCGTAAGTCATGAGTGCGAATGTTATTATTACGATTGCGCGTCAGTTCGGAAGCGGTGGGCATGAAATCGCCCGTCTGTTGGCCAAACGCTTGGATATCCCGATGTACGATAAAGAATTGATTACCCATGCCGCTGAGGAAAGCGGCTTGTCGGAGGAAGTTCTGCATTATTTTGACGAAAAACCCACCAACAGTTTGTTGTACTCGTTGTCCACAGGCACCTACTCCATGGGAGCGGGTGGCGTTGTTAACTATTCGCTGCCGGTCAACCAACAGGTGTTTCAGGCACAGTTTGATGCTATCCGAAAACTGGCGGAAGAAAGTTCTTGTATTATTGTCGGTCGTTGTGCCGATTATGTGCTTGAAAAGCATGAGGGTTTGGTTCGTGTGTTTATCCACGGCAATTTGAATGATCGTATGGAGCGGGTAGCCGAATATGATAAAATTACATTGCCCGAGGCGAAAACCCGCATTACCAAAAGTGATAAACATCGTGCTAATTACTACAACTTCTATTCCGGCAAAAAATGGGGTGTTGCAGGCACTTATGACCTGTGTGTGAATACCAGCGCTATCGGGTACGATAATGCGGTCGAGCTAATCGCCAAATTTGTGGAAATGAAACAGGCAAAAACCGAACAATAAAGCAAAAAAGCTCCGCGTAAACCGCGGAGCTTTTTTGCTAAAAAATTCCTTGTAACTTTTTCGAAAAAGCGCATATGCTAATCGCGGAAAAGGAGTGGAATGTATGTCAAAAGGTTTGATGAAATTTATGCGCGGCATGGGGATCGGTCTCGCAGTCGGTTGTATTGCCGGCGCAGTGGGCAATCAGTATATGCACAGCGGTAAAAAAGGACTTAAGAAAAATCTTGGAAAAGCTCTTAAAAATATGAGCGACCTCGTTGAAGAGGTCGGTGAAATGTTTTAAACGAAAAGCGTCGCCTACGGGCGGCGCTTTTTCTTGACGAATTTTATAAAATTCGATATAATAAAACAGATTTTTTTAAAGAAAGACGGTGGCGGCGTGAAAAAGAAACTTACACACCCCCAAATCGAGACGGATGATATCTTAGGAACGAATAGCGCACATGACGGGGTGCTATTTGATGAGAAACCGGCGATAACACCTGAAGAGCGCAAAAAAATTCTTTCATTTGCGGTTACCATCGGTGTGTCATTGTTGGTGGTTGTGGGTGTGCTGGTCATCGGCATCGTGTTTGGAAACATAACGCGAAAGAAAACGGCCGCGCAAGAGCCTCGTGAATCGACACCTACCTTCTATCAGGAGTTGGCAACCGAGGGTTGGCAGCCGGATAAGATTACCTCTGCTATTACAGAGGCGTATTACACCCTTGAAAACGGATTGATGGTTACCATTACATTCGGTAACGCTCTGGATACGGATGAGCATATTTCCAAAGTCGTCGTGGCGATCTATACCGAGAATGATGTGCAAATCGCTAAAGCGCAAAGTGAAAGTATGAAGGCCGATTTTGTGGTAGAGGCAGGCGGGACGAATAAGATTACCATGTATATAAAACCGGAATTTGTGTCGATCGCAGACGATCCGCTCGAAACTTTACAATATGAGATCACGGTGGATCACGAAACACGGATGTAATGGGTGCATGGAAAGGCGACAAACGCTGTGCGTTTGCCGTCTTTTTTACTTTTCAAAAAAATTTCAAAAAAACCGAAAAAAGTGTTGACAAAGGGGATATAGAGTGGTATGATAGCAAAGCTGTCGCAAAAACGGGGCAGCGAAAAGGACCTTGAAAATTAAACAATGCAAACGAGAAAGAAACACACTACCCGTTAATTAAGATTCACACAGAAT
>JAZOBF010000050.1:0-23915 GCA_045595845.1 Acutalibacteraceae bacterium
TTACGGCGATGGATTGGATTGGGTTGGCGTTGATCGCCATCGTGTTGCCGGCGATACTGACCTGGCTTATCAGCTTGCCGCTGCGCAAGATTGGCTGGATTAAAGAAAACGATTTAAAATTGGATTTATAAGATAGAAAAAAGCGCCTGCTGTTTTTCAGCAGGCGCATTTTTTACACATTAAACAGGAATTCGACGACATCGCCGTCTTTCATCACATACTCTTTGCCTTCGGTGCGTAAAGCGCCTTTTGCTCTGGCGTTGGCGAGTGAGCCGCACGCCATCAAATCATCAAAGGCGATAACCTGTGCGCGGATAAACCCTCTCTCAAAGTCGGTGTGTATACGGCCTGCCGCTTGGGGCGCTTTCCAACCGTTGCGAATGGTCCAAGCACGGACTTCTTTTTCACCAGCGGTGAGGAACGAAATAAGCCCCAGCAGATGATAGCTTTTTTGAATTAGACGGTCAAGGCCGGAATGTTCCAGACCGAGCTCCGAGAGAAACATGAGTTTTTCATCATTGTCCATGTCCACAATGTCGGCTTCCATCTGTGCACAGATGGGGAGCACCTCAGCGCCCTGCTTAGTGGCGAGGTCTTCGACTTGTTGGTAATAGGGATTGTTTTTGGGTTCACCGCCCGCGAAATCACTTTCGGTTAAGTTTGCCGCATAGATGATGGGCTTGGAGGTCAGGAGCGCCATGTTGCCCATCATGCGGATTTCCTCATCATAGCAATCCAGCGCACGGGCGGGTTTGCCGCTTTCCAAGAGCGCTTGCAGGCGTTTTAAGAAATCGAGTTCTTTTTGCAAGCTCTTATCACCTTTGAGGTCCTTGGTGACGCGGGCGATGCGGCGTTCAACCATCTCCATATCAGAGAAAATCAGTTCCAAATCAATGGTTTCAATATCGCGCAGAGGGTCGATACTGCCTTCCACATGAATGATGTCGTCATTTTCAAAGCAACGAACCACATGGACGATGGCGTCACATTCGCGGATATTGGCAAGGAATTTATTGCCGAGTCCTTCCCCTTTGCTTGCACCTTTGACAAGCCCTGCAATATCGACAAATTCGATAACGGCAGGGACAATCGGGGGAACTTTACTGCCCTCGGTATACATTTCACACAAAGCATCCAAGCGCTTATCCGGTACCGCTACTACACCTATATTCGGGTCGATGGTGCAAAACGGGAAATTGGCGCTTTGTGCGCCGGCATTGGTAATCGCGTTAAAGAGGGTGGATTTACCGACATTGGGCAATCCGACGATACCTAATTTCAAGAAAAACAGCCTTCTTTCTTATTGGGCGGCTTCGTTGCTGCCGCAACACTTTTTATACTTCTTCCCGCTACCGCACGGACACGGATCGTTGCGCCCGATTTTTTGTGCCTGTGTTTTGCGAACAGTACGGGGCGCATCGGTACCGTCCGAAGAGGTGGCGACAGGTTTGGCGATCTCTTCGCGTTTGGGTTCCTCTTCACGGCGAATCTGTGCGGTGAGCATCAGACGGGCGGTATCCTCACGAATGGCGGCAATCATGCCGTCAAACATATCAAATCCTTCTTTGCGGTATAACACAACCGGATCGTGTTGACCGTATGCACGCAGGTGAATACCTTTGCGCAGTTCGTCCATGTTGTCAATGTGATCCATCCAATAGCGGTCAACGGTTTTGAGCAACACCACGCGTTCAAGTTCACGCATAAGGGTGTCGCCGTATTCGGCTTCTTTTTGTTCATATACCGCTTCGGCACATTCGACGAGATGTTCCGTTAAGTCCGCACGCTCGAGGTCTTCGAGTTCTTGTGCGGTATACTGTAAATCGGTGGGTTTTATCAGCCAT
This sequence comes from Acutalibacteraceae bacterium, assembly GCA_045595845.1. Taxonomy (GTDB): domain Bacteria; phylum Bacillota; class Clostridia; order Oscillospirales; family Acutalibacteraceae; genus RGIG3009. The sequence continues at coordinate 1,845 of JAZOBF010000050.1, forward strand.
CCGGTATAATATTCGCGCAAGCCGTCCAAGTTCCATTCATCCCGATCGGTGTCGCTGACGGTGTAGCGATTAACGGTGGTTTCGATGGATTCGCGAATCATGCCCATAATGGATCCGCGCACATTTTCACCGTCTAACACCTGATTGCGTTGATCGTAAATCAGTTCTCGCTGACGGTTCATGACATCGTCATATTGCAACACATTACGGCGGATGCCGAAGTTGCGCTCCTCCACGCGGCTTTGTGCTGATTCGATGGCGTTGGATAACATACGGTTTTCGATTGGCATGGTTTCGTCAACGCCAAGCATTTCCATGATGGTATTCATACGATCGCCGCCGAACAGGCGCATCAAATCGTCTTCCAACGACAGATAAAAGCGGGTGGTACCGGGATCGCCTTGACGGCCTGCACGGCCGCGCAGCTGGTTGTCAATACGGCGGGATTCGTGTCGTTCCGTACCGATGATATACAAACCGCCCGCCGCTTTAACCGCTTCTTCTTCGGGGCGGATTTCTTCTCGGTATTTTGCTTCGAGCTGACGGAATGTTTCCCGTGCCGACAAGATTTCTGCGTCGGTGGTTTCACCAAACGCGGTGGATTCGGCAATCAATTCTTCCGAGATACCCATGCGGCGCATTTCCGCTTTGGCTAAAAATTCCGCGTTACCGCCAAGCCGAATATCCGTGCCGCGCCCCGCCATGTTGGTGGCGATAGTGACAGCGCCCGACTTACCCGCCTGTGCGACGATTTCCGCTTCCTTTTCGTGATACTTCGCGTTGAGGACCTCGTGTGGGATACCACGGTTTTTCAGCATACGGGATAGTTTTTTGGATTTTTCAATCGAAATGGTACCGACCAGTACCGGTTGACGGTTTTCGTGGCACCGTATAATTTGCTCAATAACGGCGTTGAACTTGCCATTTTCCGTTTTATATACCACATCGGGCAGGTCGGCACGTACCATCGGCTTGTTGGTGGGAATCTCAATGACATCCAGATGGTATATCTGTTGAAATTCGGTTTCTTCGGTCATGGCAGTACCGGTCATGCCTGACAATTTATGATATAAGCGGAAATAGTTTTGGAAGGTAATGGTAGCGAGTGTTTTGCTTTCACGCTCCACTTTGACATTTTCTTTTGCTTCAATGGCTTGATGTAATCCTTCGTTGTACCGTCTGCCGAACATCAAGCGGCCCGTAAACTCGTCGACGATGATGACTTGACCGTCTTTTACCACATAGTCAATATCACGGTGCATGACACCGCGCGCCTTGATGGCCTGATTGATATGATGGAGTAGTGTGACATTATCGGGATCCATCAGATTTTCGATGTGAAAATGCTGTTCCGCTTTTTTTACACCGCTTTGTGTCAAGGTGGCGGTACGGGCTTTTTCATCGACGATATAGTCACCGTCCACGGTATCCTGTTCTGCCTTGGTATCCATTTCTTTTATCTTAAAGGCGCGCAGGGTGCGAGCAAATTTATCTGCTTGATTATATAAGTCGGTGGACTTGTCGCCTTGTCCCGAAATGATGAGAGGTGTACGGGCTTCATCCACCAAAATTGAGTCCACCTCGTCCACGATGGCGTAGTGATGTCCGCGCTGAACTTTGCGTTCTTTGTAGATGACCATATTATCACGCAGATAATCAAACCCGAGTTCGTTGTTGGTGCCGTAGGTGATATCCGCGGCATATGCCGCGCGGCGACCATCGTTATCAAGATCGTGTACGATCAAACCGACCGACAACCCTAAATACCGATACACTTTGCCCATCCACTCACTGTCGCGGCGGGCAAGATAGTCATTGACGGTGACGATGTGCACGCCGTTTCCGGTCAACGCATTCAAATAGGCGGGAAGTGTGGCAACCAGCGTTTTACCTTCACCGGTTTTCATTTCGGCGATACGGCCTTGATGCAGAACGATGCCGCCGAGCACCTGAACCGGAAACGGACGCATACCGAGTACGCGATCGCACGCTTCGCGGCAGGTAGCGAACGCTTCGGGCAGAATATCGTCCGTACTTTCCCCCGATGCCAAGCGATCACGCAATATTTCGGTCTGCGCCTTGAGTGTTGCCTCGTCCATTATGCGGTAGGTTTCCTCGAGTGCAAGGACGCGGTCACAGAGCGGCTGTATGCGTTTCAGTTCACGCTTGCTATAATCACCGAACAGGGTTTTTAACAATCCCATAACGGAACACCTCGTTTGACATTAGATACGGATATCATACCATAAAATAAAGGGGGATACAAGCGAAAAGGCAAAAAACCGTGCCCACTTTAAAAAATCTCTTGACGATGGCGTTGTTGTTTGCTATAATACAAGGGCTGTCAATATGCTACCGTGGCTCAGCAGGTAGAGCAGCTCACTCGTAATGAGCAGGTCGTCCGTTCGAATCGGATCGGTAGCTCCAAAAAGCCCTCGTTCTTTTCGAATGAGGGCTTTTTTCTCAAAGAAAAAGCGGTATTCGCCGCATATATGGATATGGTATACTGAAGAAAGGGGGAGAATCGTGAAAAAAGTGTTGGTCGGCATGAGTGGCGGCATTGACAGCTCGGCGGCAGTATGGTTGTTGCAACAACAAGGATACGAGGTGGAGGGTGTTACACTGCTGCTGACGGAGGGCAGTGCCTGCGGTTCTTCCCGTGATGTAGAGGACGCACGCATGACGGCAGAGCGGCTGGGGATTGCGCACAGGGTGTTGGATGAACGACAGTGGTTCCACGATACCGTGATTCGCGATTTTGGCAATACCTATGCGGCGGGCGCGACACCGAACCCTTGTATTGTTTGCAATCGCGAAGTGAAATTCGGCAGATTGCTTACGCGTGCTTTGGATGAGGGGTTTGATGCGGTAGCAACCGGTCACTATGCGCGTATTGAACAGACGAAGAACGGACGATTTCTGCTGAAAAAAGCGGTGGATGCCGCTAAAGACCAGAGCTATGTCCTGTATTCGCTGACACAGCATCAATTATCTCATGTCCTGTTTCCGCTTGGTGAGCACTTAAAAACGGATATACGCGCACTTGCCGCTGAGCAGGGATGGGAGGCGGCGAATAAGCCGGATAGCCAGGATATTTGTTTTATTCCCGATGGCGATTACGCCGCGTTTTTGGAACAACAGATGGGTATCAAGCGTGAACCGGGTGAGTTTTTGGATAAGGACGGGCAGGTAATCGGTACGCATAGCGGCATGATTGGGTATACCATCGGACAGCGTAAAGGACTGGGTGTAGCGTTCGGTGAACCGCGCTTTGTGGTGAAAAAGGATGCCGTGCGCAACACCGTTACACTTGGCAGGTCAGAGGATTTGTTTTGCGATCGGTTGGTAGCGGACCGTATCAATTGGGTTTCTATCCCCGAACTGATCGAGCCAATGACGGTGACTGCCAAAACGCGGTATTCGCAAAAAGAAGCGGAAGCGGTGATTGCTCCGTGTGAAGGCGGACGCGTACAGGTTACCTTTTTAGAGCCGCAACGCGCTATTACGGTGGGGCAAGCGGTGGTGTTTTATGACGGAGATACGGTGGTCGGTGGCGGCACCATTACAGAAGTATAAAAAACGGGGACAGAGCAGTTGCTCTGTCCCCGTTTCAATGTTTACAAATATTCGTTGAGAACCTGCGCTACGCCACCCTGATCATAGGGGGCGGTGACGCGGTCGGCGATTGCTTTGACCGCGTCGTCAGCGTTGCCCATAGCAACCCCGACACCGACATATTGAAGCATATCGTAATCGTTCATACTATCGCCAAAGCCGATGCTTTGTTCACGGGACATACGGAGTTCCGTCAATACTTTTTGAATGCCGCTTGACTTTGAACAGCCTTTCATTACCAATTCCGCGTAAGTCGCGTGTTGAATGATATCCAAGTGCTTTTTTACATGCGCAAGCACACAGGGCGGGAGGGCGCCGTAGACCGTAAGTTTAGAGGTGATTTCGTTTGCATATTGTGCGCGCCACTGGGCGGCGGTGTAAATGCGGGGATATGCGGGAATGATGCGGTTGGCGGCAGGAGAAGCCAGTTGGACCATCGTTCGCTCGGTTTCCATAATTAAGGTAGACGGGGATTGCTCAAACGCCTCTTGTACGGGAGCAAGTAATTCTTCGTTGATGCAGGTGCGATATAGCACGCGGTTGCCAACCGACACATACGAACCCGCGCCCGCAACGATACCGTCAAACCCGATATCCAAAATGGATGGATACAGATACCCGGTGGAACGGCCGGTGCATAAAAACAGATAATTGCCGCGTGCGCGGAAAGCGCGCATGGCGTCTACATCGACGGCGGCAGGGGGTTGATTGCGCATGGCGAGCGTGCCGTCTAAGTCAAAAAAAGCAGCAAGGGGAAGCATACCATACCTCTTTTAGGTCAAATTGAGTGCCGGTGCAAAGCCCATCAAAGCCAGTGCGAGCAAGCCCAGATACACAAGCGTGGAGGGCAAGCCGCGAAACGACGAGGGGATGTCCGGGTTGTCCATACGCTCCGCAGCCTCGGCGGTGATGGAGGACAAAAGCAGAAAGCCGAGAGCGGCACCGGCGGCAAGGCCTACAGCCGGCAAAAAGGAGAGCGAAACTTGCATGTTAAGCAGTAAGGCAACCCCGACAACGAGGTTGTTAAACACGGCCAGCGGAAGCATATGCCGCACACGCCGATACAGGGTTTGATAACGGCTGAGTACCACAATGGCAAGCAAATACAGCAGACAGGTGATGCATACGATGATAAGCGGTCGCAGCATGCGTATCCACCATGTGGCGGCTAACAAGCGGTCAATGGGATAAAAGATGGCTGTCGTGATGACCGAAAAACATAAAACCAGTATGCTGAAACGGAACAATTGACGCGGTTGGCGGATGGTTTTGAGCATGACTGACGCATCAAAGCCGGCGGTAAGCACCAGATTTTGCATGGTGGCGGCGATGAGGAACACCAGCAAGGTTGTCATAACCGTGTTCATTCAAACTCCACCTCCCGTGATTGGTTGCGTTGCAAAAGTTGTTTTACCCATTGTAAGGCGGCAGCCATGAAGCCGAGCAAAACAAACCCGACAAAGGGGTGCGCCGCTTCGGGGAACCGCGCGTCGTAGCCGAGCGGGATGTTCCATAATGACCCGTTGATTGCCATCTCGCGTAATGCTGAGGTAATGCACAATACCAAACTGAAACCGAGAGCTGAACCGATAGAGTCGGCCAGCGTTTCTAAAAGCGATAAGCGCACGGCAGCGGGTGCGATGACGGTGCGGTAAGTATACAGCGTATTGACCGCCATGAGCGGCAAAAACAGGTATAAGTGTGCGTAGATTTCGGCGGAAATGAAACGCAAGCCAACGGCTGCACCGAACAACAAAGCAGAGGACAACAGCACGTACACGATCGGTTGCAGGCGGGTGGCAATGTGATTCGCCACTAAGGTGAACAACAAATCGGAGAGTACGAGTGTCACAATGGTGCAAGCGGACAGCGCAACACCGTAACGCAGGTTGATACCCATTGCCAAAATGGGACACAGACCGAGTGCCTGAACGAGCACGATATTTTGCGGTAAAAAGGCGTTCCATACCGCCGATAAAAAGTTGCGTAACGCAGGTTTCATATCCGTGCCACCTCCTTTTGCCGACGACGGAGCCAGGCAACCAAATGCCAGCAACTGCGATCCAGCAGTAACGACAAGGAATTGACCAACATAACGGCGAAAAATTCACAACATTCAAAACGGCCGTAATGTCTGAGCAACATGGTTAAAACAGCCGCTATCACACCGTAGAGAATACGCGCCAGCCAAAAACGCGGTGCGGTAACGGGATCGCTGAGCAAAAACACACCGGAGAATAACAAAAGACCGGTGCACAGTTCAAGCGATATACTGGTCGAGGCATCAATGGCGGCACGCGGAAACAGGGCCGCGCCGACCGCACATACGATGAGGTACGGGATAAAAATCAACGGAGACGATGAGCGGCGTGTGAACAGATATAGAGCGCATGCAATCAGAATAAGCACGCCGGTTGATCCGATCGGGCCGGGGAAATCGCCGCTGAGCAGGGAGATCCAACCGTAGGATGTCGTACCGCCGCTGTTGAGCTGTGCCGTGGGGGATGCCGCCGTGATGACGGCAGAGGTATCCCAGAGCGGCAGAGAATCGGTGAGAGACGGATCGGGGTATACGAATAAGCGGGTAGGAAAACAAAAGGCGCAAAATGCCATGCCCGCCGCTGCCGGGTTAAAAATGTTGCGGCCGGTACCGCCAAACGGCATCTTGGCAACGCCGATAGCAAATGCCGAAGCAATAGCCGGCACCCAAAATGGGGCAAGCGGCGACATCATGGCGCCGATAAGCCCGCCCGTCACCATAGAAGTGGCGTCCGATACAGTGGGGAAGTTGTGTCGGAATATGTTGCAGATGAATTCAGTGAGTAGTGCGCTGAACATGCCGGATAACACCAATAATAACGGGCGCACACCGTAATGCAGACAGGAAAATGCCGTCAGCGGCAGTAAGCATAGTAACACGCCGTACGATTGGTAGGCGGGGCGTTGGGCTTCGCGCAGGTGCGGCGCGGCAGTAGCTTTAAGCATCGCGATTCTCCTCCCATTCAACAAAAACGGCGTTGCCTGCGGTTTTGGCTTCCCGAACAACCGTGGCAAGATCAATACCGCAAGGACAGATATATGAACACGCATTACAGTTGTCACATAAATCAGGGGAGAGTGAGGCGAGACGCTCGTAGTGCAGGTTCTGATACCGACGGTTGATTTCAAACGGTAACAATCCCGCATGGCATGCCTGCACACAACGGCCGCAGCCGATACAGGTGCGCGTGGAAACGGGACGGATGGCATTGGTGGTGAAGGCCAAGATACAGGTCATGCCGGGGAGAATCGGGATATCTGAGGTCAGAGCGGCAGTGCCGGTCATTTGCTCGCCTAAAATGAGGTAGTCAGGCGGTTCAATAAGACCGCAATGTTCCAGCACCTGTTGTACCGTTGTGCCGAACGGAACCGACACATTTTGCGGGTGCGGGACGGCGTCACCGGCCACGGTGACAACGCAGCGGTTGTGCGCTTCTCCCAAATATAGCGCGCGATACAGCGCAAGACACGCCTGTACACCGATGCAACAGACGCGCGAGCCGTATTTTACGGTGCCGCGACGACCGTGTTTACTGTACTGTACCGGTGCGGCTTTCGGATAGTATGAATCGGTTTGATAGACATAGTCTTTACCGATTCGCAGCGCGATGGAACGGCGGCGCTGACCGGATAAGCAGACCGCGATATGGTATTGCGGAGCACCGATGCTAAAAGCTGCCAAGCGCAGGCCTTCCAAGACCTGTTCAGCGTGGTCGCGCAGTACCGCCCAAGCGCTGGAGGCATGGGGTTCAATCTCAATACCGTCTGCTGCCAAAAAATCACATCCGGTTTGTTGCCATTCACGCAATTTTAAAACTAACGGTATGCCGTCCGATTCGTCAATGACATTCAAGCGTTCCGCCGTTTCCAAAATGAATTCGGGTGTGAGGGGGTTGGGTAACAGAACCGGCACTTCGGGCGCGGGAATGTCGGGTATGCAGTCAATCACCGCGCAGTGTAAGGTGCCGTACAGCGGATGCTGTAGAGTGCGTTCGCCGCTCACTGCGCCTGTCACACTCGAGTAAACCGTTGCTGTCGGATCGTCCTCAACAACCGCGAGCGGGGTTCCTTTATTTACGGTGTCGTATAACGAAACAGACGGGTGAACAGATGCCTCGGTAGTAAAGGAAAAGGGGAGAGTGACCTGAGAAATGTCCGTCAGTTCCGTTGTAGGCTGAGAAATGGCAGGTTCTTTTCGGAACAACAAACGGATTCCTTGTCGAGGAAACATATTGCCACACCCTTTCTGAAAAAATTAAGAGTTTACCAAAAATTAACCTCTTGCAAAGAGCTTGTACCGTTAATATGATAATGGTATACGGTCCTTTGAAAAGGAGGAGTTCACGATGAAAATGGAACCACTGAGCAGTGGGGACTTGCGAATATGGATGACTGATGAAGAATTGTGCCGATGGGGGTTGCGTACGGAGAATATGAGAGCGGATACGCCGCAAACCACACGCGCCATACGGCGCCTGCTGGGCATTGCCAGACAACGCCGTGTGTTTTCCGCGAGCGGAAGTGTGTTGGTAGAAGCGTTACCGATTGAGGGTGGTTGTTTGTTCTTATTCAGTACGCCCGCCTTACCGACACCGCCGTTTATTCTGCCGCAACTGTATGTTTTGGAATCGGCAGAGGCGTTGCTGCAATTTGGCGAAACCCTGTCAACCCTGCCCGATCGAAAATTGCCGCCGGCATCGCTTTACCGACAAGGGGATGCGTATGTGTTGGTTCTCTATGACGGGTTTGGCACAGCACAGGGGTGTTCTCGTTTATTGCAGGAATTTGGGTACCGGTTAGGGGACGGGTATGCGGCTACCGCCTACATAGAAGAACACAGCAACCCCATCACCGTTGGGGATGCACTGCAACGCCTGTCGGCAGCGTATGAATCTCGTCCACCAATGCCGCCGCATCCGCCGCATTGAACAACGCACTGCCTACTACCGCGATATCGGCTCCTGCCTCGGCGGCAATGGGGGCGGTTTTGGCGGATACACCGCCATCCACCTGCAATCGTACCGATAAGCCGCGGCGGTCAATTTCGGTGCGTAATTCTTGCACTTTCGGCATCATGTCCGCCATAAACGACTGACCGCCGAAACCGGGTTCTACCGTCATTACCAGAATCATATCCACTCTATCCAGATACGGGAACACCGCACTTGCAGGAGTTTTCGGTTTGATGGTGAGTGCCGCCATTTTGCCGAGCGCATGGATCTTATCCAATGTTTCGGCGACAGGGGCGGCACTTTCAACATGGAAGTTGATAAGGTCCGCACCTGCTTTGGCAAACGCCTCGATTAAGCGGTCGGGATATTCCATCATCAGATGGACATCAAAAAACATATCTGAAAGTGGTCGCAGGCGCGCGATGACGGGAGGACCGAAACTCAGATTCGGTACAAACACGCCGTCCATCACATCCAAATGTACCATGTCGGCGCCGGTCGATTTGACAAAATTCAGTTCCTGTTCCAAATGTGCAAAATCACAAGTCAGGATTGAAGGAGATACCAGCATACTTGCCTCTTTTCTGCCCGTTTGGGCGCATCAATACACCATATATTCTACCTTATTTTTTAGAAAAGGTCAATAACTTACCAAAAAGCCCCTGACAATTACCAGTCAGGGGCTCTTTAGTCGTTTATTTTGCGATTCTAACTTTAAAGCCGTTACCGATACCGGCGGCGTTCGCGTCGTCGGTATCTACATGCATTTCCAGACGGAAAGCTTTGTTGACGCGTACTTGTACATCGTAGAAGGTGGTGCGGCGTTCACCCTCGACATCGACGGTGACATAATCGCCATCTTTGACGCCGAATGCGATACCGTCTTCTTCACTCATGTGAATGTGGCGGTTCGCGATGATGCACCCCTCGGCAAGCGTGACAACCCCTTTCGGGCCGATGATGGTAACGGGAGCGGAACCCGCGATGTCACCCGACTCGCGTACCGGGGGTTTCACTTTGAGGACAAAAGAATCGGTGCGGGAGATTTCAACCTGCGAGGCTTTTCTCACGGGGCCGAGCACACGCACATTTTCGATGGGGCGCATGGCGGGGCCGACGATGGTGAGCACCTCTTTACAGGCGTATTGGCCCGGTTGAGAGAGGTCTTTGAGAGGGGTTAATTCATACCCTTTTCCAAACAGAATCTCCACGTGTTCTTTCGACAGATGAATGTGACGGTTCGATACGCCCACCGGCACAGTGTTATCCGCTTTTGGAGCGGTGCCGACCTCCGCGATAACGCGGCTGACGATTTCAGAGACTAACGATGCATCGTATGCCATAGTGATAACTCCTTTTTAGATGATGCGGAAGCTGTCTGCCATCACGCAACGGCGTTGACGGGTAAAGCTGCGTGCCGAGGTAATACCCTCGCCGGTAGGACCGGCGATCGTGAAGGTCGCGTGGCCCTCGCCACCGAAACCGATACCTGCATAGGACGGAGCGTTCTTGACAAAAATGGTGGTTTCCACCGCTTTGGCAAAACGGGACAGGTGATCGATGTTTTTGGAATGCATATGGGCGGTGTGACGGTTGCCATGCTCCGCTTTGCAAGCAAGTTCAATCGCTTGGTCGATGCTGTCTACGCGTACGATGGGCAGTATGGGCATCATCAATTCTTCTTGCACGAACGGATGGTCAAAATCGGTCTCGCAGATGATGCAACGAATATCCTTGCTGACATTAATACCGATTTTCGCGAGCAAGACATCAGCGTCGCGACCGACGCACTCACGATTGACGATCAACTTGGTTTTGCCGTTTTTATCGGTCTTGTTGACAAGCACGATGTCAGCGAGCTGTTTCGCCTGGTTGGCATTGATCTGATAGGCACCGTTGCGCAGCATAACCGAGATGAGTTCGTCGGCAATATTGCGGAACGCGAACACTTCTTTTTCCGCGATACAGGGAAGGTTGTTATCGAACGTGCAACCGTCAATGATATCCTTGCCCGCTTTCGCGATATCGGCGGTATCGTCCACGATAACGGGCGGGTTACCCGCACCGGCACCGATTGCTTTTTTACCCGAGGACAGCACCGCGCGTACCACGCCGGGGCCGCCGGTACAAACCAGCAGGCGAATAGAAGGATGCGATTGCATGATCGAGGCCGATTCCATAGTGGGTTTCTTCATGGAACATACCAGTACATCAGGACCCCCGGCAGCTTTGCAAGCACGATTGACCAGGTCTACGGCATAGTTGGAAGTGGCGATGGCGTTGGGGTGGGGGTTGAACACCACACCGTTGCCCGCCGCGATCATACCGATGCTGTTGCAGATGACCGTTTCACTGGGGTTGGTACTGGGAGTGATTGCCCCGACAACACCGAATGGCGCCATCTCGACGAGTGTCAGACCGTTGTCACCGGTTTTAGCGGCGGACACGATATCTTCGGTACCGGGGGTTTTGTCTGCAACCAAAAGATGTTTGGCGCGCTTGTGGTCAACGCGGCCCATACCGGTTTCCGCCACGCCCAATTCTGCCATGATCGGCGCTTCTTCGCGGGTGCGTTTGCGGATTTCGGTGATGATGCGCTCGCGTTCCTCTACGCTCATGGAACGAATGGCCCGATAGCCGGCTTCTGCCGCTTTAATGGCTTCGTTCATATCGTCATAAATGCCAATCAGTTTACGGCCACCGTATTGCGTGGAATCCCACGAAGTAGCGGGGGTTGTTTGAATACGATTTAATACTTGGCTGACAACTTGGCGGATTTCAGCCTCGGAAATTGTTGCTGCCATCTTACTCACTCCTTGCAGAATTTCATTGTGTCTTTGGCGATCATGTACTCCTCATCGGTCGGAATAACCAGTGTGCGGACCACAGCACCCTCGGCGCTGATGTCGACCGGTTGACCTTTTTTGAGATTTGCGTTTTTCTCTTCGTCAATCGCAATACCAAAGCAGGTCATGTTTTCGCAGACCAAGTGGCGCATGTTTTCGTCGTTTTCGCCGATGCCGGCGGTGAAGACCAGGACATCAATACCATTCATTTCTGCGATATAACTGCCGATGTATTTCTTAATGCTGTTTGCCAGCATACGAATCGCAAGACCGGCGCGGTAGTCGCCGTTTGCGGCGGCCTCAGACACATTGCGGCAATCGTTGGAAAGACCGCTGACGCCGAGCAAGCCGGACTGTTTATTCAAAAGTGCCTCTACCTCGTCTGCGGTGAGGTTCTTGAGTTTCATAATATAGGGAATCACAGTGGGATCGATGGTGCCGCTGCGCGTACCCATCGGGACGCCTTCCTGCGGGGTGAAGCCCATGGAGGTGTCGATAGCGACGCCTTTGTCCACCGCTGTGATGGACGAACCGTTACCCAGGTGACAGGTGACGATTTTCAGTTCTTCGATCGGTTTGCCGACCACCTCGGCGGCCTTACCCGACACATAGCGGTGGGAGGTGCCGTGGAATCCGTAACGGCGGATTTTGTTTTCGGTATACAGCTCGTACGGGATGGGGTAGATGGTACGGAAATCTTCCATGCTCGAATAGAACGAAGTGTCGAATACGCCGACTTGCGGGGTGTTCTTCATTAGGCGGCGGCACGCTTTCATACCGCTGATAGCAGGAGGCCCGTGTAAAGGATTGATCGGGACGATGGTTTCCAAATAGGCAATTACCTCGTCATCCACGGGGGTAGACTGCTTATATTTTTCGCCGCCGTGTGCTACACGGTGACCGACTGCGCCGATCTCATCAATGGAAGCAATCACACCGTATACGGGATCGGTCAGGAGGCCAAGCACCAATTCGAGTGCCGCTTCGTGGGAGGGGAGAACGGGTTGCGCTTTATAATCCTCCGCGCCGGGCCGCTTATGTGTGACCACACCCTGAGTGTCGCCGATGCGCTCACAGTTTCCTTTGGCGAGCACGGTGCCGTTGTCCATATCGAATAATTGGTATTTCAGTGAGGAACTGCCGGCGTTGATTACGAGAATTTTCACTTGACTCATCCTTTCGGTCAATATACTAATTCAACATCTTTGTTTTTGAGGTATTCGATCCAGCGATCAGAGGGCTTTTCGTCGGTAACGACGGTGTCAATCTCGCCCACATCGCATACTTTAACAAACGAAATCTTATCAAATTTGGTGCCATCCACCGCCAACACCTTGCGGTCGGCGGCAGCAAAAAGAGCTTGCTTAATTTGGGCATCTTTTTCGTTGGAATCGGTAATTCCCATCGACATATCCATGCCTTTAGACGAGCATACCGCTAAATCCACATGGAAACCGCGGATCATTTTTTCCGCCGTTGTGCCGACCATGGAGAGTGCGCCTTCTTTTAAGGCACCGCCGGTGGAGAGAACATTCCAACCTTCTTTGTTGGCCAATTCCAAAAGAATTTCCACAGAGTTTGTAATTAAGGTAATGTTTTTGCAGGATTTAATATATTTCGTAACGAAGATAGCGGTGGAACTGGCATCCAGCATAATGTAATCGCCGTCGTGAATCATTTCACCGATTTTTTCGGCAATACGCTGTTTGCGATCCACATTGGCACGCTTGCGGACGCTGAACGGCAGGTCGGTGTGCATGCTTTGTGTGGCTACCGCACCGCCGTAGGTCTTTTTTGCCAAGCCGTCTTTATCAAGTTTTTCCAGATCGCGACGAATGGTTTCCTCTGTTACACCGAAGTCACGGCTCAAGTCCGCAACAATGACTTTTCCGTTTTGTGCCAACCGCGAGAGGATTGCATTACGCCGTTCGATTGCGAGCATCGCCATGACCTCCTTTCGTCAGGATAGGTTCTGCTTTTTACAGGATACTGCGCCACATTTTCTCATCAGGATGGGGAATGACGGCACTATCAAGGAACATGCCGTTTTCGCCTGCGCCTTTTTGCGCTTTGTGGATAGCGGCTTGCACGGCGGCGATGTCGCCGGTAAGCAAGAGGTAGGACTTGCCGCACATGCCGCGCGCGAGGCGCAGCTCCACGAGCTCAACTTGTGCCGTTTTGGCGGCAACATCGGCGGCGACGATTGCCGCGGCGGCGGTGAAGGTTTCCAGCACGCCGAGTGCATTCGGACTACCGATATCCGTTGATCCGTATAGGGCGCTGAAGATGGATTCGTGGGGGTTGCCCAGTATAAAACTGTCAATCAGCGTATCCGGATAATGGGTGGATGCCGCATCGACGGCCGCCTTGACGGCGCTCAAATCACCACTGATGATGACCATGTATTTTCCGGGGCAGACGGTGGTTGCTTCCAGCACTTCCACCTCTGCGGTCTTGAGCATCCGATCCGCCGCCATCATACCGGAGGACACGGTTTTGTATTCAACCATACCAATGGCTTTTTTCATCAGGCATCCTCCTTCGTGAGTGTAATGACCGAATCACTGACGGATTTGACCGTTGCGTTTATCGGTGCGTGGATGTTAACGCTGAGTGCATTTTCCGCCGCGGCTCCGATCACCTGACCGGCAACGACTTTATCACCGACGGCAACAACCGCTTTGGCGGGGGCACCGATGTGTTGTGACAGCAAGATGCGGAGCTCTTTTTCGGATGTTTTGGCATCCGACAGCGGTGCCGGTATATCGTATGCCGTCAAGCGGAGGCGCGCCATCAGGCGGCTCATCGGCACACGGCGATTTTCGCGTGCGGGATTGACGGGATTACCTGTCGGAACGGGCGGCTTTACACCGTTTTGCCGCAATCCGTTTTTGCAAGCGGCGAGCAAGGTGCGGGGGGCAAGGCCCTGCCCGCAGGAGTACAGTTCACACAGGCCGCAACCGACACAATAGAACGAATTGAGATACGGTGTCGCGTCGTTGGTGATGCCGTTTGACGCGTACAACATAAACTTGTGGGGTTCAATGGGGTGCCCCAACATATGGCGGGGACACAACTCGGTGCAGTAGTTACATTGGCAACACGCCGCCATGGCGCGTTTCATATCCACAAACGGTTTTGTTTGCTTTTTTTCGATCAACAGATGGTCATCCGGCAATACCAGTACGGCGTTTGTCGTGCGGGTGACCGTCTCGTACGAACTGCCGATGCGTCCCATCATCGGTCCGCCCATCAAATAGGCGGGATGAGGTGTCGTTGTGCCGCCGGCGAGTGCTAATAACTCGCTGATCGCTGTACCGATCGGTACTTTGAAAGTGGCGGGGCGGGCAACCTCTCCTGCTACGGTTACATACTTGTGTGTGACCGGAGAACCGCCCAAAAGACGGGCAACATTCAGAATGGTTTCGACATTGAACACCGTTACGCCGACTGCGATCGGAAGACCGCCTGCGGGCACGATGCGTCCGGTGGCTTCGTAGATGAGCACCACCTCGTCGCCGGCGGGATATACCGCGGGCAGACGGCAGATAGACATATTTGAATAGGTTGACATGTGGTGTTCAACGGCCTCAATGGTTTGCTTATAATGCTTCTTGATACCGAGAATCACGGAGGTCGCACCTATTGTTTTCGCAATTAAATCCAACGCGCCGAGAATTTCTTCTGCGTACCGCTCAAGCAGTTGTTGATGCAATTTTAAGAGCGGTTCGCATTCAGCGCAGTTGAGGATGAGGGTGTCGGCGCGTTCGTCCAGTTTTGCATAGGAGGGGAAACCGGCACCGCCTGCGCCGACCACACCGCCTTCGCGGAGAAGGTTCTTAAGTTCACTTATGTTCATGATTATTCATTCCTACGCCGCTATCAACAATACCGACGATGGCGGCATCTACGGGAGCGCTTTCCATGTTGCAACCGATGCGCGCCGCGCTGCCGGTCGCAACCAGCACGAGTTCACCGATGCCGGCACCGATATTGTCGATGGCGACGAGTTGCGGGGCATTCTTAGTTGTGCTGATGAGCGGCTCAACTACCATAAATTTGCTACCGATTAAATTGTCGTTTTTGCGTGTGGAAACGATACTTCCCACAACTTTTCCGACGATCATCTTTCTCACCTTTTCATTCAGTAGTTAGATGGGGAGAATGCGGAGGGAGGGAAAACTCCCTCCGCATGAGCCATACAAATACTTACTTGAGTACGGGCAGGATCTTCTCCACATCGCCATGGGGTCTCGGGATGACATGCGTCGCAATGACTTCGCCCAGACGCGCAGCAGAAGACGAACCGGCTTCCACAGCGGACTTGACAGCGCCGACATCGCCGCGAACCATGACGGACACGAGTCCGGAACCGATTTTCTCGGTACCGATCAGGACGACATTCGCAGCTTTGACCATTGCGTCAGCAGCTTCGATAGCGGCGACCAGACCTCTGGTTTCGACCATACCTAATGCTTCCAGTGCCATTGTTGTTTCCTCCTTGTTTTTTTGTTGGGTAGACTTATTTCAGCTCCGGCAAGATTTTCTCGACGTCGCTGTGGGGTCTCGGGATTACATGGGTCGCAACCAACTCGCCCAGCGTAGATGCGGACGAAGAACCGGCTTCGACAGCGGCTTTAACAGCGCCGACATCGCCACGAACCATGACGGACACGAGTCCGGAACCGATCTTCTCGGTACCGATCAATGTCACATTCGCAGCTTTGACCATTGCGTCAGCAGCTTCGACGGCGGCAACCAGACCTCTGGTTTCGACCATGCCCAATGCTTCCAGTGCCATACTCTTTACCTCCTTTACCGGTTCTGCTTCGGGCACCGTTTTCGGCGCCTCAGTGGGGACCTTTTTTTGTTCAGCCATTTTCATTCCCTGCCTTTTTCCGAATTCGTGCGGCGCTCAAATTGATCATCCGCGTGGTTTCTTCGTGTGGGCTGGCAATAACAGCGTGAGCAGCGGGTTTGATGATTGCATTGGCGACGGCGTTTTCTACGGCCGCGGTTACGGCCGAAACATCACCCTGCACGATAATGGTGACAAGGCGTCCGCCGAGCTTACGCTCCCATGTGACAAATTCCACGTTGGCGGATTTACACATGATATCCAAGCAATCGATTCCGGCGGTAACGCCGGATACTTCAACCAGTCCTAAAGACTTCATGTTAGAATCGCTCCTTAGAATTTCGGCAGAATCTTCTCCACATCAGCGTGGGGGCGCGGAATTACGTGGGTAGCAACCAACTCACCCAGCGTAGAAGCGGAGGAAGAGCCTGCTTCGACAGCGGCTTTAACAGCGCCGACATCGCCGCGAACCATGACGGACACGAGTCCGGAACCGATTTTCTCGGTGCCGATGAGGGTGACCTCTGCTGCTTTGACCATTGCATCGGCAGCCTCGATGGCGGCGGTAAGGCCGCGGGTTTCTACCATACCAAGTGCTTCGTTAGACATATCTGTTTCCTCCCTTTAATCAGTTCTTATCGAACGCATTGATTTTGAGCATCGGCTCGGTATCCGGTTCGGTGCTGCTCATGATGTGAGTCGTGACAACGCCGGACACATTCTTTGCCGCTTGAGCAGCGGCTTCCACGGCGGCGGTGACGTTGTCTACTGTGCCGCGAAACTTGACCGCGACAATAAGCGGGACTGTGAGACTGTCGGGGTTGCCGGGTTTGTTCTTGTCGAAATGTTCGACCGTTACATCGGCAGCCTTACAGCCGGCATCGCACGCCACAAAAGCGGCAACCAAACCGTATACTTCAACAATACCGGTGGCGTTTCCCATGATTTACTCGCCCCTTACTTGTTAACAACAGCGATCTTCAAACCTTCCATTTTCAGGTTTGTGACCAGCGCTTCGTTGATCTCTTCCAGCGGGTACTTATGGGTGATAAGTTTCTCCATCGGCAAGCCGATACCTTTTGCCCGTTTGAGGAAGTCGAAGGTGGTCGCGTAATCGCGCAGGGTGTACACCCAAGAACCCACCGTGGTAATCTCTTTGGAGCAGATATCGAAGTGCGGATTGATGGTGGCGTCACCGCCGTTAATGAAGAAACCGAGTTCGCACAAGCCGCCGCCGTTGCGAATGAACTTGTAGATGTTCGCGTGTGCAACAGGCGAACCGGTGCACTGGAACGCAAAATCGGCGAGATAACCGCCGAATGCGGATTTGACACCGTTGGTCAGCGCCTCAAGGCCTTGATGGTCCTTGAAATTCACGGTGGCGTTTGCCCCCATCTGACGAGCAAACTCTAAGCGTTTGTTTTCACCGTCAACTGCCACGATGTTTTCAATACCCATGGTGCGCAACACCGCGATGCAGATCAAACCGATGGGACCGCAACCCTGTACCACCACGCGGCTGTTAAACCGCAAAATGCCGGTGGTCTTGGCGCGCTCGACCGCGTGGATCAAAACGGCGCAGGGCTCAATCAAAATGCGCGAATCCAAATCCAGATCACTTACATTGAACACGGAGGAACCGCCACGCACGACGATGTAATCGGCAAACCAACCGTTGAAATGCACCTCATCATCGGGGAGCAGACCGTACACATCCGCGGCGCCCACATTCTGCTTGTTCATATCGTACATGGTGATATCGGGATCATCGTGCAGGGTAACACAGGTAACCACCTTGTCGCCGACATGCAAGGGCTTGCCCGCGCTGTCGACCTTGACATTTTTACCCATCTTGACAATTTCACCGGTGCCCTCGTGACCGAGTGCTACGGGGATTAAGCCAAAGGGATCGCGTTTAAATTCGTGAGCATCCGTTCCGCAGACACCGCAGCCTTCGACTTTAACGAGCATATCGTTATCGCCGAGTTCGGGGATGGCGTACTCTTTAAGCTCAAATTTCTCGAGCTGAGTCAGCATCGCCACGCGTGCGGTTTTCGGGACATCACGCCCGGCAGACGGAGCAGCAGGAGCGGCAGGTGTACTGCCTTTCATGTTGTCCAATACCTGACGCACAATTTCTTCAATGTTGGAAGAATTAACATCCATTATTGTGTGCCTCCTCTTTCAAAAAGTTCTTTACCGTAAGCCGCCAGAGCCGTGTCTTGTTCTTCGGATCCACCGCTGACACCCAAACCGCCGATAATGTCACCCGCTTCGTTTTTCAGCGGCTCACCGCCGCCAAAAACGACGATGTGACCTTCGTTGGTAAACTGGATGCCGTACAACGGCCCGCCCGGCTGTGCTAAGGGTTTTAACTGTGCGGTGGACATTTTCAGAGACACGACCGTGAACGCCTTTTGTAAGGCTACATCGTAACTGGCGATATACGAATCATCCGCACATTCAACCAGCACCGGTCGCGCTGCTTTGTTGGAGATGGCAACCACCGCGTTGACGCCCATCTCCGCGGCTTTCTCCCGTACCTTTTCGGCAAGAGGGAGCGCCGCCGCAAGAGTCATATCGGTAAGGTCGCCGCCGAGTTGGCGCACGACTTTATCCACAACGGAGCGTAAGACTTGTTCGTCCATACATGACACCTTATTTCGCTATTTGTTCCATAACGCGTCTGGTGATTTCGGCGACCAGATCCTTTTCCGATGCGCCGCCGTGGCAAGAACCGTCGCAGTTACCGCAACCGTGGCAGCTGGGCAGGCCCGCTTTGGAGTTGGGGCACAGATCGGCGGGGTGTTTACCTTTCAAGCCGAACTGGCGACGAATCTCATATAAGCGCTGAACTTGCTTGTCGTTGAGCTCTTTAGGACCGCCAAGCTGTTTGGAGATGTACAGCAGATGCGCGTAGAACTCAACCGATTCCATTTTATGGTACGCATTGAGCAGGTTGTCTGAGAACGCCAACGCGCCGTGGTTTTCCAAGAGCACTGCATCAAAGGATTGCAGATACTTAGAAACGGCATCCGGGATTTCCTCGGTAGAGGGGGTGCCGTACTCAGCAATCGGTACGCAACCGAGTGCGATGACCGCTTCCGGCATGATCGGCTGTGTCAGCGGGATACCCGCGATAGCAAAGCCGGTCGCATACATCGGGTGTGCGTGAACAACAGCGCCGACATCCGGACGCTCCTTGTACACACGCATGTGCATTTTGATTTCAGACGAGGGTTTGAAGCCGGCGTTTGCCTGCAACACTTTACCGTCTTTGTCAACCTTGCAGATATAATCGGGAGTCATGAAGCCCTTGCTGACACCGGTAGGGGTGCAGAGGAACTCGTTGTCATTCAGCTTGACGGAAATGTTACCGTCGTTCGCCGCGACCATGCCACGATCATAAATGCGTTTGCCAATCGCACAGATCTGTTTTTTGATTTCATACTCGTTTGTCATATGAATTCTCCTTTTCCAATGTTGGATTTTGTTTGTTTTCCTACTTCCTTAGCTACATCATATCACCATAAACCAAGAAAGTCAACATATAAATTTTGTTTTTTCTGTGATTTATTTGATTTTTTGTGGTTTTTGTTTGATTTCGATGTGGTCAAGTAATGCGGGGACGCCTTCGCCCGTCAGCGAGTTTATGTGAAACACGGTTTCGCAACCGGATAATCGCAACCAGTTTTCGGCGCGTTTTGGGTCTGCCTTGTCGATTTTTGTGACAATTCCGATTACCTCACGGTTCACCAAGCAGGTGATACAGGGAGGGAAGAGGGAGTAGTCGTCATCGGCGGCAATCAGCAAGCCGACGACATCTGCTTCGTACGCATACAAACAAAGCGCGGCGCCCAAATCGTGGTTTTCCGCATATTCGCCGGGAGTGTCGATGAGAAAATCGTCGTAGGCGATGGATTGCGTTTTCATGTAGGTGACGGTTTCACCGCGCAATGCTTGCGTCAGGCTGGTTTTACCGCACCCGCTTCGCCCCATCAAAATGAGTTTTTTTCTCATGTGCGTGTCAACTCGCAGACGGAAAATCCTAATTTTTCAATGGCGTATTCGCGGATGGCGGTGATGGCGGCTTCGACCTGTGATACGGTGCCTGTCACGATGACGGTGCCGCTGAAGCGGTCTACGAAGCCGAGCTCCACGCCTGAGGATTTTAAGGCGATATCGCCCGCAATAATGGCGGTCTCGCTCGGGCTCAAGGTCAGAATACCGATTGCGCCCGCGTGGTCCACAGCAGGATCCAGACCGAGCTTGCGGTACAGAATATCCTCGGGGTGCGCAATAATGTGGGCGAGTGTGATTTGCTTGCCGGGGACGAGTTCTTGTATAATGCGGGTCTTTTTCTCGTTTTGATTCAGCACATCAAGTTCCATTGGTTCAACCTCCTATCAGTGCTTTCAGGCCGTAGGACTCCGCTTTTTGCCGTAACAGCTCCATGTGTTCAGCCGTGGGTGGTGTAATGTGCGACATGGTGTATTCGCGCCCCAGGCCGGTGTATTTATCTGTTCCCATACGGTGGTACGGCAGCAGATGGATTTCCGTCACATTCGGCAGCGAGGCCGCGAAAGAGGCAATAGCGCCGATTTCGGCTTCGGTATCGTTAAATGTCGGGATAACCGGCACGCGAATGATGAGGCGTTTTGCTTTTTCGGCAATCAGGCGTGCATTCTGCAAAATGCGGTCATTGGGCCTTGTGGTAAATTGTTGGTGCTTTTCGCTGTCCATGTGTTTAATATCCATCAACACACAGTCCAGCACCGGCAGATAGCGCTCGATGGTTTCGGGCGAAGCAAAGCCTGTGGTCTCGATAGCGGTATGTACACCGTTTTCCTGACAGACGGTCAGGAGTGCTACCGCGAAATCCGGTTGTGTCAGTGATTCGCCGCCGGATAATGTGACGCCGCCGCCGGAACGGCGATAGTACAGGCGATCACGCAGAACCTCTTTCAGCACTTCTCCCACCGTGACATCACGCCCTACCGTTTTGGTGTTGCCGCCGAGTGTCATTTGTTGGATTTCATACGACTGGGATTCGGGGTTGCAACACCAACGGCATCGAAGGGGGCATCCTTTGAGAAAGACCAAGGTGCGTATGCCCGAGCCGTCGTGCGTGGAAAATCGCTGAATATCGAAGATCCTGCCGGTCACCGATAACAACGAGGTATCCATTAAAATCCTCCTTGTTCGGTGCGGTTGATGATATCGTCTTGGAGCGAGCGAGACAGCGTGGTGAACAGCGCGCTGTATCCCGCAACGCGGACTACCAGTGAGCGGTAGTTCTCCGGATGTTTCTGCGCATCGCGCAGCGTCTCGCGGCTGACGACATTAAATTGCACATGACTTCCTTTTTGATCGAAATAACCGCGCACCAAGGCGACAAAGCTTTCCAGACCGCTACGGCCTGCCAGCGCACTGGGGTGGAATTTCATGTTGAACAAGGTGCCGTTGGAAGCAATGTAGTGATCCAATCTGGCAACCGAGTTTGCCGCTGCCGTCGGGCCGTTCACATCACGCCCTGCGGCGGGGGAAACGCCGTCTGCGACAGGGGTATAAGCCAATCGGCCGTCGGGCGTGGCACCCGTTTGCGCGCCGAGCGGCACATTCGCCGACACCGGATACAGGCCTGCTTGATAGGAGCCGCCTCGAGGAGTGCGGTATCGCCCGACGGGGCGGGTGTAGGTGTAGGCGACATCCCGTGCAAAGTTATCAATCTCGCGGTCGTCGTTGCCGAATTTGGGCAAAG
>JAZOBF010000051.1:0-13562 GCA_045595845.1 Acutalibacteraceae bacterium
TTTAACGCTTCAATTTCTTCAAGCGAGAACCCGCCCTCCGGACCGATAACCATCGAAACCTGGGAGGTGTTCTCCCCTACCAATGTTGAAAGAGACACCCCGCCGCCCTCGTAAAAAGTAACGGCGTTTTCCTCCCTGATTAACGAAAGCATGGCGTTGAACGAAATCGGTGCGGCAACTTCAGGAACGATGCCTCTACCGCTTTGTTCGGCGGCACCCGCCGCAATTTTCTGCCAACGCGACCGCTTTTTCTCACCGTCTGTACCATTGAGCTTCACCACACAACGGGACATCGACACAGGCACAATACGGGTAATCCCAATTTCAACACATTTTTGAATAATCCATTCCATTTTTTCGCTTTTTGGGAGTCCTTGATATAGTGTAACCGCGGTTGTCGGTTCTGTGACAGACGGGACGCGTTCACACACACATAGAGTTACCTCCTCATCCGTCAGAGAGGTGATGCGGCAAAGATAATCGGTTCCGTGTGCATCGCACAGTGTCACGCCATCCCCTGTCTGCATACGCAAAACGCGCGCGATATGGTGAGCGTCTTGCCCACGAATAACCGTTGTATCTCCGTCAAACGGAGGAACAAAAAAACGGGACATACTTCTTAATCCTTTCTGCACACAAAGCACAGCCATCCGCCGTGTTTGTGGGATTCGATTACGGAAAATCCGCAGTCGTGCAAGCACTCCAACACCTCATCACCGCGTTCTGAGATAATGCCCGACACGATGTATATTCCGCCTTTTTTCAGAAAACGCGGTATCGACGGGGACAGCATTTTAATCGCGTCTGCCACGATATTCGCCAATACAATGTCATATTCACCGCTGATTTTATCGACTAAATCACCCTCGATGATAGTGTAGCGCGGAGCGCGCATTCCATTTTGCTCACCGTTTTCCACAGCCGTTTTGACCGCCAATGCGTCGATATCAACACCGGTAGCCGATTTAGCGCCCAACAATAGCGATGCGATTGCCAAAATACCGCTTCCGCATCCAACATCCAACACATCACTTTCGAGCGTGAGATACTGTTGCATGGCTTCGAGCACCATGCGCGTGGTATCGTGACCGCCCGTACCAAACGCCATACCGGGATCAATGGATAAAACCAACCGCCCCTCCGGATTGTCGGTTTTCTCCCAGGTGGGACAGATCAACAGATGCTCCCCAATCGGCAAAGGCTTAAAATGCTTTTTCCACTCATTTGCCCAATCCTGTTCACTGACGGTGCCCGCAACCACTTCTGACGAAATACCGACCGCCGCATACCGTTCACGCAGAAATGCGATGGTCTCCGTCGGGTTTTCCTGCGAATCAATGTACACATGTATACATGTCACGGTGCGATCACGCTTTAACAGTTCCTCGTCTATCAAATCAATATGGGCAATCTCTCTGGCGCCCTGTTCCAAGTCGCTGTAATCTTCAATATAAATACCATACGGTACCACCATATTAGCGATCGCGGCGGCCTCATCCGTATCGGCAGTCGGAACACGAATTTGAATTTCCGTCCATTCCATTCTTATTTCCTCCGCAATTGGGTTTGCTTTTCTATAAACGGTGCCAAGTGTGACAGAATACTATCACAGCCACCGTGGCAATCGCTTTCCACATTGAGCGGCATCACCGGATCATGTACGCTAAGCCGCAATAAAAACCAACCGTCTCCCTTATCATGCGGGAAAGACACCCGCACGCCCTCACGGCTATCCTCCGCAAGCGTCCACCCTTGTTCTTTGGCATACGCTTCCAAGTCGCGCAAAACGCGCTCACCATACGCTTTAAAATCAGGTGCGGTAATGGTATAACGAACCTCACGGCTTTCAACAGGCTCCGGCAGAGCGGCAATTAAATCCTCTAACGTTTTCCCCTGCTTGCGAAGCTGTACGGCTTTGATGATAATTTTGGTGCTGAGATAGGCGCCGTCATCCAAAAAGTAATTATCACGCAGAGCAGCGTGTCCCGAGGTTTCGATAGCGAGCGGTGCATTGATACCCTCGGCATTCAGCCGTAACGCCTCATTTATGACATTTTTATATCCGCGTTTAAAACGGCAATGTACCCCGCCGAGTGTCTGTTCAATAAAGGTTTTCAGTCCCGTCGAGGTAATGGAATCGGTCACGATCGTACCGCCATCGTTTCCTTCAAGCGCGATGGCGGCGGCAAGTGCAACCAAACGATTACGGTTGATCTCGCGTCCGTCTGCACCGACACAACCCGCACGATCCACATCGGTGTCAAAAATCACACCAAGATCCGCGCCCGATTCTTTGACTGCCGCACAGACCGATGCCATCGCATCAGGGTTTTCAGGATTGGGAATATGGTTCGGGAATGAGCCGTCCGGCTCTAAAAATTGACTGCCCGACACATCCGCGCCGAGAGGTTCAAGCACTTGAGTCGCATAAAAGCCTCCGGCTCCGTTACCGGCATCCACGACAATGTGCAAAACGGATAACGGTTGCTCGCCATTATCGGATTCTTTGACAATCAAGTCGCGCAATCGCGCCGCATATTGTGCCATATACGGCACGCTTTCGATTGTGCCTTCAGCAAATACAGGCTTTTCACCCGCCTGTGCCTTTTCCAAAATCGCGGTTACATCACTGCCTTCAATACCGCCGCTTGGCAAAAAGAATTTCAGGCCGTTGCGGTGCCAAGGGTGATGACTTGCCGTTATCTGCACGGCGCCGTCACAAGCAAGATCGATTGTAGTCATGAACATGGCAGGCGTGGACGATAGACCGCAATCCAACACATGAACACCGACCGAGGACAACATATGTGTTACGGCATCCCGAATGCGTGGTCCCGATAACCGACTGTCACGGCCAACCGAAACGGTTAACGCTGTGCAAGGTTTGCCCGCCTTTTCAGACAACCAACAGGCAAAACCCGCCACGATGCGTTCAATTACCTCATCGGTCAACTCACAGGGTTCACCCTCTACGCCGTCCATGGCAACCGCACGAATGTCCGTACCGCTTTTAAAATGTTTCCAATACTCACTCAGCATAATCGTGGTTCCTTTCAAAAGTTGTCCCTTTAATCGTCTACCAGTATACCATACGCAACCGTATTTCGCAATAAAAAAACACCATCCGAAGATGGTGTTTTTTGAAAACAAAACTTATTTGAGTTCGACTTTAGCGCCGGCTTCTTCCAGTTTCTTCTGGATCTCTTCAGCCTCGTCCTTACCTGCAGCTTCTTTAACAGCTTTGGGAGCGCCGTCGACCAGATCTTTTGCCTCTTTCAGGCCGAGACCGGTGATCTCACGGACAACTTTGATAACATTGATCTTGTTCGGGCCAACTTCAGCCAGAATAACATCAAACTCAGATTTCTCCTCAGCAGCAGCGGCAGGAGCAGCGCCACCGGCCATAACAGCCACAGGAGCAGCAGCGGAAACACCAAATTCTTCCTCAATAGCTTTAACCAACTCGTTCAATTCCAGAACGGTCAGAGCCTTGATCTCTTCGATCATGGCAGTGATTTTCTCAGACATGATAATACCTCCATTTAATTTTGATAATGTTAATTAGAACTTAAAGAGACACTCTTATGCCTCAGCAGCACCTTCGCCTTGCTTTTCAGCAACAGCGTTGAGTGCACGGGCCAAACCGGCCACCATGTTGTTGAGTCCGCCAATAAACATGGACAACAGCACCTCTTTCGGGGGCACTTTTGCCAAACTGTCGACGGTTGCGGGATCGATAACTTTACCCTCAAAGAAACCGGCTTTCACCTTGAAGTTTTCATTCTTCTCGGCATACTCGCTCAAAATCTTTGCAGCAGCAAGTTCGTCCGTGTTGGAAATCGCAACTGCAGTAGTGCCTTCAAGCACGCTCTTTAAATCACCGTAACCGGCATTATCCGCAGCGCGACCTAACAATGTGTTTTTCACGACCGCATACTCAACGCCCGCTTCACGCAACTTGCGACGAAGAACCGTATCTTCTGCTACGGTGATGCCGGAATAATCCACAACTACACCGGCTTTGGCGTTGTTCAGCTTTTCGGTCAGCTTAGCAACTACCTCTTGCTTTTCCAATAATACTTTTTCACTCGGCATATTTTCATTTCACCTCCTGTCAGACCATGAATAACATGCCGTTTTTCCAAGAAAAACACCCTTTCCGTTTACACAGAAAGGGTGGTGATAACACAAATCGACCCAAAAAGGTCTTGCATTACCGTCAACCTCGGCGGGCAACTTTCAGCACCTAAAACAGGTACACCCGCTGTCTGTGGAAAACAGCAATAGTTAGTATAACAGATGTCTTGCCAAAATGCAAGCTTTTTTTAGCCGCTGATTTTAGCAGGATTGATTTTCACGCCCGGACCCATGGTGGTCACGACCGTGCAGGAACGAATATACTGACCTTTTGCAGCGGCCGGTTTCGCACGAACGATAGCACCGAGAAGAGCTTCAAAGTTCTCCTGCAGTTTCTCTACGCCGAAAGAAACCTTACCGATCGGGCAGTGAATGATGTTGGTTTTGTCCAGACGATACTCAATTTTACCGGCTTTGGCTTCGGTAACAGCTTTCGCAACATCCGGAGTAACCGTACCGGCCTTGGGATTGGGCATCAAACCACGCGGGCCGAGCACTTTACCCAGACGACCGACAAGGCCCATCATATCAGGGCTTGCGATAACAACATCAAAATCCATCCAACCGCCGTTGATTTTCGCAACCAGATCGTCGCCGCCCACAAAATCAGCGCCGGCGTCCAAAGCGGCTTGATGCTTATCTTCCTTCGCGAACACAAGAACGCGAAGTTTTTTGCCGGTACCGTGCGGCAACACAACCGCACCACGCACCTGCTGGTCAGCGTGACGGCTGTCAACGCCCAGCTTTACATGGACCTCAACGGTCTCATCGAATTTAGCTTTGCCGGTCTTTACGGCAATGTCCAGAGCTTCCGCCACATCGTATTGAGTGGCACGGTCGATCAGCTTGGCGCTGTCGACATATTTCTTACCATGTTTCATTAGGTTTTTCCTCCCTGTTAGTTACCATCCACACGACACGGTGTCGCGGTTGGCATGAGTGGTAAAATCGGAATTTTCAGTGGTTCCTCCCACCCGGAACATCAATATTTAGTCGACAACTTCAACGCCCATGCTGCGAGCCGTACCGGCTACCATGCTCATGGCAGATTCGATAGTGGCGGCGTTCAGGTCAGGCATCTTGGTCTCGGCGATCTTTTTGATCTGCTCCTTGGTAATCTTGGCAACCTTTGTCTTGTTCGGAACACCGGAAGCGGTTTCAATGCCGCAAGCCTTCTTGATCAGAACAGCTGCCGGAGGGGTTTTTGTAACGAATGTGAAGGAGTGGTCTGCATACACGGTGATGATAACCGGAATGATAAGACCTGCATCGTTCTTTGTGCGCTCGTTAAATTCCTTCGTAAATGCCATGATGTTCACACCATGCTGACCAAGCGCAGGGCCAACAGGGGGTGCCGGCGTTGCTTTACCCGCCGGAATTTGCAGTTTAATGTACCCGCTGATCTTTTGAGCCATTTTTCTTGCACCTCCAAAAATTGTGGTATGGCGGCATGATCGTGCATCTCTGATGCGTCATACCTCCCACAGTCGGAAAAGTGTCCGACGCACAGGAAAGGGTAATTTACCCGTAACCTCACTTGTGTGAATGGAATGATTATTCCATGCTTTCCGCCTGATCGAGTTCCAATTCGACAGGTGTTTCTCTGCCGAACATGGATACTGTCACGCGTACTTTGTTCTTTTCCAGATCGATCTCTTCTACACGGCCCGAGAAATTTTCCAATGGGCCGTCAATGATGTTAACCATATCACCGACTTTGTAGGTGATCTCGACCGGATGCTTCTCGACACCCAACGCCGCAACCTCTTCTTCGGTAAGCGGGGTGGGTTTGCCGTTCGGGCCGACAAAACCGGTACAGCCACGCGTGTTACGCACGACATACCAGGATTCATCGCTCATCACCATTTTGACGAGCACATAGCCCGGGAAAATTTTGCGTTCCACTTCCTTCTTTACACCGTCCTTGATTTCGGTGACGGTTTCGGTCGGAATGGAAATCTCGTGAATCCAATCCTGAAGTTTGCGATTCTCAACAATTTTTTCCAGATTGGTCGCTACCTTATTCTCATAGCCGGAATAAGTATGAACGACATACCATCTTGCCTCATCAGCCATGGATGTCCCCCCCTATCAACCCAACGAAAGCAACAGATCAATCAAGGCACCAAGACCAAGGTCGATCAAGCAAATGATGAGTCCGAGAATAATGCACAGTACCAGCGTAACACCGGTGTTGCGCACAACCGCGGGGAAGGTCGGCCAAGTAATCTTCTTAAACTCGCCTTTCAGATCACGAAAGAACTTCATGCTCTTATCCGTTTTGGCATCCTGCTCACCGGTTTTTTTCGCGCGAGCGCGACCGATGAAGAAGCAGATAACACCTACCACGAACAAAATCAACGCAATAAAGAAAGTGATCTTTTTACCGGTTAAGAACTCCGGCGCGAAAAATCGACCGATCCACGCATTAAAGCCAAGTGCACTCATATCGGAAAAGATATTCAAGCTGCTGAGGAAAGACACGAGAACGGTAAGCAGACCTGCTACCGCTAAAATAAATCCCCAAAATATCATCGCTTGTTTCTCCTTCCCTTATTTACTTGGTTTCTTTGTGCACAGTGTGCTTGCGACAGAAGCGGCAGTACTTGTTCATTTCAAGTCTGTCCGGATCGTTCTTCTTGTTCTTCATGGTGTTGTAGTTGCGTTGCTTACACTCGCTGCAAGCCATGGTCACTTTGACTCTCATAACGGCACCTCCAATAATTCCCGTATAAAATGGGTTTTTGAGCCTCCCTCAGGGACTTTTACCGTTTTTAAAAAACGGCGCAAAAAAATAAACCCCTTTTGAGGTATAGATAGTCTATCACACTTTTTTCAATAGGTCAAGCTTTTTTATAAAAAACTTTTTCATGCATATACTTTTCTTGTGGATTGATTTTTTTACTAAAATATGGTATAGTGCAATATATATGCGAAGGAGGTGGGGCTTTGGAAATCTCGATCAACGGAAAGCGAGTACAATACATCGATCAAGGCAGCGGTACACACACCGTTTTATTATTACACGGTTGGGGTGTTGACGGCACTCTATATCACCTGTTAACCGATCACTTGTCCACGTATTGTCGTGTCCTCATTCCCGACCTTCCCGGCTTTGGCGCCTCAGAGGAACCCGATCGCCCCTACTCGCCTGCAGATTTTGCAAATTTTGTTCTGGATTTCACAAACGCACTCGGCGTAACTGAAGTTATCGCGATGGGACATTCCAACGGTGGACGCGTGTTAATTGAACTGCTTGCGCGGGAGCAATGCCCTTTGGTTATCACGAAAGCCATTCTGCTGGATTCCGCCGGCATTCCTGCAAAACATTCTCTGTCTTATTACGCACGCGTATATACCTTTAAATGTTTAAAACGCATTCTGCGCCTACCCATCATTCGTTCCCTCTTCCCCCATGCTGTGGAGAAAGCACAACAACGCTTTGGTTCCGCTGATTACCAAAAGGCTAGCCCCGTTATGCGGCAAAGCATGGTCATAGCACTCAAGACCGACATGACGCCTCTGTTGTCGCGTATCCGTATCCCCACCTTGCTTATCTGGGGTAAAGACGATACAGCCACTCCTTTGCGTGACGCTCACATCATGGAACAACACATTCCGGACGCCGGACTCGTGGTGCTCGCCGGCGGGCATTATGCCTTTGCCGAAAGTTTCGGGCAGTGCCGTCGGGTGTTGGATTCCTTTTTAAGAGGAGAATAAACCATGTTAATTGCCAAACTCGCTTTGTTGATCGGTGCGATGATAAACTACGGATTGCAAGCAATCTATTTCACCCACATGTTGCAACTCAATTCCTACCGTCCGGAACGCTACCGCAAATGGTGTACCGATAACGATAAGAAAATCGTGCAGATTCGCACCATGCTGCCGGCACTGCTTATTCCGGTGATGTTCTTGCCGGAATTGTACGGTTATGTTGTCGGTGCCGTTATTTTGTTACTGACAGCTTTGTTCAACATACCGAAAAAAGCAAAAAAACCGCTGGTTTTCACCGCGCGTGTTAAACGGCTGTTGGTAACCGAATGCGTTCTGTTGGCGCTCATCCTCGTCGGATGTTATTTCTTATCGTATCTGCGCGCAATGGGAATTGTATGTATCTTGTCACTGGTCGTGTTCGTGTGGGTGGGTATTGCCAACTATATCAATCTTCCCCTCGAAAAACAAATTGCCAACCACTATGTACGCGATGCACGACGGCGATTGGAACAACACCCTCATCTTACGGTTATCGGCATTACGGGCAGTTACGGTAAAACCAGCACCAAAAACTTCTTAAACGCGCTGTTATCGGTACGCTATAATGTGCTGATGACACCTGAAAGTTTCAACACTACCATGGGTGTTGTACGCACCATCCGCGAAAGGCTACGCCCCTCCCATCAAGTGTTCCTTGCTGAGATGGGTGCCAAAAACAGCGGGGACATCAAAGAAATCTGTGATTTGGTATCTCCGGCATACGGCATCATCACCTCGATCGGCGAGCAGCATTTGGAAACTTTCAAAACAATTGACAATATCATTGCCACCAAATTTGAGTTGGCAGATGCCTTACCATCAAGCGGTTGCTTGTTCGCCTGCGGCGATAACCCCTACATTCAAGAGCGCTTGGAACAAACGAAACCGCTCTGCCCCACCGTCTTATACGGATTGGAAAACGGTTCCGTGCGTGTAACAGATGTACAGGTATCCCTTGCGGGGTCCACTTTTACGGTGACTGTGGATGACGAACAGCAAACCTATACCACAAAATTACTCGGCATGCATAATATTCAAAACTTGGCGGGCTGTATCGCGGTTGCCCACCGTTTTGGAATTCCGCTTGCGGAAATGGTATACGCTGTGCGACTGCTAAAACCTGTCGAGCACCGTTTACAGCTTCTCCCCAACGGTTACATTGACGATGCCTATAATTCCAATCCCGCAGGTTTTCGGAGTGCGTTGGATGTGCTCAAACAATTTGATGCGCAACGCATTTTGGTTACCCCCGGTATGGTTGAACTGGGTGAGCGGCAAGACACTCTTAACCGTGAGCTTGGCGCTTACGCCGCCGATTGTTGTGACTTCGCCGTACTTGTTGGTGTCAAGCAAGCACCGCCCCTCAAGGAAGGACTGCTCTCTGCGGGGTTTCCCGAAGAACGGATTTTGGTGGTCCCCACCCTGACGGAGGGATTATCCATGTTGGCTCAAGTGCCTTCCAAAGGTGCGCGTATCGTATTGTTAGAAAACGATTTACCTGATAATTTCTGAGAGGTGTTATCCTATGAAAACCAAAGTTGCCGTGCTGTTCGGCGGGCGTAGTGTAGAACATGAAGTATCCATCATCACGGGTATTCAGGCTTTCTGTGCGTTGGATCGTGATAAGTACGATCCTATACCGTTGTACATTTCCAAAGATAATCGTTTTTATACGGGAGAAGCGCTCGGTAAAATCGAAACATATCGCGATATGAATGCGTGTATGGCGGTTGCCACACAGGTTTTGCTGGTGCCGTCGGAAAACGGCGTGGATATGATTCGCCATCCCGCCAAAAAATTCGGAAATAATGTAGTAGGTTCCTTTGAGGCCGCTTTGCCTGCGGTTCACGGGACAAATGTGGAAGACGGCACACTGATGGGATATTTAGAAATGCTGGGCGTTCCCTATGCCGCTTGTGATGTTATGTCCTCCGCAATCGGTATGGATAAGTATTTAATGAAAGCCGCTCTCAATCACGCCGGTGTACCGGTGCTTCCCGCGTTACCGTTTTCGGGTAAGGAATATGCGTTGAACAGCGTTGCCGTTGCCGAGCGCATCGAAAACGCCATCGGATACCCCGTAATCGTCAAGCCTGTCAACCTCGGTTCCTCGGTCGGAATTTCTCGCGCCGACAACCGTGATAAACTGCTTGCGGCATTAGATGAGGCTTTCGGCTTTGCCTCACGCGTCTTGGTCGAAAAAGCCGTCACACCGCTGCGTGAAATCAACTGTGCGGTACTCGGTGATGCCGACGGGGCGCGTCCCTCGGTGTGTGAAGAACCGATCAACAGTGATGAAATTTTAAGTTATCGCGATAAGTATTTAAGTGGCGGCAAGAATGCAAAAACAGGGAAATCCAGCGGTATGTCCAGCCTTGCGCGCCGTTGCCCCGCCGATATTCCCGATGAGATGGCAAAAACCGTACAAGACTTAGCGGTCAAAACATTTATGACGCTCGGTTGTTCCGGTGTTGCACGCGTGGATTTTCTCAACAACCCCGAAACAGGTGAATTGTGGGTCAACGAAATCAATACCATCCCCGGCTCACTCGCCTTTTATCTCTGGGAAGCCGCCGGTATACCCTTTGATAAACTGCTGGATGAAATGATTACGCTGGCGTTCAAACGACAACGCAACCGTGAAGCATTGAATTTTAACTACGATACAAACATTCTCTCAGCCGTATCGCTCGGCGGTGCGAAGGGTGCCAAACAATAAGCAACCGATATAAGCGCCCCTGCGGGGGCGCCTGTTATTTGTGCATATTATCTTCATATTTTTAAAAAATGCGAAAAAATACGCTATGTTCAATCAAGTTCTAAAAAGAATCTTGACTTTTGTGAAAGAAAAGCCTACAATGTCGATTTGAAAAGAGGCGTCTTGTTATGGATATTTTATTAAGCATCGCAATCGCTCTGTTCGTCGGCTTATTATTCACCCGTGTAATCAAGCCGTTAGGTCTCCCGGCCGTTACCGGTTATTTGGTTGCCGGTGTGTTGATCGGCCCGTATGGTCTGGGAATCCTCGGCAACCTGTTGGGAATTGAAGGATTAGGCTTCACCTCCATGCACTACATAGAACATTTCGGCGTTATCTCCGATGTCGCGCTCGGTTTTATTGCCTTTTCCATCGGTAACGAATTCCGTCTGTCACAACTGAAAAAAATCGGTAAACAAGCAACCATAATCGGTATCGTGCAAGCACTGGTTGCCGCCATTTTTGTGGATATTGCCCTTTGCGTTCTCAGCTTGATTCTCGGCGAAGAAGTCTTACCCATGAGCGTGGCTATCACACTCGGTGCTGTGGCAACAGCAACAGCACCCGCGGCTACGCTGATGGTCGTGCGTCAGTATAAAGCTAAAGGTAAGCTCACGGATATCTTGCTTCCTGTGGTTGCCTTAGACGATGCCGTCGGTTTAATTGTCTTTGCGGTATCATTCGGCATTGCCAAAGGCATGGTAAGTGGGCATGTGGATGTATATTCGATCATCATCAATCCGTTGATTGAGATTATAGCCTCATTGGTACTCGGCGCCATTATGGGATTTTTATTCTCAGAAACCGAAAAACATTTTCATTCTCGTAGCAAGCGTTTGTCAGTTTCCGTTACTTTTGTGATTTTAACGGTTGCCATCACCATGATCCACATCCCGATCGGCCCCGTTACCATCAGCACCTCCTCCCTACTCACTTGCATGATGCTGGGTACGATTTTTTGCAATGTGTGTGAATCGTCTGAAGAACTCATGGACCGTGTGGATCGCTGGACAACGCCATTGTTCATATTATTCTTTGTCATCAGCGGTGCTGAACTGGAGTTGAGTGTATTCACACAGCTCGCTATCGTGGGTATCGGTGTCGTGTTCATTGTGTTCCGTTCACTCGGTAAGATGCTTGGCAGCGCGCTGAGCGCCAAAGCGTGCGGATGTGATGAAAACATTGTGAAATATCTCGGCATCACGCTGTTACCGCAAGCAGGAGTTGCGCTCGGCATGTCGGTTACCGCCATGCAATTGGGAATAAAAGAAGGCTCTTTGGTCCGCAATATTGTATTGTTTGCTGTACTGATCTACGAACTGGTCGGACCGCTTCTCACTAAGATGGCATTGACTAAGGCGGGCGAAATCACCCCCGAACACCGTCGCTCCGCCAAAAAAATCAATGCAGACCGTAACAAATAAATTCGCTATATGCAAAAAAAGACAGCCGTTGGCTGTCTTTTTTGTTATGGAACAATATGCTTGAGAACAGGAATTTTCTTTAAAACCCATACGCCAACTAACCCGATTGCATAAATTAAAAACGGCACCAACAGACGCCATTCCCAACAATTCGAAGGTAAGTAACGGCCAAGGAATGTACGAATAATCATATGAGAAAGATAAATGCCGAAACTGCATCCCGAAATGGTTTTAATAATGGAAACGCAACGAGGACATTGTTTGATTTTCTCGATCAAACGACTGTTTTTAGCAAGCAAAAATACCGCTACTGCTAAAAACACAGCATAATATGCCGTATAACTGAAATAGCCTTTGTATATAACCCCGTTCCGCCGCGAGCCTAACACTGTCATCGTATAGCGAAGAACCGCACCGAAAAGACCGAGCAGATAGAGAATCACCCGCTTAGGTTTGCTAAGTTCTTCAGTCGCCAACAGATACCCCAGTATAGCATACATAAGATACCCGCCACAAGTGAGCATAGTTAATGAATAGTTCCACCAAAACCCCATGTACCCTATTACCAACGGAACAAACGAAGAAATTAAAAAACTGCCGCCTGCCATATACCATAAAATCCGGCGATTATGCGCCAGCAAGGAAATAACAGGCATAGATAAATACACCGAAAACAAAGGAATAAAAAACCAATATACATTTTCGATGCCGATGGTAATAAACTTGTTATAGAAAGAAATTAAGCCGATCTCAAACGGGTTAATACCTTTAATAATTGCGCTGATTATTGACCATATCACAAACGGGATAAGGGTGCGCATGATCCTTTTCTTAAAAAAGTCAACTGTCGTATACCGTTCACGATAGCCAATTAGAGTCGCACCGGACAACATAAAAAAGATGGGAACCGGCCAGTAAATCAAAACCTCTACTAACAAGGCTTGATACCAAGCAAGCGTATCGCTGTATGTATGCGCAAGACCATTACAGTGCAGCAAGATAACACCGAAGGTAGCAGCGATATTTAAAATATCAAAGTAAACAACCCGCTCTTTAGATCTGATACGAGTATCACCCATGTTGCATTTCTCCAAATTCTAAAACGTCCGCGATGCGCTTACAGGCGAAACCGTCACCGTACGGGTTACTCGCCTTTGCCATCGCGTCGTATGCGTCTTGGCTTTCCAAAAGAAGTTTGAAATTCTCGTAAATGACATCCTCATTAGTACCCACCAGTTTGAGTGTACCCGCCTTGATGCCTTCGGGACGCTCGGTGGTATCGCGCATGACCAGTACCGGTTTGCCGAGCGAAGGTGCTTCTTCCTGAATACCACCCGAGTCAGTCAAAATCATATAACTGCGCGACAAGAAGTTATGGAAATCGAGCACTTCAAGAGGTTCAATAATGCGAATGCGATCGCAATCACCGAGTTCCTCATCGGCCGCCTTACGCACCACGGGATTCATGTGAATAGGATAAATCGCCT
>JAZOBF010000052.1:0-5052 GCA_045595845.1 Acutalibacteraceae bacterium
TAAACTCTTAGAAGAATCTTAACTGCCGTACAGGTAATTCGCAGTCTTTACAGGGAAATCCGATAACGCAAACTGGCTTCACCATCGTCCTGAAACGCTTCCACAAAGATTCCTCCATTTTTCAAGATCGTTTTTACCGCACTGTCATTGCCTTTGTAAGGTACGATTTCTACAAATTTCATGCCCATGTCCCGACATTTCTCCAAAGCCAGTTGAAGCATGACGGTTCCATATCCTTTTCCTCGATTCCAGGGAGCAATTCCTGCATGAAGGTGGCCTCTGGTCGTGTTATCATGATTGATGACCATGCTGCCCAGGATTTCTCCACTGTCTGCTACAAGAAAATATAACGTGCAGGGAACACCCGTAGACAGTGCTGCTCCCGTAGTCCTGTCATCCGGGCACCATTGCAGCCAAGTGGAATAGGGTACATTTTTACCAAGTCTGCCGCTGTAGCGGCTTAACAACTGGGGTGCAATTTTCTGTCCACTTGACTCCCACCGCATAATCATTTGCTCGTATGCTTGCTGATGGCGCAAATCCGGGATCTCCAGTCGTATGTTATTCATCATCTTGTCACCGCCCTAATCAAAATATCTTATTTCGATTGCTTCTTACATTATATAAATATAAAAGAAAAACGGCAAGTCTTTCGACTTGCCGTTTTGTGGCTCCCCCTGTAGGACTTGGACCTACGACACCGCGGTTAACAGCCGCGTGCTCTACCGACTGAGCTATGAGGGAATATATGTGGACGCGTTGGTCCACAGGTGGTGACCCGTACGAGATTCGAACTCGTGTTGCCGGCGTGAGAGGCCGGAGTCTTAGGCCACTTGACCAACGGGCCGTATGGTACACCATCAGGGACTCGAACCCTGGACACCCTGATTAAGAGTCAGGTGCTCTACCAACTGAGCTAATGGTGCGCGTCAAACTGCTTGACCATCATACATCATCATGCGTCCGTTGTCAAGAAAAATTTTTAAAATTTTGAAAAATTTATGCGGAGCTCTGAAATACGGATACAGCCGAGCAAAGAAAGCAATATGCCGTACATACCGCACAAACACAGAATGCCCGAAATTGTGAGAACTATTCCGTTCCAATCAGAAAATGCGGGAAGATGCACCAAAGCGTTTGTGAGCACCACCGCGGTGGCGACTCCCAGCAAAGGACGGACGACCCAACGGCTCCACCGAAGATGAACACCCGTGACTTTCAACAGGCGATGCATGTTGAGAAATGAGGTCAAAATATTACTGATGACCATGATAAACAGGAATCCGTTCATGCCGAAGCGGGGAACGAGAAACACGATCAGCACGATACGGATTGCCGAATCGGCAATGCTGTATTTCAGCGAACTGACCTGTTGATTTAACCCCTTGAGAATGCCGTCTACGATACTTTCTGCATACATAATGGGGGTTAGAGATGCCAATACCAGCAAATACCGCCCGACATCTTCGCTGTTATACAGTAACAGCCCGATTTCATCGGCAAAGGTAAAGAACACGGCACCAATTAAAATGGAACTGAGTAGTGTCAGATGCAGTGTGTGTTCAACGGCACGGCGAATTTTGCTTTCTTGATGCAGGGCGTTTGCAGACGAGATTTCGGGAATCAACAGCGTCGACAGGGCAGATAAAAATGAGGACGGAAAAAAGACGAGCGGTAACGCCATACCCTTTAACGCGCCGAATTCCGCCAATCCCCGCTCCCGAGAACCGTGATAAGTGGCAATGCTGTTGGGAACCAATGTGTTTTCCACGGTGCGTAAAACGGTGTTCAGATACCGTCCTGTGGTAATCGGTGCGGCAATCGCGAGCAACCGTTTGACAACGGAGGTCCGTGTACTGCTGCGCGTTGGCAGTTCTGCCTGTATTTGCTTCTTGTCGAGGTGGCAACCAATCGCCAAAAATGTACAGGATGCCCATTCTGCGACCGTGTCCCCGATCATGACTGCCAAACACGCTGTTGCGAGTCCCATGGTGGCAAAGCGGTCAATCAGCAAGGCAATCACACCGATGCGCACGGCCTGTTCCAGTAATTGTGCATACGAAGTGTTGAAGGCGCGGCGTCTGGCAATGAAATACCCCCGCAAACAGGACGATACGCCCATGGACGGTAAACTAAAGGACAACATCCGCAGTGCGGGAGCGGCACGCATATCACGAATCCAGTACATACTGATGGTATCCGCGCCAAAATAGATAAGTGCGGTGGATACAAGCCCGATACCCACACTCAACGCAACAGAGCGGCGCAAGATATGCCGTACCGATCGCGCATTTCCGCAGACAAGTTCATCGGCAATGAGCCGCGTCACGGCGGTGGAAATCCCCGATGTGGCAAAGGTGGCCCCCAGAACATAAATCGACACGATTAGCTGGTATAACCCCATACCCTCGGCACCGATCTTGCCGGATAAAAAGATACGAAAGAAAATGCCGACGGTTCGCAGAATCAATGAGGTGATTGTCAAAACGGCGGCGTTTTTTACAAATACTCCGTGCCGCATCGTCTATCGCTCGTTATACAGGAACGCGAGATAATCCCATGTGACACGATCAACCTCGCCCGTCGGCAGGAGATCGGCGGCGAGTTGTTGTGCACGAACCGCGTTCACGGTATCCTCATCGTAGACACCTGTAACCGCAAGAGGCACGCCGTTTATCTCGCCGAGCATCACCTGTAAGATGAAAACGAGTGGATCGCGCACGCCTGCCTTCAGCACAAAAGTAGGGTATGGGAAAGGCGTGATCGGGCGCGCCTGTGCAATTTGTAACAAAAGATCACCGTATTCCCGCACAATACGCTCCCAATCGGCGCGTTGCACCGTACCCGTTACGGGGGAATCGGTTAATTGCTGAAAAACTTTTACCGCACGGGTAGTTTCGGGCCCGAACCGTCCGTCTACACCAAGCAAAGGATACCGTTCATCGGTCGTGGAAAGTGCACGCAGATATTCCTGTAACTCGCGGATATGATCGCGCCGCTGTTCTTCTGTATACATCGTTTACTCCTCCTCCGCCATTTCCCAACCGCCGAACTGCCCCGGTTGTTTTTCTGCACCCACGGTCAGATCTTCGTACAAACCCGCGATGCGATCCCAAGTAATAGGGCCTACCACACCATTGGGTGACAGCCCGAATTCTCGCTGAAACGCAATGACAGCCGCTTCGGTCGCATCCCCAAAAATACCGTCTGCCGTCACAACAGGAATAGCGGGATAGGTTTGGGCGATACGATTTAAATAGGTCTGCAAAAATAACACAAACTCCCCTTGTGAACCGTTTGTCAACGGTGTTCCGGGGTATGGCGCAACGCGGTTTTCAGGCACCGTGATGGTGCTAATGATGCCACGGTACGCATCGTACAGTTGATCCCATGTTTCCTCGCCGGCAATACCGTCGGGGTTCAGTCCCGCGGATTGTTGAAACGCAATCACGGCATTTCGCGTGGATTCGTCAAACACCCCGTTAATAGCGACGGACGGTACGGCATCGTTAAAGGTGCCGACCACCGCGAGAAAATACTGAATCACGCGCACTTCGTCGCCTGTATCGCCGAGTTGCAGGATCTCGGAAAACTGTTTGCGAATATCCTCCAAGGCAATGCCCTCGGAATCCAACTCCGCTAACCGTTTGACACTGTTGTACAGATAGGCAATACGGTACCAGGTCTCTTTGCCGATAATACCGTCAGGTGTCAGTCCGAAAATTTCTTGAAACGCGACCACGGCGTCCTCTGTTGATGTGCCGAATACCCCGTCTACGGGATCAATTTTCGGAATGGCGGGGTAGTTGCGTGAAATGCGGTTGAGTTGAATTTGCTTAGTTAAGACATCGTTGCCGGTGGAGCCGATGGTGAGCGGCAAACCGGGGTAGGATGGTTGATTGTTGCGCACGGGCGCATCTTGGACGATCTCAATATCGTCACCGTAAAACGATTGCAGAATTTCCACCGAATTGAGTCCTTGGTCGGCAAGGGACACGGTTCCCCACTGTGATAATCCCTCACAAGTGGAGGTAGTCCCATTACAGTATTGCGTGAAATATGGTTCGATGGAACCCTGACGGCGGACATAATCGTTAAACAGTTCGTCGACCAGCAAACTGATATTGTCGAAAATATCGCGGCCTTGCACAAACGACTGATCAAATGCGGTGTTGTTGGTGATGTCAAATGCGTACCCGCGGCTCGGATACCATTCGGTATATATGCGGTTGAGCGCGAATGAAATCTGTGCCAAAATATTGGCGCGCAACGCGCTTTCCGGCCAAGTCGGGAAAATTTCGCTGGATGCGACATTCTTGATGTAATCGGGAAACGGCACGGTAACATTCGGCGCGTCCGCAGTCGGCGCGCCGAGGTGCACGACAATATTTTCCGGTACAAACGGTAAATCAGGCATACGGACACTCCTTACAAGTCGGTTGGTGGTGTGGTATAACGAATTTCCTGTTCGGGATCGTCTGCGAATTCCGGCAACGGAATCAGCGACACGGGCAGTTGTGTCGGGATGCCGCCGTACAACGGTATATCGGTGGTGACGGCACGGTAATGTGCAGGTGCAGACACCGAAACATCGTATACGATACGCGGAATGGCGGTTCCCGGTTGCAGTGTCAGCGCAGGATCCACAGCGGGCAGAATGACCGGTTCGGTGAGTCCGCTGTCGTTGGTGATGCGACTCGCGATGACGACTGTTTCCCCATTTTCTTCACGGGTAACAAGGACCAGCGCATCCGGAATGGGAATTGCCCCGTTTGCGGATGTTACCCATACCTGTAACGGTGCCGTAAACGAGGGCGGTGATACGGGTTCGGGTGGCGGGGGAGCGGGTCGCGGCGGCACGGGCTGTGCGGCAAGTTGTTGCATGCGCAACAATTCTTGATTGTATTGCTCCATCATGGAACGAAAATCATGGAGATTGTTATCCATCGGCAATCACACCTTTCGAGACCATCTATATGCATCAGCCACTGAAAACATGTGCATGGCAAAACAAAAAGCCGCGAGAGGAGTAAAGAAGTCGGAGGCCAAGCG
>JAZOBF010000053.1:0-43718 GCA_045595845.1 Acutalibacteraceae bacterium
TTCTCCGAATGTTGAACAAGGAGGAATGCATTTCTCATCGTCCAACAGCGGGATGCGACCGATAAACCGCAAGAAAACTCTTTTCGTCCGCACGGCAACTCCCCGTCCGTACGGCACTTAACGCTCATCAGTCTACTCTGTTTATGGGTTAATTGAGTACGAAAAACTGCTCGTACCAAAGGATAAAGGTGTAAATGGTCCAGATCTTCTTCATGTTGTGCGATTTGCCTTGCTTGTGATCTTCCAACAGTTGCAAGATCGCGTCGGTGTTAAAGAACCGGTCCGCAATTTCGCCCGAGAAGGCTGTTTTGACTCGCTCGTAATACGGTTCCTGCCGCAACCAATCATTAAGCGGCACGGGGAACCCTAATTTTTTCTTGTGAGCAGTACGCTCGGGCAATTGTCTGAGTGCGGCGGCACGAAGCGCCACCTTGGTGGTGTTTCCGTCGATACGGTATTTTGTCGGCAATGTCACCGCCAATTCCAGCATCTTTTTGTCCAAAAACGGAACGCGTAATTCTAAAGAATTCGCCATACTCATGCGGTCAGCTTTTTGCAAGATGTCATATAACATCCAAGTCTGCATATCCACATACTGCAGCTGTGTGGGCTCATCAAGGTGGGCAACCTTGTCAAAATGCGGTTTGGACCATTCAACCGGATCGCACGGCGTGCCGGGGTTCTTCAAAAACCTTTCCCGCTCATCGCGCGTGAACACATAATTGGCACGCATAAAGCGCTCGTAAGGCAGCATCGCACCGCGAATGGCAAACCGCTTACCTTTTACGCTTTCCGGCAGACGACGGGCAATCCCCGCTACGCCCTTACGCAACAGGCGCGGGATACGGCTGTACTTATGGAAATGCCCACCCTCTAAATACATGGGGTATCCGCCGAAAAGCTCGTCCGCGCCCTCACCGGAGAGTACGACTTTAACATACTTTGCGGCATTTTCTGCGAGAAAATAGAGCGGCACTTCCGACGGATTCGGCAACGGCTCATCCATGAAATACTGAATTTTGCCCGCCATGTCAAAATACTGCTGTGCCGACACCTTATTGGAGATGTTCTCCACCCGAATCTCTTTCGAGAACGCTTGCGCGTACGGCAACTCGCTGTACTGTTCTTCCTCGTAACCGACCGAAAAAGTCTTGACGGCGGAAGCTACTTTTGATACCTCACGCACTACATAGCTGGAATCCACACCACTGGATAAGAAACACCCGACCTCCACATCACTGATCTGATGGACGGCAACGGATTCCACAAATTCATCGGTAATGCGTTGTTCCCACTCCTCTTTTGACACGGTGGTGTCGGCTTTAAAATAATCCGCCACATCATAATATTTATGAATTGACAACTTACCGTCCTGCCACTCAAAATATTCGCCGTTTAGAAGCTTGTACACATTCTTAAAGAAGGTTTCCCGCATCGGCAGATACTCATAGCACAACCAATCGGGCAGTTTGCTCTCGTCCAGTTCTTTGATAAAATCGGGATGCGATAAAAAGGATTTGATTTCCGAACCGAAGAAGAAATCCGTGCCGCGCTGATAGTAGTAAAAGGGTTTAATTCCGAAGATATCGCGGGCACCGAACATTTTTTTTGCCGCGCGGTCCCAAATCACGAACGCAAACATTCCGCGAAGGCGGTCAAGCAAGTTGGCGCCCCATTCCTCATACCCGTGCAACAGCACTTCGGAATCGGTTCGTGTTTTAAAAGCGTGACCGGCGGCAAGCAATTGTTCGCGCAGTTCGCGATAGTTATAAATCTCGCCGTTGAACACCAGCACCTTAGTACCGTCTTCGTTCTGAATAGGCTGACTGCCGCCCTCTAAGTCGATGATGGATAAACGACGGAAGCCGAGGGCCATGTCGTCATCAATATAATAATCCGCTTGGTCGGGGCCGCGATGAACAATGCGGTCTGCCATCGCCTCAATGACCGCACGGCGGTCACCGCCGTAACCGTTAACAAAATAACCGGCAAAGCCGCACATGTTTCCTCGCTCCCCGTTTTTAGTCTTTCAATGCTTTGTTTCCAAAATATCGTGTGTATTTTTTAAAGTAACCGGCCTGATTTTTTTGAAAATACAGCCACCGTTTAAAGTTGCGGTCTTTCTTATAGTACAGCGAGTTACACATCTTGCCGCGTCGAATCAAGTCTTTGGCTTTCGCTTTCAGATCGGGATCGCTGACATATTCGAAGATCAAGGCTTTCGGAATGATGGTCCACAGCGTCTCACCGTCCGCCATGGTAAATTCGGCGGGCTTGTCCAGCAACACATCGTCCACCAGATACCGTGCCAAATTGTGTCCCTGCGCCGTCACGACAAAACTGCTGCGCCCTTGACGGGGATTGAGTTCGAAAACTTTATACTGCCCGTCGCGACTGTCAAATTTAAAATCGAAGTTGGCAAACCCCTTGTATCCGATATCCTCCAAGAAAGTTTTCATCTGCCGTGCCAATTGACGGTCTTCAGTGGGAATAAGCGCCGCATAGCTGCCGATTCCCTCCGGAGAATGTTCTTCAAGTAACGCTTGCGACAAGGCAATCAGCCGCACTTTACCGTCTTTACCGCAATAGCAATTCATGACGCGCATATGACTGTCGTCACCCGGAATATACTCCTGAATAATCAGATGGTCTTGGTAAGAAGACGCATAAATAGCGGCTAAGATGGCATCAAATTCTTCGCGGGTTTCTGCCACAAACACCTTTTTCTTGTGCGGGAAGTGACAATTCCAGTATGCCACACTGTTGGACGGCTTAATAACAACCGGAAACGCAAACGGCAACTCCACCGTCTGATAGTTGTTGACCGTCACCGTGGTGGTCTTCGGGAACGAAAATCCGTGTTGTT
Organism: Acutalibacteraceae bacterium; assembly: GCA_045595845.1. Taxonomy (GTDB): domain Bacteria; phylum Bacillota; class Clostridia; order Oscillospirales; family Acutalibacteraceae; genus RGIG3009. The sequence goes on from JAZOBF010000053.1 coordinate 2,867, forward strand.
CACACAAGGCGTAAAAGGTTTCTTTTGTACTCAGTTGCATGAGCAGCGGCTCGTCAATGCAGACAAATTTATAATAGTCACGCAAGGCGTCTTGGTTGCGCGAAAGCAATTTAATATAATTGTCGCCGCACGGCACAAGCAATAAGGTAACATCTTTCGGATACCGTGCCGCAAAATCAATCAGCGTCTTGCAAAAGACCTCATCCTCTTCGATACGCGGCTCGACAACCTCTACCGTAACAATCCGACTGTTGGAAGTTGCACCGAGACGCCCCTTTCCGATGGCAACGGAACAAATACCGTATGCCTCATGGAAAGAGCGCGCCATACCGTATACATTGACATCACTGCCGAGTAAAACCGGAACAAAGCCGTGTTGTGCCATTCAAAACACCTTCTTTGCAGTTGCGAATTAGGAACCTGTCGAATAGTTGGGCGCTTCTTTGGTAATGGAAATATCATGCGGATGGCTCTCGCGCAAACCCGCACCCGTAATACGAATGAATTGCCCCTTTTCTTGCAATTCGAAAATGGTGTGGCATCCGCAATAACCCATGCCGGCGCGGAGTCCGCCCATCAACTGATACACGGTATCGGACAGGGGCCCCTTGTACGGTACACGGCCCTCAACACCTTCCGGAACAAGCTTTTTGTTGTTCTCTTGGAAATACCGGTCGCTACTGCCTTTCGCCATCGCGCCCAGACTGCCCATGCCGCGGTACACTTTGAACTGACGGCCCTGATACAGCTCGGTCTCACCGGGGGATTCTTCACAACCGGCGACCAAGGAACCCACCATCATGACATTGGCACCGGCGGCAATCGCCTTAACCAGGTCACCGGAATATTTCAGTCCGCCGTCTGCGATAACCGGAACACCGTATTTCGCGGCCGCACAAGCGACATCGTACACCGCGGTAATCTGCGGCACACCGATACCCGCAACCACACGGGTGGTGCAAATGGAACCGGGACCGATGCCGACTTTAACCGCATCCGCACCCGCGTCAATCATGGCTTCCGCTGCGGCCGCAGTCGCAATATTACCCGCGATAAGTGACACCTGCGGGAACGCCGCCTTGACCTTCTTAATACAATTTAAAATATTGTGGCTGTGGCCGTGTGCAGAATCCAGCACCAGCACATCAACCTGCGCTTTGACCAGCTCTGCCGCACGCTCTAACACATTAGCGGTCGTGCCGATGGCCGCCGCGCAAAGCAGGCGTCCTGCCGCATCGCGCGCGGAATTCGGATATTTGACAGCTTTTTCAATATCTTTGATGGTAACAAGGCCCTTGAGCATACCCTTATCATCCACGATAGGCAGCTTTTCAATACGATGCTGACGCAGAATTTCCTGTGCCTGCTCCATGGTGGTGCCGACAGGTGCCGTTACCAAATTTTCCTTGGTCATGACCTCTTCAATGCGCTGCGAGAAATCGGTCAAAAACCGCATATCGCGGTTGGTTAAAATGCCCACGAGTTTGCCGTCACGGCAGATCGGCACACCGGAAATGCGGTATTTGCCCATCAATTCGTTAGCATCCTCCACCAAATGATCGGGAGAGAGAAAGAACGGATTGACAATAACGCCGTTCTCCGAGCGTTTTACGCGGTCGACCTGGTCCGCCTGTGCTTCAATATCCATGTTTTTATGAATGACACCGATACCGCCCTCACGCGCAATCGCAATCGCCATACGCGCCTCGGTAACCGTATCCATTGCGGCGGTCATAAGGGGGGTGTTGAGTGTAACCGTTTTGGTCAGTTTGGTGGTCAGTTTTACATCGGCAGGCAACACATCCGACTCTGCGGGGATGAGCAACACATCGTCGAAGGTCAACCCCTCCTTTAAAAACTTTTCGCCGGCATTCAGATTTACCATACTTTTCTCTCCTTCTTTATTCGTCGTCACTGAGTTTGAGCACCGCCATGAACGCTTCCTGCGGCACCTCAACGCTTCCCAATTGACGCATTCGTTTCTTGCCTTCTTTTTGTTTCTCCAACAATTTCTTTTTGCGGGTGATGTCACCGCCGTAACACTTCGCGAGCACATCCTTTCGCATGGCGCGCACGGTTTCACGGGCGATGATTTTCCCGCCGATTGCCGCTTGAATCGGCACCTCAAACAGCTGGCGCGGAATGTTGTCCCGTAATTTTTCACACATCCGTCTGCCGCGCGCATACGCGTTTCCGGCAAACACGATGAACGACAACGCATCCACCACATCCCCGTTGAGCAAAATGTCCAGTTTGACAAGCTCGGATTTGCGATACCCTTTTAACTCATAATCAAAACTGGCATACCCTTTGGTACGGGATTTGAGTGCATCAAAGAAATCGTACACGATTTCGTTGAGCGGCAACTCGTAATGAATATCCACGCGCGTCTGATCCAAATATTTCATATCGTGGAAAACACCGCGACGCTGTTGACACAATTCCATGATGTTGCCGACATATTCGGTAGGCGATAAAATATGTGCCTCGGCAATCGGCTCCTCCGCAAACGCAATGTTAGCGGGATCGGGATAGTTGGTAGGATTATCAATGTGCTCCACCGTACCGTCCGTACGGGTGATATGATAGATAACGCTGGGGGCCGTGGTGATAAGATCTAAATCATATTCACGCTCCAGCCGCTCTTGGATAATCTCCATGTGCAGCAGTCCCAAAAATCCGCAACGGAATCCAAAACCGAGCGCCACCGAAGTTTCGGGTTCAAATGTCAATGACGCATCGTTTAGCTGTAACCGTTCAAGCGCCTCGCGCAAGTCTTGATAATGCGCGCCGTCAGCGGGAAACACACCGCAAAACACCATGGGATTTACTTTGCGATAGCCGGGCAACGGCTCTGCCGCGGGTTGATTTGCCAATGTTACGGTATCGCCGACGCGGGCATCATGCACCGTCTTGATGGAAGCGGCAATATACCCAACCTGCCCCGCATGAAGCGAACCGCACGGCTCGAGTGCACCCGCACGCATGATACCGACTTCCACCACATCAAAGGTGGCACCCGTCGCCATCATGCGAATGGTATCCCCGACTTTTACCGTACCCTCCTTAACACGGATGTATACGATAACACCTTTATAGCTGTCATAATAGCTGTCAAAGATAGGCGCCTGCAACGGCGTATCTTCCTCCCCTGTCGGGGCGGGAATCTTTTGCACAATCGCTTCCAATACATCTTCGATGTTGGTACCCATCTTCGCGGAAATCAGCGGTGCTTCGGAAGCATCAATGCCGATAATATCTTCAATTTCGGCACGCACTTCTTCGGGCCGTGCCGACGGTAAATCGATTTTATTGATGACCGGCACGATTTCCAAACCATGTTCTACCGCCAGATATGTATTGGCTAATGTCTGTGCCTCAATCCCCTGTGACGCGTCCACAATAAGAATCGCGCCCTCGCACGCAGCAAGCGAGCGGGATACCTCATAGTTAAAGTCCACATGGCCGGGGGTGTCGATCAAGTTAAAAATATAGGTCTCGCCATCCTTGGCATCGTACGATACGGTAACCGCATGCGCTTTGATGGTAATCCCGCGTTCACGTTCCAAATCCATGCTGTCGAGCAGTTGGTTTTCCATATCGCGAAGCGCAACAGCACGCGTTTTTTCCAGAATACGGTCGGCGAGCGTGGACTTGCCGTGGTCAATATGAGCGATGATACAAAAATTGCGGATATGTTCACGCGAAACCGCCATCTTCCGTTCCCCTTTCTTACAATGCCGTACCGTCGGCGCGGCGCGGCACTCCGTCTTCTCCAATCACGATATCCTCAATATCCGAGCGGGTATATTTGCGAATATCCCGCATACGGAACTGATCGGCAGCGGTCGTAAAGGTAACCGCCATACCATGTCGCTTGGCACGGCCTGTCCGCCCGATGCGGTGCAGATAATACTCGTTTTCGTCGGGAATATCATAATTAAACACGGCTTCCACATCGTCCACATCAATGCCGCGCGCAGCGACATCCGTCGCCACCAAGATTTCAAATTTGCCTTTACGGAAACCCTCCATGACACGGTTACGCTGCCCTTGGGGAATATCTCCGTGTAAGCAATCCACCGAAAGAGACCGTTTTTGCAACTGTTTATTCAGCCAAGCGACGGTGCTTTTGCGATTGCAAAAAATCATCGCCCGATGCAAATCCAAGTGTTTCGCGATGGCGGTAATCGCCTCAATACGCTCGCTTTCTGCCGCCTCAATGGCATACTGTGTAATCCGCGGACGGGCATCGCCTTCCGCTTCTACGGTAATTTCCACCGCATCACGCTGATATTCCCATGCCACATTCATCACTTCGCGAGAAATGGTGGCACTGAACAGGACCACCTGCGTATCGCCCGGTGTAGCGTTGATAATTTTTCTCACATCGCGGATAAACCCCATTTTGAGCATCTCATCCGCTTCGTCAAGCACCACCGTGTAGACATTCCCGAGCCACACCGATCCGCGATTGATATGGTCAAGCAACCGTCCCGGTGTCGCCACCACAACGGTTGGTTTTTTCTTGAGTGCCGTCAATTGGCGGTTAATGGGCTGACCGCCGTACAACGCCACAATCCGAATATCCGGCATGAACATCGCCAGTTGTTGCAGATCGTCGGTGATTTGAATGCACAGTTCTCTTGTGGGGCACACTACCACTGCTTGAATATCCCGACAATCCGGACGATAACATTCCAAAAGCGGAATACCGAACGAACAGGTTTTGCCGGTCCCGGTCGGTGCTTTGGCAATCACATCGCGCCCTTCCAGCATCGGCATAATCGCCTGTTGCTGAATCGGGGTGGGTTCCGAAAACCCCATTTTTCCCAATGCCTGCATCAATTCGGGACGCAGTTCAAATTTTTCGAAACCCCTTACCTGTGCCATGACCGCCGAAACCTCCGCTAATACTGGTGTATATTTAAATTAGTATAGCACAAGTTTCTAAGCAGGGCAAGTAAAAACTTTGAAAAAACACATCAACTGGTGTAATTATCAATCAAGGCGGCAAGCATCTCTTCACCGTCAATCACAATACCCGCTCGCAGGCGCTGTTGTTCTTCTTCCGGCAATGCGGCAACCGTCACTTCATATACCTCGATGGGCTCATCGGCATTTTCTTCGAATAAAGCAATTTGTCCGTTCCATTCACGCAAAACTTGCTGCGTCACCTGCTTGACGGGCGTGTCATCCGGTTTGGGTTCTTGCGGCAACAGAACACTCACCCAGGCGGCAATCCCAATTAACACAAGACAAACCATCACGACAGGTACCAACCGTCGTTGGTTGTCAATGTGTGTTTTGTTTGACATATCGTATCCCCCTTTTACTCGGTAATAGTTTGAGACAAATCGAGGGACGCTATGCAATCTTTACAATTTTGACATTTGACAATTTCGCGTATGTACTATAATATAATAGTACTTTGTTGAAATACTCGCGTTATACGCTTTTTGTGCATTGAACAAAAGGAGGCTGCTGTTATGACATTCCGAAAACCGGCATGGCTGGATCGGGTACTTGCGACACTGTCCACAAAAAAGAGTCGCGGCATTTTGGCATTTGTCGGCAAATGTCTGCTGACCATCGGGCTTGTGATCGTACTGACAGGCTGTATCGTCGCATGCGTGCTGACGGTGTATGTTGCCACAAACTTTACGGGGCAGTCTAACCTGCCCGATGTGGACTCCATCAACCAAAACCAAACCAGCATTGTCATGACGCTCAATGAAACGACCGGCCAATATGAGGAATTTCAGCGTCTGAGCGGTATCAAGCGCATCTGGACACCGCTGAGTGAAATGCCGGTTAATATGCAAAATGCCATCGTCGCCATTGAAGACGAACGGTTTAACGAGCACTACGGTGTGGACTGGAAGCGTACCATCTCGGCGTTTGCCAATCTGGTATTGCACTTTAATCAGACCGAATACGGCGGCTCGACCTTAACACAACAGTTAATCAAGGTCATGACCGGCAACAACGACCATTCCATTCAACGAAAAATCACAGAAATTCTGTCGGCGGTGGAAATGGAAAAATACTACTCCAAAGACGAAATCCTGCAAGCGTATCTCAACATGATGCCGCTTGCAAGCAATGTAACGGGTGTTGGCGCGGGCGCTAACTATTTCTTTGGTAAAGAAGCGAGTGAACTGACGCTCGCACAGTGCGCCGCGCTTGCCGCCATGACCAACAACCCCGTACGATATAACCCGTATACCAAACCCGAAAACCTGCGCACCCGTCAGCGCACCGTCTTGTACAAAATGTATGAGCTCGATTTCATCACGGCGGACGAGTATAAGCAGGCACTTGGTGAGGAACTGTATTTCAAGAGCAGTGCGAAGACCGCCACGGTCAACGACTGGTATACCGATATGCTGATCGACGATGTGACCTATGCGTTGGTGGACACCTACGGGTACACCGAAGCACAAGCACGGAATATGGTTTTTTACGGCGGTCTGACTATCTATTCCTGTGAAAACCCCTCCCTTCAGAAAAAAGCGGAAGCGATTTACGCCAACGACGAAAACTATCCGGATGCCTTGCTGAGCGATACGGTACAGCCGCAAGCGGCAATCTATGTCATGGACTATACCGGTAAGACGGTGGCGGTTGTTGGCGGTCGCGGCGAAAAGAAAGCGGACCGCATTCTTAACCGTGCCATCAGTTCCATCCGTCAACCCGGTTCTTCCATGAAACCGCTTGCCGTGTATGCCCCCGCTGTCCAGTTGAACCTTATTCACTATTCGTCACGGTTACCCGACTGTTATATCACGCTCAAGGACGGCACCAAGTGGCCGAAAAACTACAATCAAACTACCCCCCAAGACAACGGCATGACCATTGTTGATATCGCCGTTCAGACCTCCATGAACACCGTGGCGGCACAAATCGTGCAACAACTCACGCCGCAGCGCTCGTTCAGTTTCCTGACGGGCCCCTTAAACTTTACCTCGCTTGTCACTTCCGACAGTAACGGTAACACCGATATTGACTATGCGCCGATGGCACTCGGCGGTCTGACCAACGGCGCCTATCCCCGCGAAATGGCGGCCGCATACCAAATCTTCGGAAACGGTGGCTATTACAACGAGCCGTATTCGTTTACAAAGGTTGAGCAAAACGGCAATGTGATTTTACAACAGCGCTATTCGCCCGTACAAGTGTTGGACGAATCCTCAGCGTATGTCATGAACCGTCTGTTACAAACCGTTGTACGCGGTACAAACGGTGCTACGGCAGGCGCTTTGAAAAAATCCTGGGGTGATTGGGAAATCTTTGCAAAAACCGGTACCACCCAACAAAACAATGACGTGTGGCTGGTAGCGGGTACCCCAAAATATGTTGCGGCAAGTTGGTTTGGTTATGATAAAAACCAAGTACTCACCAATAAGCAGACCTCGGCGGCGCGCAATCTTTGGAATAAAACCATGTTGGCACTTCATGAGGGCTTGGAAGCCATGTCCTTCGAACGCAAGGGCAACACGGTCGAGCTGGAATTTTGTACCGAAACCGGTGAACTCGCTACCGATAAATGTCCGTCCAAACGCATCGGTGTGTACAAGCAAAACTACCAACCCGAACCGTGCAGCAAACACGGTCCCACCGTTGTCGGCGGCACCGTTGCCACAGAATAAGTAGTGGTTTTTACAGGGTGTCCGTGTCCACAGAGCACGGACACCCTGTTTTCTTTTCTTTTTATTAAAAATATTGAAATTTTCCCTTGATTTTTGAATTTTACTGTGGTATAGTGTTTTCATTCGCGACACGCTTGTTTGTGGGTGGTGGACAGTTTATGGGTCAAAACGGCGAATGGATATTGGTGCGTGCGGATGTGCTCCCGGAGGTATACCGTAAGGTGCTTCAGGTAAATGAGGCACTCGCTTTCGGGCGTTGTTCTTCGGTCAGCGAGGCGGTACGGACGGTAGGGCTCTCGCGTAGTGCCTATTATAAGTATAAAGATACGGTCGCACCGTATTTAAACGACACAACCGACGCCGTGTTCACAACAGTGGAGCTTGTTTTGCAAGATTCACCCGGTGTGCTGTCGGGTTTGCTCTCGGCATTCGCTAAGGTGGGCGCCAACATCGTCACGGTCAACCAGCGATCTCCGGAAGACGGCAGTGCCTGTGTGTCCATCTGTGCCCGTACCGATGGTATGTCACAGTCAATGGATAAATTCGCAACAACCCTGTCGCATATTCCCGGCGTTCAGCGTGTCAGCGCCATCGCTCAGAAAGGCGGAGAAGTATAAATGATAGCAGTAGCAATTTTAGGTCACGGTGTTGTGGGCTCAGGTGTAGCGGAAGTCCTGTTACAAAATGCCGACACCATCACCCGCAAAGCGGGGAATGCCTTGGTCGTCAAACGCATTTTGGATCTGCGCAGTTTTCCCGACCTTCCTTACGCCGACCTGTTCACCACGGATTTTGACACCATTCTTCATGATGACGAAATTCGCATTGTGGTGGAAACCATGGGCGGTCTTCATCCGGCATATGATTTTGTGAAAGCGTGTTTGCTTGCCGGCAAAAGCGTCGTTACCTCCAACAAAGAACTGGTCGCCGCAAAAGGCGATGAATTGTTGGCGATTGCCGCGGAGCACAACCTCAATTTCTTGTTTGAAGCCAGCGTTGGTGGCGGTATTCCGATTCTGCGTCCGTTGTATCAATGTTTGGCAGCAAACGAAATTGAAGAAATTGCGGGTATTCTAAACGGAACGACCAACTTTATGCTTACCCGCATGGTACACGACGGCATGGATTTTAACAGTGCGCTGTCACTGGCTCAACAGCTCGGTTACGCCGAACGGGATCCGTCGGCGGATGTAGACGGGCACGACGCCTGCCGCAAAATATGCATTTTGGCGGCACTGGCTTTCGGCAAGCATGTCTACCCCGAGCAGGTATACACCGAAGGCATTTCGGCCATCACACCGGCCGATGTCCGATACGCCGCCGCCATGGGCCGTGTCATCAAATTGATCGGCAAGGTCAAAAAGCAAGGCAACCGTATCCAGTGTATGGTCTCACCGCTCTTGATTCCGAATGACAATTTACTTGCCGATGTCAACGATGTCTTTAACGGAATTTTGGTGCGCGGTAACGCAGTGGGCGATGTGGTATTTTACGGACGCGGTGCGGGAAAACTTCCTACTGCCTCTGCTGTTGTCGCGGATGTGATCGATGAAGCACAGCATTTGGAGCAACGCAAACCCCTGTGCTGGGAAACGGGTTCTCCCGACTATGTTTCGGATCACGCCGACAACGAAAGTGCCGTCCTTCTTCGCTTTGAAACGGCGGATAAGCAAGCCTTACTCAAAGATTTGCAATCAGCACTTGGCGAGGTTTCCGTTGTGACTTGTGCGGAGGCGCCCTCAAATGAACTCGCCGTTGTCACCACCGTGATGAGCGAGCGTCAAGTAGACAAAGGTTTGACGGTACTCGGTAATCAACCGATCTCTCGTCTGCGCCTGTTATAACCAAAAAAGGAGAATTTGCAATGCTTATTGTACAAAAATTCGGCGGCAGTTCCGTTGCGGATGCCGAAAAAGTCATGAATGTCGCTCGACGGGTAACCGACACATTCCGCGCCGGCAACGAGGTGGTTGTAGTGGTATCCGCACAGGGTGATACCACGGATGATCTCATCGCCAAAGCGAAAGAGCTTACCCCAAATCCGAGCAAACGCGAAATGGATATGCTGATGTCCGCAGGTGAACAGATTTCAATTGCCTTGCTTGCCATGGCTTGTGAAAGCTTAGGTTGCCCTGCCGTTTCGCTTCTTGGTTGGCAAGCCGGCTTCTCCACCGACTCGAAATATTCTGCCGCTCGTATCAAAGCGGTCAAGGCGGAACGCATCCGCGCCGAGTTGGATAAGAAAAAGATCGTCATCGTTGCCGGTTTCCAAGGCATTAACAAATATGATGATGTCACCACGCTCGGCCGAGGCGGTTCGGATACCAGTGCTGTTGCGATTGCGGCGGCAATGAACGCCGATCTATGCCAGATTTATACCGATGTTGAGGGCGTTTACACCGCCGATCCCCGCAAAGTTCCGAACGCCAAAAAACTCGACGAGATCACCTACGACGAAATGTTGGAGCTTGCCACATTAGGTGCACAGGTGCTCAACAACCGCTCCGTCGAAATGGCGAAAAAATACAACATTGAACTTGAAGTTCGTTCAAGCCTTAAAGATGTTCCCGGCACCAAAGTGAAGGAGGTCACCAAAATGGAAAAAATGTTAATTAAAAGTGTTGCAAAAGATACCGATGTTGCTCGCGTGATGGTCGTGGGGATTCCGGATGAACCGGGCATTGCGTTTAAAATCTTCTCCCGCGTTGCACAAGCACATGTCAATGTGGATATCATTCTGCAATCGGTCGGCCGTGACGGCACCAAGGACATCACCTTTACCGTTCCCGCGGGTGAGGGCGAAAGAACCGTGGAAGCTCTGCGCGAGTATTGCAACCACTTAAACGCGAAAAGCCTTTCCTACGATACCGACATCGCCAAAGTTTCGATTGTGGGTGCCGGTATGGAAACCCACGAAGGTGTCGCCTCTCGTATGTTCGGTGCGTTGTCGGAAGCAAACATCAACATTCAAACCATTTCCACCAGCGAAATCAAAATTTCGGTGCTGATTGATCGCGCCGACGCGGACCGCGCAGTTGCGGCGGTGCACGGTGCATTCTTCGACGAAGAATAAGTAAAAAAAGCCGCCACGGCGGCTTTTTTCTTTATAAGGGGGTGCATGTGATGCTGGGCTTGTATTTGCATATTCCGTTTTGTTCTTCCAAATGCCCGTACTGTGATTTTTATTCGCTGGTCGGTCAAACCGACGAAGACAAGGACCGTTATGTGCAGGCAATGATTCATTCCCTGCAACGGTGGTCGGCACAACTGAATACCGCGGCGGATACCCTCTATCTTGGCGGTGGAACACCGTCCTTGCTTGGCGCGCGCCGTCTTGCACGGCTTATCACCGCCGCGCGTGACGCGTTTTCGGTATCAGACAACGCGGAAATCACCATGGAGGCAAACCCCGGCGACTCTCTTGATGAGATTCTGAGCGCTTTTGTCTCAGCGGGCGGAAACCGTTTATCGTTAGGGGTGCAAGCAGTCAATGACGAGCACCTGCACTTATTGGGCCGACGCCATACGGTATCGGATGTCGATACCGCCGTCACGGCGGTACACCGCGCCGGCATCGATAACCTCTCCTTGGATCTCATGCTCGGCACATCGGGGCAAACCCGCGCCCATATTGCAGAGGCTGCCCGCCGTTTTGCCGACTGGGGCGCCCGCCATGTTTCGGCGTATTTATTAAAGCTTGAAAACGGCACATCCTATGCCGCCACCCCTCCGCCTCTTCCCGACGAGGACACCGCCGCCGCCTTATATCTGGAGACGGTATCGGCACTGGAAAAAAACGGCTACGCGCAATATGAAATCTCGAATTTTTCACACCCCGGTTTTGAAAGCCGCCACAATCTAAAATACTGGTATTTGGAACCATATCTCGGTATCGGGCCCGCCGCCCATTCTTTTATAGACGGCAAACGATTGTACTATCCTCGCTCGATCGCTGCTTTTTTGGCGGGTGAGAAGCCGTTGCCGGAAACCCCCGCCGACACCGCGATTGCCGAAAACTCGCCCGCAGAATTTGCGATGCTCCGTTTGCGGCTGACACAAGGTCTTACCGAACGCGATTTTGAGCACCGTTTCGGCTCTCCTATCCCCGCCGATTGGCGTGAAAAAGCCGACACGCTTCCCTCGCACCTTGTCACGGTGGATAAAAACGGCATTCGGTTGACCCCCGAGGGGTTTTTGGTATCCGATGCGATTATTGCTCACATCATATAGCTTGATACGTTTCCCCTTTCGGTAAGCGACATATACAATACTCTCATACTCTTCTTGACGTTTATATCTATCTATGTTTTAATATCCTTAGCAGTTTAATTTTTTATCAAGGAGTGTTAATCAAATGAAAACACAAGCCCCTCGAAAGATCTCTCCTTTTGCGATCATCACACTTATTGTGAATAGTATTTTATTCAGTTTTTATTATTTTGCGGAAAGCGGAAAAACTTCTCTTTGGATTCTCGTGATAATCGGATGCCTCCCCGCCATATGTTTACCTATTATCTCCAAAAGCATCCGCGCTCGCAAACAAATGTCTGGAAAAACTTTTGAAATAATTTCTCTCATACTCGGCCTGCTGCTGTTTTGGGCAATATACTTTAACCTAACAGAGTTACCTTTATGGCCGTGGCCGTATATTCTGATGGCAATTCCTTGCATTATATACGCAAAATGCTTCAAAACGGTTTCAGTTGAGGAAACCGCAACAAATTTCAAAACAAACGAAGTAGCCAACGACACAACTATTCCTCCTCTTTATTGTAGAAAATGTGGGGAGAAACTTCCATTTGAGAACACCTCTGTATGCGCCGTGTGTGGTACCAAAACACAATACACGGAAAATACAGGTGATAATGAAAAGGAATGAAAAAACCATGCGCTGTGTCTTTTGCGATCAAAAAATCCCATCCGATAGCGAATTCTGCCAATTCTGCGGAATGCGGTTAACAAAAGAGGAACCCGCCTCCGCTGCGCCAAATCCAGATCTTATTTCGGCAGAAAAAATTGTCGCTGGGCAAACACCGAACCCCCCTAACAAAGTCAAAACTCCAATGTTTAAAAGTAAACTCTTTTATAAAATCGTTCTTTCAATAACTCTTGTGATCTCACTCGGGTTAAACATCATCGTTGTATCGTTTTTGGGAGAAATCAAGACCACTCTGAACACCATCCTGTTACAACAAACAACTTCCCCATATTCCAACGCCAATACGTGCGTCTACATATATGCTGAAAATGAGTATTATCATGCTCACAAAAAATGTCTTGGTTTTAAAAACGTTTTTGAAATCACCCTTGAAGACGCTGTGGGCCGCGGATATTCGCCTTGCAAATGGTGTGATCCCGAAATATTACATTAACTCACTTCCCCACGGAGGGGATTTCATTGTAGGGCATAGCCCTATGCGATACTGGCAGCGCTGGGGTACGCTTTTTATTGGCCTGCCAGCCGTGCAAGAGTTACCGTGCACCCGTAAACGGGTTGAAAATTCGGCGGCTCCCCTCATCAGAGGGAGGCAAGCCACAAAACATTCCCTATTCCTTATTTGATTTCTACGCTTTCTTTTCATCGCTAAAGCTCTTTTGAACCACGCGACTATCGCGTGGTTTTCGTTATACAGAAAAGCCGAGTCTGACGACTCGGCTTTTTTGTTTCGTTTATCGGCCTTCCGGCAACATGCGATAGGTATTAACGCGTTGTGACAACATACAGCGAGAGAAGCACTCCGCATACTCCGCACCGCACTGCTTACCACGGAACTGGTTCTTGGCATGGCTGGCGCCAAACGCATCGTTACCGGTGTGTGCGCTCAACCAACCATACTGGCTCTCATGGCACTGTAACGCTTTGGTTTTCAGCTCAATGGTATCGCTGATATCCACATAGTCCGAGGGACGGAAGTCGCTGACACCTTCCGATTCCATGTAAAAAATAGCGGGAACCGTTTCAAGCACCGGATACTTGGTCTTATAGTTCGGGATGGTGGCGATAAAGCTCGCATTAAAAGCAAGCAGCGAGGTCTCGGTATGATCGCGCATATAATCCTCATGGTACTGGGTGAAGATCATATCGGGTTTGGTGTACCGAATCACATCCACCAGTTTGTCAATGGTGGCACGATCGTTTGAATCGACATACAGATCGTAAACACCCAAGTTAAAGTACTCTTTTGCACCAATGGCTTTTGCCGCCGCTTCCGCTTCCTTGACACGGATTGCCGCGATTTCATCGGGCTCCAATGTCATGGAACCGCCGCTGCCGTTCGTCACGCCGCAAACATATACGTCGTCACCGCGGGCGACGCAACGCGCCAAGGTACCGAAACAACCAAACTCCGCATCATCGGGATGGCAACCAATTGCTAACACTCTCATTTTGCAATGCCCCTTATCTTTAAAACATTTTCAACACAATCATACTCCCGAAAATACATAAAGTCAATATTGACTTTGTTCGTTTTTTCTGTAAAATAAAAGTATAAATCCATTTTAAAAGGAGTGCAGAAGTTATGTCAAAATACGCCGGAACACAAACCGAGAAAAATTTGGAAGCCGCTTTCGCTGGTGAATCGCAGGCGCGTAACAAGTACACCTATTTCGCCTCTGTTGCCAAAAAAGAGGGTTATGAGCAAATTTCGGCTTTGTTTTTAAAAACAGCCGACAACGAGAAAGAACACGCCAAAATGTGGTTCAAGGAATTACAGGGGCTCGGCAACACCGCCGAAAACCTCGCCGCCGCGGCTGACGGTGAAAACTATGAGTGGACCGATATGTACGAGGGGTTTGCCAAGACTGCAGACGAAGAGGGTTTTCCGGAACTCGCTCGCAAATTCCGCTTAGTTGCCGCGATTGAAAAACATCATGAAGAACGCTATCGCGCACTGCTCAAGAATGTGGAAACCGCCGCCGTCTTTGAGAAGAGCGAGGTTAAGGTTTGGGAATGCCGCAACTGCGGTCACATCGTGGTCGGCACCAAAGCCCCCGAGCTGTGCCCGACTTGCGCGCATCCGAAAAGCTACTTTGAAATCCACGCCGAAAATTATTAACCCCCAAAAGCGAGCCGTTCCGGCTCGCTTTTTTCTTTGTTATAAAAAGCTTGACAGACATTGTAAAGCGTGATAGAATCGTTGTAACCGATAGAGGCGCATTGCATCATTAGTATTTACCGTTTAACAGCCCGCCAAGGGTGCGGTAAAAAAAGGGGTGCGTTGCCGAAGGCGAAGCGTGGCACCCTTCGTTCTGGCAGTTGGTACTAAGAGGTCAACTGTTGTCGCAGCAATGCGGAGAGCTATCCGGCAAAGGCATATACCCTGCGCGTGTCATGTTGCGCGCGGCAGGTGGGTTTTGCGGGATAGTTGCTTTTCGGCAACTGTCTTTTTTATTTGTAAAGGAGCAAATTACCATGAAAAACACCGTGTTCACCGGCGCCGCAACCGCCATCATAACCCCCTTTAATGAAAACAACCAAATTGATTATGTGCAATTCGGAAAATTGATTGATTGGCAGATTGAGCAAGGCATCAATGCCATTGTCGTTGCCGGCACCACCGGCGAGGGTTCAACGCTCACCGACGAAGAACACAAAGAATCCATTAAATTCTGTGTCGAGCAAGTTGGCGGTCGCGTTCCCGTTATTGCCGGTACCGGGTCCAACGATACCGCGTATGCGATTTCGCTGACAAAATACGCCTGTGAAGTCGGCGCGGACGCCATGTTGCTCATCACGCCGTACTACAACAAAGCCACCCAAAAGGGCATGATTGAATCGTTCCGTCTGGTAGCGGACGCCTCGACCAAACCGTGCATTTTGTATAATGTCCCGAGCCGCACGGGCTGTAATCTGTTGCCCGAATCTGTCAAGGAACTCGCCAAGCATCCCAACATCGTCGCCATCAAAGAAGCTTGCGGCGACATCTCGCAAGTGGCAAAACTTGCGGCACTTTGCGGGGATACCATCGACATTTATTCGGGTAACGACGACCAGATCGTTCCGATTCTGTCGCTCGGCGGCAAAGGTGTCATTTCCGTACTGTCAAACATCGCTCCCGCCGAAACGGTTGCCATCTGCGAAAACTATTTTTCGGGCAATGTCAAAGAGGCGGCAAAACGGCAACTCGACTACCTTGCACTAATTGACGCCTTGTTCTGCGAAGTTAATCCGATTCCCGTCAAGGCCGCCGTCGCGGCAATGGGCTTTTGCAACAATACCTTGCGCCTGCCTCTGACACCCATAGAACCCGCACACGCAGAAACCCTGCTTTCGCTGATGCGTGGGCACGGTATTATCCGATAAAAGGGGAGTTTTTCATGAATATTGCCATCTACGGATACGGTAACCTTGGCCGAGGTGTGGAATGTGCTGTTAAGCAAAACCCCGATATGTCTCTGTTCGGTATCTTCACCCGCCGCGATCCTTCGTCGGTTAGCACCCTGTTCGGTACACCGGTATATGCGGCGGCGGATATTCTTCAGTACGAAGATCAAATTGATGTGCTCATCATCTGCGGCGGCAGTGCGACCGATCTGCCTGAAATGACCCCCACACTTTCTCGGCATTTTCATGTGATCGACAGTTTTGATACCCACGCCGATATTCCGGCGCATTTTGCGAGCACGGATAAAGCCGCTGTGGAGAGCGGTCACGTGGCGCTTATCTCCTGCGGTTGGGATCCCGGTATGTTCTCCCTAAATCGACTGTACGCCGCCGCCATTCTCCCCGACGGAAAAGACTATACTTTCTGGGGCAGAGGTGTCAGCCAAGGTCATTCTGACGCCATCCGCCGCATCCCCGGCGTGCTGGACGCGCGGCAATACACGGTGCCGATTGAAGAAAGTCTAAACGCGGTGCGCAGCGGCAGTATGCCGACACTGACCACCCGCGAGAAACATCGGCGCGAATGTTATGTCGTTGCTACCGAAGATGCCGACAAGGCGGTAATCGAGCAACAGATCAAAACCATGCCGAACTATTTTGCGGATTACGATACCACCGTGACCTTTATCACACAAGAAGAACTTAACCGCGATCACAGCGGCATCCCGCACGGCGGATTTGTCATTCGCACCGGTAAAACAGGTGCGAATAATGCTCACACCAACACCATCGAATACCGTTTAAAACTGGATTCCAATCCCGAATTTACCGCCAGCGTGTTGGTCGCTTACGCGCGCGCGCTGTGCCGTTTGGCAAAGCGCGGTACAGTCGGTTGCAAGACGGTGTTTGACATCGCCCCTGCCGACCTATCCCCGCTCTCCCCCGAAGAACTGCGGGCTACCTTACTCTAAAAAGGACGAAATCAAAAATGATCCGAGATTTGTTATGTGAAAATGTATCGGTCAGCGAAGACGGCGAGCATCTGCTGTTCGCAGGACAGGATACCACCGCCCTTGCCACAGCGTATGGCACGCCGCTGTATCTGATGGATGAAGACCGCATCCGCGCCTGTTGCCGTATGTATAAAGCGGCAGTGGATGCCGCATTTGACGGCAACGCACAGGTGTTGTACGCGTCAAAAGCCTCGTCTTTCAAGCGTATCTACGAGATTATGTACGAAGAAGGCATGGGTGTGGATGTGGTGTCGGTCGGCGAACTGTATACCGCCATCAAAGCGGGCTTCCCGTTGTCACAGATCTATTTTCATTCCAACAATAAGACCGATGCAGATATTGTCTTTGCCATGGAACACGGCATCGGATATTTTGTCGTAGACAACGAGGAAGAACTTCTTGCCATTGAGCGGGAAGCCGCCTTGCGCGGGATCACACAATCGGTACTACTCCGTATCACGCCCGGTATTGATCCGCACACCTTCGAAGCGGTATCTACCGGTAAAGTGGACTCCAAATTCGGTTTCGCCATCGAAACGGGTGCCGCCGAAGATATTGTGAAAAAGGCGCTCACCCAACCGCATATCCGCGTGGCGGGCTTGCACTGTCATGTCGGTTCACAGGTGTTTGATGCCGAGGTGTTTTTACTGACTGCCGATGTGATGTTGGAATTCATTGCTGATATGCAAGTGCGCCACGGCTTGATTACCGAATTGTTTGACATCGGCGGCGGGTTTGGCGTGCGCTATCTGCCGACCGATCCCGTTCTCGATCTTCCCGCCTGTATGGCGGAAATCGGCTCTTTCATGAAGGAAAAAGCGAAAAAGCTCGGTATCACATTGCCGAAAATCGCGTTTGAACCGGGACGCAGCATGGTAGCGGATGCCGGTATGACACTGTACACCGTCGGTAATGTGAAAGGTATCCCCGATTTTATCAACTATGTATCGGTGGACGGCGGTATGACCGACAATGTGCGGTATGCCATGTACGGAGCGCCATACACCTTGTTTCAGGCAAACGCCATGCACCGTGAACACGATATGACCTGTACGGTGGTGGGGCGTTGCTGTGAAAGCGGGGACATTATTCAGCCGAATGTCACCCTCCCCGCCGACATCAAGCGCGGCGATCTCATCGCGGTGTTGACCACGGGCGCGTATCATTATTCCATGGCATCAAACTACAATCGTTTGCCGCGCCCGCCGATTGTCATGCTGTCAAACGGTAAATCGTATGTAGCAGTGCGGCGCGAAACCATTGATGATCTAACCGCATTGGATGTTTGACGCATGACTTGCAATAAGAGGAACAATCGGTTATACTGTTCTTAAATTATCCGCGGTATTGCCGCAAGAAACGGAGAGATTTCTGTATGCAATTATTTGCTTTTGTCCTGTATTTTGCCCTGATTTTGGGTATAGGTTTGTTCTTTTTCTTCCGCTCCAAAAGCGGCGGAGAAAAAGAATATTTTCTGGGAGGCCGTTCGATAGGTCCCTGGGTTACTGCGATGAGTGCTCAGGCATCGGATATGTCCGGCTGGCTTTTGATGGGCTTCCCCGGCAGTATTCTGGCTTTCGGCATGGGCAAGGTGTGGATTGGTATCGGCCTTGCATTGGGTACCGCCGCCAACTGGATTTTTGTAGCGAGACGGCTTCGCTCTTTTTCGAAGGCTTCCGGTGATTCCATCACCTTGCCGCAGTATTTAACCAACCGATTTGCTACGCAAAATCCGATGCTGAAAATTGTGTGCGCCATCATCTTCCTCATCAGCTTTACGGTGTATGTCGCTTCCGGCTTTGTAGCCGGCAAGAGTGTCTTAATGGCAGTCATCCCGTGGTTTGCCGACAAAGAACTGCTGGCCATGGCTATCTTTGCCCTGTTAATTCTGGTCTACACCTTCCTCGGCGGGTTTAAGGCGGTTTGCTGGACGGACTTTTTCCAAGGCCTTATGATGCTGGTAGCATTACTGGCAGTACCGATCGTTATGGCAATGGGTAAGTTTGATCCCGCCTATAACGGTGTGTTTGCAGAAGGTGTGGCTGCCTTTGATTCAAACCCCTTCACCGCCAAGTGGACCGATATCGTCACCGGCCTTTCTTGGGGACTCGGCTACTTTGGTATGCCACACATCCTGGTGCGCTTTATGGGCATTCAGAAACCTTCTCAGGTCAAAAAAGCCTCTACCGTCGCTATCGTTTGGCTGGTACTGAGCTTGAGCAGCGCGATTGCTATCTCCGTTTTGGGCAGAACCTTCCTTTTGAAAGACGGCACGGCACTTGCCTTGCAGCTGTTGCCTTCCGGTGCTCAACAAAACATTTTCATTGTGTTAGCACAGGATATTTTTCCGCCGATAATTGCCGGTCTGTTGCTGTCGGCCATCGTCGCAGCAGCGATGTCTACCGCCGATTCGCAACTGTTAGTCGCCTCCTCTTCATTCACCAGTGACCTGTATAAGCCCTTGCTTCGCAAGGACAAAGCCTCCGATAAAGAATTGCTTTGGGTCGGGCGCATCGTCGTGGCGGTGGTCAGCGCAGTAGCATTTTTGATAGCCACCAGCGGTACAAGTTGGGCAAGCAGCATCATGAGCATGGTGGAAAATGCTTGGGGCTTGTTTGGTGCAGCGTTCGGTCCCGTGGTCATCCTCTCCCTGTTCTGGCGCCGCCTAAACTATCCTGGTGCTTGTGCCGGCATCATCATCGGCGCTCTGGTCGATATCGCATGGCTTCTCTGCTTTACCGATACCATCACCGATGCCTTGGTAGCCCCCACCGGCGTTTACGAGATCCTGCCCGGCTTTATTGCGGGTGCTTTAGCAACCGTTATCGTATCGGTTTGCACCAAAGCGCCTTCAAAAGAGGTGGAGCAAATCTTTGCCGACGCCACCGATTCTAAACAAGATATTTGATTATAAAAAGCCGTCCGAAATTCGGGCGGCTTTTTTTATTTCATTTTAAGGATGGTTCGCCGAAAGTTTTTTGGGTTGCGTTTTAATTTGCACCTGCATTTTTTTAGGCGAAATTTTGTAGGTCTCTTTAAATTTTTTAGAAAAATAATTGCTGTCCGTGAATCCGCATTCATGTGCAATTTCAGCAATCGTTTTGTTTGCGGAGGTTTTAAGTAAGGTTTCTGCCTTTTGAAGTCGTAAGATATTTAAGTATTGATTAAATCCAAAGCCAATCTGCTTTTTAAAAGCCCTGGAAAAATAGTCGGGGCTGAAGGACAGCAGCTCGGCGACCGTCGAAAGCGTGATGGGCGACGCGTAATTGTTTTGCATATAGGCAATGGCTTTTTGAACAATGGCGCTTTTTTCTTCGACGATTTCACAGTTATTCATATTGCGGATAATCAAGAAAAAGAGATAGTGCACATAGCAATACAGAACATCCGACGACATGGAATCGGGATGGTTATATTCCGCTTCGATTTTTTCAAATGTTTGTTTAAGTTCGTTAAACAATTGGGGGTTGCGATACAAATAATACAAAGACGGTAAAAAGGGATAGGCTGCTGAGGGAATAAATTTTTGACTGCAATGTATCAGCATTCGAGAATGGCCGGGATTCGGATAATCGGTACTGTGTATGATCCCGTTTGGTATCATGACAATATCGCCTTTTTGGAGTTCGTACCGTCTGTTGTCAATAAAATAATCACAACTGCCTTCCGTTATAAAGTATATTTCAAAATGTTTGTGATAATGGGGCGTGGTAGCAAGCGATTTTTCCGTTTTGATATTGAAATGATGATAAAAAATGAAATCGGGACTGCTGTATGTCGCTTCAAAAATATCTGTCGGTTTTACGCCGTTGCTCATGGAAGCACTTCCTCATGTCTTTAAGTATTAATTATAATACCAAAATAGGACAAAAAAATCAAGAAAAAACACAAAATATAACGCAAAAATCAAGGAAATAAGAAAATTTCTTTGATATAATTTTAATGCATATATATTACACTTAAAGCGACTATAGTGTATGAGTGTATTTAAAATGTTGCGGATACGCAAACCATAATAAGGTTGCGAAAATTTTAGAATGAGTAGGAATGAAGTAACATGAACTTTTTGAGCGAAAATTTCTTGTTGAAAACTGAAACGGCAAGGAAGCTGTACCACAATTTTGCCGCAAAAATGCCGATTGTGGACTACCACTGCCATATTAACCCGCAAGAAATTTATGAGGATAGGAAATTTGATAACATCACGCAAATCTGGCTTGGCGGCGACCATTATAAATGGCGACTCATCCGTTCAAACGGTGTTTGCGAAGACGAGATTACCGGTGATGCGGACGATTTAACAAAGTTTCGGCATTTTGCCAAAATGCTTTCCAAAGCTATCGGTAATCCCATGTATCATTGGACACATTTAGAGCTCAAGCGATACTTTGATTATGACGGCGTTTTGAACGAAGACACGGCCGATGAAGTGTATGCCCTTTGTAATGCGAAACTGCAACAGAAGGATATGACAGTGCGCTCACTCATCAAAAAGTCCAATGTCAAAATGATCGGCACTACCGACGATCCCACAGATTCTCTTGAGTGGCACAAAAAACTCAAAGAAGACAAAAGTTTTGATACGCTGGTGGCACCGTCCTTCCGCCCCGACAAAGCGGTCAATATCGACAAGGCGGGCTTTGCGGAATACATAGAAAAATTATCGGCCGTCGCGGGAATCGCCATCAAAACGGCAGCGGATGTTAAACGGGCATTGTCTGCTCGCCTTGACTTTTTCTGCGAACTCGGTTGCCGCGCTACGGACCACGGACTGGATTATGTTGTCTATGCGCCTGCAAGTGATGACGAGGTAGAAGCCATATTTAAAGCCGCTATTAACGGTGACAGTATATCACAAGAAGCAGCAGACAAATATAAAACCGCCATCATGTTGCATCTCGCCAAAGAGTATGCGAAAAGAAACATCGTCATGCAGCTCCATTACGGCGCGCAGAGAAATACCAACACAAAAATGTTTAAGCGTTTAGGTCCCGATACCGGATTTGACTGTATTTCCGTAAGAGATTGCGGTGTGGCAATAACGGGCTTTTTAAATGCTTTGGAGTGTGAAAACGCACTGCCGAAAACGATCCTGTATTCACTCAATCCGCAGGACAACGAAATGCTCGGTACCATTCTGGGTTGTTTCCAAGGCACCGAAACGGCGGGTAAAATTCAGCACGGCTCGGCTTGGTGGTTTAATGACACCAAATCGGGTATGGAGGCACAGATAAAATCACTGGCAAACCTTTCCCTTCTCGGTAATTTTATCGGTATGCTTACCGATTCCCGTAGCTTTTTGTCCTATACACGCCACGAATATTTCAGAAGAATCCTGTGTGACATACTCGGCGAATGGGTTGAAAACGGCGAATATCCAAACGACGAACAGACGCTCGGCACAATCGTAGCGGATATATGCTATAACAACGCCGAAAGATATTTTAACTTGTAAAAACGATAAGCAATATTATGTGAGGTATGGTGGAAAATTATGAATATAAACTCGATGGGTAAAAAGAAAAGCGAATTTCCCGTAAAGGTACTGCAGTTTGGCGAAGGGAATTTTCTTCGTGCATTTGTAGACTACATGATAGACATCGCCAATGAAAAAGGGGTTTTTGACGGCAGCATCGCCATTGCGAAGCCGATTTCTTTTGGTAATCTTGATGCTTTCAAAGAGCAGGATAACCTGTACACTGTGGTGTTGCGGGGTAAGGAAAACGGCAAGGTTGTAAATGACAGCCGCATTATCACCTCGGTTTCAAAGGTGGTTGACTGTGCAGAAAATTATGACGAATATATGGCTCTCGCTCACCTTGACACCCTGCGTTTTGTGGTATCAAACACCACCGAGGCAGGAATCGTACTGGACGAAAACGATACCTTTGAGGGGTTGCCCGCGACCTATCCCGGCAAGCTCACGAAATTCCTGTATGAGCGGTACACCGCTTTTGGCGGTGCCGCTGACAAGGGACTAATTATTCTGCCCGTTGAGCTCATAGAGGAAAACGGAAAGAAACTGAAAGAATGCGTTTTGGCACTTGCAGATATCTGGAATTTGCCCGATGCGTTTAAAGCGTGGCTTAACGAAAACAACATGTTCTGTTCAACTCTTGTTGACCGAATTGTGACCGGCTATCCGAGAGGATATGCAGACAAGGTATGCGCAGAACTCGGTTATGAAGATAAGCTTGTCGACATCGGCGAGCCCTTTGCTCTGTGGGTAATTGAGAGCGACAAGGATATCAGCGAGGAATTACCGTTAGACCAGATCGGTCTTCCCGTTGTGTTTACCGATAACCATAAGCCGTATAAAGAAAGAAAAGTGCGGGTGCTTAACGGTGCCCATACCGCATCGGTTCTTGCGGGCTATCTGTACGGATTGGATATTGTCAGAGATTGCATGAGCGATGATGTGATGGGCAAATACATCCGTAAAGTGGTAGATGACGAAATTGTACCGCAAGTGAATTTGCCGTTGGAAGAAGTGAAAGAATTTGCCGCCTCGGTGTACGAGCGCTTTGAAAATCCTTTTATTGACCACGCCCTGTTATCCATATCCCTCAATTCCGTCTCCAAATGGCGAGCAAGGGTGTTGCCGTCATTTAAGGATTATTACAAAAATAAAGGCAGCTTGCCCACGCTTATCACCTTTTCTTTCGCCGCCTTGCTGGCGTTTTATTCGTCAAACAATTTAAAAGATGACGGACTGTACGCGAAACGCGGCAATGAGGAATATGTGATTCACGATGATGAAGCGGTTCTCAAATTTTTTGCCGAAAACACGGGTAAAGCCGATTTTGTGAAATCCGCATGTAAGAATGTTGCTTTTTGGGGCGAAGATATGACCGCTTATGCCGACTTTGCCGATACGGTCTCCTATTGGTATGCAAAGATCATGGATAATCCCGCTGAAGCTCTCAAAGAGGTGCTCGAATGAAGTGTATAAAAATACATGGCGCCGATAGCGTTGCTGTCGCCGTGGAACCTTTGAAAAAAGGCGATACCGTCACGGTTGAAAATCAAGAGATAACGCTGTTAAGCGATATCCCCGCCGGTCATAAATTTGCTCTTTTTGATATTCAAAAAGGCGACAACATACTCAAATATGCCTACCCCATTGGTCACGCCAAATGTGATATAAAAACGGGGGAGCATATCCATACTCACAATACAAAATCGAATCTTTCCGGGGTATTGGAGTATGAATACCACCCCGATTTTAAAGAGGTTGAGAAAATTAACCCTTGCACATTCAGAGGGTATAAAAGAGCCGACGGCAAGGTGGGAATTCGGAATGAAATCTGGATCATTCC
This sequence comes from Acutalibacteraceae bacterium, assembly GCA_045595845.1. Classification (GTDB taxonomy): domain Bacteria; phylum Bacillota; class Clostridia; order Oscillospirales; family Acutalibacteraceae; genus RGIG3009. The sequence continues at coordinate 27,177 of JAZOBF010000053.1, forward strand.
TACGGTTGGTTGTGTGAATTCCATCGTTCGGGAAATGGAAAACCAAGCGCAATGCTTCAAGACCGAAAACATTGACGGTATTTATTCCTATAACCATCCCTACGGTTGCTCACAGTTGGGCGACGATATGACAATGACCTTGCAATACCTTTCGGGGTTAATCAACCATCCCAATGCCGCCGCGGTGTTAGTGGTAGGACTCGGTTGTGAAAACGGCAATATTGACGAACTCAAAAAGGTACTCGGCGATTACGATGACGGCAGAGTAAAATTCCTTGTCGCTCAAAATTCAGAAGACGAGATAGCTGAGGGCGTCGCAATCATAAAAGACCTTGCACGGTATGCCGACACATTCAAACGAACAGAATGCCCGGCAAGCGACCTTGTGATTGGTCTTAAATGCGGTGGTTCGGATGGCTTTTCGGGTATTACCGCCAATCCGCTACTCGGCTCACTGTCAGACAGAATCATCGGCATGGGCGGCAGTACCATCCTGACCGAGGTTCCCGAAATGTTTGGCGCCGAAACCATATTAATGAACCGCTGCCGTACGGAAAACGAATTCAATAAAACCGTAAACCTTATCAATAATTTCAAAAAGTATTTTATGCGATACGGCGAAAAAGTGGACGAAAACCCCTCGCCGGGTAACAAAGAGGGCGGCATTACCACACTTGAAGATAAATCCCTCGGTTGCACCCAAAAAGGAGGCACCGCGCCGGTCGAGGATGTACTGGATTACGGCGAGTGTGTAAAATGCAAAGGCCTGTCCCTCTTACAAGCGCCGGGTAACGACCTTGTTGCCGCCAATGCGCTTGCGGTTTCGGGTGCACAATTGATACTCTTTACAACCGGCAGAGGAACCCCGTTCGGTTGTCCCGTTCCGACGGCTAAGATTTCAAGCAACTCAACCCTTGCAAACAAGAAAAAATCTTGGATAGACTTTAACGCAGGTCAGCTTCTGGAAAACAAGTCGATGTCCGACCTTACGGACGAGTTTTTGGAGTATGTACTCAAACTCGCATCGGGTGAAATTACCACCAAAGCAGAATCACTCGACAAACATGAGCTTGCGATATTTAAAGACGGTGTAACACTTTAAGAGGAGGATACTTATGGAAAAATTTATACCCGTTGTCGTAATCAAAGAATTATCCGAAACCGACACCATTCTCACGGCACTTAAAGAGTCCGGCATCAATTGTGCGGAGATTACCTTTCGCACCGCTTGCGCGGCCGAAGCAATTGCGTACGCCTGCAAGAACTATCCCGATATGTCGATAGGCGCCGGTACGGTCATCAATGCCGAACAATGCGAAGCGGCACTGAAAGCAGGTGCACAATTCATCGTGTCCCCCGGTCTCTCGGTTGCGGTCGCAAACATCTGTAATGAAAGAAATATCCCCTATTATCCGGGCTGTGTTACGCCCACGGAAATCATGCAGGCCTTGGAGCTGGGTATTACCACCGTTAAATTCTTCCCGGCTAATGTTTACGGCGGTCTGAAAGCGTTAAAAGCCTTGTCGGCACCGTTCCCGCAGGTTACCTTTATTCCGACGGGCGGCGTTGACAGAAGCAATATTGACGAGTTTTTAGCGTTTGATAAAATTGCGGCAATTGGCGGCAGCTTCTTCGTTAAAGAAGCACTTGAAAAAATGGAGGGAAACTAACATGGCAAAAGTTGTAACATTTGGTGAGTTAATGTTAAGACTCGCCCCCAACGGCTATTACCGATTTTTTCAGAACGATCAGATGCAAGCGACCTTCGGCGGCGGCGAGGCCAATGTGGCGGTAAGTCTTGCAAACTACGGCATGGACAGCGTTTATGTGACCAAATTGCCGAAGCATGCGATCGGCCAGGCGGCAGTCGACAGTCTGCGTTATTTTGGCGTCGATACCTCTAAAATTGTGCGCGGAGGAGAGCGCGTCGGTATTTACTATCTGGAAAAGGGTGCGTCTCAGCGCGGTTCGGTATGTATTTACGACCGCAAATATTCCGCCATACAAATGGCTGAACCCACCGACTTTGATTGGAACAGCATTTTTGAAGGCGCTGATTGGTTCCATTTTACGGGAATCACTCCCGCTCTGGGCACCAATCTTGTTGAGATTTGTAAAGAAGCCTGTATCGCCGCTAAAAAGCGTGGCGTTAAAATTTCCTGCGACTTAAACTACAGAGGCAAGCTTTGGACAAGAGCGGAAGCAAACGCGGCTATGACCGAGCTTTGTCAGTATGTCGATGTCTGCATTTCCAACGAGGAAGACGCCAAAGATGTGTTCGGCATTGAGGCGGAAGGCACGGATATTTACGGCGGTAAACTGAATCATGAGGGCTACAAGAGTGTTGCAAAACAGCTTGCCGATAAGTTTGGCTTTGAAAAGGTTGCCATCACACTCCGCACTTCCATTTCCGCCAACGATAACGACTGGGCAGGCATGCTGTATGACGGCGAAGAATATCACTTCTCCAAGACCTACCATCTGCATATTGTGGACCGTGTAGGCGGCGGCGATTCTTTCGGCGGCGGCCTCATCTATGCCCTGCTCACGAACAAGTCTTCAAAGGATGCCATTGAATTTGCGGTGGCGGCTTCGGCGCTGAAACACACGGTTGAGGGTGACTATAACCGCGTGGGCGTGTCCGAGGTTGAAAAACTCGCGGGCGGCGACGGTTCGGGCCGCGTGCAACGATAAACCCATACTAACAGAAAAACGCATCCCCTCGGATTACTCCGAGGGGATGCGTTTTTTTGTTAAGCCCTACAGGCAAGGTTTATTTATAGTTGATATTGGTGCCGATAAGCCCGACATATTTGAAATCCTGAGGATTGGTTCGTACAATATAATCAATATAGGAGTCAATAAGATTTGCTGTGAAAATATACCCCATCGGATTCATATGACCGTTCAAATAAGTCTTTTTGGAAAAGTCTTCGTCATATACCGGTCCATACTGATAGAGGTCGATGACATACGCATTCTCAAAATGGTCAGCAAGCGCGTATATGGCCTGTATCATACCCTCTCGTTGTCTTTGGCTACGGAATGGTTCGTTGGGGAATGTAACGAAGAAGAACTTCGCATCGGGACTGATTTCCTTATATCGTCTTACGATTTCCGCATAATAGCTAATGAACGGACGCTCGCCTGAAAACTCCGTCGCCGTTATGTCGTCGGCCGTTCCGATTTCCATCTTTTGGTTATAGATATCGTTAACGCCCAACGCAATAACATACGCTTGACACGCTTTTTCCTTGTCCCAAAACCCTTTTTGTTCCGCAAAACTGTCAAGATACCATTTCGCCGTCATGCCGCCTTGCGAAAAATTATAAGCACGCAAGCCGTTTTTTCTGGCAATGTATTGTCCCCACGAGTACTCATATAAATCGTGAAAATGGTGAGTGCCGTCTGCATCTATCGTTTCAAACTCTCCCGACGACAGACTGTCACCAATAAACGCCATTGTGCGAAATATCGATGTATAACTATACCCGCCAACCAAATTTTCCAAAGGTTTTTCATTTAACATACTGTTTTCATCTCCACTCATAATTTAACAGCGCATCCTTGTCACAATCGTACCATACCGTGCACAAGAAATCAAGCATTTGGGTGCCCTGGCTTCTCACATATATTGCCAAATTTCGAGAAGAGTGCTATAATGGCGGCATAAGGACAATCCGTGCCATACGGGAGGTAATCTATGGATATTATTATTGCAGGCGGCGGTAAGGTCGGCATGACCTTATGTCGGCAATTGGCATCAGAAGGCCACAACTTAACAATCATCGACCAAAACGATACGGTTTTGGAGACCGCAGTGGAGCGGTATGACGCCATTGCCGTTCGCGGCAACTGTGCCGCCAAAGGCACTCTGCAACGAGCCGGTATTGATGAAGCCGAGTTGGTAATTGCGGCAACGGGTGCCGATGAATTGAATCTTTTGTGCTGCATGACCGCTCACGGAATGAACCCGCGCGTCCACACGATTGCCCGCATCCGCGATCCGGAATATGCCGAACAGGTGGCAACCATGCGGGAGGTTTTCCCTCTTTCTCTGACCGTAAATCCGGAAAAGCAAGCCGCTTTGGAAATTGAGCATTTACTGAAATTTCCCGGTTTCTTAAGCTGTGATACCTTTGCCAAGGGGCGTGCACAAATCGTGGAACTGCGTGTAGATGCCGCAAGCAAGCTGTGTAATCTTTCCTTGGTGGAGATGAGCAGTGTCGTCAAATGCCGTGTACTGGTTTGTGCGGTTCTGCGTGCCGGCAAAGCCATCGCCCCCCGCGGTAATTTCATTCTGCAAGAGGGTGACCGCATCTTTGTTACGGCTTCCACGGCAGATTTGACCACCTTGCTCAAGAATTTAGGTATTATCACCCGCCGCATCCGCAATGTGCTCATCTGCGGCGGCGGTAAAATATCGTATTATCTGGCAAAACTTTTGGAGGATGATAAAATATCCGTCCAACTACTGGAAAAGGATTACGATCAATGCGTTGAGCTTGCCAACCAACTGCCCAAAACATCCGTAATACATGATGATTGCAGCAGTCATGCCGCCCTGGAAGCACAGGGTATGAGCAAATGCGATGCCGTCATTACCCTGACCGGCACCGATGAAACAAACATGATTATCTCTCTGTATGCCGGCAGAAAAGGGGTTCCCCAAATCATTACCAAGCTAAGCCACGGTGACAACATCAGCATTGCAGACGCTATGGCCTTGGGTTCCATCGTCGTGCCCAGAGAGTTGTGCAGCAACAATATCGTCCGTTATGTCCGCGCTATGGAAAACCAGGTGGGTGCCGCCATCTCGGTCCATGCCATTGCTGACGGACAAGCAGAAGCGGTGGAGTTTTTGGTAGACCGCACGACGAAATTCCTCAACACCCCTTTAAAGAAGATAAAATTGAAACCAAATGTGCTGATTGCCAGCATTACCAGCGGTGTTACCACGCAAATCCCGAACGGTGATTCTGTCTTCACCGTTGGTGACACGATTGTGGTGGTCACCAGTGGCGGTGTATTACATCAAATTAACGATATTTTTGCTTAAAATCCCATGATTGTTCGTTTTAAAATCATGCGCCGTTTGGCTCAAACCTTTTAAACAGAACGATGACGGGGAATTGTGGAGTAGTTTTATGAACTTTAAGATGATCGGGCGATTCTTATCACAAATCATCGCCATTGAAGCTTTTTTTATGCTTCCTGCCCTTGGTATCAGTTTTTTCAACGGCGAAACAACTGCCGCACGGGGCTTTGTCTATACCATCGCTATTTGTGTGGTATTGGCGAGTGTTATGTATTTGATCTGTCGAAAAGCCAATAAACTGTTTGCCGCTCGAGAAGGACTGGTATGCGTTGGTTTCTCCTGGATTATGCTCAGTCTTTTGGGGGCGCTTCCCTTTGTGTTCTCGGGCGCCATCCCCCGCTATATCGATGCCGTTTTTGAAATTGTCTCCGGTTTTACCACCACCGGCGCATCGGTGATTGCGGATGTGGAAGCACTGTCCAAGGGCATTCTCTATTGGCGCAGCTTTAGCCACTGGTTAGGCGGTATGGGTGTACTGGTGTTCTTACTGGCTATCGTACCAAGCGGTGAACGCGAAACCGGCTTTACCATGCACCTTTTGCGGGCGGAAAGTCCCGGTCCCGATGTCGGCAAGCTGGTGCCGAAAATGAAAAACACCGCCATGATCCTCTACATTATTTATGTAGTCATGACGATTGTGAATTTCATTTTTCTGCTTTTTGGTAATATGTCGGTGCTCGATGCGCTGTGTACGGCTTTCGGTACGGCAGGCACGGGCGGCTTCGGCGTCTTCAACGATTCGATGGGCAGCTGTTCCCCCTATGTGCTTTGGGTAACCACGGTATTTATGCTCCTGTTTGGCATCAACTTCAGTTGCTATTATTTGCTGCTTCTGCGTCAATTTAAGAATGTGCTCAAGGATGAAGAGCTGCGGCTGTACTTCGGCATTTTCATTGCCTCCGCACTGCTGATTGCCGTCAATATTTTTACCAAAACCAGCACTCTGTACGATACCGTAGGCGAAGTCGTCACGCACGCTGCCTTCCAGGTCAGCTCCATTATGACCACCACCGGTTTTTCGTCGGTGGACTTTAATCAGTGGTCCGCCTTCAGCAAAAGCATTTTACTGATTCTGATGCTTATCGGCGCCTGCGCCGGTTCCACCGGCGGTGGCTTCAAGGTCGCGCGTCTTATGCTGATGTTCAAGAACTTGCGGCGGAACATCCTCCATATTCTGAACCATAAAAAAGTACAAATCGTCCGCAACAACGGCAAAGCGGTCAGCGAAACGGTACTGGCAAATACCAATGCTTACCTTGCCGCCTATGTTATCATTATTGTGATCAGCTGTCTGGTACTCAGTCTTGACGGCAACACCATGGGTACCACTCTTTCGGCGGTACTGGCATGCTTCAACAACATTGGTCCCGGCTTTGAAGCCGTCGGTCCCCTGTGCAATTATGCCCATTTGAGTGACCTCTCCAAGATTGTGTTGAGTTTGGATATGCTGGCAGGCAGACTGGAGATCTTCCCCATTCTGGCCCTGCTGTCCCGCAACACCTGGAAAAGCAACTAAGAAATATGATGCGCTTGAGTCACAAGGCAAAACAGAAACCGGCAACTCACTCCTTTGCGGGACCTACATTGACAAATTGGTTGCCGCCTTTTGTGATGGTAAATGTGGTGGAAATCGCGCCGCTCGGCACCCTGTTTGCCCCCATCATACCATCCCCGTTTTCAGGTGGCGGCATGCCTTCGGGCATCTGAGGTCTCTCTTCTTGCGGCGGCATGCCGTTTGGTCTTTCGGGCGGAACACCTTGTTCGTTTGGCATATTAGGCCTTGGACCTTGCATGTTCTGCGTTTTACTCGCTGCCAACTGGGTTTCCCCCTGCCGGAAAGTGTAGTCACCGGGGATAAGTTCCTCTCCTGCGACAACCAGATAGGTGAACGCGTTGGTCGGTGTATATTCGAAAACAACGCTGCCCGCAGCATCTCTCAGCGTATAGGTGTTGCCGTTTTGACGACTTGAAAAACTAAACACACTATAGGTTTGGTCACCACCGGCAATATGGTCGAGCATATTGCCGGTTGCGAGTACATGGCCACCATTCAAATAAATGCCCTTGTCAGAATCAATGCCCGCATCGCCGCTTGTAGAACAAGCCTGTGCCGTAACGGTACCGCCATTGATGACGAGCCATCCGTTCGAGTCAATACCATCACCCTCGCCTGTGCTGCCATCACAAACAATGTTAAGGGTACCCCCATTAACAGTTGTAACAGAAACATTGTCTTCGTTGGTATTAATGCCGTCATTTCCTGAGATGATATTGATTGTACCGCCATTGATGGTAAGGTGAAGCTCACTGTCAAGCCCCTCGTTTTCGGCTTTGATGTTCAATATACCATCACCGTTTTTCTCTCCGCCTATATTCATGGTCATTTTTGAATAAAAGGCACCATCGTACTTATGAAGTTTCTTGCTGTCGACGATTTCTTTACCGTCCTCGCTTAATTCGTAGGATTTGTAAATTTTCGCCACATAAGAACCGGTGATATGGTTTTCCGTGCCGTCAGCCAGGATAATGTTTGCACCCGCATTTTTCGTATCAACATCTTTTGTTGCCGTTTCATCATCACTGCTGCAACATTCATAAACATTATAAAAAATAATGGCGGGCGCAACGGTACAAGTAACGGAAACATCGTTAAGAACGAGTGTAACCACCGCCTCTTCGTCTGTTTTGGCATCTTCACCCAGGTCAATGGCAATTTGTCCAAGCGATAAGCTGCCACTTAAAACATAATTACCGGGCTTTGTGATATGAACAACCGTATGCGCATCTGCTTCGCTTTGTTCGTGCTCATCTTGCTTCTCACCTTCGCCGTAAGTAAACCCCTGATTTGCCAGATAGAACACGATATCCTTAGCCGAATAAACCGCCTGTTTGCTATCCTGTGTAATGTCTTGCCCATCAACCGTAATGCCGTTATCAGAAAGTGTAATATAAGTGCTTGCCGTTGTTTGTTGGATAAAACGGCAACCCGAAAACAGAAAAGTTATCAGCGTTAAACAGACAAACAATTTCTTCATGTTGCACCTCTGTAAACCATAATACAGTATTAGTATACCATACCACTGCCCAAAAAAGTTAACAAATATAAAAAACGCGAACATAAAACCATAGGAGATTTCGTTATGAAGCATAAAACCACTCAAGCGGTATTTTGTGCCGCATTGGGTAATATTCTTTGGGGTTTCAGCTTCCTTTTCACCCGCATAGGCTTGGATGTCGCCCCCAATCCCAATATAATGCTTTCCCATCGATTTTTATGTTCCGCTCTGTTTATGGCCTTGCCGATTCTTATCGGCAAGGTGAAAGTCTCCTTTAAGGGTAAGAACTGGAAACCCATTGGGATTCTGTTGTTGACTCAGGTCGGCTACTATGTGTTTGAAACTTACGGCTTGCTGTACACCAACGCCACGATTGCCGGTATGGTGCTCGCGGTAGTACCGGTGGTAACCATCGGCACCGGCGCTCTGTTTTTACGGGAATATCCCACACGGCGGCAGGCTTTATTTTGTATCGTTCCGGTGGTAGGCGTCATTATTATGACGGTGTCCGGTAAGGAACTGGGTGTGGTAACCACGGTTGGTATTGTTTTGCTGCTGCTGACGGTAGTAGACTCCGCCATTTTTAAAACGGCCAACCGTAAAGCTGCCGAAGAGTTCACCCCTTTTGAACGCACCTTTTTTGTACTGTGCCTGTCGGCGATATTCTTCACGCTGATGGCACTACATTCGGTAAGCTGGGATGTAAAGGCCTATGTGGCGCCCGTCTTTCATGGCAAATACATAGTTGCCGTACTGAGCATGAGCGTACTGTGCTCCATCGTTGCGAATCTGCTGGTCAATTACGCGACCGGCATCCTGCCGGCCTTTCAGTTGTCGTCCTTTGGCTCTTTGTCAACACTGTGCTCCCTGTTTGCCGGTGTGGTGTTTTTGAAAGAACCGATAAACATTTCGCTGTTTACGGGTGCCGTGCTCATCATAGTGGGTATCCGACAGGTAACAAAGCCCAAATAAACAGGCGCTACCGCTTGTTATCACAGGTGGCAAAATAAGCGGCACCCTTCTCTTGCGAGAGGTATAAAACAAAAACCCGTCTTGCCTATTGGGGCAAGATGGGTTTTGTTGATGTTATCTTCCTGTTTTTTAGAACTTTGACAGCACCTATTGTGACAAAAACGGCACTCATGAACAAAAGTGATATCAAACAAATCATGAGAATATTTCCCTCTAAACACTGTGCCCAGTCATGAAAGTTCACTTGATAGGTGCTCTCGTTTGTGCCAAATAGAATGTCTACAATATACTCGATAAAATACCATAGGATTGTGCAAAAAGCAATACAGACGCCTGTTTTAAGGAAAGCGTTAAACCGCAATGTACAAATAATCGCGCAAAAAACAACCGGGATAAACGCATAGCAGGTAATAAGTATTGCCGGAATAAGCATAAAAGGACGCCAACAGTTGATGTTGAACAACAGCAAACTCGTCAAAACACAGGCCACCGTAAACGAAACCACAAACTTGTAGCGGGATAGTTTGGTTTTCGATAATATAAGGGGTACAAACACCAATCCATACCCGATTAAAACACCGATACAAGCTGTTAAGAACCACGATAAACCACCCGTATACATAGCGCAGGTAAATAAAAGCAGACACAGCGACAGGTAAGTTGAAACGGCAAAGCTGAGTAATTTCTTTGATTCAAAAAAGCCGGTAATATTCGGCACGAATGTATAGGCACAAAGCAGTGCGGCCAGCACGATAAAGAACCAAGACAGCGTGTGGTTTACGGCAAGATTGCAAATAAAACAAGTTAGGAGTGCGGCGGCATACGATAGTGTGGGAACCCAAAACCACACGCCGCGAATCACGCGAAATTTTTGCGCTTCTTGTTTGAGTCTCCTTGTGTCCGTATCGGTTGAAGCGGTAATCAATTCATGCTCACTAATGTCAAGGGTGCGGCAAATATCGGAAATTAAGGTGATATCAGGGTAGGACACCCCTCGCTCCCATTTGCTCACCGCCCCCTCCGTAACAAACAGCAGCTCCGCAAGGTCTTTCTGAGAGTAGTTCTTTTCGGTTCGTTTTTGTTTTATGAACGAACCGAATGTTTTTTTATCTGTCATACCCGACCACCTCTGCCTAACCACAACTGACGCACTCGAACCCGGTTTATTTTGGGGAAATGCTGCGTCTGCTGCGTTAAAATACTCGTAAATCCGAAAGCCTTGCGATGATAACAAACCACAAAGCACCGAAAATCCGCCGTTTGAGGCGGGTTCGAGTGTGTCAGTTGTGGTTAACCGTATTGTTGATTGCCGCCAGCGCGCGGTCATAGGTCATCGGTTCAAGTTGCATATCCTCGCCCTCGGTCGAGCGAATATCCAGCGTTTCGCTGATGCGCACAATATTGCGCGCGAGTTCCTGTTCGTCCCTGCCCACAACATGAATACGCAAGCAGATACGCTCCAGCGCGTTGGTATCCTCCACGGTATCGCCCTCGCGGCTCATGACCGTAATATTCAGCACGCCCGGAAGCTCGCGTGTTTCGTCCACTCTCCCCATTTTGCCGATCACACCGGGTTTTAAGCCGACATAATAGTTACAGCAAGGATACGGGAACCGCGCACTATCGGTATCGGCAATGCGCTTGTCCGCCATACTGCCGGTCAGCGCGTAGTTGATCATGTAATTGAGAGAATTGTTGCCGTTTTGGTATTCCGAGAAAATATAGTTTTGCGCACCGCCCATACGGAAGCCCGCTTCAAACACATAAAACACGCCATCCTGACAGAAGCACTGCAAGGTCATGACGCCGTTTTGCACACCGAGTCCGCGGAACATGGCTTTTACATTTTCATCAAATGTTTCGTAATACGCGTCGATGTACTTGCTGGGGTACATATGAAAAATCGGTAAAATAAGTTTTTCGTTTTCCGACTTGACAAACACCTTGGTAAAGCTCGAGGTCAGCGAACATTCGCCGTCCTGAATGGTATATTGGAAAAAGGTTTCATCCGCGCCCGTGATCAGCTTTTCTACCACGACCTCGCCGCGCTTGGACCAACGCATGGCTTCTTCATACACCGCGTCAAAATCCTCGGCACGGTAACAAGCGTTCATACCCCTCGCCCCCGAGCTGTCGGTCGGTTTGACAAGTACCGGAAACGGTAATTTCTCAATATCGTCACGGGTATAATCATGTGGGATATCGTATTGCGGCACAGTGGGTACACCATACTGACGGCAAGCCGTCTTAAACCGCGCTTTATCCGCCAAAATGTCCCATTGCTCCCGATCGGTGTAAAAATACACACCGGTACGCTCGGCAACCTTGATAGCGGGATCAATATTGACCTCCGACGAGCCGACGAAAATGCCGTTCACGCCTTCTTTTTGAACAACCTCGCACACCGCATCGATGTTCTGCGTATCAATCTGATAAAAGGCATCCGCCAATTTCGCAATGGGAGTGTCGGCATCACGACCGAGTGCGACAATACGGAACCCTTTTTCTTCCTTGTATTTCTTGATACCCGCTGCATAGGCGCCGCCGCCCATGAGCAGTAGAGTCTTGCCGTGCAGTTCCATATCCTTGCCCCTTATCTTCAGTTATTTGCAAAAAGCATTTATAATCTCTTCGGTACGGTCTCCGAACAACGGACCGTTGACATACTGGTAATACAGCACACCCGGACGGCGAATATTGTATTCCATCAAAGTCGGCGTGCCGTCTTCGGCAAAGCAAATGTCAAACCCCATATATCGAAAATGCGGCAATTGCTCGTGAATACGCGTTGTCATTTCAAGCATTTTTTCAAAATTCGGTAGTTGCAGTCCCGCAAACGAATAGCCGTTTGGTGCAACCGTTATGCTTTCACCGCAAGAAAAATACGCCTTATCTTTTAGTGTGCCATCGGGATTTACTCCGATCACGATCATGCCGTGACCGTCTTTTGTGGTGAAATTATCCGTCACAGCACCCGTTGCGCCGCACCGCAAGGCACAATTGACAGGTGTAGCCCTACCGTTCAAGTGCAAACTAACTACACGCACCACATTGACCGATGACGGATTCAGTGCCGCCACCGATGCGTGTTGACGGAACACCTTTTGCACAATACAGTTTTTCGGATACTGTTTTACAATCTCCTCCACCGTTTCCCGTCGAAACAACGCGGCACTTTTGCCGCCTCCGCTATCGAGCGAGGGCTTGACGAAAACCTGCTCGTGCTCTCTTATCAGAGTCAGTGCCTCCGTCTCGGTGATCGGACAATAGTTTTTGTCCAACCAGGAGCCGTTGACATTACGAGCAATGGTTTCGGGCTTGGGAACATCGGGAAAGAGACGATCAAAGTAGTTTTTGTCACTCATGCCCATGCGCAGATTCGACGGATTCAGTACGGGATCGATCACGGTACGCGCCAACAATTCCGAACAGACATACGGATCAAAGATACCGGTTGCGGAAAATACCAGCTCGTGTGTACTGAAATCCCGAACTCTACCGTTCCACACCTCGTTGACTTGCTTTTTCTGCTCCGTCGTCAGCGGTCGGAGCGGAATACCCACAGCCCTCAACTGTTGCTTCGCTTGTGCAAAAGCGGAACGCGATTTGAATTTTTCAGACCAGTTTTTCAGTTGTATCTGCAGGGCGTGGTACAAATTTCGAACATGGGCCACCATCGTCTTACTCTCTCCTTGCAAAAACTTCATCTAAAATTTGTTTGGTATCTTCGCCAAACACCGGACCGTTATTGAATTGGTGACAACTCAGACCGCCCTGACTAAGGTTTGCTTCAATCATAACGGCTTTTCCGTCTGCATCAATAGCAATATCCCACGAAACCAATCGGAAATGCGGGACCATCGGGTGCGCTTGCTTTACCAACGCCTTAGCCGCCTCAAATCCCGGTACGACATACCCCTCAAACACGACTCCGCTGGTGGGGTGTACAGGGAACCGTTCACCGGTTGGGCGATACGCATATTTTTTCAGCGTGCCCTGTTCGGTGATGCCGCAGGTGAAGCCGCCGCTGGATGTATTATCGACCTTTGATCCGGCCACGCCCATGCGTAGCACAGCAGAATAAATCTTCACGCTATCCTTGGTAAGTAAAGATAAAATGCGAATCGTATTGACGCAACTGGCGTTGATGGTATTCAATCCCTCGTGTTGTGACAAGGGGCGCTGAATGATGATGTCTGCACGAACAGACGCGGTACCACGCTGCAGCTCCTCGTACATATCCCCATCGCTCGCCGCAATGTAAAATACGCCTTTGCCGCCAAAAGATGATGTGGCAACTTTAACAAACACCGCTTCTTCTGTATGTAATCTGTCGCGTAATGCATCGGCTGTCAATGGGGTGCGGCTGGCATCATACCAAAATCCGTTAATACGCATCGCCACTGTCTCCGGTTGCGGAACACCGGCAAACAACAGCGGGTAGTAACATTTGTTATCCATCACGACGCCCGCGGCACGATCGTTAAAGTAATCGTCCACCTTGTTTAGGTAAATATCTGTCGGCAAATAGTACGGCGAAAAGTTGCCGGTTTTTTCGGCATAAAACCGATGAAAGAGCAGCTTTGCCCCGCCGTACGGCTTGTAAAATGCCTTGATTGCCGCCTTTTGCTCCGCCGTTAGCGGAAACTTCGGATCACCGTACCGTTTCGGTTTTGTGCAAGCGTGGCGGGTAATCAGGATTTTTTTTAATACATTGTAGGGTTTATCGTAAAGGCGGCGAATCTGTTCGACTGTCATATAGACTTCCTCCCGCTGTATATCCACTTGGACTTAATGGACAAGTCTGTCATTTCGTGTATTCCCAAACGGCGCAATATGGTGTTTGTTTCGGCCAAGAAGCCCTTTTGTAACGGCATCTGCCACACAAACTGTCCCCGAGCATTCGCTTCCACGAGCGCCCATCCTTTTTCTGTCAGTGCTAAATCCCAACCGGCATAGCGATTGCCTTTAACCACCGTAGCAAGCTCTTTAGCCCGCTCGACGGCCTCATCCCACTTTGGAATCACAAACCCGACCACCGGTATGTTAGTGTCGGGATGGTGCGTATACAGGTTGCCGTATTCATCCCCTGCCGCCACGATTTCACCCGTAGTGACATCAATCACACCAAACACACCGCCGGCACCCGCGTTATCCACGAAATTGCCGCCGCGACCGGTACGGAAAAATGCCGCTATCACTTCCACGCCTTCCGAGAACCGCACCGTTGCCACGCGGATAGTGTTCACAGAATGCGGATGAAACTGTGCCGTTTCCGGTACTTGGCAGATCAGTTCTTCCAAAATAAATCCCTTCGGATTTTGCTCGAGTAACTGTTTTATCATCATGTCGACGTCAGAAGAAGTCGTATCCATCACCCGAACGCCGGCCCCGCAGGAACCGTCTATCGGTTTAAACACCACGGATGCATGCCGTTTCGCAAAGGCACAAGCATTGGGAATATCACTCACACTAAATACGCCGACACACTCCCGCAAGTAGTACTTGCCAAACACTTGGTATGTACGAACTTTATCGTTGAATATTTCAAGATTTTTGGCTTTGTTTAATCGCTCACAAAAATCAATGCGGTTAAGGTCCGAGATAAACGTTTTTCGTTCCTCTTCCGGCTTATCGCGAAAATGATAGCAAAGATATTCATCCGCCGTAAAGCGGTATTTTTTGGCCATATCCAAAATATCCGCAGTGATTTCCGCCTGTTCTTGATCGTTTAACGCACTCCAGTGTTTTTTCACGAATTCAGCAATGCTGTCAGTATTGGTTATCGAGGCATTCCACCGCTTTCGGCGCAAACGCGTGCCGAGTGCCGTCCCCTTCAATCGGTTTATGACTTTTAACTGCAAACTTGCCATTTTTGAGCACTCCTTAACGAACCGTAATCGTAATCGCTTTGAGCACGGAATTGCACGCGGCTACCGCTTGCTCGGCTGACTCGCCTTGGGCGAAGACAAAGCCGATGCGGTCGGTGGAACTGCCGATTTCACAGGTGATATCCCCCACCATTTTCGTAAACTGAATGTCTTTGACGCCGTCGATGCGCTTGGCATCTTCCACGCCGTTGATCGCCGCGATCACACCGCACGGCACATCGAAATACCGAATCGCCGCACCCTTGTCCCATTTCGGGGTAATGTCAGGTGTTTCGCCGCACGCAATCTCAATGGTGGCTCTTATCATATCCACGCCCGTGGACAGCGGCACTAAATGGGTGGTGATGCAATCCCCTCCCATGCGCGCACCGATCTCCACCATTTTGGGGCCGTCTTTGGTAAGCATGATTTCAGCATGTGCGGGACCGTTCTCGATACCAACGGCAAGTGCCGCGCGCCCCGCCAAGTCGCGAATCTTCTCTAAATCGTCCGTTGCCAGCCGACTGGGTTGACTGTGCCCCATTTCCACGAAATGCGGCGCACCTGTGGTTAATTTATCGGTAACCTGCAAAATGTGCGGCACCCCGTCCAATACCATAACTTCCACGCTGACCTCAGGGCCCACCATATATTCCTCGATGATAACACCCGCGCCACGCGATTCCTGCCGAGAATAGTCATATTGTGCCGTAAGCTCATCTTTACTGTGGCACAGCACCACACCGCGACTGCCCGCGTTGTCCAGCGGTTTCATAATGCATGGAAAGGAAACCGTTTCGGTCGCTTTTTCAAATTCCTCGTCCGTATGCGCGATATGATACCACGGATGTGCCACGCCCGCCACTTCAAACGCCTTAATCATCTCGCCTTTATCGGTGGCCTTGATGGCTGAATCCATCGTGATACCGGGAAGCCCGCAAACCTCAGCGGCTTTGGCTATCGAGCGCATCGGCATATCCGTCGCGAGCGTCATGATACCGTCGGGTTTAAACTGTTTCGCGGTTTCGGCAACACCGTCAACATCGATGGTGCTCACTTCAAAAAATTCGTCTGCCAACGGAATACCGACAGCGTTTGGGTTATAGTCAATAACACCCACATAGTACCCGAGTTCTTTCGCTTTCTTGATAGCAGGCACCTGTAAAACAGAGGCGCCGATAATCAGCAATTTTTTCATTCGCCGACCTTCGCTTCCTCGGCGGCAGGCACGGTAACGGGCTGCTCGTTCGCGTTAATATTCTTACGCGCCACCACACCGTACGCGGTCATGAACAAAATTTTCACATCAAACACAAACGATATCGTATCCACATACTCGCAATCGTACTTGAATTTTTCCTCCTGGGTGATGGAATTACGGAAATATGCCTGTGCATACCCCGTGACACCGGGGCGCACCGTTAAGCGCTTCTTGCTTTGTTCGGACAACTGCTCGTACGGCGTAACAGCGAGTGTCGGACGGGGTCCGACCAAACTCATATCTCCTTTGAGAACATTGAGAAACTGCGGGAATTCATCCAACGAT
>JAZOBF010000054.1:0-4710 GCA_045595845.1 Acutalibacteraceae bacterium
GACTTTTACCGTGATATTTCCGTAGGAGATAGCGTTTTCTTCACAGATATGGAAGGTAATCGTTTCTCATACACAGTAACCGATATTCGCTATGAGAAAAACGCAGACCAATCCACCCTGCAACGCAAGGATGCGTCCTTAACGCTGTTTGTTAAGAATGTGTATGCTTTTGAATACATAATCATTTACTGTGATGTTGTTCATTAATACTATAAATGTGTCAATCAAGCATCTAATCAAAGTCGACGAATTAAAAAAGATGAACCTATCCTTTCCGAAAAGAAAGCGTAGGTTCGTTTTTTGTTTGTAGGCGAATACTATTGTAGTAACTAAGGGCATAGTTTAAGGTGCCTTTTCTTTATAAAAATTAAAAAACAATTGGAAATTCTACTCATAATTTCTACAAAAAGTGTGATACTAACAAAGAGCAAAAAACAACAACTCGTCCCAGATAAGGACCTTGGTCGGGTCGTGCTTTTTTGATGGAACGAGGCTTGATTTGAGCAAATCAATAAATCCCGAAAACCCGCATAAATACTGGGTTTTCGGCACATTTTAGAGTAGAGAAAAGGAGTAGAAATATATGAAAGCAACAGGAATTGTTAGACGCATAGATGACCTTGGTCGTGTGGTTATACCGAAAGAGATTAGAAGAACCATGAGGATAAGAGAAGGCGACCCGTTGGAAATTTTTACGGGTTCGAATGAGGAAGTTGTGTTTAAAAAATATTCGCCGATTGGGGAGATTACCGAGTTCGCGACACAATATGCGGATGTGATGTCAAGAGCGTGCGGTGTACCGGTGGTGATCGGTGACCGTGATCATGTTATCGCGGTGGCGGGCGAGTCCAAAAAAGAGTTTTTGGAGCGCCGGTTGTCGCCACAGCTTGAACAGGTGATGGAAGAGCGGCAATTGGTGACGGCACGAGAAAACGGAGGCAAAGGTGTGCCTGTTGTGGAGGGACGCGACCGCGTGGCAGGAATCGCTGCGCCGATTTTATCGGCGGGGGATGTGACGGGCTGCGTGTGCATTTTAATGAATGATACCGGCGCGATGCCGGGGGATACGGATATTAAACTGGCACAGGTTGCCGCCGCGTTTTTAGGAAAACAGATGGAAGAATAACAAAGCCGCACCTCGTTTATGGGGTGCGGCTTTGTTGCTTACATAGGGGTACTGTGGGCGCGGGCACAAATCAATCGGAACGCGCATATAATAGGGGGAAGGAGTGGTGATGATGGCGACTAAAATTTATATTGATCAAGGACATAATCCGCAAAATCCCAACGCCGGGGCAGAGGGAAACGGATACCGCGAACAGGATTTGGTGTTTCGTATCGGTGTGGAATTGGCGGAGATTTTACGCGCGGAGGGATACGATGTGCGCCTGTCCCGCCCAACCGCGGATACACAACTGGGGACTTCCAACGCGACATCGCTTGCCCAACGCGTTAACGAGGCGAACGATTGGGGTGCGGATTATTTTATCAGCTTGCACGCGAATGCGTCTGAGTTGGCAGGAGCGTCGGGCTCAGAAGCGTTGGTATTCAACTTGAATTCGGCTGCGGCAGAACTTGCGGAAGATATTTTAGACGAGTTAGAGGATACAACGGGACTTCCCAATCGCGGAGTAACCCAGCGCACCAATTTGTATGTGCTTCGGCGTACGCGGATGCCTGCCGTTTTGGTGGAACTCGGGTTTATCACGAATCCGGGCGACGCGGCCCTTATGGCAAATTCACCTCAGTTGTTTGCACTGGGCGTGGCGAACGGTATTACTGAATATTTGAGTTGACCTCGACAGGGGGGATATGATACACTAAAACCATAATGATGTGCATGAGAGGTAGGATGTGTCATGAAAAATGCCGGCAAGCTCAGCCGCATTATGGAAATAGCGGCTTGGTTTTTAATGATTGCGGATTTAGCACTTATGATCGGATTGCCGTGGATTACGGAAACGCTGACGAGCCAGCCGCGCGGCGGTGACTTATATAAACAGTATTTGGTGTTTTTATATGTGACGGGTTTGGTCGCGGAGCTGATCTTGTGGCAATGCCGCGGGATCATGCGGAATGTAACGCAAAAAACCTCGTTTTGTGCGGATACCGTGAAGCGGTTGCGCAAGATTGGTTGGATCGCCTTGGCATTGGCCGTCGTGTGGATCGTCTTGGTGCTTTGTTTTGATGTATTCAAATTCCTTATGGCGTTTTTGGCACTTCTGTTTGCGTTTATCGGACTTGTTTTGTTTGTGTTTGCCGAGTTGTTTGCACAGGCAACCGCTTACAAGGAAGAAAATGACATGACCGTTTAACGCGTGGCAGGAGGGAACACAGTAAATGGCAATTTTGATCAATTTGGATGTTATGATGGCACGCCGAAAAATGGGACTGACGGAGTTATCCGACAAAGTTGGTGTCACGCTTGCCAATTTATCCGTTTTAAAGAACAATAAAGCGAAAGCCATACGATTTACGACGCTGGATGCGATTTGCAAAGCGCTCGATTGTCAGCCGGGAGATATTTTGGAATATATACCGAGCGAGGACGAGTAAGCATGCGTATTGGTTCGGTGGAAATCAGCGGGCGTGCGGCCCTTGCGCCGATGGCGGGGGTTGCGGATCCGGCGTTTCGGCGAATTTGCCGAGAATACGGGGCGGCGTTTACGGTATCCGAAATGGTGAGTGCCAAGGCGCTGACATACGGCGACCAAAAAAGTCGTGACCTCATGCGGTTGGATGAGCGGGAACGCCCGTCGGCGATTCAGTTGTTTGGCGACGATCCCGATACGCTTGCGAAGGCGGCGCGCATGGCAATGGCACAAAAGCCCGATTGGTTGGATATTAATATGGGGTGTCCCGCACCGAAAATTGCGGGGAATCATTGCGGCAGTGCATTGATGCGTGAGCCGGAGTTGTGTCGCCGCATTGTCAAAGCGGTGACGGCGGCGGTGGCGGTACCTGTGACGGTGAAAATCCGTAAGGGGTATGCCAAAAATGAGGTTAATGCCGTGGAGGTTGCGTTAGCGTGTGAAGACGGCGGTGCCGCCGCGATTACGGTACATGGACGCACACGCGATCAAATGTATGCGCCGCCGGTGGATTGGGAGATTATTCGCGCCGTCAAGCAAGCGGTGTCGGTGCCGGTGATCGGAAACGGTGATGTGACCTCACCGGAATCGGCTGCGCGGTTATATGAGGAAACGGGATGCGACCTTGTCATGGTGGGGCGCGGTGCGCTCGGTGCACCGTGGGTGTTTCAGACGATTGAGGCGTATCTGACACACGGGGTGCGTTTGCCCGATCCGCCCGTTGCCAAACGCATGGAAGTGCTGTGCCGTCAAATTGAACTGGCGGCATCACTCAAAGGGGAGCGGGTGGCATTGCTTGAAGCACGCAAACACGCTTCGTGGTATATGCGTGAATTGCGCGGTGCGGCGATTTTTCGCGGCGAAGCAGGAACCATTTCCACTTTGGAGGACCTGCGGCGGTTGTGCGGGCGTGTCATTCGACGACAGGAAGAAGATTAAAAAAGGTACCTCCTACGGAGCGCTCCGTAGGAGGTACCTTTTTTATGCATTGAGCCATTCTTCATTGCGCCGTACGGCGTCAGGATCGGCTTCGGGAATGTCGGCAAAGGGGAACGGGCGTCCCATCGCCTCGTATTTAACCTGACAAATTTTGCGGAACGGGAGCAACTCGACGTTGTCGACGCACGCGTGTGTATCGGCAATTTTTCGTAAGGCTTCAAAGTTTCGGGTGGTATCGTTGACGGTGGGAATTACCACTTGTCGGATGGTGGTGGGGATTTTCTGTTCGTCCAGATACGCCAGAAAGGTAAGTGCGTTTTCAAGCGGCATGCCGACAAAACGGCGGTACAGGTCATCCTCGGTATATTTAATATCTAATAACACGCGGTCACAATGCGCAAGCAAGAGACGCACGGCATCGTTCAGCACGGCCCCCGAGGTATCCAGGCAAGTGTGAATACCGCGTTCATGGCACAGTTCGAACACGGCTTTGGCAAATGCCGCCTGACACAGCGGCTCACCGCCCGAGACAGTCACACCGCCCCGATTACCGAAATAATTGCGATAGCGCACGATCCTCCCGATCAGCTCGTCTACCGTTGTCTCTCTGCCATATAAGACTTGTGCCTCTCCGAGGCAATCTGATGCAGTAAAGCCTTCCTTTTGACATTCGCCGCAGCCGATACATTTATGCTTGTAGTACGCCGTTTGCGGCTCGAAGGAGAGTCCCTCCGGATTATGACACCACACACATCGCAGGGGACAGCCCTTAAAAAAGACCGTTGTTCTGATTCCGTCGCCGTCGTGTACGGCGAAGCGCTTGATCTCAAATATCGTTGCTTTCATAATTGATTCACCGATCGGTAATACCGTCCTCCTTTACTTTTTTGAGGGAATAAGGCTGTCAACCGAATAAATAGGGAGGTCTGCCCTTCGCCATGACGTCGCAGATATAGGTATACCCCGCGTTTATATCCTTGGCGGGATCTGTGCCTAGGGTGGCGGTTACAATAACTAATTTTTCCATATCTCTGCCTGCAAAGCAGCAGCTTGCAGGAATTCTCACGGGAACCTCAATCTGCTTCTTTATCTGCATATCGGCAGTATCAATGACGGCGATATGCCCCTTTCCCCAGCAGGCGGCGTAAAGAAGATCGTTTTAAGTCGGAGGCCAAGCGGT
>JAZOBF010000055.1:0-51930 GCA_045595845.1 Acutalibacteraceae bacterium
GAAAGGGACACGCGTGCGCATAAAACAACGCGCCTTACGACACGCTCCGCGTGCCGAGGATTCAAGTCTCCGACTTCTTACAAAAAGAACGCCTACCGCTTTTGCGGTAGGCGTTCTTTTGGCAGGGGCAGAAGGACTTGAACCCTCGGCACGCGGTTTTGGAGACCGCTGCTCTACCAACTGAGCTATGCCCCTTTATGTAGGCACGGGGAGTAACGAGGTTACACCCCGTGCCGCTTTTTGGTGGGCCTTCAGGGACTCGAACCCGGGACCAACCGGTTATGAGCCGGTTGCTCTAACCAACTGAGCTAAAGGCCCGGATAACAGCCGTATTTGCGGCACGAATTTTATTCTACCACAAATCCCGCTGTTGTCAAGACTTTTTGACAATTTATCAATCGAGGAAATCCTTTAATTTTTTGCTGCGGCTGGGATGACGAAGCTTACGCAGAGCTTTCGCCTCAATTTGACGGATACGCTCACGCGTAACATCAAACTCCTTGCCCACTTCCTCCAGGGTACGCGGGCGGCCGTCCTCCAATCCAAAACGCAACGACAACACGCGCGCCTCGCGCTTGGTCAAGGTGCCCAATACATCGCGCAACTGCTCGCGAAGCAACATACGCGATGCCGCATCCGCCGGTGCAGGGGCTTCATCGTCAGGAATAAAATCGCCCAAATGGCTGTCCTCTTCTTCACCTATTGGCGTTTCCAGCGACACCGGTTCCTGTGCAACGCGCATAATCTCGCGCACCTTTTCCGCCGGCATATCCAACTCAACCGCAATTTCCTCAGCGGTCGGCTCATGACCGTTCTTATGCAAAAGCTGACTGGACACTTTTTTTACTTTATTGATGGTTTCAACCATGTGAACGGGAATACGAATGGTACGCGCCTGGTCGGCAATCGCACGGGTAATCGCCTGACGAATCCACCAGGTTGCGTAGGTTGAGAATTTAAATCCCTTAGTGTAATCGAACTTCTCAACTGCCTTAATCAGACCGAGATTGCCTTCTTGAATCAAATCCAAAAACTGCATACCGCGTCCGACATACCGTTTGGCGATACTGACTACCAATCGCAAGTTCGCTTCTGATAAGCGCTTTTTGGCATACTCATCGCCCTCGGCAATTTTAATGGACAATTCGATTTCTTCTTCGGGCAACAGCAACGGAACACGGCCGATTTCTTTGAGATAGACTTTGACGGGATCGTCGGTGGACATACCATCACCGGAATCATCTGATTCGTCCATATCGGTGGTTTCGATGACCGCTTCCATATCGTTGAAGGCAGTTTCACTGAAATCATCTATGATCTCAATGCTCATGCTCTCCAGCGTCTCATACAACTTGTCCATCTGTTCCGGATCAAAATCCAGATTCTCCATCGCATCCAAGATCTCTTGCGTAGTAAGTTTTCCCTTACTGCGGCCAAGTTCAATAAGTTCGTTAAGCTGCGCCTTCTTGTCTTTTTTAATCAACACCGTATCCAGCAGGTCATCGGATACAAGCGATTCCTGACCGGTAACCTCCTTGAGAATATCTGCTTTGCTGTCTTGCATTTTTCATTCCTCCGTTTACTGTTTCATCTGCTTCATGGCTTTTAATTTTTCCTGAATCTGTTCAGGTGTCAGGTCCTCAGGCTTTTGAAGCGCCGCTAATTGATGCTCGCTTTTGATAACGGCAACATAGCGTTTTGCTTCCTCCACCGTAAGGGACGAAATATGCTCACGCGCATCTCTTACCATCTTTGTAATATATGCCATTTCGTCGGGATCATACAATTCCGATAAAAAGGTAAGTTCAATGCCAAGCCCCTGCCGATATCGGGTGAGCAATTGCTCATACACCTTTCGGTTGAAGGGGGTAATCATTTCATCGGGCGACAACAACGGTTCGACTGCTGTCAAGTAATCGGGATTGAGCAGAATGGCACCAAGCAAGCTTTCCTCCGCACCCGCGCCTCGCACATGAGCTTTCGCAACGGGATTGGCTTTTTGCATCGATGCTTCGGCATGGCGAATTACTTGCGTGAACTGCTTATCCTGTTGTTGCTTCTGCCGCCGTTTCAGGTGGTACTCCAGTTGCGACTGTAAAGCCGTTTTCGACACTTGCAAATCTGCGGCCAACCGACCGAGATATACATCCCGCTCAAGAGGACTGTGCAAGTCCGCCAACAACGCGGTAGCTTCTTTGAGGTAATTGACCTTGCCGTCCGAAGTGGTAAGCAGATGCTTTTTCCCCAGTTCGATTAAACGATATTCCACATCGTTGGAGGCGCGGTCCACCAACAGTTTAAACCGCTCCGGTCCGTTGTTTTTGATAAACTCATCCGGATCCTTTCCGTCGGGAATGGTGACCAAACGCACACGAAGCCCAATCTCACGCAACAGCCCGATGGCGCGCTGGGCGCCTTTCTGGCCGGCAGAATCGGCATCGAATATCAGCACAACTTCATCCGTATACCGCGACAGCAGACGTGCATGGTCTGCCGTAAACGATGTGCCGAGCGCCGCAACCGCATTGCGAAAGCCCGCTTGGTGCAGCGCAATCACATCCATATACCCTTCGCATAAAATGACATGATTCGTCTTTTCCTGCTTGGCAAAATTCAGCGCAAACAGATTGTTACTCTTTTTAAAAACCAGCGTATCACCGGAGTTTAAGTATTTCGGTTTGGAATCATCCAGCACGCGCCCGCCGAATGCAATCACATTACCGCGCACATCAATAATCGGAATCATCGCGCGATTTCGAAAAATATCGTAAACACCGCGCCCGTTTTTGCTTTTGGCGCACAGCCATGCGAGCACCAGCTCTTCGTCATGGAACCCCTTTTTTCGCAATTCGGACCGCAAAAAATCAAAACTTTGCGGGGCATAGCCCAACCCAAAATGTTTGATGGTGGCATCCGTATACCCGCGGCTGTGATAATACTCCAATGCCGAACGGCCACCCTGTGAATACAAATACGCATGGAACAGTCGAGCCGCCTCACGGTTGGCTTCCAAAATACGCATCCGTTGTTTGGCAGTCGTGTCGTTATACGATTGCTCGGGCATGGTTAACCCTGCCCGATCCGCCAAAAACTTAACCGCGTCAATATAACTTAAATTTTCAATTTTTCGAATAAAGGTGATGACATCACCGCCCGCTCCGCAACCGAAGCAGTAAAAGGAATTTGTTTCGGGATACAGGTTGAAAGACGGCGTTTTTTCACCGTGAAACGGACAAAGCCCCACCAAATTGCGGCCCCGCCGTTTCATGGATACATAAGAAGATACAACGCTCTCAATATCGTTTTTCGCATTCAATTCTTGTATAAAACTATCCGGCAACATACGCTACCCTCTTTTCAATATTCCTCTATATAGCACTAATATGCTGTCCCGACCAACCACGCGGAATAAACAGTTCGTGGTATTTTTCCAAAGCAAAGTTATCCGTCATGCCCGCGATATAGTCACAGGCGGCGCGTGCCACACCGTCGCGCTCCGCAATCAAACGAAACTCTTGCGGAAGACGGTCGGCATCTTTTGCATAATAGTCGTATAAACGGGAAATGAATTCCCCTACCTTTTTCTCCTCGTTTTTGGCAATCGAGTCAAGATACAGACGGTCGAACATGAAGGTGTGAAGAGCATCAAACGCCTCTTTCACCGCAGGGGAAAACATAATATCGTCCGTGCTGTTCTCAACAACGGAACGAATCAGAGTATCAAACCGCTCAGCACGGTTCTCCCCCAACACCGCGCAGATGGACGGCGGAATATCGGCCTCGGAAAACACCTTGGCACGCAGGGCATCGTCAATATCGTGATTGATGTACGCGACATGATCTGCCATGCGCACGATACGCCCTTCCAAGGTTTGTGCCTGTTCACCTTTGGTATGGCACAACACACCATCACGCACTTCCCAGGTCAGATTCAAGCCCTGCCCCTCGTTTTCCAAGCACTCGACTACGCGAACACTTTGCTCATAGTGACGGAATCCACCTTCTATACAACAGTCAAGTGCACGCTCACCCGCATGACCGAAAGGGGTGTGCCCTAAATCGTGGGCAAGAGCGATAGCTTCGGTAAGGTCTTCGTTGAGTTGCAAAGCACGAGCAACCGTGCGCCCGATCTGCGACACTTCCAATGTGTGCGTCAGCCGTGTGCGGTAATGATCCCCTTTAGGAGAAAGAAACACCTGCGTTTTATGTTTTAAACGGCGAAAGGCTTTGCAATGCAGCACCCTGTCGCGGTCACGCTGAAAATCCGTTCGAAACGCGCACTTCTCTTCCTCATGTTCGCGCCCTTTATTTTCTGCCGCCAAAACCGCACGCGATGACAAAATCAATCGCTCATTTTGTTCAATTCGCTCTCTCGGGTTCATGTTTTCACCGCCTTCTACTTTGTTATACGCATCGCTTCGCGTATTTTCCTTTAAATTTTTAAAAATTTTTAAAAAGAATCGTATTTTTCTTCTGTTTTTCCAAAAAACAGTGAACCGCACGAACGGTCGGTCAGTTGTTTTTGGAACATTTCAACCGACTCGACGGGCAAGTGCAACGACACCGTCACGGAATTGGCAAAGTCCACATTGTCCACTTTGCCGCCACATTCGGGAATCAAGGATTGCAAAAAACCGTACTGCGCATAATCACACACAATCTCACCATAAGCACACAGACGGCGCTCAATCACACCCGCTTTACTGACAGCAAGCGCGGCACTTTGCGAATAGGCACGCACCAAGCCGCCCGTACCGAGCAAAATCCCGCCAAAATACCGGGTGACAACCAACACACAATTGGTGAGTCCTTGTTTTTGCAAGACCTCTAAAGTCGGAAGTCCCGCTGTCCCTTGCGGTTCATTATCATCCGAGAAACGGCTGATACCGCCGTCACGCAACACATACGCATATACATTGTGACGCGCGTCCCAATGTTCCTTTTTCTTGGCCGCAATAAAATCCAGTGCTTCCTGTTCCGTCGTGACCGGACACACTGCCCCGATAAAGCGGGAGCGGCGATCGACATATTCTGCTGTTTCCGCCTTCGCAACGGTTTTGTATGCCGTTTCCATACGATTACTCCTAAACGAGAAAAGGCAGCGCATTCCTGCACTGCCTCCACAATTTTATTTGCCTTCTTTCATACCGAAACGCTTGTTGAAACGATCAACACGGCCGCCGGTATCAACCAGCTTCTGTCTGCCGGTGAAGAACGGATGGCACTTGGAGCAGATTTCCACACGGATATTCTCCTTGGTGGATGCGGTTTCAATAACCTCGCCACATGCACAAGTGATCGTGGTTTTCTCGTACTTGGGATGGATATTCTCTTTCATTCCTATCACCTCTTTCAGAAGCTTAAGTATTCCAAGAATCGAAGGAATCCTTCGCTCAAAATCAATGGCGGAGAGTTAGGGATTTGAACCCTAGGTACGCTTTAAACGTACACACGATTTCCAATCGTGCGCCTTCGACCACTCAGCCAACTCTCCGTGTCGGCATTCACGCGCTAAACCATTATAATGAATGCTGACTGAAAAATCAAGTGTTTCTTATAAATTTTCTGATTTTTTTATAACAGCGGTATTCCTGCCTCGGTACAGCGTTCCACCATCTCCTGTGGCCACAACGATGCTTGTACCTCACCAATATGCGCTTTATTCAAGAAGAACATACACAAACGCGACTGACCGATACCGCCTCCAACCGTCAACGGCAATTCTCCGCCAAGCAACGCTTTTTGGAAAGGTAAGTTCGCGCGATCGGCACAACCGGCGGCTTCCAGTTGGGCTTTGAGCGAAACCTCATCCACGCGAATCCCCATGGACGACATTTCGAGTGCACGCCCTAAAAGCGGATAATAGAAAATAATATCGCCGTTTAACTGCCAATCGTCATAATCGGGGGCGCGACCATCATGAGGTTTCCCTGAACGGAGTTTGCCACCAATCTGCATCAAAAAGATCGCGCCGTACCGGCGTGCTGCTTCGGTTTCTCGCTCGGATGCTGTCAAATCGGGATACGCATCTTCCAATTCCTGTGTTGTGACAAAGGTGATACGATCCGGTAATTTACGGTTTAAATACGGATACCGCTCCTCAATCAGCGTTTCCATTTCCAAACACACGCCGTAAATACGGTTCACGATACTTTTGAGTGTTTCTACGGTACGGTCTTCACGGCAAATGACTTTTTCCCAGTCCCATTGGTCAACATACAGCGAATGAATGTTATCCGTCACTTCATCGCGGCGAATGGCATTCATATCGGTATATAAGCCTTTACCGACCTCAATGTTATAGCGTTTTAACGCGTACCGTTTCCATTTTGCCAGTGAATGAACGACTTCTGCCACATTCCCATCATCGTTAAGAATATCAAAACTGACAGCGCGTTCCACACCGCTTAAGTTATCATTAAGCCCCGATGCAGGTAGCACGAACAACGGAGCCGACACACGCGTTAAGGACAGTTGACGGGCGAGCCGCTCTTCAAAAGTGTCTTTGAGAAATTTAATTGCTTTTTCGGTTTCGAGAATATCCAGATGCGGACGGTAACCGTCCGGAATCTGTAAGCGATATTGACTCATGTCGTTTTCTCCTCTTTGAGTCAGTTTCTTGTGAACAACAAAGGTTATCGTATCATACTTTACGAGAGATTGCAAGAGCTTTTAGCGCCACAGGCGCTCGTTCCAGTCGATACGGTTCGGCTCTGCCAGTACCGCGCGAACGGGAGCACCGTCCGCACCCGCAATCTTGATGGGTGCCGCCATCAACAAGTAGGTCTCCCCCACAACAGCCTCGGTGAGATCCAATCCTTCCAACAGCACCATGCCCGTTCCGAGTAATTGGCGGTGCACTTCCTCGGTATATTCGGGAGGGGCAACCGAGGGCTGCTCCACGCCGAGTAACAAAACTCCCGCCCCCGACAGTACAAATGCGGCGCTGGGCGTGAGCTGTACCGTGCCTTTGAACAACACCCGTTTTTTCAGATACGGCAATAATTCTTCCGCTCGATCGCCGAGAAGTAAACCGTCACATTCGATTACCGTACATTCACCAATACACGCATTTAAGTCAACCTTTTCCACGGCATCACCTTGCGGGAAGAAGTGGCGAGGTGCATCCATGTGTGTCCCGTTGTGTAAACAGGCGGAAATCGCCGTTGTATTACTGGAATCACCGAGAGAAATGCGTGACAACGGTTGTAATTGCGGCGCGGGATCGCCGGGGTAAACCGGGGCTTTCATCAATTCACGGGTAATATCAATCAAGTTCATGCATTCACCCTCCCAATATATACCAGTATATCACGGCACGCCGGATAAGTCAATTTGAGGAGCGGTATGATTTTTTTAGGTTTTTTATGTTTTACTCTTGACAACCCGCCGTATTTTGCTATAATACCATAGTGACGATGAAGCACATATCCGGGTGTAGCGCAGATTGGTAGCGCGCTTGAATGGGGTTCAAGAGGCCGCAGGTTCGACTCCTGTCACTCGGACCAACAAAAAGAGGGTAGCCGTACGGCTACCCTCTTTTTGTTGGTCCTATGGATATGATGAAGCGGCCTCTTGAACCCGCGAGGGTTTCGGCGGTCAGCGAAGTTGCCGGTGGCAAGTTTGCCGCCGAAAATGGCGCAGCGCTTTGCGCAAGCCTCCGTCTGCGAGTGAATACGAAGCAGACGACAAGAGGCCGCAACTGGATATTCGTGCTGTTTTAAGACGAGCGTGACAGGAGTCGAACGGGCGTTAAACAAGACCGCTTCGCAACTTTACGAAGCGGTCTTGTTCTCATTTACTTTGACAACCCATACGATGGAAGCGATTAGTAACAGTAAACTCACAATAAATGCGGCCGTCACAAGGGTGTTCATACGATCAATGACGGTATACAGTACCGTATTGACAAATTCCCGTAACGCCGAATCGCCAATGGCAAGTTTATCGGGGAAATCAAGCCCCACAAACAACCATGTCGGCACGGCAATCAAGGCGCTGCCGAGAAACAATGCTCCCGTCGTACTGTAAGCCCGTTGACGAAGAGTCGCTTTCACGGGGATGAGGCTGACCGCTGTCAGCACGATGACCGCGAAAAGCCACCACACACTTGTATCCGCAAAACGGTGTACCCGTACAAAAAGCGGGTGTGCCGTCTGCAACACTTTATTACCGATACCCATACTCATCACATGGGAAAGACTTTGGGAAAGCTCGGTAGCGATGGTAGCGGAAGCGTCAGGATCCAAAGGGCGTTCTTCGACGGGTAAGGTATTAAAAAAGGAATCAATCGCCGCTTTGAACGGATACGAATCCAGCGTTATCGTCGGCAACGGTTCACCGTTTTGCAAAGTCTCGTACGCTGCGTCCACATGTGCGGTCAACACCGTCTTTACCGTGTCTTCAGACAGAGCCGTCTTCATGGTATCATACGGCAAATCATAGAACAGACATTCCGATTCTAACAGTTCAAGCACTTCGGTATACAAGGCGGATACAACCGCATCGGTTTCGGCTATGTTGGTATAGGTCCCGCGCTCAAAAACTACACGAAGCGACGAGCAAAGCAAGGCAATAACCAGTGTAACGCATAACATCGCCGCCAACGCCAGACGAGCGACCGTCAGCAAGACCGTGTGCAACTTATCCATAGGTCTGCCACTCCTTCCCCTCTACCTTGCGACAGATCAGCGCCAGCCGTTGCTTTTTGAACAAGTGACCGTTTTTTCGCGGATAACAGGTGTACATGAACAGCGTTTCGCCCTCGTTCTCAACAGGGGACAGCGCCGAATTATCCTGATAATGGAAAATGAGGGTATCCACGACCTCGTACACATACTTGCCGTATTTGGTGTCCATCGTCACCAAAGTGCCTATCTTGGTGGTCTCCAGTTCATAAAAATGAGCCGTGACATGGGCAGAGAGTACCGTTCTGCCGCCTTGTCCGCAAAAGCGGGAATTGAACCGCATACCCGCACCTTTGCGGAGCAATGCGTTTTCATCGCCGAAAAAGACGGGAATATCACGTTCTTCCCAACCGTCCACATTCAAGGTCGCCCATTGTTCACCGTAAAAGATGGGCGGAATATGTCCGTCGTCTTGCGTGACCGTACCACCGGACGGGGTAGTATTATCTCCCGCCATACCGGTTATCAATTGATAATATACCGACTCCGCAATTACCGTTTCGAACAGTACGACCGACGCGCAAAACAAGGCACAAACGGTCAAAATATACGGCAAAAGCAAGAAAAAGCCCTTGGTACAAGGGCTTTTTCGAATGGTTTTAAAATTGAGTTTCATCGAAAGATCAGCGGGACGCAACCAGTTTTTTGCCGTAAACGGCTGCACCGGCAGCGACAACAACCAACAGAGAAGCCATGGCAATCATGGCGTAATCGACGGACGTGTTGGTTTTCTTCACATCGAGGTCAATGTCCGCAATCTTCTGGTTGTCTTTGTAAATATAGAAATCCACATCACCCTCATGAGTGGGGTTCTCGGCAGGGGTAATCTCGCAAGTCAAGCCAAGAGTCGTGCAAGCGTCCTTGATCTCGGCAACAACGGCTTTCTGCTGAGCTTGAGTGTAGTTGGACAAAGAATCGCCCTTATCTTCGGAGATGGCTTCCTTTGCAGCTTTCATGTTATCAATAACAGCGGCCGCCTGATTAGCATCCACTTCAACCTGCTGCAAAACATTCTCCAGCATCGGCAGATATTCTTCATGATATTTTGCGGGAATCAACTCTTTTGCTGCCGCAACGATATCCTCTTTCGGGGTAGCCGCGGAAACAGGAGCAATCGCCATGACCATAACACAAGCCAGAACCAAGCACGCGGAAACGATAGACAATACCTTTTTCATTATTCTCTCTCCTATTCAGCGCAAAGCGCTTAATTGATAAAAATGCTCATTTATAGTTTACACCATTCCACACGTGTTTGTCAACCACCTTTGGATTTTTTTTTGCAGTTGATTTACTCTTGCAAATTTGATATACTGATTATATTTATTCCATATAAAAAGGAGTGGTCTTCCGTTGCGCCGTGCAGGGATGGTAATAACGGTGTTTTTTTTGCTTTGCTCTCTGCTCGTCGGGTGTACCGTCGGGCGGTCGGATACAGGCATTGATATCCGCATAAATGAAGTGTTGACCTCGGGCGGTGACGCGGATTGGATCGAGTTATACAATGCCGGTACTGCGTCGGTCAATCTTGACGGTTGCTTTTTGTCTGATGACCCGGAATCGCTCGGTAAATGGATGTTTCCGCGAGTTGTGCTGGAGGCGGGCGCACATCTTGTGATCTATGCTGATAAGCAAGAGAGTACCGCCGAGCGTTTGTCTCTCCCCTTTTCACTCAAAGCTTCGGGTGAAACAGTGGTGTTCAGCGACCCGAACGGCAATATATTGGACACGGTGACCGTTCCCGAAAGCCATCCCGGTGTATCGTACGGACGAACAGGCGCCGATACCTTTGCGTGGTATGCCGCACCGACACCCGGTATGTCCAACGAAAACGGTATGATTCTGGGTGAGCAATCCGTAAACGCGGCAGGCGGTGTGCGTATCAATGAATATATGTCCCGCAACCGTTCGGTGCTGTATGACCGCGACGGCGATTACGGGGATTGGGTGGAATTGTATAATTTTTCGGATAGCACCATTGATCTGTCCGGCTATTTTTTAACCGACTCCGAGGAGACGCTTAACAAGTGGCAATTCCCCACGGGAACCAAAATCCCTGCAGGAGGATATTTGATTGTATTTTGTTCCGGTAAAACGAGCACGACGGGCGAGTTACACGCCTCGTTTAAGCTTGGAGAATCGGACTCGTTTGTTGGGCTGTACACAGACACAGGAGCCTTTTGTTCAGGGGTAACCTGTAAAGCTACCGAACAGGATCAGTCGGTCGGGTATAATACCGAGGACGGCGTCTATGCCGTCTGCCCCTATCCTACACCGGGCTATGGAGAATAACGCTATGAGAGAATTGACAGATACACAACGAAAGCACTTGCTGATCGGCATCTGCGCCGTCTGCATCCCGCTGTTGTTGCTTTCCTCGCTGTTATGGGGAAAAACCGAGGATGCACCTGCGGCACAGTTGCGCATCAGCGAAGTGATGAATCGCAATCGTTCGGTATACGCGGATGATGACGGAGCGCACCACGATTGGGTAGAAATTCAAAACATCGGCGAGTATACGGTATCGCTTGACGGCTTTTCCGTCACCGACGATGCCGAACAACCCGATAAATATGTCTTTGAAAATGTCGTCTTGAAACCGCAAGAGTGTGTGACCGTGCATCTGACGGGTGATAAAAAAGAGTCGCGGTTCCTGTACGCGCCGTTCGGGCTGGCGTCATCGGGTGATACGGTGTATTTGTGCAACGGTGAATCGGTTATCGATTCACTAACCGTAGGCGAATCGCCCGAAAACATTTCGTACGGGCGAAAAGACGGAAAAGAGGTATGGTTTGCCATCCCCACACCGGGGACGGCAAACGACGGTATTTGTGCCGCTACCCTCAAAGAGTTGAAATCCGCCTCGTACACAGGGGTGATGATCAGCGAAGTGTGTGCGGTATCCGAAAGCACCGAAACCGACTGGGTGGAACTGCACAACACCTCAACCGTTCCGCTCTCGCTTTTGGGGTATCGGTTGACCGAGACACCCGAAGAAGAGGGGTTTGTTTTCGGCGATATCACGCTGGAAGTGGGCGGATATTATGCCCTTTCGTGTGACGCTGATCTGCCGGAGGAAATTGCCCCTTGTGCGCCGTTTTCAATCGGTCGGTTTGGAAACACCTTGTATCTTTACACACCCGACGGTGTGCTGTGCGATCGATTTGAAACCGGTAAACAACGCCAAAACACCACCAGTGGCCGTGTAGGTGATATTCATTCCCCACGCGTATATTTTGACACGCCTACCAAAAATGCCGAAAACGGTACTGCCTATGCCGGTTACGCGGTTACTCCCGTCATTCAGCAAATCGGCGGATATGTGGAGTCGGGTACTACCGTCACCATTTCGGTACCGGACGGATGTCAGGTGTATTATACGCTGAGCGGTTCTGCCCCTACCGACAAATCGCTGCCGTATACGGCGGGACAAGCCATCACGGTCACCAAAACCGCCGTCTTGCGTGCGGTTGCGTACGGTGACGGCGTGTTACCGAGTGACATCGCCACGCAAACGTATTTGACGGCTGAAAAGCACGATCTGCCCATCGTCAGCGTATCGGGCGACTACGCCGATCTGTTCGGCGCAAACGGTGTGTTTACCAAGTTTAACAACGAAACGCTCCGCGCGCTCGTACATACCGAGTATTTTACGAAAGACGGCGTTAAGGAAATTGCCTTTGATAGTCTGCTCAAAATCTCGGGCGGTCTGAGCCGTTATAACCCGCAAAAAGCGTTCACGCTGAAACTCAATCAAACTACAGGCGTGTCTTCGCTTAACTATAAATTTTTCGAGGACAGTACCGTAAACACCTTTTCGGATCTGTTGCTTCGCCCATCGGGTTCCGACTGGAGCAAGGCGAAATTGCGTGATGAATTTGTCGCCACAGCCATTAAAAACACCGAGGATATGCTCATTCAATCCGCCCGTCCCGTAGCGTTGTATATTAACGGTTCCTATCACGGATTATATTATCTGCGCGAAAAACGCAATGAAGACTTGATTACCGCTTACACGGGAATTCCCGAGGAACACGTACAGCTCGCCGAAATGCCCGCCGTGTTTGAATGGGGCGCCCAAATGGATCCTGACATGGAGGATCTGATTAAATATGCGCGCACACATAACCTGGCCGAACAAGAACACTACGACTATGTTATGTCACAGATTAATGCCACGTCGCTGATACGCTACTTTGCCATTCAGACATATTTCGGGAATGGTGATATGATCAACAATGTGGCTTGTTATCGTGATGCACGGGGCGGTAAATGGAACTGGATTCTGTTTGATATGGACTGGGCATGTACCAGTTATTATGTCAACCATCAGTTTATCGAGCAGTTATATACCGGATCGGGGCAAAACACATTCCAAAGCTACTATTACCCGCTGATAACTGCCCTGTTTAAAAACGAAGACTTTTCCCACGCATTTGTAAAAGAATATAAACGCTTGATGGATACCACCTTGTCGTCTGACCGTTTGATACCGATTTTGGACAAGCTTGCCGACTCCATTCGCACCGAGATCCCGCGCCAGCAAGCGAGATTCGGCGCACCGTCATCGGCACGGTTCGAGCAACAGGTGACCTACATGCAAAACTTTCTCAAAAACCGTAAAACCACCATTACCCGTCAACTCAAAAGCGTGTTTTCTCTCTCGGATGAGGAATGGAACGCACTTTCGTAAAAACACAACGAAGGAGGATGCTGTATGCTGAAGCTGATCGTCGGATGCTCCGGCTCGGGTAAAACGACCGAGTTGTATCGTTTGATGCGCGAACAAGCCGAGCACGACACCGCCCCTTTGTTTTTATTGGTCCCCGAACAGGCGTCGTTTGATAACGAACGGCGTTTACTTAACGAATTCGGGCCGATTCTCTCTCAACGGGTACAGGTGTTAAGTTTCACGCGCTTGGCGAACGCCATATTCCGTCAAATCGGCGGTCTTTCAGGCAAGCGCATGGATGCCACCTTATCCATGCTCATCATGAGTCAGGCGCTCCACAGTGTGGCGGATTCGCTCTCCTTGTACCGCCGTCATGTGGATAATCCCGATTATCTGCGTACTTTACTGGAATTCCTTTCGGAATGCAAACAATGCACCGTCACCCCCGCCATGCTGGAAAACACCGCCAAAGCATTAAAAAGCGGTGTTCTTCGCTCAAAAGCCGAGGAAACGGCACTGATTTTCAGTGCATACGAAGCGTTGATAGCGGGAGCTGAACTGGTCGACCCGTTAGATGATTTAACGGCGGTGGCTCACCGTTTTTCGGAGTGTACGCTATTTGATGGTGCACATCTCTTTTTGGATTCCTTCAAAGGGTTCACCGAGCAAGAATTGCTCGTATTGGACCAGCTGCTTGCCCGCGTGAAGACCATGACGGTATGTTTGTGTACCGACAGCGTGACACCGCAAAGTACCCTTGGTCGTTTCACGACGGTGGCACGCACCGCCACCCGTCTGCGCGATGCCGCCTCTCGGCATCATGTACCGATTGCGACGGTACAGCATTTACAGGAGAATCAACGCACTACCGATCCCGCGCTGCGCACGTTGGAAGCAGGGTGCTTTTTACCCGTCGCGGAGCCGTACCCCGATCCGACAGACACCGTGTGTGTCACCCCCTGTGCCGATCGTGCGGAAGAATGTCGGTATGCGGCACGGGAAATTCGCCGTCTGCTTCGGGAAAACGGCGGGTATTGCCGTGATTTTACGGTGGTGGTGCGGGACAGCGCCAAATACAGTGATCTGTTGGCCGCCGCTTTAGAGCGCGAAGGACTCCCCTGCACGCTCGATTTGCGGGAATCCATCGTCACGCAACCCATCATCACATTAATTGAGTCTGCGCTCGCAGCGGCATTGCATTGGGACAGTACCGATGTGTTGCGAATTGTTAAAACAGGATTGGCAGGCTTTTCTGCAACCTCGTCCGCCATACTCGAAAATTATGTTTTTCTATGGAATGTTCACGGAAAACAATGGAAGCTCCCCTTTGCCGGACACCCGGACGGTCTGCAAACACAAGCCGATGAACGCTCTGCCGCGCGTTTGGAATACATCAATCGGTTACGTCACCGTTTGGCGGGACCGCTTATCCATCTGCAAACGCGTTTAGACGGTACCCGAACCGGCAAAGAATTTGCTGCGGCGGTGTGGGCGTTTTTGCAAGAGCTGCGTGTACCGCGTATGGTACGGTTGCAGGTGGCACGCCTAAAAGCTGCGGGCGAACTGCATACCGCCGAACAACAAGCTCGACTTTGGGAGTACACAGTGGCATTGCTGGATAAATTCGCGTTACTGGGTACTCCGCAAACACTCAAGCAATTTGCCGATCTGTGGCATTTGGCGGTCGCAACAGATGATTTGGGAAGTATCCCACCAACACTCGACGGCGTGAATTTCGGTGCCGCCGACCGTATCCGTTACACATCACCGAAAACCGTGTTTATCCTCGGCGCAAATGAAGGGGAATTCCCTGCTTATCCGCCAACAGGCGGTCTGCTCACCGACCACGAACGGCGTCAACTCACCGATGCCGGTCTGCCAATGGCGGATGACGCGGATCATCAGGCTGCGGAAGAACGGTATTACGCATACGCGGCACTGGCCGCACCGTCTGAGCGGGTGATTGTTACCTATGTTCAAAAAGCGGACGGTGAAGCACAACAACCGTCCGCTATTGTGGAAACGGTTACCCGTCTTATCCCGCAACACGCGCGAGGTAACGCGACGGGTAGTGCGGTAACCGAATCCACAGCGGATGCCTTTCACCGTCTGTCCGCACTCTGGAACGAAAATACCGCTGAATCAGCATCTTTCCGCACCGTGTTTCAGGAATTGCCCGCCTACACCGACCGATTGGCGGCATTATCCCGTGCTCGTAACGGTTTTTCGTTGGAGGATAAAGCCCTTGCACGGAAATTGTTCGGAGAACGGTTGCGCGTATCCCCAACCCAAGTGGAAACCTACCATCGTTGCCGCTTTGCGTATTTTTGTCAATACGGTCTGCGTGCGAAGCCGCGCACCCGCGCGACGCTGGGTGCCGCCGAGGCGGGAACGCTGACACATTATATTATGAGCGAATTATTACCGACCTACGCTCAGCGTGATTATGCGGATTGCACCAAAGAAAATCTGCATACGGATGTCGAGAAAACGGTTCGGCAGTATGTGGATACCTATATGGGCGGCTCGGATAATCAAGACAGTCGTTTTCGCGGACTGCTCACCCATCTGACTCGTTTTTGTGACGAACTCATGTGGCGCGTCGTGTGCGAGATGAAAAACAGCCGTTTTGTACCGGTGGATTATGAGCTTCCCATCGGTAGCGATGACGGTATTCCGCCGTGGATACTGGAAACGCCCGACGGCACCACCATTCAGGTGCAGGGTACCGTCGACCGCGTGGATGTATTGCATCGTGAAGACGGGGCGTATGTTCGCATTGTCGATTACAAGACCGGTACCAAAGTATTCGATCTTGCCGAGGTATTGGCGGGACTCAATTTGCAAATGCTGATTTATCTGTTCTCCATCTGTGAGAACGGACAGGCACACTACGGCTCGGTTACGCCCGCAGGAATTTTGTATCTGCCCGCACAGTTGCCGATCGTCAAACTGGAACGCGAAATATCCGCAGAAGAGCTGGAGAAAAAGCGTTTAAAAGTGATGAAGATGAACGGTTTGCTCATCGACAATCCGGAAATTTTGCGTGCCATGGAAGCGGATCTGGAGGGGGTATTCATTCCCGCCTCCACGCTCAAATCCGGTGAATTCAGTAAGACATCATCGCTGGCATCATTGGAACAGTTTGGGCAACTGCACCGTCATATCGGTCGGTTGCTTACGGATATGGCGATCAATCTTCACGCGGGTGCGGTTGATGCGTTACCCGCAGGCGGAATCGCCGACGGGTGTCGCTACTGTGACTATCACGACATTTGTTGCCATGAGACTGACGATCCCGTACGCGAGATTGCCAAGCGCAGTCTGCAAGAAGCATTAACCGAACTGGAAAAGGAGGATGCCGAACATGAGTAAGCCCTCCTGGACACCTGAACAACGGCATTGTATTGAAGCACACGGCGGAACGCTGTTGGTGTCTGCCGCCGCGGGTTCCGGTAAAACCACTGTACTTGTCGAGCGCATTTTACGGCGCATCACCGACGAGGTGTCTCCCCTTGCGCTGGACCGTCTGTTGGTCGTGACTTTTACCAAAGCCGCCGCCGCGGAAATGCGGGTACGGCTTTCGCGGGCGTTGTCCGAAAAAGCGGCGGCACATCCCGATGATCTGCATCTGCAACGCCAATTACAGCTGTTGCCGCGTGCCAATATTTGTACCATTGACAGCTTTTGCGCCAATCTTGTGCGTGAAAATTTCCACACGCTGGGTATCTCGCCGCAATTCCGTATTGCCGATGCACAACAACTGCTTCTTTTACAGCGTGACGCGTTACACGAATCCTTGCTGTCCTTTTATGAAGAGGGACATCCGGATTTCGTTGCCTTATCGGCCATGCTGACAAACGGCAAAAACGATGCGCGCTTACTCAGCGCCGTCGAAACCCTGTATTCCTTTATTCAGTCATATCCCGATCCCGAGCGCTGGCTTTCGGACAGCGCCGCATTGTATGACAATGTTCATACCGCGTCCGAAACGGTGTGGGGGAAATTCTTACTTGCACAAATCGCGCAATCACTTGCACGATGCGAACGGCTTTGCATGGCGGCGCTTGAAACCGCCAAAGAGGATACCGTTTTATTTGAAAAATACACGCCCGCTCTAAGCGACGATTGTGCCACCGTTAGCGCGCTCAAACAAGCGGCGGAAAACGGCGAATGGAATCGCTTGTTCGGCGGACTTTCGTCGTTTTCACAGGCACGGCTTTCCGCCGCCAAAGGGTGTGCTAACGACGAGGCAAAAGCGCGTATTGCCGATCTGCGTGCCGAGGTGAAAGCAGCGTTTAAAAAACTCGCCGCACTTGATTGCGGTACAGAGGAAATGTGCCGTCAGGATCTCGTGCGTTCCTCACGGTTGATCCGTATGTTGTATGCCATCGTACGGCGTTATTCCGAGGTGCTGCTGCAGAAAAAATTTGCCGCCAATTTATGGGATTTTAGTGACATTGAGCATTTTGCGCTCGACCTTCTTACCGCATATGACGAAGCGGGTAAGCGTGTTCCCACACCGCTCGCGCGCGAATTGTCTGAACGAATTGACGAGATACTCGTCGACGAATATCAAGATACAAACGCTGTACAGGATGCGCTGTTCGTCTCCCTTTCGCGTGACGAGGAAAACCTGTTTATGGTGGGTGATGTCAAGCAAAGCATTTACGCGTTTCGCAAGGCAATGCCCGAATTGTTTATCGGCAGACGGAGTGCTTATCCCGCATTTGACGGCTCGCATTATCCCGCGACCATCACGCTGGGCAATAATTTCCGCAGTCGCAAAGCGGTGACTGAGGCCGTCAACTTTATTTTCCGTCAGTTAATGAGTGAAGAAACGAGCGGAATTGCCTATGATGAGCGCGAGGCACTTGTGTACGCCGCACCGTACCCCGACGGCGACGAACGACCTTATGAAACGGAATGTTTGATCGTAGACGGTACACAGTATGACCGCGACGAAACGGACAAGGATACTGCCGAGGCGCAAATCATCGCCGAACGGATTTTGGAACTCAAGAAAAGCTTTGCCGTGGACCAAAAAGGAACGGCTCGACCGTTTCGGTACGGCGACTGTTGTATTTTACTGCGCAGTCACAAATCTCACGCCGCCGCGTATCGCGACACCTTGCTTGCCTACGGCATTCCCGCCGTTGCGGCAACAAGTAACGGTCTGTTTGAAGCGGCAGAAATCCGCCTGACATTATCCTTATTGCGCATCATTGATAATCCTCTGCAGGACATCCCGCTTACCGCGGTGATGCTCTCCCCTCTGTTTGGGTTTACGGCAGATGACATGGCAACGATACGGTTATGCCGTCCGAAAACCGCACTATACAACGCGCTCAATGCCGCCTGCCGACGGGGCGACGCGCTTTCTGAGCGGTGTCGGGCATTTGTGGATACGATAAACCGCTATCGTTCGCTATCGGCATTGCTGAGTGTGGACCGTCTGCTTACGCGTCTGTATGAGGATATGGCACTGCCCGAATTGCTTTGCGCGCGGTTCGGCGGTGATAACCGTGCGGAAAATTTGCGATTGTTGTACGAACAGTGTGCACGCTTTGAACAACGCGGGTTCCGCGGATTGTCAGCGTTTATCCATCATATTGACCGTCTGCAGGAGCTGGGTGTCGATCTGCCCTCTGCATCCGCAGAAGGCAATAACGATGCTGTGCGCATCATGAGCATTCACGGCTCCAAAGGGCTTGAATTCCCGGTGGTGTTTTTGGCGGGACTCGGCGGGGAGTTCAACCGTGAAAGTACAAAAGCGGATCTGTTATTACACACAAAATACGGCGCGGGTATGAATTTGCGCGATCCCGAAACACTCGCGCGGCGCGTGACATTACCGCGGTTGGGGCTTATGCTCATGCAACAGGGTGACGAGCGGGCGGAAGAACTGCGTATTCTGTATGTTGCCATGACGCGGGCACGAGAAAAGTTGTATATGGTTATGACCTTAAAGGATCCCGAACGCCGTTTAACGGCTCTGGGCGCTTCGTTGGATATAAATCGCGACACCTTATCCGCCGGTGCGGTGCGCGAGGCAAACAGTATGGCCGATTGGATCTTATCAGCGTTGCTTCGTCATCCGTGCGGCGGCGAGTTGTGCGAGCGCGCGGGTATCCCCCACGCACCTCTCCCGGATGAAAACGATTGGGCTGTCACCTTCTGCGTGCCAAACGGTGAGGTGTGTGTCACCTCCGAAACCGAAACGCCCGCCGTACCCGACGAAGATTTGGTACATACCATCCGTACCAATATGGCGTATGTATATCCGCACGGGCGGCTCGCCCGTGTCCCGACCAAGTTGGCCGCATCGGAGATCACCGCCGATTCCACCCGTCCCGATTTGGTGGCGCGTGCTCGACCGTCGTTTTTTAGTCAACAGGGGCTCACCCCCGCCGAGCGCGGTACCGCCATGCACGGATTTATGCAGTTTGCGGATCTCGCATCCGCCGCCGTTTCGACCGAGCGCGAAGCCGAGCGGCTCGCCGCACAAGGATTCCTTTCTGCCGAGCAAGCAGCATCCTTGGATCACAAGCGTCTGCGTGCGTTTTTCGACAGCGATCTTTATCGCCGCATACAGACCGGCGAACGCGTTTGGCGCGAGTATCCGTTTACCTTTTGTGAAAGCGCCGCGACCTACGATTCTGCCATCACCGACGACGGTGAAACAGTGGTGATACAGGGTATTGCGGATTGCGTATTCGTGGAGGATGGTGCGCTGGTCATTGTGGACTATAAGACGGATCGTGTGAAAACCGCAGAGGAACTCGTCGACCGCTACCGTGCACAGGTGGAGATATATGCGCGCGCACTCAGCACCGTGTTCGGACTGCCGGTGCGCGAATGTCTACTCTATTCGTTTGCGCTTGGGCGTGCAATTACCATTTAAGTTCTACCGAAACGGTCTTGTCACAGTTTTGAAGCTGTGATCGGACTGTTTCTTGCGTGACGGGGTAGGCTTGCGCCGTTTGCCGAGCGAGGCCCAGCGGATCGCAGTCGGTCGCATCCAGCACGCGCAAGGCATCTACCATACACGAAGTAATATACGCCTCCACCGCCGACAGGTCGGCCGTTGCCCCGCTTATCTGCTCGGTCACTTGTACCCGTCCCGTCACCGAAAATCCATACGAAAACTGCTGACTGTCGCGCTCGACGGTCAGTTTTGTTTTGGGAGACTCAAGTGTGTAGGTCACACCGTCCAAGGCATAGAGCGCGTGCGACAATTCGCCGAGCAACAACGATAAACCGAGCGTCTCTTCGGTGTTCAGTTCGCCCGCGAACTCGCCGTCACGAAACAATGCCGTGCCATCAGGTGCAGGAGCACCGTTTGATACACTAAGAATCGGCAATGCCACATCGTACATCCCCGATGCCGAGCGTTGAATATCCAACAAACGGCGGTAAACCCCCATTCCCCATTCGGCACTCTCGCGAAGCATGCCGACCGGATAGCTCGCGGGGATCGGATCATTGCCCGACGAAATGCCGAGCAGGGCTTTGGGATCGTCTCTGCACACCGCCACCGATACTTGCGGGTGCCCTTCGTCGTTGCGAATCAGGTAGTCCATCGTGTCGAATAACGATTGTGCCTTACACTGTTCGGTACTAACCACCACAATGCGGTTTTGCAAAATATAGGTCTCTCGCCCCGTTTCGTTCAAAAAAGCGTGCAACGCCGCCGACACCGACGCCCCCGACGCTTCGTATACGGCGGTGGCGGCATCGTCCTGTTCGGCAAGACCGGAAGCAATCTTTAGCGCTTCCACCGCTTGTACCGACAGGGTGCACACATCATTTTTTTGATGAATACCGAGCGCGGTCACCACGATTTCGTCATGCAATGCCGTTTGAGCATGGCAACCCGTGAGCAATACACAAGAGAGCAGTATCGCGCATAACCGTTTCATACGCGCATCCTCCTATATAACGGTAATCCTAACGAGCAAAAGGCAAGCACACCCCAATACACATAAGTGATAATTTGCCACTGCCCGTTAAAGCCCACCGCGCGGGTGAGTATCGTGGCTACCGCGAGAATTCCCGCCGCCGCACCCGCGGCAGGAAAACGCGCTTTGTCACCGAACCAGCGGCACGCGGCATCTAAAAACACCATACCGAACAACGCTACCCGTACAAAAAAGGTGCCGAGCCACAGCACTACCACCAACAAATCGAGCCGTTCGAACACGCCGAGCCCTGCCGTGCTTACCGCCGTATAGAACGGATAGGCGGTCATGCCCGCAAAATCACCGAGCACACCCGTCGTGACAAGGCAGACGAATAGGGTGAGCACGGCCGTCAACCCGACGAATACGCAAAAGGATTTACCGACTTTTCCGTTTATATGCGGATACAATACGCCAAGCGCGATAATCTCCGCGGTGCGCGGCAATTCTTTTACAGTCTGACCAAGCACCGTCTGCCAACCGCTGAATACGGCGGGCGGGAAATTAAGAAGTTTGGTTTCGGGTATCAGCAAAG
This sequence comes from Acutalibacteraceae bacterium, assembly GCA_045595845.1. Lineage (GTDB taxonomy): Bacteria > Bacillota > Clostridia > Oscillospirales > Acutalibacteraceae > RGIG3009. The sequence continues at coordinate 21,856 of JAZOBF010000055.1, forward strand.
CGCCGAACAGCAGCAAGAGTGCGATACCTGTGACGGCCACCACGGCGGCGGTTCGACTGAGGGCTTCCAATCCGTATACCGCCGCCGCAATGCCCGCGACAATCAACGCGACGGTGAGTAATGTCACGGAAAAATCTGCTTTGACAGTCTGTTCGGCAAAGTCGCGGAACTGTAACAAGTCAAGGTACAACACAAACAGACTCACAGGTAAATATGCGCCGACGACCGGATACTCACCGAGCGCGCTCTTGTGTTTTTGAGAGACCGCAAGCGTTGGGATAATAAGCAAAAGCAATACGGCAGCATTGAGTACGGTCACCGCAATGAGGTCGGGAACAGTCAACGCGTGCAGGCTGTCCGCCGGCAACAACAGACAGTTGGACAACCGCCCCGCCAACAACAGCCACACGAACTGTGTACCGCTGATACGCGATGTCATGTGGGTGTTTCCTCCTCTCCGTCTTGAATCTGTGAACCGACAACATTTTGAACGCGAAATGTGTTTTTGGAAAGACTTCGCCAATCCGAGCGGATAAACACATCTCTCATGGCTTTCAGACTAAACGGGGTTATGGGGGCAGTCACGGGAATTGTATGAATATCCAAACTGCTTAAACTGCAAAACAATAACAGTGTGCCGAGCATGACGCCGTACAGCCCCAGCGCGCCACCAAGCACAATGAAGACGAACCGCAACACGGCAATACTGCCGTACAAACTTGGAATAACAAAGGCGCTGATGGAGGTAAGGGCCACAACAATGACGGTGGGCGCGCCGACCAATCCCGCGCGCACCACCGATTCCCCGATAACCAACGCACCGACGATACTGACCGCGTGCCCAACGGATTTCGGGAAACGAAGCCCCGCCTCGCGCATGATTTCAAACAGGAAATGTATGAGGAGCGTCTCCACAACCAACGGAAACGGTGTAGAGCGTGCGGAATTGATAAAGGTGAGCAACAATTCACTCGGTAACATTTCCGCATGATGTGTACCGATTGCCACATACAACGCCGGCAACAATAAGCTGACAAAAAAGGAAACATATTTGATTAGACGGATAAAACTCGCATATACGGGGTGTTCGGTATAATCGTCCATCGACTGAAAATGCTCTGCAAACAGATACGGTACCACCAAGGTAAACGGTGTGCCGTCTACCAGTATGCCTATGCGCCCCTCCGCTACCTTTCCGCACAAGGTATCGGGGCGTTCGGTAACATCGACGCCGGTAAACAACGACCGACGCTTGCCCTCGACAAACGGTTGCAAATACCCCGATTCCAACACAATATCCAGCGGGCAATTCTGTACCCGCTGTCGTATATCGGACAATAAGGTTTCGGATACCCGACCGCGCATATAGCACAGACAAACAGCCGTTTTGCTTTCGCCGCCAACGGTGAGCATTTCAAAGGTCAGATTGGGTGTTTTTAAGCGACGGCGTATCATGGAAATATTGATGCGGATTGCCTCGGTAAACCCCTCCCGTGAGCCGCGCACCCCCATCTCGGTGGAGGGTTCGGATATACTGCGAATCATAAACGCTTGCAGACCGCCGAGCACCGCGCGATTGACACCGTCAAGCAACACCGCCGCAAACCCCGATACAATAAGTTCCGACAGCCGTTCTATATCGTCCGCAATCAGTAAATCCACAAAGCCCAGTACGGTTTGTTCGATGTCACGCATCGCATCGGAAGCGCTGTCATAGGTATCCGTCATCCGCGAAAGCGGCAACAGCACCGCATCCGCCATCATATGGCGGTCGATCATACCCTCTATGCTGATTACGGCAGCACGATATCCCGCCACCGTGATCTCGCGGATAACAAGATCCGAACTCATAGAAAAGGTGTTTCGCAACGTCTCTAAGTTTTTTGCCAAACTCTCCGCTAAGGGTGTTGTTGTTTGTTTCATTTACTATCACCAACGGGAGTATGGACGGGTTGTGACGGAATATTCCATTACAACCCGTCCATACTACGGGCAGAGGTGATGTGTCATGGCAATCGTTGCGATTCGTACCGCAATCATCTATCTGTTTTTGATTGCGGCATTGCGCGTGACGGGAAAGCGGCAGTTGGGCGAGCTGCAACCAATTGAATTGGTAGTGACGCTTCTCATTTCCGATCTCGCCTCTGTACCGATGCAAGAAAGCGGGGCACCGCTGTTGTCGGGGTTGATTCCAATCGCGGTACTGGTATCGCTTGAACTGATTTTATCGGCACTGATGATGAAAAGCAACGGCCTGTCCCGCCTGATCAGCGGCAATCCCGTGGTACTCATTAACGAGGGCAAATTGTCCCAAAAAGCCTTACGGCAGTTACGACTTACGGTAGAAGATCTGCTCGAAACATTGCGTCAACAAGATGTGTTTGATCTGCGCGATATCCGCTACGCCATTGCCGAAACCAACGGACAAATCAGTATTTTTAAATATGCAGACCGTCAGACCGTTACGGTTGCGGATCTTAAGAAAAAAGCAACCAACGGCGATGCGGCAATACCCGTTGTCAACGACGGGCAATTGGTTAAATGGGGTATTCAGATGCTCGGCGTATCGGAAACATGGGTACGCGAAACGCTTGATAAACAAGCCTGCCCGCTCAGCGAAGCGTTACTGCTCACGGCAAACAGCAAGCGTCAAACTTATCTGATACGAAAAGGAGAGAAATCCGCTTGAAGCGTGTGATCGTCGCCGTCTTGCTGTTGTTACTGGTTTTTACGGGGTGTGTGGTATCCATCGTCATGCAAAACCGCGTCATTCGTGAATTTACCGACATGACCGACACGATGGAAGCACAGTTTAAGGCAGGAGATATATCGGGGGCCATTGCCTGTGCGGAAACTTTTGAACGCAATTACCGTGAAAAAACGCGATATTTTGCACTTTTTTTATCGCATGATACGCTAACCGAGGTGGAAAAAAGCGTAGTAAGCCTACCTTCCATTTTGACACACGGTGAACCAAAAGATTTCGTTGCCGAAGTCCATCGTTGCCGATTGTTACTGAAAAAAATGTACGATTTGGAACTGCCGACTTTTCAAAATATTTTATAAAAAAGCACCGCTGACACAATCGTCAGCGGTGCTTTTTCTTGTTAAAAATGAGTGAGCCTGTAAGCCGAGTTCTGTCTTGGACAATCATCTATCTCGACTGTGTGTTGCCACACAGCTCCAGCCGCCCGTCGAAGCACATCGGGCCAATGTATCGCTTCAGTCGGCGTTGCATCGGATAGGGTTTGCAGGGCCACACAGTCTCCTGTGTGCCGGTGAGCTCTTACCTCGCCTTTCCACCCTTACCGCAACAAAAGTTGCGGCGGTATATCTCTGTTGCACTTTCCCTAAGGTCACCCTCGGCGGCCGTTAGCCGTTATCCTGCCCTGTGATGCTCGGACTTTCCTCACACACGCGACGCGTATGCGCGATTGCCCGGCTCACTCATTTGGTATTTTAGTCTAAAGCATTGGGTTTGTCAACGGTAAAAACAAACTGTCCGTCTGCCACCGTGACCGTAACGCTCTCCCCTGCCTTAAACTGCCCTTCCAGCAATTTTTCCGCAAGCGGGTCCTCAATCTTCGATTGAATTGCACGGCGGAGCGGTCTCGCACCGTATACGGGATCAAACCCGACCTTGGCGAGCTCCGCGACCGCATCGTCCGACACGGTGAGCGTGATTTCCAAATCGTTCACCCGACGATTGAGCGATGACAACATCCGTTTTGCAATACAACGAATGTCCTCCTCCGTCAGTTGATGGAACACGATAATGTCGTCCACACGGTTTAAAAATTCCGGACGGAATGTCTTTTTGAGTTCGCCCATCACCTTTTCGCGATTGCGGCGCTCGGCCTCTTCTTTAGAGCCTTGCACTTCGCCGTCACCGAAACCGAAACTGTGTTTTTCGGTAATCAGCCGCGCCCCGACATTGGAGGTCATGATAATAACGGTATTCTTAAAATCCACACGCCGTCCCTGCGCGTCGGTAAGAATGCCATCCTCCAAAATTTGTAACAGCATATTGAAGACATCGGGGTGCGCCTTTTCAATTTCGTCAAACAGAACGACCGCATACGGTTTGCGACGAATCTTCTCAGTAAGTTGTCCCCCTTCATCATACCCGACATAACCGGGAGGTGAACCAACCAAACGCGACACCGTATGCTTTTCCATATACTCGGACATATCCAAACGGATCATCGCGTTTTCATCACCGAACATTGCTTCCGCAAGCGTTTTGCACAGTTCGGTCTTGCCGACACCCGTAGGTCCAAGGAAAATGAACGAACCGATGGGACGGCGGGGATCTTTGAGTCCTACACGACCGCGCCGAATGGCTTTGGCAACCGCCGTCACCGCCTCGTCCTGCCCGACGATGCGTTCATGCAACACCTCTTCGAGCCGCAACAGCCGCTGTCCTTCCGCCTCGGTGAGCTGGGATACCGGAACGCCCGTCCAACTGGAGACGATTTGTGCAATATCCTCGGCATTGACCTCACCGGTAATACCCGCATTTTTTTCTTGCCACTGTGCGCGTTGTTCTTCCAGTTGCTCGTTCACTTTTTTCTCTTCGTCACGCAGTTGCGCCGCGCGCTCGAAATCCTGTTCGTTGACAGCGGCTTTCTTTTCAGCCGACAGGCGTCTGACCTCTTCTTCCAGTTGCCGCACATCAAGCGGTGCGGTAAAGGCACGCAGACGCACACGCGACGCCGCCTCGTCGACTAAATCAATGGCCTTATCGGGCAAGTATCGATCCGAAATATACCGCGTAGACAACTGTACCGACGCGTTGATTGCCTCATCGGTTATTTTGACCTTGTGATGTGCTTCATATTTGTCACGCAACCCTTTAAGGATTTCAACAGCTTCCTCATTGGACGGTTCACCCACCGTAATCGGTTGGAATCGCCGCTCAAGTGCGGCATCTTTTTCAATATATTTGCGGTATTCTTCCAGCGTCGTTGCACCGATTACCTGAATTTCGCCGCGGGCGAGTGACGGTTTTAAAATGTTGGCGGCATCCACCGCCCCTTCGGCGGCACCCGCACCGATGATGGTGTGAATCTCGTCGATAAACAGCACGACATCTTTTGCTTTGGCAACTTCTTGCAATGCATTTTTGATACGCTCTTCAAAATCGCCGCGGTATTTGGTACCGGCAACCATGCCTGTCAGGTCAAGCGTCACAACGCGCTTACCACGCAAGGTTTCCGGCACTTCCTCCGCTACGATACGCTGCGCGAGTCCTTCTGCAACGGCGGTCTTGCCGACACCCGGTTCGCCGATTAAGCACGGGTTGTTTTTCGTACGGCGTGAGAGAATCTGCACCACTCGCTGAATCTCATCCGCTCTGCCGATGACAGGGTCGAGCTTTCCGCCGCGCGCCATCTCGGTCAAATCGCGACCAAACTGGTCCAGTACCGGTGTTTTGCTTTTCCCGCCGGCTTTGGAACCGGCAGGAGCCGCACCCGCGCTCTGCGGTGCCGCACCGTTAACCGTTTCGGTAATTTCGTCGCAAAGCTCGCCCGCTCGCACACCGAAAGAAGTGAGCAGACGCACCGCTACACTGCTTTCATCCCGCAAAACAGCGAGCAAAATATGCTCCGTTCCCACATACCCTTGCTGAGCAGAGGTCGCCTCCGCTACGGACAGTTCCATGGCTTTTTTGGTACGGGGTGTAAAATCCTCCGGATGGAGGCGGGTAGGTTGCCCGCCGCTTTCGCTTTCCATAATCTTATCGCGATACGCCGCCGCGGTAATACCGTGGGCTGCCAGAATGGTGCCCGCAACACCCGTTCCTTCCATCAACAGTCCGAGTATGATATGCTCGGTACCGATGTAGGTGTGGCCAAGTTGTTGGGCAGATTCGATAGCCAGGTTCAAAGCGGTGTTCGCTTTCTCCGTAAATCCTTTAAAGCGATACATGGTATCAACTCCTTATTGTAATCTCTCACGAACCAGTGTCGCGCGGCGAGCATCACGCTCGGCGGGCTCCAGTTCGCATCCTGCCTGCCGCATAAGAGAAGCGGGTTGTGCGTCAATCATCAAGCTATTGATACAGTTTAGGTCGATTGCGTCCAAAACATTCATAGAAACACCCATACGCACATGGGAAATCAATGACATAAACTCTTTCCCCGATAACAATCGTGCATTTTGCAACACACCCAGTGAACGGTACACCCGATCTTCCAGCATCGGCGTTTCACGCAACTGTTCGCGATACTGGCGTTCTTCTTTGATAATCTGCACCACAATACTCTTTAAATTTTCAATCGCTTCCTGCTCGGTAATGCCGAGGGTAACTTGATTGGACAACTGGTACATCGCCCCCTCCGACCGACTGCCTTCTCCGTACATACCGCGAATGGTCAGTCCCAGCTTGGATACGGTATTCGCCAGTTGCTGAAGCACACCTTTTTCCTGTAAAGCGGGCAGGTGTAACATCACCGAGGCCCGCATACCTGTTCCGAGGTTGGTCGGACATTGTGTTAAATACCCCAGCCGATCGTCAAACGCGAAATGAAACCGCGCATCCAGAAAATCGTCCCAACAATTTGCCGCCGTGAACGCTTCGTCCAGCGCAAAGCCCGCGTGCATCGTCTGAATCCGCACATGGTCTTCTTCCCCTATCATCACACTGACACTTTCATCGGGCGACAGTAAAAGCCCTTCTCCGTCGGGGTGCACCGCAAAATCGGGGCTGATAAGGTGGCGTTCCACCATGGACAGCGCATCGCGCCGATCCAGCTCGTTCATGCGAATACACGAAAACGCACCTCTTCCGTCAGACGGAAAAGCATCAAAAATACGGGTGATGACCTCTTCCCGCTGTTCCGGTGTCATATCGGCGGGAAACGGCAGATGATTTAAGTTGCGTGCCAAGCGGACACGGGTACTGATGACAACATCACCGTCGGCGCCGTTTTGCTGATACCATTTCGCCGTCATTGTGCTTCCCCCTCCAGTTCACGAATACGGTCGCGCAGTGCCGCACACTGCTCATATTCCTGATTGGCAATATGTGCGGCAAGTTGTTCGCGCAATATTTTGAGTTCGTGTTCTTTTTTAACCGATTCCTCCGCCTTGTCCGCAATCTTACCCGTATGCTGGGTTTTACCGTGAATTCTTTGAATGGACGGTAACAGGCGGTCGTAAAATGTCAGGTAACAGGTCGGACAACCCGGTCTGCCGCGTTCGGCAATCTCCTTAAAACTGTGTCCGCAATCGTTGCACCGCACGGTATCCTCCGGCACGCGCTTGGCGGGTTCGGCAAGTAATAATCCCCAGAAATCGTTCAGGTCAAATCCGAATCCCCCCATCGAGGTTGCGAATCCCTGCTCTGCCGCACACTGAGCACACAAATTCCATTGAGCCGTCTTACCGTTGACGGTTCTCGTAATATGCGTTGTAGCGGGACGCTTCCCGCAGTGTTCACATAACATCACAATTCCTCCTTAAATGTATGCCGCTAACATGTGCTTGAGCAACGAGGCACGCAAGCGGTCTCGCTGTTCAACAGACACATCGCGATAGGCACGGTCAGACAATGCCGCCGCCATCACACTTGCCACCCTCTTATTTAAAAGCCCCTGATACACCATGCTTTGTAAAATCGCCTCCGCCGCCGCGGGAACCAGCTCATCACCAATGGAGTTGACGATGTGCATCAGCGGTGTTTCCTCGCGTTGCGGCAGGACGCGACGCACGCGAATATATCCCCCGCCACCTCGACGGCTCTCCACGACATACCCTTGCTGTGGGGTAAAGCGTGAGGTCAGCACATAGGTGATCTGACTCGGTACACATCCCAATTCTTCCGCTAATTCGTTTCGCCGTAATTCAGCAGCACCGTCTTCCGCCTGTGCCATAATATTAAGAATATAGGCGGTTATTTCATCGCTGATACGCATAAACTCACTTCCTTTGTCTGCATCATACCTCGAAAGTCAAATAAAGTCAAATTTTATTATTGGTTCCTTGTTTTTTGAATTTATCTCTTGAAATCTCTCGTTTTCTCATAAAATCAAGTTTTTTCAAAAATTCATCACCCATTGCACACGGCGGCATAGGATGAAATGAAAGCAGGAATCACTCCTGCGGTTTCGAGGAAAGGGGGATATCCAAACATGTGTCTGCGTAATCTCTTCTGTGGTGAGGCGAACTGCTCTTGGCTTCTGTTCATCATCGTCATTCTGCTGCTCATCGACAACGGCTGTGGCTGTGACAACGATTGCTACAATGGTTGCAACAACGGCTGCTACAACGATCGCAACAACGGTTGCGGCTGTGGCTGCTAACATCTCTTAAATGAAGGGAGAACTTGTTATGTGTCTGAGAAACCTGTTCTGCGGTGATGTCAACTGCACATGGTTATTGTTCATCATCGTTATTCTGCTACTCATTGACAACAGTGATTGCGGCTGCAACTGCGGCTGCTACCCGTAAAGCCAAAGCCCGTCGTGCCCGTCGGCCACGGCGGGCTTTGTGCGTGCGGGTGGCAGGAAATTTGACAAAGTGCTGTTTTTTTGGTATACTTTCTTTCGTTGTGACAAAATTCCCGATTTTTCGTATCAGGAGGGAACCGTATGACAACAGAACAAGCGGCGGAAACTCAACCGATCTATACAGCAAAGCGGCAAAGCTGTCTGTTCGGTCTTCCGCTGACGCTGACGCATTATGTCATTGATAATGAATGGTTGGCCGAATGCACCGGCTTGTTTTCCGTCAATGTAAAAACGGTATCGTTATCACAGATTCGGAATATGGTAGTAGTACAGTCGGCGTGGCAAAAGCTGTTCGGTCTGTCTACGATTCGTGTAGCAACGGCAGATCCTGCCGTTCCCGAATTCGTAGTGCTCAACATTCGCGACGGTGCGATATTTGAAAGCACACTCCAACAAGCGCTGGATCGTACTTCGTGCCTGCGGCAATCGGTAACGGAGTAATCTGCAACCTTAAAATGTGAGGATGGGGAAATATGGAACCTAAGAAAAGACGCTTCGGCGACCGCAAAGACGGCTGGCGCTTGCGCCACACGCAATCCGTGTTCGCGGTTATGCCCCACTTAATGAAACGGCGTTCCGATTCACAGGTCTTCTTTGACGAGGAGATTGACATTGAATATCTGGAAAAGTATGTCCGCGCCATGCGCAAAGAACACGATATGCCGAATTTTTCGTTGTATCATGTGTTCATCGCGGCGGTAGTGCGTATGTTTGTGTTGCGCCCGCGGTTAAACCGTTTCGTCATGAACGGAAAAACCTATGCGCGTAACCGCTTGACCTCATCCATGACGGCGAAACGCAGTATGTCAAAAGACGCGGAGGAAGCCACCATCAAACCGCGTTTTGAAAAAGCGGATACAATATTCGATGTCTACCGCCGTGTCAACGAAGCCATGGAAAAAGAAGTCAAAACCAACGATGTGGAAAACAGCACCGATATTGCGGCGCGTATTCTCAACACCTTGCCCGCGTTTTTGGTCCGTGCGTTTGTGAATTTCATCATTTTTATGGATCACCGCGGTTTGATGAACAACTTCATCAACGAGATCAGCCCGTTCCACACTTCGTTTTACATCACCGATGTTGGCTCGATCGGTATTCAACCGATCTACCATCATCTGTACGATTTCGGTACCACTTCCGTGTTTGTGGCGCTGGGTAAAAAAACAATTGTGCCCGTTGCACAATCAGACGGCACCGTCACCACCAAAAAAGTGGTGCGCGTAAAGCTGGTTTTGGACGAGCGTATTTGCGACGGTCATTATTATGCGGAATCGTTCCGCATGCTCCGCCGCCTTTTAAAGCATCCCGAGCAGTTGGAGGTCCCGCCCACGGAATTCCCTGAGGATGAATGGATTTAATCAAAAACGGACGCGTTCTGTCGAACGCGTCCGTTTTGTTATTATAGCGTGACAGGTTCAAGTGCTGTCACACTAAGCTTGCTAATAATTGGATGCCCTTTTCAATTTCAGATTTGGTGGGGGTGGAATAGTTCAGGCGGAACGATTGAGATGGGGCGTTTTCATCACAGTTGAACGCCGTGCCGGGGACCACGAACACATTGTTTTCCGACGCCTGTTTCACAAATGCAGGCATTGACAGGTGCGGCGGTAAAGTACACCACAAGAACAAGCCGCCCTCGGGGCGAGTATAGGTCACATTTTTCGGCATGTATGCATCCAAAGCGTTCAGCATACACCCGCATTTTTCGCGGTAGAGGGTGCGGATACCGTCAATGTGTGTTTCCAAATCGTACCGTTTCATAAACTCAGCGCACAGCATCTGAAAAAATAAGTTGGTGTGCACATCTTCGACTTGTTTTGCCACCACCATTTTCTGTATCACAGGCTCGGGGCCGCAAACATAGCCGACGCGCATACCCGCCGATAAAATCTTGGAAAAGGTCGAGCAGTAGATGACTCTGCCGTCCGTATCCATACTTTTCATGGTGGGTAAGTCCTCGCCCGCAAACCGCAGGTCACCATAGGGGTTGTCTTCGAGGATCATGACATCGTACCGTTGCGCGAGAGCGTACACGGCTTTGCGTTTATCGAGCGCCATGGTGAGTCCCGCAGGGTTTTGGAAGGTTGGAATCAGATACAACAATTTCGTATTCGGATTTGCTTTGAGTGCTGTTTCCAATCCGTCAATCGAGATACCATCCGCTTCCAGTTCCACACCGACGGGCTTTGCACCCAGTGAGCGAAACGCATTGAGCGCGCCGATAAAGCTCGGGTTTTCGCAAATGACCACATCACCTGCATCGCACAGCGCTTTACAGGCAAGTTCAATAGCTTGCTGACCACCGCTCGTGATCACCGTCATATTGGAATCGGTATCGATACCGAAACGGCGGCAAAGACGGTCGGCAACCAGCTCTCTGAGCGGGGTATACCCCTCGGTAGTACCGTATTGGAGCGCTACGGATGCCTGATTTTGAAATAAATCCGCGGCAATCGCCGCCATCTTGTCCGACGGAAAGGATTCGGGTGCAGGGCTGCCGGCGGCAAACGAGACCACACCGGGTTTTCCCAAACTTTTGAAAATTTCACGAATGGCAGAGGGCTTCATATCCCGCATAGCTGCCGAAAACCGATACTTCATAACATCACCGCCTATCAGTGTATCACAAAACCCGCTGCTCTTCAAGTTCCCGTTGACAAAATCTATAAGAAAAGATATACTTTAGGAGTATATCCATGGGAAAGGAAACGATGTTGTTATGAAGGATTACCGTACCGAAACACTTTGTATTCAAGGCGGTTATCAGCCGCAAAACGGTGAGCCGCGTGTGCTCCCGATTTATCAAAGTACGACATATAAATACGATTCGTCCGAGCATCTGGGCAAGTTGTTTGACTTGGAGGCACCCGGACACATGTATACCCGCATCTCCAACCCCACCGTCGCCATGGTGGAGGATAAGATTGCCGCATTAGAGGGCGGTGTTGCCGCGATGTGCACCTCGTCCGGTCAGGCGGCTTCGCTGATGGCAATCTTCAATATCACAAGCGCGGGACAAAACTTTGTCAGTCTGTCCACCATTTACGGCGGCACCACCAATCTGTTTGCCGTTACCATGAAACGCATGGGCATTGAAGTACGGTTTTTAACCCCCGATATGACCGACGAAGAGGCGGATGCCTTGTTTGACGAAAACACCCGTCTGGTGTTCGGTGAGACGATTGCTAACCCCGCACTCAATGTGTTGGATATTGAGCGATATGCGGCACTCGCCCACCGTCACGGTGTTCCGCTTGTTGTCGATAACACGTTTGCCACGCCGATTCTCTGCCGTCCGTTTGAATACGGTGCGGATATTGTGATGCATTCCACCACCAAATATATGGACGGACACGCCACCGTTGTGGGCGGCGTCATCGTGGATAGCGGCAATTTTAACTGGGCGGCTTCCGGCAAGTATCCGGAACTGACCACCCCCGACGAATCATACCACGGTGTCGTGTATACCGAGCAATTCGGCAAACTCGCGTACATCACCAAGGCGCGCGTGCAATTGATGCGTGACTTAGGCTCCACCCCGCAACCGCTTGCCATGTTCGTGCTAAACCTTGGTCTGGAAACACTCGCTGTGCGTATGGAGCGTCACTGTCAAAACGCACAGGCGGTTGCCGAATATCTCGAAAAGCATGAAAAGGTCGCATGGGTGAACTATCCCGGCCTTGCTTCATCAAACCAACACGCTCTGGCGGAGAAATACCTGCCGAAAGGCTGCTGCGGCGTTATCTCGTTCGGTGTCAAAGGTGGCCGTGAATCCGCCGTTACCTTCATGGATTCCTTAAAACTTGCGGCGGTTGTCGTGCATGTGGCGGATGCCCGCACCTCGGTGTTGCATCCCGCTTCCACCACGCACCGTCAACTGACCGACGAGCAACTTGTCGCAACGGGTATCACGCCCGATATGGTGCGTCTGTCGGTTGGCATTGAAAATATCGATGATATTATCGCTGATTTAGCGCAAGCCTTAGAAAACAGTTAAAGGGGGCGCGTATATGCCCATTAAAATTCCAAATCGGTTACCGGCAACCCAGACATTGACCGACGAAAACATTTTTGTTATCACCGAGACCAGAGCGCTCACGCAGGATATTCGTCCGCTGAAGATCTTACTGCTCAATTTGATGCCCAAAAAGATCGTGACGGAGACTCAGATGGCCCGTCTTCTCGGTAACACACCGTTGCAGGTCGAACTGGAGCTCATTCACACCAGCACACATCACTCACGCAACACGCCCGAAGATCATATGCTGATGTTTTATAAGACATTTGATGATGTTAAGGATAAAAAATACGACGGTATGATTATCACCGGCGCACCCGTTGAATTGCTTGCCTTTGAGGAAGTGGAATACTGGGATGAGCTGTGTACCATCATGGAATGGAGCAAAACACATGTCACCAGTACCTTGCACATCTGCTGGGGCGCACAAGCGGCGCTGTACTACCACTACGGCATTGAAAAACATCCGCTTCCGAAAAAACTGTTTGGTATTTTTCCGCATACCGTGGAGCATAAGCGGTCCATTCTGTTCCGTGGATTCGATGAGGTATTTAATGTTCCGCAATCGCGCCATACCACGGTATACCGCGAAGATATCGAAGCAGTACCCGAGCTGAAAATTCTCTCCTCATCCGAGCAAGCGGGTGTGTACGCCGTTTCCACCAAGCACGGACGGCAAATCTTCATCACGGGGCATTCGGAGTACGATGCAACCACCTTGCGCGACGAATACGAGCGCGATAAGGCAGCGGGATTACCGATTGAAGTGCCATATAACTATTTCCCTGACGACGACCCCTCGCGCACGCCGCCCGTTACCTGGCGCGGTCATGCCAATCTGCTGTTTTCCAATTGGCTTAACTATTTCGTGTATCAGACCACCCCGTACGATATTGATAAAATCAACTAAAAAACGCGGTGTGACGCAAAAGCGTCACACCGCGTTCGTTTATTATTTAGTTGTCTTCCGGCTCCCAGACATTTTCCATATCGGTGCGACCGCTGAAAATATCCGTGTCGCTATCCTCACGGGATTCTTTTTGTGCGTCACCCGCAACGGCAGGTGCCGTTTCGTCGGGTTTGCGGAACACGAACAGATACAACAGTACGCCCGCACCCACAATCAACAAGATTCCCGCAATCAGCAATACCGTCAAACGCCACGACATACCACCCGCTCCGTTATCTTCCGCCACGCCAAAGCCAATGAGCGTGTACGCTTCGAGCGAATTGATAGTAAGCTCAAACATACCGTTTTTAACCTCAAGTTTTTGAGGAGTCATTAAGTTGTCTCCGTCCATGACGGTAATGGCGTATGCGGCACAATCCTTCATTCCCGTAGGAATGGGAAGTTGCACCGTATACAGAATGTCGTCCGGCAACACCGTGACCGGCACCTCGTTTCCGTTGCGAGAAATCATGAGTAACGATAAATCAAAGGTCTGCAACTGACGCTGATCCTCGGCGTATGACGAAAACTCCGATACATTTGTTAAAGCCGCCTGCACCATAGCCGGTGTAATTGCCGTTGCGGAAGTGCGAACACTCAGCATCGGGATATTACCCGTGCGCCCAACCAACAACTGATAATCCGCCTCGGATACCAGTAAGCGCGCTTTAGACAAGAACTCCTGCCGCGTGAAACCGAAGTCCTCGAGCAACGCCGTATCGGTCAACGCGTTCATCGCGATGCGCCCGTCCTCCACGGCGGTCGTGCTGTTTCCCTTGACTGTGGCCGTGGTCGACGCGGTAGTGCCGACAGTCACGGCCGCCTGCTGGTCGGTGGTCTCTTCCGTAACCGTGGTGGTGGTTTCCCCGCTCACCGTCGTGGTCGTTTCCTCCGCGACCGTTGTCGTATTAGGCGCATCCGTCGTCGTGGCAGTTGCTTGCCGTGTGAGAGTTTGCTTGGCACATGCCTCGTAGATCACCGATGCGGTAGGTGTCTCCACGCCCTCAAAGGTTGCCGTTTTGCCTTCGTCAACGGTGAAAGCGGATGTCTGAACCCCTTGTTCATTGGTAGAGACGGTTTCGGGCATTCCCTGCAACACCAGCGATACCGTATACCCGACTGCCGGTGTACCGGTGGCATCCACCGCTTTGACCGTCAATTTACCCTCGTCGGTAAACGATGCCGTTAACGTGACCGCTACACGGGTCTGTACCGCAGTCGTGGTCGTTTCCTCGGCACTGACACCGACTGCCATTGTCAACAACAACAGTACCGAGAGACATACTGCCAAACACTTTTTCATGTACAATTCCTCCTTGTACAATACAGACTTTCTTGGATATACCATATCACAAACTGCTCCAAATGTAAATGTTACCGCTCCCAATTTTAAAAATATTTTCACGCTCCCCCTTGTTTTTTTGGCAAATTTGAGGTATACTGTATAAAAAGTGTCCCATTTGGGACACTTTTGAAACCTGTCACACGGTAAAAAAGGGGGGCATCCCATGACAAATGTGTGTCCGTTGTCCGCATTTTTTCTGTTTGAAGGTATCTCCGATGATGCCTTACAAGCGATTTCGGCACAGTTGGAGCCGCCCATCACCTATCGGCGCGGACAGGTGGTGTACAGCACCGATACCTTTCGTCGTGCGATTGGGTTGATTCTCAGCGGATCGGTGACAGTTCGTTCAAAGGGGGATACGGCACATGGCGTCGTTATCAACCGACTCAATGCGGGCGGGATTTTCGGCGTAGCAGCCTTGTTTGACGCCGAACAGGACGCCTATGTGACCGAAATCACCGCCGACGGGGACACCGCGGTACAGTTTCTTCCCCAAGAGCTCGTATCGCAGTTGCTTGTGGAATTCCCCATGATTGGGGAACGCTATATTCGGTTCTTATCCGGTCGCATTCGGTTCTTGAATCGCAAGCTGTCGGCACTCACTCTGGGTAATGCCGAAAACCGCTTGTATCATTATCTGCTTGCCCATCAGGACGCACAAGGTATCATCCGTCTGCCCGACACGATGACGGAGCTGGCAAGCACTCTCAACATGGGACGCTCCAGTCTGTACCGTTCCTTGGAGGCGTTGGTGCGTGACGGAATCATTGAAAAAACAGAAAAAAATTATCGTATTGTATGAGAAAGAAGGAATCTATCATGAAAAAAACAGTATCATGTGTGTTAACGGCCGTACTCATCGTCGCCATGGCGATCGGGTGTTCACCAAAGCCTACGGAAAAAACATCGGTGAATATCGGTGCCATTCAAGGCCCCACCGGAATCGGCATGGTGCATTTGATGGAAGCGGATTCTACGGGAACCGCCGCCAACGAGTATGAGTTCACGGTTTCCTCGGTACCACAGGATATCGGCAATCTGCTCGCATCGGGTAATCTGGATATTGCGGCGGTCCCCACCAATTTAGCGGCGGCTCTGTATCAAAAAAGCGAGGGCAAGGTGCAGCTATTGGCCGTCAATACGCTCGGCGTGTTGTATATACTGGATAACGGCAACGGCGTCACCTCCTTTGCTGATCTGCGTGGTAAAACTATCTACTCGACGGGCGAGGGCGCTAATCCCGAATATATTCTACGGTATGTGCTTTCCCAAAACGGCATTGATCCCGACAAGGATGTCACCATCAAGTTTTTAGCGGAAAACACCGAACTTGCCACCAAGATGATTAACGGAGATATCACGCTGGCAATGGTACCCGAACCCAATGTCTCCTCCATCACATCACAAAATCAAGCCGTAAAAACGGTGCTGTCCATGAACACCGAGTGGGAAGCTGTCGCACCTGCGGGCAGTAAACTGATGATGGGGTGTGTAGCCGTACGCAAGGAGTTTTTGGAAAACAATAAGGCGGCGGTAGATGCATTCCTTTCCGAGTATCAAACTTCCATCGAAAAAACCGCAGATGCCAAAGCAACCGCCGCACTGTGTGAGACCTATGGTATCATTCCCAAAGCGGCACTTGCCGAAAAAGCCATACCGAACTGCCAACTGACCTTTGTGAGCGGGGCGGATATGAAAGCCCAGATTGCCGACTACTATCAGGTGTTGTTTAACGCCAACCCCAAAGCAATCGGCGGTAAACTACCCGATGACGCCTTCTACTATGTGGGTTAAAGTAAAGCTCGCCTTGCGCGGGTGTGCGGTAGCGGCATTCTGGATCGGGGTGTGGTGGCTCATTGCCGTACTGGTACGACAAGAACTGCTCATTCCCACCCCGCTTTCGGTACTCAAAACTCTGCTAAAGCTCTTGCCGACAGTGCTGTTTTGGGAGACGGTTGCCATGTCACTCCTTCGAATCGTGGCGGGTTTTGCGGCGGCACTGGTATGCGGTACGGTACTGGCGGTGCTTACGGTTCATCTGCCCTTGTTGCGTGCGCTGTTGTCCCCCGTTTTACACATTGTTCGCGCGGCACCCGTCGCCTCGTTTATCATTTTGACGCTGGTGTGGATTGACTACGATATTATCCCCGCATTTATCGCGTTTTTGATGGTATTACCCATCATATGGTTGAATGTCGAAGAGGGAATCCGCCGCACCGATAAAGGATTGCTCGAAATGGCACACCTGTATGCCGTTCCGTCACGCCGTCTTCTCTCGCGTATATATCTCCCCTCTGTTAAACCCTTTTTTATAACCGCATGCGGCAACGGGTTGGGCTTTGCGTGGAAATCGGGTATTGCGGCAGAAATTATCTGCCGTCCCGCCCTTGCCATCGGCAACCGCTTACAACTTGCCAAAATGACGCTCGAAACACCGGAAGTGTTTGCATGGACGGCGGTTGTGATCGCACTCAGTATGGTGTTGGAAAAGGTGCTGTTGCGTTTGACGGGAAGGGGGGCACATCATGACGCTTAAGAATGTTTCGTTTGCGTACGGGGATACCCCCGTCATCACCGATTTCTCGTTAACGGTAAAAGACGGCCAGACAATTTGCCTGTTCGGAGCATCGGGATGTGGAAAATCAACCCTGTTGCGTCTGATTGCGGGACTCGAAACACCAACCGCAGGGCAGATACAAAACGGTGCCTCGCGCATCGCCATGGTATTTCAGGATGATCGGTTGGTGCCGTGGCTGACGGTACGCGACAATCTGTTGTTGGTGACAGATGACCGCGGCGCGGTGGAAACCGCACTATGTGCCGTTTCGTTGCAAGATGCCGCCGACTGGATGCCCGACGAACTCAGCGGCGGTATGCGGCGGCGTGTAGCACTCGCCCGTGCATTGGTTTTCGGGGGCGATCTGTTATTGCTCGACGAACCGTTTAACGGTCTGGACGAGGCGCTGAAAGTACAGATTGCTCATGCGTTTCGCGAACGGTTTGCGGGTTGTCCCATTGTGCTTGTCACCCACTCCCTCGATGAAGCTACCTTGTTTGATGCCACCGTGATTTCGTTGTAACACAAGCCGTCCCTCTGTTGACAGCGGGACGGCTTTTTTGCTATACTGATACCGATAATGGTAAAGGAGGCACATGTATGCAATACGATGCCTTTAGCGCGGGTGTGGAACCCGGCGGATTGCATTCCCGACACGAAATTAAAATTTTGATCTGCTATATGCTGATTGCCGCCGGTGAACCGATGTTGCGCAATGATGTGCTGGATATCATTTGCGGAGGCGGTATGGCGAATTTCTTTGATACCAGCGCCGCTATCGATGAGCTGTTGGAATTGGGGAATCTCCGTGAACGCGAGGACGGATCGCTGACCGTCACCGATACGGGCGCGCAAGCTGCCGATACACTCGCCGACTTGTTACCGTACACCATTCGTGAACGGTCGGCACAAGTGGCGTTACAACAGCTTGCTTTTCGCCGCAACGAACAAGAAAATCGAGTAAACATTCAAAAAACCGACGCGGGGTATACCGTAACCTGCACCGTTGGCAACGACGAAGCACCCTTGCTGTCATTCACTTTATTGGTGGCAGATGACCGCCAAGCAGACTTGGTGCGCGATCGGTTTTTACACGATCCGTTGTTGCTCTATCAAAGCGTCATCGCGGTGCTGACGGGCAACGCACGGCTTGAAACAAATGATCGAATCATAATCGACTTGAAGTAGGATGTGAAAGTATGCGCAACCCCTCTGTTCTCATCGTCGACGATGAAATGCGGATGCGCCGTATCATTGCCGACTATCTGCATATCAAGGGCTATGAAACACTCGAAGCGTGCGACGGAGTCGAAGCGTTGGAGCTCTTCTACGACAAGCTTCCCGATTTGGTAATTTTGGATGTCATGATGCCGCGCAAAGACGGTTGGCAGGTGTGCCGCGAGATCCGCCGCACCCATCAGACACCCATCATTATGCTCACCGCTCGCAGTGAAGAAGCCGACGAGTTGCAGGGCTTTGAATTGGGCGCAGATGAATATGTAGCAAAACCGTTCAGTTTAAAAATCCTGTCTGCCCGCATTGAGGCGGTACTGCGCCGCAACGGTTCTACACCATCTGCCGATGCGCCGCGTCTGCGCATCGATCCGTTGGCGCGCGAGGTATATGTGGGTGACACGCTTGTGCAACTGACCTACACCGAATTTGAACTGCTGGAATATTTGGTTACCAATAAAGGAATCGCGTTGTCGCGCGACCGCATTTTGAACAGCGTGTGGCAATACGATTACAACGGTGATGCCCGCACGGTGGACACGCATGTAAAGAAACTGAGAAGCAAGCTCGGTGAATCCGGTCATATGATCAAAACGGTGCGCGGCATCGGCTATAAATTTGAAGGTGAAGTATGAAAAGTACCATCACACGCTTTTTTCGGTCGGTCGCCGGCAAAGTGTTCTGTGTACTGGCCGTATGCATTGTAGCGTTACTGTTATTTAACCTATTGCTCAATACCTTTGCGTTTGCCCGACTGTATGAACGCGAAAAAGAGTCGTTGCTGACGCAAGCCTACACCGACGCCGCGGACGCCATTGCCAAACGGGATAACCTTGCCGATGAGCTGGCACATTATCATGTCGACTACGATATGTCGATTCTTATTTGGTCAGATTATCAGGTGTTGTATACCACCGACCGTCTTTCCGGATTACCGGTCTTGACACTCACACCTCCCGCCGTCTCCAACGGCTCGTATATCGTTTCTACCCGTCAGCAAACCGACAGAGATGCCGTGAGCATGGTTCTGTACGGAAAAAGCGCAGAGGGTATCCACATCACCCTGCGCCTGCCGATAGCAGACAGCCAAGCAAGCATCGCCGCCACCAACCGCTTTTTATGGTGGGCAACGCTCGGTACGCTCGTACTCAGTTGTGTGATCGTGTTTGTGCTTGCCCGCATCTTCACCCGCCCCGTACGGCAATTATCGGGTATGGCTCAACGCATGGCGCGTATGGATTTTTCCGATCGATATATGGGCAGGGGACAAGATGAACTTGCCCATCTCGGACACAGTCTCAATACCGTGTCCGAAACCATGGAACACAGTTTATCGGAACTCAAAACTGCCAACGCGCGGTTGCAAAGCGATATGGAATCGACCGCCCGCCAAAACGAGGCACGCAGTCGATTTATCCGAAATGTCTCGCATGAACTGAAAACGCCCATTTCGCTCATTCAAACCTATGCAGAAGGATTGCATGAAAATATTGCGGCGAATGCCGCCGATCGTGAATTCTACTGTACCGTCATTGAGGACGAGGCACAAAAGTTATCACAAATCATTGCGAAGCTCACCACACTCATGCAATTGGAATCGGGCGGCGGCGAGTTAACCATTGAGCGGTTTGACTTATCGGCACTGCTCAAGCGCTTGTTACAACGGTATGCACCGTTATTTGAAGAACGCGGGATTTCTCTTCCCGCACTGTCCGACACCCCCTCATTCGTGTGGGGCGATGCGTTGTTGATTGAGCAGGTGTTTACGAATTATCTGACAAACGCCCTACACCATGTCACCGAGGGCGGTGAGATACACATCCGTATACAACCGCAGGAAAACGCCCTGCGCGTAACGGTGTACAACGATGGTGCACCGATTCCCGAAGACGATTTGCCGCACATTTGGGAAAGCTTTTACAAGATTGATAAAGCGCGCACCCGCGCCTACGGCGGCACGGGCATCGGATTGTCCGTGGTGGCGGCCATTATGCAAGCACACCATATGCCGTACGGCGTCAAAAACCGCGAGGGCGGTGTAGAGTTTTTTGCCGACTTGCAATGCTAAAACAAAAGACCGAATGAGAGGATTCCTCTCATTCGGTCTTTTTTTCAAATTTGCGCACCGCCACGGTTACGGCCAACACCCGTTTTGCTCCATAGATTTTGAGCATTTTGGCGCATTCGTGCAGTGTGGCACCCGTGGTCATGACATCATCGACAAGCAATATAGTCTTGTCGCGCACGGTTTCGGTCACATCAAAAACCCCTAACAGATTCCCCGAACGCGACTCAATGTTCAATTCCTTTTGCGGGCGTGTTTCATATAGCTTGGTAAGCAGGGCTCTCACCGGCATGTTTAACCGTTTTCCGAGTGCCCGCGCAAGCAGTTCTCCTTGATTATACTCTCGATTACGCAACGCGCGGCTTGTCATCGGCACATAAGTAATCTCATCAATTGGCTCATTGCCGTACTCGCGTAGCACCACCTCGTACAGTTGCATGGAAAAATATTCAACAGCATCCGGATCGTCGTATCGCTTTAATCGCAAAACCCCATCCCGTGCCGCGGTTTCATAGTAAAATGCCGCCGCCACTTTATCAAAGGCGAGTCGGTGTTTTTGACAACCGCACTGTTGCTTGCTCTGTCCGCAGTACGGACAAATCGGCGGGGTAACAACCGAGCGTTTTGATGCACATTTTTCACAGAAAAAACGATTCGGCGCAATTACCGTATCACAAAACACACATCGCTTTGGCAACACAAATGTCAATATGCGGTACATTCGTTGTTTCCACGGTGTCATGCAAAGGCCTCCCCTGTCTGTTTCAGAAAATAGGCAAGGCCGGTATATCGCAATGCTTTTCGGTGGTTGTTCACCATCGCACGCACCGTTTCACGGTCACCGACGGCAATAAGCAAGGTCTTGGCGCGCGTCACCGCCGTATACAGCAAATTGCGATAGCACAACGGCTGTGGCACATGGCAAAGCGGCAACACCACGGTGTGGAATTCACTTCCTTGACTTTTATGCACCGTGATGGCATACGCGAGTTCAAGTTCTTTTGCCTGTTCATAACTATATACTGCCACGCGGTCATCGTAACGAACGGTCAGCGTCTGTTCGCGTGGGGAAATTTTCTCGAGCACCCCAATATCGCCGTTGAATACGCCTGTGCCCTGTTCGCCGCCGTCCCGCGTCCAACCGATATCATAATCGTTCTTAATGTGCATAACCTTGTCGCCCTCACGAAGTAGGGCAGTCTCCCCGCTCCATTCACGTTTTGTCTCTGCAGGGGGGTTAAACACCTCTTGTAATCGTTCATTCAGCCGCACCGTTCCGAGCGGGCCTTTACGACCGGGGCAAAGCACTTGAATTCCATCCAATACACCGATGCCGTAACTCGCGGGCAACCGCCTCGTACACAGGTCAATAACGGTATCCGCGGCAGCATCGGGTGTGAAATGTTCCAAGAAGAAAAAATCACCGTCTTTTTTAGTGAGTTGCGGCATATCGCCCACCACAATACGGTGCGCATTGGCGACAATATCACTCGTCAGCGCTTGACGGAATACCTGATTGAGCGTAACCATCGGTAACGCACCGCTGTCAATCAAATCGTGCAAAACGCTTCCCGCTCCTACGGCAGGTAACTGGTCGGTATCTCCGACCAAAATCAAACGGCAAGCAGGCTTTAAGGCGCGCAGTAAATTTTCAAACAGTTGCACATCTACCATCGACACTTCGTCCACGATAAGCGCATCCGATTCCAAGGGGTTTTGCTCATTACGGTCGAATATCGGCGCATCGTTTTCGTCCCATTTGACTTCCAATAACCGATGAATGGTACGGGCCTCTCGTCCCGTCAGTTCGGTCATGCGTTTAGCCGCGCGTCCCGTCGGTGCGGCAATGTCTACTCGCTCACCGAGCGCTTCCAACAAGGCAATAATGGCACGCAAGGTCGTGGTTTTACCCGTGCCGGGACCGCCTGTTAAAATGAGGACGCCTTTTTCCACCGCTGCTAACACCGCTTCGCGTTGCCGTTCTTGATAGGTGATGCCGTTTAACCGCTCCATGGTTTCCAAATGCTGATCAATCTTACTGTCAAGTTCGGTGTGAAAACCCATCATCAACCGAATGCGCGACGCTACATACTTTTCCGCTTGATGCAGTGCCGGCAGAAAAACAAACCGCTGCCCGTCAATGGATTCCATGCGCACCGCAAAGCGCGCCGTCATATCCTGTAATACTTCTCCCGTCTTGACCGCATCCACACCCAGCACCTGCGCCGCCACCGTGACCAGTTTATCAGACGGCAAACAGGTATGCCCGTTTTGCAGATTGTGACGCAATACATGAAGAAGTCCTGCCTCTATACGGCACGGATCGTCGGGCAAACGGTCCATACTCATGGAAATGGCATCCGCGCGTTCAAAGGAAATATATAATCCCGCCGAGCATAACAGATACGGGTTGGAACGAACGGTATCTACCGTTGCCATCCCCCACCGTTTCCAGCAACGCAATGCCTCACTTTGCGTGATTCCGAAACCCGAAAACGCGAGCATAACTTCACGCAGTCCGAATTGTTCACGGTATTCCTTCGCTATCTTGGCGGCTTTTGCCGCGGTAATACCGCGCACCTCGCACAATCGCTCCGGTTCTTCTTCCATCACACGAAGGGTATCTTCCCCAAACTTTGCTACCAACGAGCAGGCGGTTACCGGTCCAACGCCCTTGATAGCGCCTGATGCCAAGTACCGAAAAACTGCGTCGCGGTCGGTGGGCAGTTCGTGTTCACAGGAATGCGCACAAAACTGACGGCCGAATTTGGGGTGTTCTACCCATTCGCCCGTCAGTTTCAGTTGTTCGCCCGCCTGCACGGTCGGCAGGACACCCACCACCTTGTGAAATTCGTCCTCCGCCGCCAGTTCCAGCACCGTCCAGTCGTTTTCCTTGTTACGAAAAACTACCCGTTCCACAACACCGGATAATACCTGTTTTATTTCCTCCATGTCCCGTTGACCTTTCGCCGAACATATATTCTGTTTTTATTATAGCACACCCTACGGCGCTTGTAAAGCCGTTTACGGATTTTTGATACACGGAATGCCGAGCTCGCGGCACAAGTCTTCCAAAACGGGACTGTTTTTTGTTAATCGTACCATCGGCGCAAACCCCTTGTGCGGGCAAAGCCTCGCCCACACCGCTAAGCGTCGGATACGGTATTCTGCATCGTCCCCCGCCGTCACCGTTAAAACGAGCGGTTCACGCTCACCCGCAAATACGAAACACCAACACACCCGTGCCACAAGGTCAGCAAGGCCGTAAACTGCCAATAACAACGCGACCGTCGCCGCTATGATTTCCCCCATACTGTCTGCCCCCTTTGTGCTATTGTATGGTGGCGGACAGGGGATGTGTTACAGCAATTCCTGCAACGGGGCAAACCGATACCCCATCGATTCCCATTTCGTAAGCAATTCATCTAAAATTTGTGCGTTGGTGGAAGAGGTGCTGTGTAACAACACAATCGCACCCGGATGTACCCTCTTTGTCAGCTTGTCGAGTGCCTGTTCACGGGTAGGTTGACGGTCCACATACCAATCCACATACGCCAAGCTCCAGAAAAAGGTACTGTACCCCATCTCCTGTGCCATACGCAGGTTGGATTCGCTGAAATTGCCTTGCGGCGGGCGGTACAGTTTCTGCATATCGGAACCAATCAATGTGCGGTACGCGTCTTCCAAAGAAGTAAGCTCCCGCTCAAACGCGGCACGGTCAGCTATTTTGGACATATCGGGATGGCTCGCTGTGTGATTCCCCACGGTATGCCCCTCCGCCACCATGCGCTTAACAAGCTCTGGTGCCGTATCCAGAAAATTTTTTACCAAGAAAAAGGTCGCCGATGCTCCGTGTTTTTTCAGCGCATCCAAAATAGGGGCGGTGTTGCCGTTTTCAAAGCCCGCATCAAAGGTCAAATACAGTGTTTTTTCGTGTTCCGTAGAGGTTTCGCCGACATAGTACGCATTAAATTGTTTTAAGTACGCAGCATCGGCATTTCCGACGGGAGTCTGTCCCTCTGTTTGAAAACTGAGTCCCCAACTCGTCACCGCCCCGGCGGTCGGACGCGCGGCGGCATATTCGGCAATCGCAAGCGGTGAAGCAATCACCAATGCCAAACAACAAAGGGCGCTTACAATCCACCGTTTTTTTAAGATAATCATACTCTCACTCTCCCGCTATCACTGTATGTCCGAAAGCGGGAGAATATGAAAAGCAGGAGCAACCGCTCCTGCTTGTTAAAACAAATACCCTACCGCGATACCGAGCGCGGCAGATATAACAATAATTAAGATAGGATGTACTTTTTTAAGGGCGAGTGTGAGAGTAAGAGCAAAAATCACGATAGCGCTTATAAATTCCACCGTAGCGAATACGGAAAGTGTGATGCCGACGGGGAAAAACACGGTGAGTCCGTTGGAGACCAAAGCGGCGCCGATAAGACCGATGACGGCAGGCTTTAGCCCCGTCATGCAACCCCGGACAAGGGTGCTTTCTTTAAATTTTTCGAAAAATTTGGCGACCAATAAAATGATGATAAAGGACGGCAACACCACGCCGAGCGTCGCACAAAAGGCCCCCAACAGATTGCCCCACAGCCCATAGGTGCCGCCCATTGCCTGCCCCACATAGGTTGCCATATTAACAGCAAACGGACCGGGCGTGCTTTCGCTGACGGCGATGAAATTTAAGATGGTTTCATTTTCCATCCAACCGAGCGATACCACCTCTTTTTGAATGAGCGGCAACATGGCGTAGCCGCCGCCAAAGGTGAACGCGCCAATTTTAAAAAAAGTCAAAAACAGGTAAAGAAAAATCATTTCCCGCACCTCTTTTCCGCGACAAGCGAGGTGACAAGCCCAAACACGGCGCAACCGATAATCACGAGCAATACATTGATATCCCATACTGCCACCGCAATAAACGACGCCGCGATAACGATATAGGCTATCAAATTTTTGGGGCATTTCTTATACATCGTAATCAGTGCTTTTAAGATGAGCGCCAACACGCCCGCACGAATACCGTTAAACGCGTATTGCACGGCTTTGATGGCTTCAAATTGTTCCAGCACAAACGAAACGAGCAAAATAATGAAAAAGGACGGCAATACCACACCGAGCGTGCAAAAAAACGCACCGAAAAAACCCGCCGTCTTGTACCCGACGAAAGTTGCCGAGTTGATGGCAATGGGACCGGGGGTAGATTCCGCAATGGCAATGATATCCAGAATATCTTCATCAGTCAGCCACTTATTCTTTTCCACGACCTCGCGTTGGATAAGCGGAATCATCGCATACCCTCCGCCGAATGTAAACGCGCCTATCTTTAAAAAGGTCACAAATAATTTCCAGATCATGGTATCACGCTCCGTTTCGTATTGTATCATTCCCCACGAAAAAAATCAATAAAATACTGGTACTTACTAAAAGAGTGTGGTACAATATACATGAGGTGATACCATGAAAATCACACTAAACCCCGATAAAGAGGTCGTGGCAGCAATCAAAGAAGGACTCAAAAAGACCGGTGGTTACTGTCCTTGCCGCCTGCAACGCACCGAGGATAACAAATGCATTTGCAAGGAATTTCGTGAGCAGATGAACGATCCCGATTTTGAGGGGTTTTGTCACTGCATGTTGTATTATAAATCGAAGGAGAATGCATGATGGAACTCATTTTGACGAAAGAGAATTTCGAACAAGAAGTATTGCAATCCGACATTCCCGTTTTGGTGGATTTTTGGGCCACTTGGTGCGGTCCGTGCCGTATGATAGCACCCGCCGTGGAGGAAATCGCAAACGAGCGTGAGGGCTCTCTTAAAGTGGGCAAAGTCAACGTCGATGAACAAAGTGAGATCGCCATGCAATTCGGTATTCAAAGTATCCCCACACTGCTCCTGTTTAAGGACGGTAAAGTTGTGGATTCCGCCATCGGCTACCGCACGAAAGAGCAGTTGGATGCGTGGTTAGAACA
This sequence comes from Acutalibacteraceae bacterium, assembly GCA_045595845.1. GTDB lineage: Bacteria > Bacillota > Clostridia > Oscillospirales > Acutalibacteraceae > RGIG3009. The sequence continues at coordinate 48,516 of JAZOBF010000055.1, forward strand.
ATAAGAAAAGAGGATGTTGAAGATGTCGGAATTTTACAATATGACCATTGCGGGTGTTCCCTGTGCTTTGGAAAAATTCAGCGTCAGCGACAAATTGGATATTGCCGCATTTATCTGTTTCGACAGCGTGGAAGTGACAATAGCGGGCTGTGCGGAATTGTTGAAACGCGCACCCGAATTTGATGTCATTTTGACTCCCGAAGCCAAAAGTATCCCCATTGCTTACGAGCTTGCACGCCAATCGGGTAAACCGTATGTGATTGCGCGCAAGGGTGTAAAAGTGTATATGCGCAACCCGCTCGATGTCGTGGTAACCTCCATCACCACACAACACGAACAACATCTGTATCTTGGTGAAAGTGAGGTCAACAAAATTCGCGGGAAACGCGTGTTGATTGTGGATGATGTCATCAGCACGGGAGAATCTCTCGTCGCGGTGCGCGAACTGGTCAAACAAGCAGGCGGTGCGGAAGCCGCCGCCTGTGCATTTTTAGCGGAGGGGGATGCCGCCGATCGCACCGATATTCTGTTCTTGGAAAAACTCCCGTTGTTTTTTAAGTAAAGGCAGTTGACAATTTGTCGAAATTACGGTATAATAACGCAGTACTTTTACATGACTGACGGATAACGCAGAATACTGCGGTGGAGTGTAAAAGAAAAAGCCGACCGTCTGGGCAAATTCAGTGTCAACTGAATTTGCCTTTTTGTTTGGAGGAATGAAACATGACCCATCAGAATTGGAAAGGATTTACCGCCGGCGCGTGGCAAGATGAAATCAATGTGCGCGATTTTATTCAGCGAAACTATACCGAGTATACCGGCGATGAGACCTTCCTCGCCGATGCCACTCCCCGTACCAAGTCGCTGATGGAACGCTTGCAATCGTTGCTTCAATTAGAGCGTCAACAGGGCGGTGTGTTGGATATTGATGTCGATACGGTGTCTTCCCTGACGAGTTATGCGCCGGGATACCTCGACCGTGAAAACGAATTGATTGTCGGACTGCAGACCAACCGTCCGTTAAAGCGTGGTGTCAACCCCTTTGGCGGTATGCGTATGGTACGCAATGCGTGCGAAGCATACGGCTACAAGCTCAGCCGCAAGGTGGAAGAAGAATTCATGTACCGCACCACGCATAACGACGGCGTATTCCGTGCATACACGGATGAAATGCGTACGGCCCGTTCTTGCCACCTCATTACCGGTCTTCCCGATGCCTACGGCAGAGGTCGTATCATCGGTGACTATCGCCGTGTCGCACTGTACGGTGTGGATCATCTGATTGCACAAAAGCAAGCCGATAAAGCCAACCTGTCCGAAACCTTATTCACGGCGGAACAGACCAAGTTGTGTGAGGAATTGTATCAACAAATCGCTTTTTTGCGGAATCTCAAAGAAATGGCAGCCATGTATGATTTTGATATCAGTGAACCCGCCTCCAATGCCCGCGAGGCAATCCAATGGACCTATTTCGCTTATCTTGCCGCCATTAAAGAACAAAACGGTGCCGCCATGTCACTTGGCCGTGTCAGCACATTCTTTGATATTTATATCAAAAGGGATATGGATAACGGCACACTCACCGAAGAAGGCGCACAGGAACTCATGGACGATTTCGTCATGAAGCTGCGTATGGCACGCCATCTGCGCACCCCTGAATACAACGAGTTGTTCGGCGGCGATCCCATGTGGATCACCGAAGCGCTCGGCGGTGTCGGTGAGGACGGGCGTTCTCTGGTCACCAAAACGACATTCCGTATGCTCAACACGCTGTATACGCTCGGCTCCGCACCCGAACCCAACTTAACGGTCTTGTGGTCAAAGGAATTGCCCGTACCGTTTAAGCGCTACTGTGCCAAAGTATCCAAAGATACCGATTCCATTCAATACGAAAGTGACGATTTGATGCGCCCGATTTATGGTGACGATTACGCCATTGCTTGTTGCGTATCCGCGATGCGTATCGGCAAGCAGATGCAGTTCTTCGGTGCGCGGTGCAATTTGGCAAAGCTGTTACTCCTCGCTATCAACGGCGGGTACGATACCACCTCCGGCAAAAAGATCGGTCCGCAGATGTCGGTTCTCGATACTTTAGACTACGAGTCGGTTATGGAACGGTATAAGCTCTATACGGCATGGGTAGCGAAGCTGTATGTCAACACCATGAATATCATTCATTATATGCACGACAAGTACGCGTACGAAAAAATTCAGATGGCGTTACACGACACCTCGGTCGAGCGTCTGATGGCGTTTGGCGTGGCGGGATTGTCGGTTGTAACCGATTCATTCAGCGCTTTCAAGCATACCACCGTCACACCCGTAAAAGATGAAAACGGGTATATCGTGGACTTTAAGCGTGACGGCGATTTCCCGAAATACGGTAACGATGACGACCGCGTGGACCGGATTGCGGTGGAGATAACACATAATTTCATCACCGAATTACGCAAAACGCCTACTTATCGCAAGGCCATACATACGCTGTCGGTACTCACCATCACCTCGAATGTCATGTACGGCAAACACACGGGAGCTACCCCTGACGGCAGGCCCGCGGCCGCACCCTTTGCGCCGGGCGCAAACCCCTTGCACAATCGCGAAGAAACCGGTGCACTCGCCTCGCTTAATTCGGTGGCGAAAATTCGATATGACGATTGCCGTGACGGCGTATCCAACACCTTCTCTATTACGCCTGAGGCACTCGGCAGAACCGATAGTGAGCGCATTGACAACTTGGTATCCATTCTGGACGGCTATTTTGCAAAAGGCGCGCACCACATCAATGTCAATGTCTTAAACCGTGAAACACTTCTCAAAGCGTACGAAGATCCTGACAGTTATCCGAATCTGACCATTCGCGTATCAGGGTATGCGGTCCATTTCCATAAACTCTCCCGTGAACAGCAGCGCGAAGTCATCAGCCGTACCTTCCACGGCAGTCTGTAAGGTAACACCATGAGTACACAAGAAATCGTCGGGCGAATTCATTCCATTCAATCGCTCGGCACGGTGGACGGACCCGGTGTGCGTTTTGTAGCCTTCTTATCGGGGTGTCCTCTGAGATGTGCCTGTTGTCACAATCCCGATACCTGGGATCCCAAAAGCGGCACGGTATATACCGCCGCCGCCTTAGTGGAAAAGGCATCGGCATTTTGCGCGTATTTCGGAGAATCCGGCGGCATCACGCTGTCGGGCGGTGAGCCTCTCCTTCAAGCTGATTTTTGTGTGGCTCTCCTTAGCGCGCTTCGCGGCAAGGTGCATACGGCCATCGAGACGTCCGGATATGCCGACGCGGCGGACTTTGCCCGCGTGATCTCGCTTTGCGACTACGTGCTGATGGACCTCAAGCTGGCCGACGCCGACGCCCACCGCCGCTACACGGGCGTGGGCAACGAAAGCATCTTACAAAACG
>JAZOBF010000056.1:0-2197 GCA_045595845.1 Acutalibacteraceae bacterium
CGGCATCCTCAAGCACCAGTATATTGTGCTTTTTTGCAAGCTCCATAATTGGATCGAGATCAACAGGATAACCGCCTATATGTACAGGCACTATCATTTTGGTTTTCGGCGTAATCTTTCTTGCTACATCGGCAGGATCCATGTTAATAGTTTTCGGGTCAACATCGGCAAACACAAGTTTTGCACCAACGGCCAAGGGATACGCCATAGTAGCCACAAATGTGATAGCCGGAACGATAACTTCATCGCCGGGGCCTATGCCTGCGTACTTGCAAGCGATCTCAAAGCCTGCGGTGCAGTTGGTGAGGAAGAGGCTGTTTTCGATGCCGAGGTATTCGTCAACGGCTGCTTCGGCTGCTTCAACCTTGCCTGCCAGCGAAAGCTTTCCGGGAGGTGTAGCCTTTTCGGAGAGAGCGTATACGGCTTCTTCAACGCGCTTGATAGCTTCGTCGTAGTCAGCGCCTTCGCCCTGCATTAAGAACTTAATAACTTCCATGGTATCGGCTGCATTGTAGTTTTCGCCGACAGCTGCCCACGGTACTCTGGTAGCACCGGTATTGTAACGGAAATCTGTAGTCTTCTTTCCCATTGTGTTTTCTCCTTGTTCGGTAGTGTATTTTTCGTTATATTTGCGCAGTTATGTATTATACTGTACTATTATTATAACCGCTGTTTTCGTTTATGTCAATAGTTTGGTGGGAATTAATTATATGCGCATTTCAAATAAAGTATTGACAACGGTTGTGCGCGGTGGTATAATAAATGTGTAAAATAAGTTCGGACACCGCCACTTGAGTATTGCAGTACTCAAATGATGTCAATCGGCGTGGCGACGGTGCTTCCCTAAAAACACAGTAAACTAACTGCGCAGTTTGGTAGACGGGCGGTTACTTTTTGCTGTTATTTATGTTCATCACAACTAAAATCACTAATGTGATGAACGCAAAGATATTATCGGCAAGACCGATAAGTACCTGAGCTATCGACAAAAGATCATCGAGCGTAACAAACAAGTTTTCTCACCTCCCATCGCAATTAAGCTCCGGAAAGCAATACTATAACACTTCCCGGGCAAATTAATGCTGACAGGAAGAACCGCCACCGTTTTCTCACTTTCATGACAGTCGTTTTACCGACACGGTGTCCGATGTTATTTTACCACAACCGACAGTACTTGTCAATATTGCGCATATAAAAACGCTTGACAAATACAATACCGGATGATATAATGCAGATGTAAATCCGCAAGTCAAAGCAACCGCAGAATTCCGACCGGCGGCTGCTTTTTTTCATATCTGACATATTAAGCGTGACGGCTGCCGCTGTACTTTATTATGCGTACCGATCCGCAAGCGTCGTCCGTCAAAGGAGGATATAATGGAAAACATCACATTCAGCACAAAATACCTAAAATACACAATATCCGCCGATGCAAGGAATATCGGCTTTTCATCATACGGCGGCGATGAACGCATAATAAGCGGTCCGTGTGCCGTGATTACAGCAAGCGACCGTTCGGTCATCCCGGCGGCTAAGGCATCTTATGACGGCGGCGTACTCTCGCTTGTGTTTGCCGACGGTACCGAAGCCGACATTGCCGTCTGCGAAAAGGACGAATACCTGACCTTTACCGTGAGCAGACTCTCGCGCGAGGACTTTCTGTCGATATCGTTTGTGAATATCACCCTCGATGACGCTTCGTCGGAGTTTGTCGGTACGCTTATGGGCATGACCCTTTCGACCAATATGAAGGAGCATCCCGGCGACAACCGCGAACTCTGTGCCTCGGCATATCCGCATATCGGCGTGTTCTCGACAAAAAGCAGTAAGTACCCCGCAAAAGCCGCGGTAATAGGCGCACCGCCGTCCGAGGTCAGGCGCATTGAACGCATTGTGCTTGATGAGATTCCCGACGGTGAAGTGCCTAAGTCCAAAATCGGCGGACCGTATGCCGATATGTGTGCCGGGGATGCGCGCGGAACTTATGCGGTTCACATCGGCTCGGTTACAACGGGGAATGTCGATAAGATCATTTCGACAATGCGCCGTTTCGGTATCACCCAGATCAATCTGCATCACTACGGCAACTACGCACAGGGCGACTTCCACTGCCTTGAAAAAGCGCACCCGGGCGGTTTTGCCGATTTCAAAAAGGTCATAGACCGCCTGCACGAAGAGGGATTTTTGGTGGGACTTC